>NZ_CP016027.1:2232500-2908964 GCF_001663815.1 Halothiobacillus diazotrophicus
TCAGCATTGCCACGGTGAATACGTTCCCGGGCCTTGTACACACCGCCCGTCACACCATGGGAGTTTGTTGCACCAGAAGCAGGTAGCTTAACCTTCGGGAGGGCGCTTGCCACGGTGTGGCCGATGACTGGGGTGAAGTCGTAACAAGGTAGCCGTAGGGGAACCTGCGGCTGGATCACCTCCTTTAAGAGATGATCACCCGACACGCAAGCATCCAACACAAATCATCTTGAAAGAAACGATTGGACGAGCTTAGGGTCTGTAGCTCAGTTGGTTAGAGCGCACCCCTGATAAGGGTGAGGTCGGTGGTTCAAATCCACCCAGACCCACCACTTTTGCGCATCTCGGCGTTAAAACCTTGCTTGTGTGCAGAAGGCACACAGCGCAAGCTTTCGCCTTGACCTGCACAAAAGGTCAGCAAGCTGACTGAATTAAGACAAGGGGCCATAGCTCAGCTGGGAGAGCGCCTGCTTTGCACGCAGGAGGTCAGGAGTTCGATCCTCCTTGGCTCCACCAAACCTTATAGGCTAGGCCGGAAAAGCAAGCCATAGATCAGAGCATCAGCCTTAGGGCTGTGTTTTGATCTCTGGCAAATGGTCAGACAATCATCGATCTTTAACAACACGAAGTGAATGCAAAGTAAGTGCGTCATCCTGGCGACAGGGTGGCGCACTTGCGATGAGTACATTGCATCTTATGTCAGCGAGCCATAGGCTCAGGCAGATTGGAAACAAGCTGTTTTGGGTTATATGGTCAAGTGAATAAGCGCACACGGTGGATGCCTAGGCGGTAAGAGGCGACGAAGGACGTGACAGCCTGCGAAAAGCTCCGGGGAGCTGGCAATACGCTTTGATCCGGAGATGTCCGAATGGGGAAACCCGGCCGAAAGGTCATCCCTTGACTGAATATATAGGTCTTGGGAAGCGAACGCGGCGAACTGAAACATCTAAGTAGCTGCAGGAAAAGAAATCAACCGAGATTCCCCAAGTAGCGGCGAGCGAACGGGGACTAGCCCTGAAGTGATTGAACGTTTAGTAGAACGGTCTGGAAAGTCCGGCGATACAGAGTGATAGCCTCGTATACGAAAAGCCTCAATCATGATGACGAGTAGGGCGGGACACGTGAAATCCTGTCTGAATATGGGGGGACCATCCTCCAAGGCTAAATACTACTTACCGACCGATAGTGAACCAGTACCGTGAGGGAAAGGCGAAAAGAACCCCGGCGAGGGGAGTGAAATAGAACCTGAAACCGTGTGCGTACAAGCAGTAGGAGCAGATTCGTTCTGTGACTGCGTACCTTTTGTATAATGGGTCAGCGACTTAATGATCGTGGCAAGCTTAACCGATTAGGGGAGGCGTAGGGAAACCGAGTCTGAATAGGGCGATAGTCGCGGTCATTAGACCCGAAACCGGAGCGATCTATCCATGGCCAGGATGAAGGTTGGGTAAAACCAACTGGAGGTCCGAACCCACTAATGTTGAAAAATTAGGGGATGAGCTGTGGATCGGAGTGAAAGGCTAATCAAGCCCGGAGATAGCTGGTTCTCCTCGAAAGCTATTTAGGTAGCGCCTCATGTCTCACTCTCGGGGTAGAGCACTGTTATGGCTAGGGGGTCATCCCGACTTACCAAACCATGGCAAACTCCGAATACCGAGAAGTGCAATCATGGGAGACAGACCGTGGGTGCTAACGTCCATGGTCAAGAGGGAAACAACCCAGACCGCCAGCTAAGGTCCCCAAATCTGTGCTAAGTGGGAAACGATGTGGGAAGGCATAGACAGCTAGGAGGTTGGCTTAGAAGCAGCCACCCTTTAAAGAAAGCGTAATAGCTCACTAGTCAAGTCGGCCTGCGCGGAAGATTTAACGGGGCTAAGCACAGTACCGAAGCTGCGGATGCCGTAAGGCATGGTAGAGGAGCGTTCCGTAGGCCGTTGAAGGTGGACTGTGAGGTCTGCTGGAGGTATCGGAAGTGCGAATGCTGACATAAGTAACGATAATGCGTGTGAAAACCACGCACGCCGAAAGTCCAAGGTTTCCTGCGCAACGTCAATCGGCGCAGGGTGAGTCGGCCCCTAAGGCGAGGCTGAGAAGCGTAGTCGATGGGAAGCAGGTTAATATTCCTGCACCGTTCATTATTGCGATGGGGGGACGGAGAAGGTTAGGTCAGCCGGGCGATGGTTGTCCCGGTTCAAGCGTGTAGGCAGATCCCTTAGGCAAATCCGGGGGGTTAATGCTGAGGCGTGATAACGAGTCTCTACGGAGATGAAGTGATTGATACCAAGCTTCCAGGAAAAGCCTCTAAGCTTCAGATAATGAGCGACCGTACCCGAAACCGACACAGGTGGACAGGTCGAGAAGACCAAGGCGTTGAGAGAACTCGGGTGAAGGAACTAGGCAAAATAGCACCGTAACTTCGGGAGAAGGTGCGCCCTCGGTAAGTGAAGCGACTTGCTCGTGGAGCTGAAGGGGGTTGCAGTGACCAGGCCGCTGCGACTGTTTAACAAAAACACAGCACTCTGCAAACTCGAAAGAGGACGTATAGGGTGTGACGCCTGCCCGGTGCCGGAAGGTTAATTGATGGGGTCAGCGCAAGCGAAGCTCTTGATCGAAGCCCCGGTAAACGGCGGCCGTAACTATAACGGTCCTAAGGTAGCGAAATTCCTTGTCGGGTAAGTTCCGACCCGCACGAATGGCGTAACGATGGCGGCGCTGTCTCCACCCGAGACTCAGTGAAATTGAAATCGCTGTGAAGATGCAGTGTACCCGCGGCTAGACGGAAAGACCCCGTGAACCTTTACTATAGCTTTGCACTGAACATTGAACCTGCTTGTGTAGGATAGGTGGGAGGCATTGAAACCCGGACGCCAGTTCGGGTGGAGCCAACCTTGAAATACCACCCTGGCATGTTCGGTGTTCTAACCCAGGTCCGTTATCCGGATCGGGGACAGTGTATGGTGGGTAGTTTGACTGGGGCGGTCTCCTCCGAAAGCGTAACAGAGGAGCACGAAGGTTGGCTAAGCACGGTCGGAAATCGTGCGGTTAGTGTAAGAGCATAAGCCAGCTTGACTGCGAGACAGACACGTCGAGCAGGGTCGAAAGACGGTTCTAGTGATCCGGTGGTTCTGTATGGAAGGGCCATCGCTCAACGGATAAAAGGTACTCCGGGGATAACAGGCTGATACTGCCCAAGAGTCCATATCGACGGCAGTGTTTGGCACCTCGATGTCGGCTCATCACATCCTGGGGCTGAAGCAGGTCCCAAGGGTATGGCTGTTCGCCATTTAAAGTGGTACGCGAGCTGGGTTCAGAACGTCGTGAGACAGTTCGGTCCCTATCTGCCGTGGGCGTTCGAGATTTGAGGGGAGCTGTCTTTAGTACGAGAGGACCGAGATGGACACACCTCTGGTGTTCCGGTTGTCACGCCAGTGGCACTGCCGGGTAGCTAAGTGTGGACGGGATAACCGCTGAAAGCATCTAAGCGGGAAGCCCACCCCAAGATGAGATCTCGCTGGGACCTTGAGTCCCCTGAAGGGCCGTTGAAGACCACAACGTTGATAGGCTGGGTGTGGAAGCGCAGTAATGCGTGCAGCTAACCAGTACTAATGACCCGTGAGGCTTGACCATATAACGCCAAAACAGCTTGCGACATGAGATCAATGTACTCAGAATGCATTCACTTCACAGCTTGGGGCCCAGAGCCCTAAGCTACCCTCTTCGCCTGGTATCCATAGAGCAGTGGAACCACCTGTTCCCATCCCGAACACAGAAGTGAAACGCTGCATCGCCGATGATAGTGTGGGGTTTCCCCATGTGAAAGTAGGTCAATGCCAGGCACCCAATTCAACAACCCCCCCCGAGGATCTCGGGGGGGGTTGTGCTTTATGGGTTGATCTTAAACTGCTTTTCTCGTTATCCTGACCGAGATCTCATCCGCCTCTTCTGTTTCAGATGCGGTTGAGGCGAAAGAGATCTTGTGTGGATTGACAAGAGTTTTGCTGAAAGGAGTATTGGCATGAATATGTGGATCAAGTCGCTTGTTCTTATCTTTGCGCTCGGCGCCGGCAGTATGGCTTATGCCATGGACAAGGTGAATCTGAATACGGCGACAGTCACGCAACTGGAATCGGTCAAGGGGATCGGTCCGAAGCTGGCTGGTGCCATTGTTGCCTACCGTCAGGCGCATCATGGTTTCAAGTCGCTGGACGAGCTCAAGTCTGTCAAGGGTATCGGCGACAAGAAATACGTCAAAATAAAGAACGCCTTCTCGCTGGGGGCGATGAAGTCCACCAAGCCTTAATATTAAAATAAGTAGGTTTTCAGGATCCCGCCCTGACGCGTTCGGGGCGGGATTTTCATTTAAATAAAAGACGAACGCAGTGATGACGGTTTTTATCAATGGTGAGGTGCGGGAGATTTCGGATGGCCTGAATGTGCAGGATCTGCTCAGGCTGCTCGAAATGCTCGATATGCGTTTGGCGGTCGAATTGAACGGTGAGATATTGCCCCGTCGTCTTTTTGGCGAGACGAAACTCGCTGCCAATGACCGGGTCGAAATTGTGCATGCGATCGGAGGGGGATGATACGCAATCATTGCGCGGGTGTTTTGCAGGTGAGCCGCTCTGGCCTGGTGTATCATTCCTAAAATTTGCCATTCGAGTCGGGGGCTCCCGGATCTTCGAGCAAGGGCGCGCGAATGCGTTCCATGTGCGATTGAATTCGGTCGAGTGGCGGTTAATTAAATAAAATATTGTTGCCGGATCCATGTGGGTTCGGCCATTAATCTGGTGAGTTGTGAGGCTTTACGATGTCGATGGAAGATCGGGACGGGTTTATCTGGTTAGATGGGGAGATGGTAGCGTGGCGCCAGGCTCAAACGCATGTGCTGACGCATAGCTTGCACTATGGCATGGGTTGCTTCGAGGGTGTTCGCGCGTACAAGACAGACCGGGGAACCGCCATTTTCCGTCTAGAGGATCATACCCGGCGTCTATTCAATTCGGCGCGTATTCTCGGCATGCCGATGCCCTATTCTGAGAGCGTCATCAATGATGCGCATCGTCAGGTCATTCGGGAGAATCAGCTCCATAGCGCCTACATGCGTCCCCTGGTGTTCTACGGTTCCGAAGGGATGGGGCTGCGTGCGGACAATCTGAATGTCCATGTCGTGGTTGCCGCCTGGGAGTGGGGTGCGTACCTGGGCGCTGAAAACATGCAAAAGGGGATCCGAATCAAGACCTCCAGCTACTCGCGTCACCACGTTAATGTCACAATGTGCAAGGCGAAGGCTACGGGCGCGTACATGAACTCGATGATGGCGCTGCGCGAAGCGACGATCGATGGATATGACGAGGCGATGTTGCTGGATACGCAGGGTTTCGTTGCCGAGGGGTCTGGCGAGAACATCTTCCTGGTCCGGGATGGCGTACTTTATACACCTGATCTCACGGCAGCATTGGACGGGATCACCCGTCGCACCATCATTACTTTGGCCAAGCGGTTCGGTTATGAGGTGATCGAGAAGCGAATCACGCGTGATGAAGTCTATATCGCCGACGAGGCATTCTTCACGGGTACCGCTGCAGAAGTCACCCCGATTCGGGAAGTCGACAATCGTCCGATCGGCAGCGGTTCCCGTGGCCCGATCACGGAGCGGTTGCAGTCTGCGTACTTCGATCTCGTTCACGGTCGCTTCGATGCGGAATTCAATTCCTGGCTCGATTTCACGGAGGTGCGGGTATGAACCCGGATACGGCGGCGCATCCTCAGGACTACAAGACGCCCAGTTCTGTGAATGAGGTCACGGTCACCAAGAAGGATCTACCGGTTTTCTGCCCCCAGGGTGACGAGATGCTTTGGAATGCGCACCCGCGCGTGTATATCCATCTCGAGTCCGTCGGTGATACGGCCCGCTGCATTTACTGCAGTACGGTTTATCGACTGATCGACTGAGCAGCGTGTGGTCCCTGATTCAGAATAATCCGGTCATGGCTGCGATCGTCGCAGCCGTCGTCCTGGTGACCCTATTTCTCCATGTGGGGGTATATATCGTGATCCGCAAACTGATGCGGCGCGATGTGTCAGCGGACGATGGCGTTGACTAAACACCGCCTAAGCCGGCTGCCCATCCCTTCTTCAGGAAGTGGTCACGGATGAGCCGTCGGCCGCTACGATGTTGGCGAGGTGCTCATCGAAGCGGGTGCGTACGATCTGGGCTACCTGGGGCGTATCGTTGACGGGCTCATAGGTCCAGTCAGCCAGTTCACCCGTAAACGGGCGCGTCACTCCCTCCGCGCGCAGCATTTCGTGGAATTGATTCAGTCGTCCCGAATAACCATCGAAGTCCAGGGTGTAGACGGGTTTTCCCGTCGAGGCGGCTTCGGACACCATCGACACGGAATCCCCCGTGACCACCAGATAGTCCGCACTCCCCAGAATGGCCATGTACGGATTGGGTCCCTGATTATCCCAGAACCAGTGGCCGGTTCCCGCCAGGACGGACTCCATCGCCCTGATGTTGTCTGCCCCGGTTCTGCGTGACGCGGTGATCCAGAGCAGCGCCTCCTGCGTTGCCGCCGCATCTACCAACGAGGACATCAATTGCCGGCTTTTTTCCGGCGTGAGTGTGGCCGTCGCATTGCTCCCGCCGATCAGGACGCCGATGATGGGACGTTGCCCCTTGATGCGTGCCAAATCCGGGTGACTGTTCAGCTGCGTTGCGAGCGCGTGATCCATTTTTTCCGGGGTGACATGGTGGAGCGCGCCGCGCGTGGGAACGACATTGGATCCGCTCAGCGCGTCATGTCGAGGCGGCACAATCAGGTCCACGAGATGGTTCGGCAGTTGCGGATTCTGGATGTGGACACTGAATACCCGGCCCCCGGAGGCGCGTTTGACGCCCAGCGCAGCAGCCGCGCCGAGACGTCCGCAGGAGATGACGAGGTCCGGCCACTCTGGGGCAAGGATGTCCGAGTCCTCGGTGAGCCGGGTATGTGCGGCGGGCACCCAGTGGCCGGGCAGCCAGCGCCAGGGCTTCACGAGGTTCACCTTCTTGAGTGCGTAGGGCCAGCCGATGTGTTCGGCGAGTCCGATGGCCTGGTTCTGGAGCCCGACGGCGCCTTGAGTCAGCAGCCAGACGTGACGTTGTGTCTCTGGTGTCATGCGGGGTTGGGGGTGTTGTTCGTTGCCTTAGATGACCGGAATGGGATCGTTCGGGAAAGCCAGTTCGTGTCGATTCCGCCATTCCGGTGCCACGTAGTTGATGATCAGCGTGCGGCGGATGCCGTTGATCGGACGTGGTTCGAAACCGTGCCAGGTGTTATCGGCCGGGACGAAGATCATGGCGGTATTGAAGGTGGCCGGCACCTGCTCGGCATGCCGTTCCTTGCTGTAATAAATGTCGGTGCCCCATTGCGCGTGCTCGGGATCCTGGGCGACATAAGCCAGCATGGTGAATTTTTTCACGCCCAGATCCGTATGCGGCTCGAGCCAGAAGCCTCGGGTGTCCAGTGCATATTCGATGCGCAGGTTGGTGCCGGCCAATTTCAGTCCGCAACGTTGCTGGATGGTATCGATGAGTGTGGGGGACTGGAAGGCTTCCGCGATGCTGCGACAGGTTGGGAAACGGGCGATGGCATCCTGATCGAAGAAGCGCCGAGACGCGTTATGGGTCTCGCGTCGCCCGCCCGTGTCATCGATGACCGGCGGTTCGAAGGGCAGATCGCTGATCGAACTGGCCACCGACTCCGGGAACAAGTGGCTCAATCGCCAGTGTCGATAGGGAACTTCCCGTTGCTCCGCGTTCTTGAAGGCGGCTTCGAGGCTGCCGAGGACGGCGTCGTGGGCGGTGGTGTCGGTCATGGGCGAATCGGCCTTTGGTGTCTTCTGGCACATGGTGTTCCGGCGGGAGTGCGTATAATCGTGCGGCCCGCCAAATTTCCGTAGTGTACGCCCCATGTCCGATTTGCCCAACTCCGATCAATGCGCCCCTGACGCGACGCCCGACAGGGCTCGGGCAATGTCGGAGCCGGTTGCTGTGCCTTCCAAGCGATTGACGGTGATGCAATTGGTGCCTGAGCTCGAAAGCGGTGGGGTCGAGCGCGGTACCGTGGAAATCGCCGCGGCACTGCTCGCTGCCGGGCATCGGCCGATCGTGGTCTCGGGCGGCGGCCGCATGGTCGCGGAACTCGAAGCATTGGGCGTTCGGCACATTACCCTGCCGATCGGAAAAAAATCTCTGTGGACCTTGCGTCATGTTCGAACCCTGCGGCGACTCTTCGTGGCTCAGGGCGTGGATATCGTGCACCTGCGTTCGCGGATGCCCGCGTGGGTGGGATGGCTTGCCTGGCGACGGATGGATCCAGCCACGCGTCCTCGCCTGATCACGACCGTGCATGGTCCCTATTCGGTCAATGCCTATAGCGCCGTCATGCTGCGGGGCGAGCGCGTGATCGCCGTCTCGGAGATGATCGTGGACTACATTCGACGCAATTATCCGTGGGTGGGGATGGCGAATGTCCGGCGGATCTACCGGGGTGTCGATCCGGTGGCGTTCCCGGCGGGCTATCGCCCCGATGCTGCCTGGCTTGCGGCCTGGGAGGCACAGTTCCCACAGACCCGTGATCGCTGGGTGTTGACTTTGCCGGGGCGGATCACGCGCTGGAAAGGGCAGCTCGATCTGCTGGATATCGTCACGCGGTTGAAGGCGGCTGGCGTGCCGGTCCATGGATTGATCGTGGGCGGGGCGCATCCCCGCAAGCGCCGGTTTCTGAGTGAGCTCGAGCAGGCGATCGCGCAGCGTGGACTGGCGGGTGATATCACCCTGGTCGGACAGCGGAGCGATTTGCGGGAGATCATGGCCATCAGCGATGTGGTTCTGTCGCTGTCCACGGATCCCGAAGCGTTCGGTCGCGTCAGCCTGGAAGCCTTGACGCTGGGACGACCGGTGTTGGGTTACGCCCATGGCGGTGTCGGGGAGCAGTTGTCCGCCATGTACCCCTCGGGCGCCATTCCGCTGGGCGATGTGTCGGCCGCCGTGAAAATCCTGCGCCAATGGCATGGTCAGGGTGCGCCTGCCGTGCCCGCCGAACGTCCGTTCACGCTCCAGGCCATGCAGGATCAGACGTTGGCAGTCTACGAGGCGCTGTGGCGATCGCCACGGATGGAGGGCTAGCGCGCCTCAGTCAGGCGTCGTCTATCGGCTTTCCGCTTTCAGGGCGGACAGCTGTCGATAGAAGTCGAGCGTGCGTTGGGCCATGTGGTCGAGGGTCAACTCGGCACGGGCACGGGCAAACCAGGGTTGATAGGCCTCGCGTAGTATGTCCCGATGATCGAGCGCTTGTGCCAGTGCGGTATGCAGCGGATCCGGGGCGCCGCAAGGGACGACCTTGTCCGCGGGCAGGTAGTCCGCCGCCCCGGGGATTGCCGTGGCCACGATCGGCACGCCCGTATGCAAGGCCTCGATCAGCACATACGGAAATCCTTCGCGCCGCGAGGCGATAACCAGCAGATCGGCGGCCGCCATCAGTAGTGGCACGTCGGGCCGGTAGCCGGCGAATACCACGCGATCACCCAGCCCCAGCGCGGCATGCTGTGCCTTGAGCGCGGTTTCGTCTGGCCCCGAGCCGACGATCACGAGCCTGCCTGGCAGATCCCGCCAAGCTTCGAGGAGGATGTCGAACCCTTTTGCCGCAACGAGGCGTCCGACCGAAAGAGTCATCGGCTCGTCGGCCGGACACCATTGGGCGCGGCAAGCAGCGATCTCCGATAGGCTTGGTGGTATCGGCGGCGCGATACCGTTCGGGATGACGGCGATGTTCGGGTGGCGGAGGCGGTCTGCCGCGGCCTGAGAAACGGCGATGACGCCGTCGTACCCGTGAAACGGCGATATGTCGTTTTTCAGGTTGTGGATGGTGGCGACGTTGACCGGTGCCCGCGCACCGCACAGTCGAACCATGCGGGCGGCCTTGTTTGCCTGGGCGTGGAGGACGTCTGGTCGGAACGCATCGAGTTGCCGCTTCAGTCGCCACAGCGCCCACGGATTGTAACGCCATGTACCTGCAGGCAGCGGGATGAACTGGATGGTCGAAGCCAGGCGGTCGGCAAAGCTGACGTCGGCGAACACGGCAACCGTATGCTGGGCACAGAGGGTGTTGGCCAGGTCGACGAGATGGCGTTCAAGGCCGCCGTAGCCTTTGCTGACCATGATCAGGGCGATGCGCATAAAACTCTCGGTGACGTTGCGATGGAACGGACGTCCGTCCGATCGACGGGTTCGTGTTCGGGGGCTCATGATACACTGGGCGGTAGTTTCCCATCCGTACCGAGGATCAGTTGATGGCAGCAGAACGTTTGGTCAATCTCGATGCCCTGGCCAATGCGCCGCTCGTTCGTGAGCCCTTCCCCCACGTGGTGGTGCGGGATTTCCTGCCCGAATCGGTCATGGCGGACATCGACAAGGACTTCCCGGACGTGCCCAAACGCGGCAGTTTTCCCATGAGCGAGCTGCGCAGCGGGCCCAGTTTCGCCCAGTTGGTCGAATACCTGGAGAGCGAGGCGGTTGCTCAAGCCTTTTCCGAAAAACTGGGCCTGGACCTCACCGGCAAGCCCACCACGATGACGATCCGCGGTTACAGCGGCGAGCAGGACGGTCGGGTGCACACGGACTCGCGCAGCAAGATCGTCACCGTATTGCTGTATCTCAATTCCGGATGGAATAGCCCCGATGGTCGGTTGCGGCTGCTGCGTTCCGACAATCTCGATGACTGGTTCGACGAGGTGCCGCCGGATGCGGGCACGCTGCTGGCGTTCGTGAATACGGAAAATGCCTGGCATGGCCACAAGCCGTTCGTCGGCCAGCGACGGAGTATTCAGCTCAACTGGGTCGTCGATGAAGCAGCCGTGCGGCGCAGTCAGTGGCGACATGGGCTTTCGGCGCGTCTCAAACGCTGGTTCGGGCACAAGCCGCGCGCCGAAGCGTACTGAGTTCCTGGTCGTTGATGATGTGGGTCGCCGTCGTGGCGGGGGTTGGGCTTGGCCTGCTGCTGGCCGCCCTGGCTGCACGCTACAATCTGTGGCGTCCGGCACGTTCCCTGCGCATCCCCCGCATCCTCATGTACCACAGCATCCGTCCGATGGAGACGGCTACGGGGCGGGGTGAGGGAATTGTGACCACACCGACGCAATTCGCCGCACAGATTGACTGGCTGGCGCGACATGGTGCCCGGTTCGTGACGGTGTCGCAGATGGCTGCCGCGACCGATCGCGACCATATGGTGGCGGTGACCTTCGACGATGGCTACGCCGATAACTACCGGCAGGCCTGGCCGATTCTGCAGAGGTATGGGGCGCCGGCGACGATCTATCTGGCGCCGGAGATGTCGGGCATCGATCCGCTGACGCCGGCGATGATCCGCGAGATGGCGGCGGGCGGGATCGAGTTCGGCGCGCATACCCTCACCCACGTTCACTTGCCGTCGACGGACAATGCGGTAGCCGAACGGGAGATCCGGCAGTCTCGCACGGCCGTGCAGGCGTTGACCGGGCAGGATTGCCTGAGTTTCGCCTACCCCTATGGCAAGCTGGCCGACCGACATGTCGACATGGTTCGGCAGGCGGGATTCACGACGGCCGTGACGACGAAGAAGCGCATTCTGCCCTGGGCCGATGTCGATCCGCTTCGGCTGCCGCGGCTGTCGATGCTGGGGCAGATGAATCGATTTGAGTTCTGGTTGACCATTACCCGAGGACGGTATCGCGTATGACTCACCACCTTGCATCGCCATCGCCGGTGCCCATCAGTGTGTTTCTCATCACCAAGAATTGCGGTCGCTGGCTGGACCAGGTTCTGGCGCCGGTCGCCGATTTTGCGGAGATCGTCGTGGTCGACTCGGGCTCCACCGATGAGACGCTGGCCATCGCAGCCCGCTATCACGCACGAATCATCCATCAGGACTTTCTGGGCTATGGCGAGCAGAAGCAGGTGGCCCTGGCGCAGTGCACCCAGCCCTGGGTGCTGAATCTCGATGGTGACGAGGTGATCGATGACGAACTGCGCGCCGGGATCATCCGTTTGGTGACGGAAGACGATTCGGCGGTGACCGGGGGACTGGTGCGGTTTCGGGATTGGTTCATTGGGGTGCCGGCATCCAAGGCGACGCGGGCCATCACCCGGGTGCGCCTGTTCCGGCGCGAACGGGGACGCTTCCTTTCCGAGCAGATCGTCCATGAGTCGATCCAGCTCGATCCGGGCGGACGTATCGTCACGCTGCCGGGCTGGGTCGAGCATTTCGGTGTGGAGTCGGTCAGCCTGCGGACCGAGAAGATCAACCGGTACTCGACGATGCGTGCCGAGCTCGATGCGGCGCGCGGCAAACGGCACTCGGCCCTGAAGCTCGTGACAATCTTCCCGTTGCGCTTTCTGAAGAACTACCTGCTGCGCCGGGCGTTTCTTTCCGGTCGTCGCGGCCTGATCCAGGCCATGGCGAGCGCCTATTACTCGTTTCTGATCGAGGCCAAGAAATTCGAGGCCGAGGAACGTGCCCGGCTGAAGCTGGATCAACCGACGGAAGCGACGACCGCATCCGTACCATCCCCGACAAAGGAGCTGTCATGACGACGAACGCGGCCGGTGGCCTGCCCCCGCAAGGCGCAAAAATGAATCGCTGGCTGATGTGGGGGGTCATGCTGTTGCCGATCCTGGTGCTGTTCAAGCGCGTGCCGGCGGAAATCGCCGTTGGCGTCACAGTGCTGATCGGACTGTATCTGGGCTATCGCCGCCAGAATTTCCGCTGGCTGGCCGAGGGGTGGGTCTATGCGGCGGCGGCCCTTTCGTTGATCCTGCTGGTGCTGGCCCCGTTCTCCGTCAACCCGGGCTACTCTGCTTCGCAGGCGTTGCTCGCGTTTCGTTGGCCGGTGTTCGCCGCCACCCTGATCTGGCTCTTTACGCGGCGTCCGGATGCCCTCGGCCTGTTCGAGCGGGCCATGCTCGCGGTCACGGCCTTCATCATTCTCGACACGGTGCTTCAGTACGTCACGGGGACGGATATCTTCGGCCACCCGCGGCCGGAGGCTTTTCGCCTGACCGGCCCGTTCGCGCACTCGCTGGTGGGGACGTTCACGACCCGCATCTGGTTCATTTCTCTCGCGTTGGTCTGGTTCGTCGCTCTTCGGCGTGGTGAGGGGCGTGCGCTGATTGCGGCGGCAATCACCTCGGCGATCGGCGTGCTGTTTTTGTTTCTCACCGGCGAGCGGGCGGCCTTCCTGACCCTGTTGCTCGGTTCCGGCCTGGTGTTCCTCGGCATCCTCGTGCACTACCGGCGCTGGCGCCTTCGCCTGCTGGGGCTGGCCGTGCTCGGGTTGGTGCTGGTGGTCGGTGTGGGCGCGACCCAGAAGGAAATGGTGGCCCGCAGCGTGGACTCCACGATCCATACGATCACGCACCTTGACGAGACGGTCTATGGCCTGAATTTCCTCACGGGGCTTGAAGAGTTCCGGGCGCACCCCTGGACAGGGGTCGGTGCCCGCGAGTTCAAGGCCTATTGTGATACGCAGATGCCGGCGAACCATGCCCGGTACAACGCCATGGGTTTCGACGGCTGCGTGCTGCATCCGCATAACTTCTACACGGGGATGCTGGCCGAAGGCGGGATTTTCTCGTTCCTCGCGTTCTCGGCATTGGTGATTCTGCTTTTCGTGGCCGTGGCGCAGGGTGCACGCCGGTCGAATCAGCCGATGTTCGCCTATTTCGGCGCGGCGCTGTTGTTGACGACCTTCTGGCCCTTCCAGAGTTCGATGGAGTATTTCAACGGCTGGACCGCGGCGGTGATCTGGACCGGCATCGCCTGGGCGATCGCGCGGGCGCGGGTGCCGTATGCCGCGGGGGGTTCAATTGGTGCGTCGGCAGCGGTTTAGTCGACGGGTGTTTTTGGCAATGGATGAAAAGGAGCGATGCGTGGGGTTGAGCGAATGAACGCGGGGCGACACTGCCGTACGGCGCTGGTTCTGTCCTATCGCGAGGGATTTTCCGTCAACGATGCCACGTCCATTTCATTGACGATTGCCGAGCAGTTGGCGGACGATCACGACGACATCCTGATTCTGGGTGGCCCGAATGCCATTGCGGCGGGCGCGCCGCTGGTCGATGGCGTCATCCATCCGCTCCGGCTGCCCTGGTGGCCGATCGGTCCGCACAACCGCCGGTACGAACGCGCCATCCGTCAGGCCGTTCGAGCCCTGCAGCTGGATCGACTAGAGCTGCACAACCGGGGCGTGCTGTTCCACCGGCTTTCGGACTTGCCCATCGGGCTGGCGTTGTACCTGCATAACGATCCGCACCTGGTCGGTGGACTCAAGACCCAGGCGGATCGCTTGAAGATTCTCAAGCGCGCCGATTATGTGGTGTGCGTCAGCGAATACATTCGCCAGCGTTTTTGCGCAGGCCTCCCGGATGCGCTCTGCGCGAAGGTGCATATCGGCTACAACACGCTGAATCTGGCTGAGTTTGCGCCAACGGCGCCGAAGGACAACGAGATTGTGTTCGTCGGTCGATTCATTCCGGAAAAGGGCATTGTGCCGTTGTTGCAGGCCCTGAAATCGACATTGCCCAACCATCCGGACTGGCGCGCACGGATCATCGGTGCCCGGTATTTTGGACAGAAGGGGCTCCAGTATCCCTACGAGAAGGAGCTACTCGAGGAATTGGGGACGGCGCACCCGCAAATCGAAATGCCGGGCTACCGGCCGTTCGCCGAAGTGGTCGAACTGTTCCGGCGGGCACGTATCGCGGTCGTACCCTCGACCTGGGAGGAACCCTTCGGGCGGACGGCGCTTGAGGGCATGGCGGCGGGGTGTGCCGTGATCGCTTCCCGGCGTGGCGGCTTGCCGGAGGTGCTGGGCGATGCCGGGGTGTTGGTCGAGCCGACGGCCGAGGAAATCTCGGCGGCGCTGGCGCGGCTGATGAGCGATCCTCAGTACTGCGATGCGGTCGGGCAGCGGTGTCTGGCGAGAGCCCGCACGGTCTTCGACCCTGGACCGATCCACCGCGAGATCAACGCACTGAGGCGCTCCCCCCGCCCGTCGAAGGGTTAGGGCTTTTTGCCGGATTCGTAGGGCGATGCCTCTCCGGGCGCGACATCCTTGTATCGCCGGTGCCCCCAGAGGTAGCCGGACGGCTCTTGGCGGATCTCCGCTTCCAGCCGTTCGACCAGTCGCGCGGTGTCTGCCGCATCGTCGCCGCTGGGCAAGCCTTCCAGCGGCGGCTGGATGATCACCGTGTACTCGCCGGCCGTGCGCCGCACGTAGTAGGGCAGCACGACGGCATTGCCCATGCGGGCGAGTACCGGTACGGCGATATTGGTGGCGCAGCGCGTGCCGAAAAACGGAATGAAGGCGCTCTGCCTGCCGTGGTAGCTCTGATCGGCCGCCGTCCAGATGATGCCGCCCTGCCTGAGCGTGCGGATCATGCCGCGGGTATTCTCCCGGTCGATCATGCCCGCCAGATGGCGGCGGCGACCCCGATTGATGAGCTCGTCGATGGCGGGGTTGTCGTTGGGGCGATACACGGCGTGCACGGGCCAGCGGCGTGCGGCCAGATAGACGGAGATTTCACCCTGCGTGAAGTGGCCCGCATTGAGGATCACGCCCTGGTCGCGTGCAAGGGCCGCCTCGATGTGTTCGGCGCCAATCACGGTGTGCGGTGGCGGGGTGTCGGTTCGGCCGTACCAACCCCAAATCGATTCGAGCGCATCTTCGCCCAACCGCTCGAAATGCCGGTTGAGCACGTTTTCCCGCCAGACATCGTCCTGCGCCGGAAACGCACAACGGAGATTGGCCTGCATGACGGCGCGGCGCTTGCGGAGCCAACGACCGACACTGCGCCCCACGAACCGCCCCAGGCCAAGTCGGGCGCTTTGCGGTAGCGCGGCCAGTGCACGCAGGGGCAGGCTCAGTGCAAAGGCAGTGAGTGACGCGGCAGCAGGCAGATTCGGGGTGCGTTCCATGGGCGGGTATTCTAAAGCGATTTCGTGACGTTTGGGCGTGCGTTTGCGCGGTCGATCTGCGTCGGTTCGCTGCATCGGTGGGTCGGTTCTGAGGCATAATGCCCGCACTTCTGGACAAGGGACGAGGCATGGCTGGCTGGGTCTATCGCATCGCGCTGTGGCTGGCGTTTCCGTGGCTGTTCGTCGATTCGCTGAGGCGGGCGATCAGGGCGCCTGCTCAGCATCGAATCTGGTTGGCGCAATGGGGGCGCCTGTCGTCCGAATTGCCGACCGGTGCAATCTGGCTGCATGCCGTGTCGCTCGGCGAAGTGCGTGCCGCCCGTCCGTTGATCGCGGCATTGCGGGAGGACTGGCCGGACTGCCCGCTGATTCTCAGCACGACGACAGAAACCGGTGCGCGTGCTGCACGGGAGCTCGGGGTGCCTCATTTCTACGCGCCGTTCGATTATGCTTTCGTCCAGTATCTCGTGTTCCGACGGTTGCGCCCCAAGTTGCTGGTCGTGATGGAAACCGAGCTCTGGCCGAACTGGCTGCGGGCCGCCCGGGCGCAGAACGTGCCGGTGGCACTGGTCAATGCGCGGTTGTCGGACCGCTCTTTTTCCCGCTACCGTCGGTGGGGCGGGCACCTGTTGCGCGATACGCTGTCCTGCATTCGTCTCATCTGTGCACAGTCTGAGGCCGACCGGGCGTGCTTCGAGGCGTTGGGTGCCTCATCCGCCGATACGGTGATTCAGGATTGCGGCAATATCAAATACGATGTGGCCTTGCCGACCACGGTGCCTTGGTGTGCTGGCGAGCGATTCGTCTGGCTGGCGGCCAGTACCCATCCAGGGGAAGAAGCGGTCGTGCTGGCGGCGCATCGGCAGGTGCTGATCGATATGCCGGACGCCCTGCTGGTGCTGGTGCCCCGTCATCCCGAGCGGGCAACGGCGGTCGCGGCGTTGATCGCTGAGGCGGGGCTCGCGGGGCAGGTCGGCGACGACGCATCGACGGTAGCTCCGGGTACTCAGGTGTTCCTGTTGGCGCAAACCGGGGTGTTGATGCGCTTTTTTGCCGCCATCCCGGTCGTTTTCATGGGGGGCTCCCTCGTGCCGATCGGTGGGCATAACCCCATCGAGCCGGCCTTGTTCGGACGCGCCGTCGTTACGGGGCCGCAGACTCGAAATTTCCGCGATATCTATCGGCAACTCGACGAGCATCAGGCCGTGCGCACGGTGACGAACGGCAGCGAGCTGGCTCAGGCCGTGCTCGATGCCGGTCGCGCGCCCGAGGATTGGCGCGCGGTCGGTGATCGCGCACGGGGGGTTGTCGCGGATAACCGGGGTGCAACCCAACGGATAATGACCGGTCTGGCGCGGTTGCTGCCGTCGCCATAGCGTGTGCGCCGTCCGGATTCGGCGGTTGACGATTGTTTGGGACCCGTATGGGGATTTGAGTGGATGCAACTCGGGGTTTTTCATGACGAACGTGACTGAGCTGGCGGTGACCGAGCCCATTCCGGCCGTTTGGGCCAAGGGGTTGGTGAAGCAATTTGGTTCCTTGCGGGCCGTGGACAGTATCGATTTCAGTATTCGGTCGGGACTGTGCTTCGGCTTTCTGGGACCCAACGGTGCGGGCAAGACGACCACGCTGAAGATGCTGCTTGGCCTCGTCGATTTCGATGCGGGTGAACTGTGTCTGTTGGGTGAATCCCTGCCCGAGGCGGCGCGGACCATTCGTAGCCAGGTTGGTCTCGTGCCGCAGGCAGACAATCTCGACCCTGATTTCACGGTTCGGGAAAATCTCTTCATGTACGCCCGGTTTTTCGGTTTGAGTCGCCGCGATGTCGCCGACCGGGTCGAGGCGCTGCTGGCGTTTGCGGAGCTTACGGCCAAGGCCGATGCGAAGGTCGAGACGCTGAGCGGCGGGATGAAGCGCCGCCTGATCATTGCCCGTTCGCTGATCAACAACCCGCAGATCGTGGTACTCGACGAGCCGACCACCGGGCTGGATCCTCAGGTTCGGCACATGATCTGGGCGCGCCTGGCCGAACTGCGCGCGCGGGGCGTGACGCTGATCCTGACGACGCATTACATGGAGGAGGCGGAACGCCTCTGTGACGAGCTGGTCGTGATGGATCATGGGCGCATTTTGGATCAGGGATCGCCCAAGGCATTGATCCAGAAGCATGTGGAGAGCGATGTCATCGAGTTGCGCGGCGAGGTCAGCGATGGCCTGTTCACGATGCTGCGCTCGATGAGCGCGCATGCGGAGCGTCAAGGGACGGCCGTGTATGTCTACACTCATGCACCGGCACCGATTCTGGAGTTTCTGGGCGAGGATACCGGCCTGACGATCATTCATCGTCGGGCAGGTCTGGAAGACGTTTTTTTGCGCCTGACCGGTCGGGGGCTTCGCGAATGAAACGATCGATCTGGACCTTTCCGCGCCTCCGGCTGGCGGCCTTTGCCTTGCTGGAGCGGAATTTCCTCGTGTGGCGCAAGCTGATCGGGCCGGCGATCGCGCTGAATTTCGGCGAACCCCTGATCTACCTCCTTGGTCTGGGCTTGGGGCTGGGGCATCTTGTCGGTGCGGTGGGCGGTCTGCCCTATCTGACATTCCTGGCCTCGGGCGTGGTTGCCTCCTCGGCGATGACCACCGTGAGCTTCGAGGGCATGTATTCGGTCTTCACCCGGATGGTGCCGCAAAAAACCTACGATGCGATCATGGCTACCCCGCTGGATATCGACGACATCGTGCTGGGAGAAACCGTCTGGGCGGCCGCCAAGGGCGTGCTCAGTGCGATTGCCATTTTGGTGGTTGCGAGCCTGCTGGGTGCCGTTCACGGTGGGTGGATGGCGCTATGGGCGATACCGGTGGTCTTCCTGATGGGGTTGACCTTTGCCGGGCCGGCCATCGTGATGAGTGCTGTCGCCGGCAGCTACGATTTCTTCAATTACTACTTCGTGCTGGTGGTGACGCCGATGTTCATGCTGTCCGGGGTGTTCTTCCCGTTGGACAGCTTTCCCCCGGCCCTGCTGCTGGCCGTTCAGGCGTTGCCGCTCACCCATGCGGTTGCCCTGATTCGTCCCCTGATCGTCGGTCAGCCCCTGACGGACATTGCGCTTCATCTGACGGTGCTCTCGGTGTATGCCGTGCTGGGATACTACCTGGCTGTGGTGTTCGTTCGGCGTCGTTTATGGGTCTGATGTGCGTTTCCCGCCTGTGCGGATTCGGCGTTTTCGGCGCTTTAAATTGAATATTTGTTGTTTGATTGCGGTTCATTGTTAATTTGTGTTGTATTTTGGATAATTATTGAATTAAATAGATATAGGTGGCTGTTTTAAAACGATATTATTCATGTGGTGTTTGGCTGTTTCCCGGCGTATGATTCGCTGGCTTGTGTCATAAATCATGAAGGAAATAGTTGCTATGAACGCTCGTTCAATGAAGTGGGTCGTCGGTGCGGTAGTCGCTGGTGTGATGGCGGTTTCCAGCGTGGCGATGGCCGCGGATCCGGCTCCGGCTGCCCCGGCTGTCAAGAAGCACCACGCGGTGAAGAAGCATCATGCTGTCAAGAAGCATCATGCGATGAAAAAGCATCACGCAGTGAAGAAGCACGTCAAGAAAGCACCGGCCGCCGCCGCTGCCAAGTAATCCAAAGGAACAACGCACGGATTTTGGCGTTAGTGCGCTGTTGCGATATAGGCCCGGGCAAGTTCCCGGGCCTTTTTCTTTCTCAGGGCGGGTGCCGGTCGGTTAACCCTGGTGGCCGTTGTCCACGCGGATGGTCGTGGCATCAATCGCGGGGCAGGCCATGAGAAAGTCGATGGTGTGGCAGATGACGCCGGCGCCTGGTTCGAAGGGCAGCAGATTCTGGGCGAGCCGCTGTTTGCGGTAGCTCGTGTCGTCCTCGGGGTGGAACAGGATCAATCCGGGTGCGAGGGCGTTGACGCGCGTATGGGGGGCGAGGCGTTTTGCCAGAGAACGGGCGGCGCTCTCGGCGGCGGCTTTCGACGCGAGATAGTGCAGGTGATCCGACTCGCCGGTGTGCGCGGCGGTATCGGTCATGAACACGACCAGTCGGTCGGCGCGGCCCTGGCGATCGTTGGCGGGCAGCAGGCGCTGGAGTTCCTCGGTGATCTGTACGGGGGTCGTGACGTGAACCTGATACAGTTCGCCGCACCGGTTCGGGTCGAGGGCGCAGGTTTGGTCGTCGTACCAGACCGAGGCATTGTGGATGATGACATCCAGGCGCGCGGTCGCGTCGGCGACTGCCGTGGCGAGGGTGCGCGCCGCCATGGGGTCGGTGAGTTCGCAGGGTAGGGCGATCAGGCCACGCTCGATCAGTTCGGTCAACTTCGGGGTGGACTTTCGGTAGGTTCCTATGACCCGATGGCCCTGGCTCAGCAGATGTTCGGCCAGCGCTGCACCAATCCGGCGACCGACGCCGGTGATGAGGGCGACTTGGGACGGGTTAGGGGTGTTCATCGCCGCGCAGGCTCCTATTTGCGTCCCTGCGCAATCAGCTGCAGGAATTCGTTGCGCGTCTGGGGATCGTCCCGAAGAACGCCGAGCATCATGGACGTGATGGTTTCCGAATTGACCTTCTCCACGCCGCGCATCGCCATGCACATGTGCGCCGCCCGGACTTGCACCGCGACACCGCGCGCGCCGGTGACGCGCTGTACGGCGTCGGCGATCTGCTGGGTCATGTTCTCCTGGATCTGCAGTCGACGGGCGTAGAGGTCGACGATGCGCGCCAGCTTCGACAGGCCCAGCACCTTGCCCTGTGGCATGTACCCGATGTCGACATGACCGATGATCGGCAGCATGTGGTGCTCGCAGAGGCTGTAAAATTCGATGTTACGCACGACCACAAGTTCGTCGTTGTCCGACGTGAAGAGTGCCTCGCCCACGGCGCTGCTGAGCGGGTTCTTTTGTCCTTGTGTCAGATAGATCAGGGCCTTGGCGACGCGCTCCGGCGTCTGCTTCAGCCCTTCCCGGCCGGGGTCTTCCCCCAGTGCACCGAGAATGGTGTGCACCGCGCCCGCAATAGTGGCAACGCGGTCGTGATCTTTGGCAACGGGCTCGGGAAAGTCGTCTTCGTGTAAGGCGGTCATGGTCAAAGGCGCTCCTGGCCCGGAAAAATGGCATTGGTTTCGTATTCTTTGGCT
The DNA here is from genome assembly GCF_001663815.1 of Halothiobacillus diazotrophicus. NCBI lineage: Bacteria > Pseudomonadati > Pseudomonadota > Gammaproteobacteria > Chromatiales > Halothiobacillaceae > Halothiobacillus > Halothiobacillus diazotrophicus. The sequence goes on from NZ_CP016027.1 coordinate 2,253,655, forward strand.
GAACACTTTAGCAGGCGCGCGCGCCGGATTCGTCGAATTGTCACGGAAATTAACCTGTCGGCAGCGGTTTCCGCGACGGGTTTTTGCGTGTTGAACCGGCCACGGGATAAACTACCCGGTTCCAAACCACCTGCAATTTCTTGAACACACGGATACCGAATTGAAAGCCCGAATCGAACAACAGCTGCAGAAGGCGCTGAACACCCTGAAAGCGGAAGGTCTGTTGGACGCCGCGGTCCAGGCCACCCCCAATCTGTCGGTGCCGAAGGATTCCACTCATGGCGATTTTGCCACGAATCTCGCGTTGCAGATCGCCAAGCCCATGGGTGTTGCGCCGCGTGCGGCGGCCGAGCGACTGCTGGCGGCCCTGACCGATCGGGCCGGTATCCGTGCCGTCGAGATTGCCGGGCCGGGCTTTCTGAATTTCTTCGTGGATGCGCAGGCGGCGTTCGCACTGCTGGATGACATCGTTGCGGCCGGTGCGGCGTACGGGCGGGCCGAGATCGGCAAGGGGTCGCGGATCCAGGTCGAGTTCGTTTCGGCCAACCCGACGGGCCCCCTGCATGTGGGCCATGGCCGCGGCGCGGCCTACGGCGCCGTGGTTGCGGATCTGCTGGCGGCCGTCGGCTACGAGGTGCATCGCGAGTATTACGTGAACGACGCCGGGCGGCAGATGCATATTCTGGCCGTAAGCGTCTGGCTCCGTTATCTGGAGCGCTGCGGCGCGACATTGACCTTCCCGGCGAACGGGTACAAATCCGAAGGGTATATCTTCGACATCGCGGCCGGCCTGCAGGCCGAGCATGGCGATTCGCTGAACGTGCCGACAAGCGAAGTGTTCGCGGATCTGCCGGCAGACGAGCCGCAGGGCGGCGACAAGGACGAGTACATCGACGCGCTGATCGCGCGGGCCAAGACGCTGCTGGGTGAGGTGGGCTACCGTACCGTGTTCGATGCCGGTCTTAAGTCCATTCTGGCCGACATCCGCGACGATCTCGCCGAATTCGGCGTGACTTACGAGGACTGGTATTCCGAGCAGACGCTGGAAGATCGGGGGATGATCGATCGCGCCATCGAGCGGTTGCAGGCCAGCGGACACATCTATGAGCAGAGTGGGGCGTTGTGGTTCCGTTCGACCGACTTCGGGGACGACAAGGACCGGGTCGTGCGTCGTGATAACGGCCAGCCGACTTACTTCGCGTCCGATATCGCCTATCACATGGAGAAGTTCGAGCGCGGGTTCGATCGGGTCATCGACATCTGGGGCGCGGATCACCACGGCTACGTGCCGCGCGTGAAGGCCGCCCTGACGGCCCTGGGCTATGACGCTGGTCATCTGGACGTGTCGCTCGTGCAGTTCGCGATTCTCTACCGTGGCGGCGAGCGCGTTCAGATGTCGACCCGGTCCGGCAGCTTCGTGACCCTGCGTGAGCTACGGGAAGAAGTGGGCAACGAGGCGGCCCGGTTCTTCTACGTGATGCGCGCGGCCGCCCAGCATCTGGATTTCGATCTGGATCTCGCGAAGAGCCAGTCCAACGACAACCCGTTGTACTACATCCAATATGCGCATGCGCGGGTGTGCAGCGTGTTCCGTCAGCTACCCCTGCGCGGTTTTGTCCATGATCCCGCCAACGGGCGTACGGCTTATGCGCGGCTGACGGAATCCCACGAGCAGGCACTGTTCAAGCGACTGAGTCAATATGCGGATACCGTGGCGCGCGCTGCGGTGGCCCTGGAGCCCCATCAGCTGGTTCACTATCTTCGCGACCTCGCCCAGGATTTCCACGCCTATTACAACGCTCATGCGTTCCTGGTGGCCGAGGATGCGCCGTTGCGCGACGCGCGTCTCAACCTGATCGCCGCAACGCGTCAGGTTCTGGCGAACGGTCTTGGTCTGTTGGGCGTCAGTGCCCCGGAAGAGATGTGAGTCGCATTCCGATGAATTCGATTTTCCCAACCGGAGCCTGATCCATGGCGCAAAACAAGCGTGCCCCGGCAAATCGGCATCGCAGTAGTACGCCCCCAGCGACCGGCAAATGGATTGTCGTGCTCCTGCTGGTCGTGGCGGGTCTGCTGGTGTTCATCGCCGCCCATCTGTGGAAGAAGGACGGGCAATCCGGGCAGGAATCGACGCGTCATGATGCACGCTCCGTGAAGAAGACCGAGCCCCAGGCACCCGTCAAACCGGATTTCGAGTTCTACACCCTGCTACCCAAGCAGAGCAACAGCCCGGTGATTCCGTCTCCGGCGGAAAAGCCGGCAACCGGGGGAAAACCTTCTGCAACGGCGCCCGAGAAACCCGATCGGACCGAATCGGCGGCCAAGTCCATCAACTACTGGATTCAGGCCGGATCGTTCGCCACGCAGGCAGAGGCGGACCGGCGCAAGGCGGAAATCGCCATGCAGGGGTTCACTTCCGAGGTGCGGCCGGCGGAGGTGAATGGCAAGACGTATTACCGGATTCAGATCGGGCCGATCAAGAACAACGATTTGCCGGAAGTGCGACGCCGCCTGAAGACCGCCGGGATCGATACGTTACCGCCGCGCACGGCCCCCTGAGCGGGGGCGGCAGTCCCCGGCGACGTGGGGCGGGTGGCTCGGACTTAATTTTTTCGGGCTTTTCGGGTACATTGGCGGGCATTTGTCGTCCAAAAGCGGCCCGGCGGGCGGCGAGGGCCGAGCCGGATGGGCGGGGCTTCGCCTCGGCATCACGAGATTCCTTTTCGTTACTTTTCCAATGGGGACTTTTCCATGTCTGATTTCATCATTGCGCCAAGCATTCTGTCCGCCAACTTCGCCGCCCTCGGTGCCGAGGTCGACAAGGTTCTGGCCTCCGGTACCGACTGGGTGCATTTCGACGTGATGGACAACCACTACGTCCCGAACCTGACCATCGGCCCGCTGGTCTGCGATGCCCTGCGTAGCCATGGCGTCACCGCCCCGATCGACGTCCACCTGATGGTCAAGCCGGTCGATCGTATCATCCCGGATTTCGCCAAGGCCGGTGCGACCTACATCACCTTCCACCCGGAAGCTTCCGAGCACATTGACCGTACCCTGGGTCTGATCAAGGATTCCGGTTGCAAGGCTGGCCTGGTATTCAACCCGGCCACCCCGCTGGACGTCCTCGAGTACACCCTCGACAAGTGCGACATGGTCCTGCTGATGTCCGTGAACCCGGGCTTTGGCGGTCAGTCCTTCATCCCGTACGTGCTGGACAAGGCGCGCAAGGTCCGCCAGATGATCGACGAGCGCGGCCTGAACTGCCGCCTGGAAATCGATGGCGGCGTGAAAGCCGACAACATCCGCGAAGTCGCCGAAGCCGGCATCGATACCTTCGTTTCCGGTTCCGGCATCTTCGGCAAGGGCAAGGACACCGACCCGAACCGCTACGACAGCATCGTTGCCGAAATGCGTGCGGAATTGGCCAAGGCGAAGCGTTGATGCCTCAATTCAACCCGAAGATGGTGCTGTTCGATCTGGATGGCACCCTGATCGACTCGGTCCCGGATCTGCATCGTGCCGTCAACATGATGCAGCGTGAGCTCGGCTTGCCGGAGCGGGCCGAAGCGGACGTCCGGAACTGGGTGGGCAATGGCATCGAGCCTCTGGTCGATCGGGCGCTGACCAATACCCTGGCCGGCGGCGCCGATCGCGAATTGTTCGCGCGAGCGTTCGAGATCTTCAAGCCGGCCTACGCCGAGACCAACGGCAAGTATTCCCGGATCTTCCCCGGCGTTCAGGAAGGGTTGGATCATGTGCGCAGTCTCGGGCTGTCCATGGCCTGCGTCACTAACAAGGCAACGGCCTTCACCCTGCCGCTGCTCGAAGAGACGGGGCTGCTGGCCCAGTTCGAGACCGTGATTGCCGGCGACACCCTGCCGATGAAGAAACCGGACCCTGCGCCGCTGTGCTACGCCGCCGGCTGGTTCCGGGTGCGGCCGCGCGAATCCCTGATGATCGGGGACTCCATCTCCGACGTAAAGGCCGCCCGCGCTGCCGGTTTCTCGATTATCTGCATGAGCTATGGCTACAACCATGGCGAGGATATCCGCAACTACAACCCGGACGTGGTCATCGATTCGATGGCCGAGTTCGCCGGACTGATCGGTTAGGATTGGGTGGCATGGGCAGGGTCGTATCCCGTTTGATGGGTCTTCGATGGCGTCGTTGAATCGAAATCGTTCGCGCGCCTGACCTGCCCCCGCTTGCCCAAAGGAATCTTCATGTCTTTTCATCCCTCCGTCGAACAACTCGCCCAACTTGCCGCAGAAGGCTATAACCGGGTACCGCTGACCCGGACGGTCTCCGGCGATTACGACACCCCCCTCTCGGTCTACCGCAAGCTGGCCGAGGGGGCGAACAGTTACCTCTTCGAATCGGTCACTGGTGGCGAGCGCTGGGGGCGTTATTCGATCATCGGCCTAGCCGCGCGGACGGTCCTGCGGGTTTATGGTCAGCGCATTGAGATCCGTCAGGACGGCGCCGTGATCGAGACGGCGGAGGTAGCGGATCCCCTGGCCTGGATCGAGGCCTACAAGGCGCGCTATCGCGTCTATGAGCCTTCGGGCATGCCGCGTTTCCACGGCGGGCTTGTGGGCTATTTCGGCTTCGAGACCGTGCGTTACATCGAACCCAAGCTGGCCGCGCGTCCGGCCAAGCCCGACCCCCTCGGCAATCCCGATATCCTGCTGATGCTGTCCGAGCAGGTCGTTGTGGTCGACACCCTCTCGAGCAATCTGCTGCTCGTCACGCTGGTCGATCCGACGTCGCCCGATGCCCTGGCCGAGGGCGAGCGGCAGCTCGATGCACTGGTCGGTCGGCTTCAGACGGCCCAGGTGCATTATCAGCCGATCGCGGCACCCCGAAAGATCGACGAAAACGATTTCAAGGGCAGCTTCACGCGTCAGGGTTATGAGGATGCGGTACTGAAGATCCGCGAGTACATTGCCGCAGGCGATGTCATGCAGGTCGTGCCCAGCCAGCGCATGACCATCGAATACCATGCCGCGCCGCTCGATCTCTACCGAGCCCTGCGCAGCCTGAATCCCTCGCCCTACATGTTCTTCCTGGACGTGGGCGACCATCAGGTGGTCGGTTCCAGCCCCGAGATTCTCGTGCGACTGGAGGATGATGAAATCACCGTACGGCCCATCGCCGGGACGCGGCCGCGGGGCAAGACACCGGCAGAAGATCTCTCGCTGGAACTCGATCTGCTCAGCGACCCGAAGGAAATCGCCGAGCACGTCATGCTGATCGATCTGGGCCGCAGCGACACGGGTCGGGTCGCGGAAATCGGCACGGTCAAGCTCGAAGAGCAGATGGTAGTCGAGCGCTATTCGCACGTCATGCACATCGTTTCCCAGGTCACCGGGCGGCTGAAGCAGGGCATGAATGCCATGAACGTCCTGCGCGCAACTTTCCCGGCCGGTACCGTCAGCGGCGCCCCGAAGATCCGGGCGCTGGAAATCATTGACGAAATCGAGCCGGTCAAGCGCGGCATCTATGCCGGGGCCGTGGGGTACTGGGCCTGGAACGGCAACATGGATACGGCCATCGCGATTCGGACGGGTGTTGTGAAGGATGGCGCGTTGCACATTCAGGCCGGCGGCGGCATCGTTGCCGATTCCGTGCCAGCTACCGAATGGGAAGAGACCATCAATAAGCGCCGCGCCCTGTTCCGGGCGGCCGCGGTGGCGGAAGCCGGAGTGGATGGGGTGCAGTCCGCGACGCGCTGACCCCGTCGATTCGACGAAGCGAAAAAAACGGCCCGAGTCACCCCGGGCCGTTTTTTATTGCGGGTGACGCTTGGTCACGCGGTCTGTGCCGATTGGGGCTCTGTTGCCGCGTTGGACTCGCTACGGCAGGCCCCGCCGCAGCCGCCGTGCACACCGTTCTGTTCCGGGGTGAAGCCGTCGGGAATCAGCGGGTGGATGCCGAGCTTGTGAAACAGCGCCTGATCATGATTCTGGTCGGCGTTGTCGGTGGTCAGGAGCTTGTCTCCGTAGAAGATGCTGTTGGCGCCGGCGAAGAAGCACCAGGCCTGGGTCTCGTCGGTCATGCCCTCGCGACCGGCGGACAGGCGGACGTGGGATGTCGGCATCAGGATGCGGGCGACGGCCACGGTACGCACGAATTCGATCGGGTCCAGGGTGGGCACGTCGGCCATCGGCGTACCGGGGATGCGCACCAGCATGTTCAGGGGGACCGACTCCGGGGGGCGGGGCAGGTTCGCCAGGCTGAGCAGGAAGGAGGCGCGATCCTCCCGGGATTCCCCCATGCCGAGGATGCCGCCGGAGCAGACATTGATGCCGCTTTCCCGGACATGTTCGAGGGTGTCGAGTCGATCCTGGAACTGGCGGGTGGTGATCACCTCGCTGTAGAACTCGGGCGAGGTGTCGATGTTGTGGTTGTAGTAATCCAGTCCGGCTTCCTTGAGGCGTTCGGCTTGTGGACGGGTCAGCATGCCGAGGGTCAGGCAGGCCTCCATGCCGATTTCCTTGACCACGTGCACCATCTCGATCACGTTTTCGAGCTGACGATCCGTGGGGCTTCGCCAGGCGGCACCCATGCAGAATCGCGTGGCGCCGGTTTCCCGGGCGCGCAGGGCCGCGGTACGGACTTCTTCCAGAGGGAGCAGGCGTTCGCGTTCCAGGCCGGTCTCGTAGCGTGCGCTCTGTGAACAGTAGGAGCAGTCCTCCGGGCAGGCGCCGGTCTTGATCGACAGGAGCGTGCTGACCTGCACGGCGTTGGGATCGAAGTGCGCCCGATGCGCCTGATGCGCTCGGAAGAGCAGATCGTTGAACGGCAGGTCAAACAGGGCGAGGGTTTGTTCGCGGGTCCAGGTTGCGGTCGACAAGGTAGAATCTCTCGGTTGGGCCATTCGGAAGCGCAGGGGGTCTGGGACGGTTATTCGTCGACAAAAGGGACATCCGGTACGACGACGGTGTCTTCCCAGGTGTCTTTGTTGATCCGGTGCAGGTCGTAAAATGTCCAGGGTACCAGGATCACGGCGGCAATCGCCCAGATCACCAGGTAAAAAATGATTTTCGGCGGGAAGAATATGGCGACGGCGACGGCGAAACCGGCCACGCCGTAGAATCGATAGGCAGCCCACTGCGTGTAATATCCGACTTTGGGGTTCGGATGGTGTTTGTTCAGTGCATAAACAAGCATGGACATGCCGGTCCAGAAAATCGCCAGGGGTAGGGGGATCGCCATGGCGACCAGGGTGCCGTAGTTGAACCACTTGGCGGCTCGGCGTGCAGAGGCACCAGAAACGATTTTGGGTGCGTTGTCCGTTTCCCCTACTTTCAGGTCATCTGTCAGCTTAGACACCGTATCGGTTATCTGGGACATGATTTATCAACACCTCGCTAACATTGGCGTATGAATGTAGCATGAAATTTCTGACCGGGCTAACGCGCTTGCTGGTGCCGGCACCGTGCTTGCTTTGCCGCGCGTCCACGGTTTCGGCGAGCGGTCTTTGCCCCCGATGCGACCGCGTTTGGGGCGACAAAGACCCCATGCTGCGCTGTCCGGTTTGTGCGATCCGCGTGTCGGTGCCGGATATACCTTGTGCGGAATGTCTGCAGCAGCCTCGCCCCTTCGATCGTGTGATTGCCGGGGTGGATTACGATGACTCGGCGCGCGCCCTGATCCACCGTCTGAAATTCCAACACGATACGGCCGTGATGTCGGCGCTCTTGCGGCCGCTGATCACGGCAATCGCATGTCGACGCCCGTCCGGTGACGTGGCGGTGTTGCCTGATGCGCTCGTGCCCATGCCCATTCATCCGCAGCGGCGAAGGGACCGCGGTTTCAATCAGGCCCGCTTGATGGCCGATAGCCTGGGGCGGCGATTTGCCTTGCCGGTATGCGGCCACGTTGTGAAACGGGTGAAGATGGGCGATCCGCAAAGCAGTCTGGATGCCGCAGCGCGCCGGAAGAGTCTGCGTGGGGCATTTGTCGTGACGGGCCGGTTGCCCGAGCGTGTGGCGATCGTCGATGACGTCATGACCACGGGCAGTACGGTGGAAAGCCTGTCGCTTGCCCTGCGGAAAGCGGGCGTGCGTGAGGTGTCCGTCTGGGTGGCGGCACGCACGCCCCGCCCGGATGGCTGAGGGGCGTAGTTGCTCGTGTCTTTGATTTGCGATATGATCCCCGCCCTTAAAAACCAAACTGCGCGTTTGGCGAAGGCCTCCTGGCCCTGCGTGTGTGGGGCCGGCGACGGACATTGATCAAACGTATTGAACCGATTACCCCCGATTACCCAAGGTATCGCACATGAAACCAGATATTCATCCCGATTATCGTCCCGTCGTCTTCCAGGACCTGGCCTCCGACTTCGCGGTACTGACGAAATCGACGATTCGCGCCAAGGAAACCATCAAGTGGACCGACGGCAACGAATACCCGCTGGTCAAGGTGGAAATTTCTTCCAGCAGCCATCCGTTCTACACCGGTAAGCGTATGGATTCCAGCACCGCCAAGCAGGTCGACAAGTTCCGCAACCGCTACGGCCGCAAGTAAGCCGTCGGCGTCTCGGCGCAATCGTGTCGACGCTCGGGCGACGAAAGGCATGCCACCCGCTAGGATGGCGTGCCTTTTTTGTTGCCTGGCTAATGCTCGGGTCGTGGTTGATTTCTTCCCCGGTTTGGGCCGCGCTGGTCGCCTGCCCCGAGGATCGTTCCGGACACCCGGCCACGGTTGCATATGTCGATGACGGGGATACGGTTCGTCTGACCACGGGCGAGCGGGTTCGGCTGGCGGGCATCGATGCGCCGGAAGTCGCCCATGGTGCCTACGATCGGAAACCGGCCACGGCCGACGAACCGTTCGGGGCTGCCAGTCGGCAGGCTTTGCGGGCCATGCTGGCCCGGTCCCATAACCGGATCCTCCTCCGCTACGGTCGGGAGTCCACCGACCGCTATGGTCGCCGGCTGGCCTATCTCTATTTGTCGGACGGCGAATCGATCCAGGCGAACCTCGTCGCTCAGGGGATGGCGATGGCGGTGTATATGCCGCCGAATCTGGATCTGGCGGACTGTCTGACATTGACGGAGCGGGCGGCCGCGCGCAACCGTGTCGGTATCTGGTCTCTGGCCGAGTACGCGCCGGGCATCGATACGGCGACCGGCGTTCCCTCGGACGTTCAGGGGGCGGCCATCATTCGGGGGCGTGTGCTTTCGGTGCACAAGTCCACGCGAACTGTGTGGGTGAATCTCGAGGGTCGTGTCGCGCTGCAGATTTCCCGGCGAGCCTGGCCGCAATTTCAGGGTGTGGATTTTCATGCATGGCGCGGCAAGACGCTCCGCGCGCGTGGCTGGCTGATCCGGGACAAAAATCGGTATCAGGATTGGCGGATGCCGATCGAGTCGCCACGCGCCATCGAGGTGCTGTCGCGATGATCTTGGCGGGCGGCATGCTCCTCCACAAACCAAAGGCCCGCATTGAAGCGGGCCTTTTTCATGGGTGACTGCCGGTTCGACAGACTGTTCGACGTTGCGGTTATGTCCGTTCGTCGAGCCAATCGCGGGGGCGCAGAAACTCCCGATAGAGTTCGGCCTCGGGGCTGTCCGGGGCCGGGCGCCAATCGTAGCGCCAGCGAACCTCTGGCGGCATCGACATGAGAATGGATTCCGTGCGCCCGCCGGACTGCAGACCGAATAGCGTGCCGCGGTCGTACACCAGATTGAACTCCACGTACCGGCCGCGCCGGTAGAGTTGGAAATCCCGTTCGCGTTCGCCGTAGGGCGTGTCCTTGCGACGTGCCACGATCGGCGTATAGGCCGGCAGGTAGTGATCGCCCACCGAGCGCATCAGGCCGAACGCGGTTTCGAAGTCGATGCTGCCGTCGGCGCCGAAATCATCGAAGAACAGACCGCCGACGCCGCGCGGTTCCTGCCGGTGCTTCAGCCAGAAATATTCATCGCACCATTGCTTGAATCGCGGGTAGAGGTCCGCACCAAACGGTTGGCAGGCGGCGCGTGCCTGTTCGTGCCAGTGGACGGCGTCTTCGGTAAAGCCGTAATACGGGGTGAGGTCGAAACCCCCGCCGAACCACCAGACCGAGGGCACGCCTTCCTTGTGTGCTTCGAAGAACCGCACGTTCGCATGGGAGGTCGGTGCGTAGGGGTTGCGCGGATGGATGACCAGCGACACGCCCATGGCCTCGAAGCGGCCACCGGCCAGATCGGGGCGATGCGCCGTGGCCGACGGAGGCAGTTTCTGGCCGGTCACGTGCGAGAAATTGATGCCGGCGCGCTCGAAGACGTCCCCCCCTTCCAGGATACGGCCACGCCCCATGCCGTTCAGGGTTTCTCCCGCCGGTCGCTGCCAGTCGTCGTGCTCGAATCGGGCGGTGGGTTCCAGTGCTTCCAGACTGGCGACGATGCGATCCTGCAGGTCGGTGAGATAGTCGCGTACGCGGGTGATGTCGATCATCGGGGATTTCTCCGGGGTGCCATGTCGGTGACGGGGCCGGGCATGGATCAGGTTCTGAGCCAGTGGCCGTCGGGCCAGTGGCGGATGGCGGTGGGGGTGGCGCGCCGGTCGACGGGGCCGGACACGATCAGGTCCAGCGCATCGCCGAAATAACGACGTACGTCGATGGGGGAGCGTCCGGCCGGCCGCTGAGCCGGATTTGCGCTGGTGGAAACCAGGGCCATGCCGGCATGCCGTGCCAGCGCGCTGGCGATGGGGTGGGCCGTCACCCGAACGGCGATTTCCGTGCGTCCGCCGGTGATCCAGTCCGGGGCAGCGGCGCTGGCGGGGACGACCCAGGTACGCGGTCCCGGCCATTGGGCGGAGAGTTGCTGCCAGTCCGACGGGGGGAGGTCGACCCAGGGACGCAGTTGGTCGATATCGGCGGCGATCAGGATCACACCCTTGCGCCAGTCGCGCACCTTCAGGGACAGGAGGCGCAACACCGCATCGGCATTGGCTGGATCGCAGCCAAGCCCGTAGACGGCTTCGGTCGGGTAGGCGATGACGCCGCCTTGTTGGATGATTTCACGGGCGCGACGGAGTTGAAACGCGGTGGGCATGATGCTCGGTCAGTGGCTGTGGCGGTTGTTCGATCGATCCTGAGGCGGTCGTTGTCATTCCGACGCGGCGGGGGGCGTGCCGGTGGTTTTCCGGCTGCGGGTGGTCTTCTTGGGCGGGGCGGCATCGTCGCCAGCCGGTGCGGCGGCTTTCTTGGCCGTGGTCGTCGATTTGGCAGTGCTCTTGCGAGCGGCCGGTTTCTTCTCGGCCGTCGCCTTGGTGCTCTTGGCTGCTGCTGCCTTGCCCCGTGTCGTCTTTTTCTTTTCCGGTGCCGCGGCCAGCAATTCGACGCATTCCGCGTGGGTCAGGGTTTTCGGCTCCCGATCCTTGGGGATCTTGGCGTTCTTGTTGCCGTCGGTGATGTATGGGCCGTAGCGTCCGTTCAGGACGGAGATGCCATCATCGAATTCGGCGATGACCCGGTTCTTCTCGGCCAGTTTCTTGGTCTCGATGATGACCAGCGCGCGTGCCAGATCGATCGTGTAAGGGTCGTCGTCCTTGCTCAGGGACGCGTAGCTCTTGCCGAACTTCACGTAGGGGCCGAAACGGCCGATGTTGGCCTCGACGGGCTCGCCTTCCGGTGTTTCGCCCAGTTTTCGCGGCAGCTGGAACAGATCCAGGGCTTCCTCGAGCGTGATGGTGGCAATGCTCTGGCTCCGCTTCAGGGAGGCGAACTTGGGCTTTTCCTCGTCGTCCTTCGTGCCGATCTGGGCGAAGGGGCCGAAGCGCCCAAGCCGCACGCTGACCGGCTTGCCGGATTTGGGATCGATGCCCAGTTCTCGTCCCTGGGCGGCGTCCTGGCGGCTGACGTTTTCCGCCGTGTCGGCGATGCGATCGTGGAAGGGGCCCCAGAAGGCGCGCATCAGCGGCACCCAGTCACGCTCCCCGCGCGATACGGCATCGAGATCGTCCTCGAGCTTCGCGGTGAATTCGTAGTCGACGATATCGCGGAAATATTCCGTCAGGAAGCCGTTGACCACCCGGCCCATGTCGGTGGGCTGGAAGCGCCGCTGTTCGAGTACGACGTACTCGCGCGCCTGCAGCGTCGAGATGATGCTCGCGTAAGTCGAAGGGCGACCGATCCCGTACTCTTCGAGCGTCTTGACCAGGCTCGCTTCCGTGAAGCGCGGCGGCGGTTCGGTGAAATGCTGGTCGGCGGCGACGTCGTTCAGTGCCACTGCATCGCCCTCCACAAGCGGTGGCAGGCGGCGATCCTCATCGCTGTCGCCGGCCTTGTCGTCCTCATCTTCCCGATAGAGGGCAATGAAGCCCGGGAATTTCAGGGTCGAACCCGTGGCGCGGAAGGTGTGATCCGGCCCGGCGGCGAGGTCGACGGAGACCTGGTCGAAGACGGCGGGCGTCATCTGGGAGGCGACGGCCCGCTTGAAGATCATTTCGTACAGCCGGAACTGGTCCTTGTTGAGAAAGGCGCGCACCGCCTCGGGCGTGTTGGCGACCGAGGTTGGTCGGATGGCTTCGTGCGCTTCCTGGGCATTCTTTGACTTGGTCTTGTACTGGACCGGGCTGGCGGGCAGATAGGGCGCGCCGTACTTGTCGCCGATGTGGGCGCGAATCTCGGTGATGGCGTCGTTCGAGAGGGTGACCGCATCGGTTCGCATGTAGGTGATCAGACCGATGGTGCCGGAGCCGATATCCACGCCTTCATAGAGCTCCTGGGCGAGACGCATCGCCCGCGAGGCGGAAAGTCCCAACTTGCGGACGGCTTCCTGCTGCAGCGTGGAGGTCGTGAACGGCGGCGCCGGATTGCGCCGGCGCTCGCGTTTGTCGACCTTGCCGACGGTAAGGCGCCCATCGGCGGCGCTCAGGATGCGCTCGCGCGCCTGGGTGGCGTCGTCCGCATTGGTGAGCGTGAATTGTTCCGCTTTTTGGCCGTCCAATGTGAGCAGGCGGGCGCTGAAGGCCGATTTTTCCGCCGCGCTGCTCTGGCAGGCGGCGGTGAGCGTCCAGTATTCCTGAGGCTTGAAGGCCTCGATTTCCTGCTCGCGCTCGACGATCAGTCGCAACGCGGGGCTCTGCACCCGGCCTGCCGAGAGGCCGGGGTTGATCTTTTTCCACAGAAGGGGCGAGAGGTTGAAGCCCACGAGGTAGTCGAGGGCGCGTCGCGCCTGCTGGGCGTTGATGAGGTCGCCGGACAGGTCGCGGGGATGTGCGACGGCTTCCTGGACGGCCTTCTTGGTGATTTCGTAGAAAACGACGCGGCGCGCGGTCTTGTTCTTGAGCAGGTTCGCGTCGTTCAGCAGCTCGTACAGATGCCAGGAAATGGCCTCGCCCTCGCGGTCGGGGTCAGTTGCGAGCAGCAGGGTATCGGCGGATTTCAGCGCCTTCTTGATGGCATCGACATGACGGACGTTCTTGTCGATCAGCGTGTATTGCATGGCGAAGTCATGCGCCGTGTCGACCGCGCCGTCCTTCGGGATGAGGTCGCGCACGTGACCGTACGACGCCAGGACCTCGAAACCGGGGCCGAGGTATTTCTTGATGGTTTTCGCCTTGGCGGGCGATTCCACGATGACAAGCGTTTGGCTCATGGTGTTGATGCAGGCCTAGGTTCAGTGCAAAAGGGTGGTCGATTCGGCAAAGACCAGATCTTCCATCCAGGCGAAGGCCGCTTCTTCTCCGGGGCGGGCGAACAGGACAAGCAGAACGACCCACTTGATCGCGTCCAGGTCCAGTTCCTCGTCGCCCAGGGCTTGTGCTCGTTCGATCACGGTTTCGCGTGTTTCGGCGCTTAATACGCCAATATCTTCCAGCTGCTGCAGAAACCCGCGCGCCTCGATGTCGAAAGCCACCTGTTCCTGTTCGGTGTAGATGCGAAACGACGAGGATTTGGCCGCATGGGCGACGACGCCGGCCAGGGAAATGGACGGCGGGGTTTCCACCGCGCCGTCCAGCCAGGAAAAGGCCCGGCTGATTTCATCGGCTTCGTATCCGGCTTCCAGAAGCTTTTTCTGCAGGTCGGCACGCAGAGGCTCGGGCGGCAGATGCGGCTCCTCTTCCATATAGTTCTCGAACAGGTACATCAGCAGGTCAAGCACGGTTTCTTTCATTGATTCTCTCAGTCTCGTCGGCCGATGGGCCGCGGCGCGCGGGCGCTCGCCGCGCCGTCAGGTCAGGCGGTGCGGACGTAGAGTCCGCCGGGCAAAGTTGCCACATGTCCAGCCAATTCCAACATGAGGAGGATGGAGGAAACTTCAGCGGGGGTCAATCCGCTCGCCGCAATCAGTTCGTCGGCCGGGCGCGGATCATACCCCAACAAGTCAAGCAATTGCTGATGTTGTGGGTCCGGGGGGCGGATCGCGGTATCCCTGTCGTCGCTGACGGAGGTTTCCGGAACCCTGGACGTGGGTGGGGGATGAAGGCGGGCACCCAGGGTGGGCACCAGTTCTTCCAGGATATCCTGAGCGGTTTCCACGAGTTTGGCGCCCTCGCGGATCAGGCGATGCGGGCCACGACTCAGGGGATTGTGGATCGAACCGGGGATGGCGAAGACCTCCCGCCCTTGCTCGGCGGCCAGTCGGGCGGTAATCAGGGAGCCGCTCTGCAAGCCGGCCTCGATCACGAGCACTCCTTCGGACAGGCCGCTGATCAGACGGTTCCGTCGCGGAAAATGTTCCTTGCGGGCGGGCGTTCCCGGCGGCCACTCACTGAGAAGCAGCCCTCCCGTATCAATGATTTCGTCGGTGAGTCGCGCATGCTCGCGGGGGTAGACGAGGTCCGGGCCGGTGCCCAGGACCGCAATGGTCGGCCCCGGGGCAGACAGTGCGCCCCGGTGGGCGGCGGCATCGATACCGAGCGCCAGCCCGCTGGTGATGACGAGTCCCTGTCGCGCCAGATGTTGGGCGAAGGCGCGGGCATGGCGTATGCCGCCAGTGGTCGGTGTACGGGAGCCCACGATGGCGAGCTGTGGCTCGTCCATCAGCCGGATGTCACCGATGGCGAATAACGCGGCGGGTGCATCGGGAAGGGTGTCGAGCAATGGCGGAAAACCAGGTTCTCCCCGTAGAACGAGGTGGTGATGCGGTTGTGCGTCAAGCCAGTCGAGCATGTGCCGGACCCGTGCTTCATCCCCGCGTTGCGGTTGGCTGGCGAGGTTGTTCGGCAAGCCGGCTTCGATCCATTCGGCGGTCGGCGCATTCAGTGCCCGTTGCGCATTGCCGAAGTGCTCGAGGAGTCGGCGCAGGCGTTTCGGACCCATGCCGTTGATGGTGATCAGAAAAAGTAACGCCCGACGTTCCTGAGCGTCGGGCGCTTGGGCAATGGACATCACTATCGTGAACGGTGGCGTCGGGCGCCGCGTCGAATCAGTCGGCTGTCGGGGTTTGGGCCAGATCACCGATGTGGATGGGCCGCTTGGTCTTCACGACCAGAACATAGCTGGCATGATCATAGGTGCGGAACACCATGGCGGTCCCGATCGGGAAGTCCGGCAGCTTGACCAGCGGGGGATGCGGGAGCAGGGCATCGATCCCCTTGCCTTGCTTGAGTTCCTTCGGATTCTGGGTGTAGGTGTCCTTCACGACGCGGCCGGGCTTGCTGATGCGCAGCATGTCGCCGGGCACGAGGCCGTTGTCCTTGCCGGCATTGATGATGGCGACCTGATAGGTACCCACCTGCGTGATGGCATCGGGCAGGTCGATGATCACCGCATCGATCGGCACGGCCGGGATGCTGGGTGTGATGTCGTGATCGAACGGTTCGCCGATCATGGGGACAAGCCGGTCACCCTTGTTGACCTCGCGTTCGCTCTTGATGATGCGCAGTTCGGTCGGATCGCCGCGTTGCATGATCTTGGCCTCGCCCTCGTAGATGGTGCGGTAGCCGAGCGAAGCGCCGGTCACCGGGTCGACGAGGTGCTTGCCCTGCCGCACGATGGCGTAATTATCCAGGCTGTCCGTCAGCGCGGGGCGCGCGTAGATCACGTCGCCCATGCTGGCCGACAGGGCGTCGTCCCGGTTGGTCAGGATGTAAGGTGTGGCATCCAGTTCCGCCTGGGTCATGATCTGGTCGTAGCTGAAGAACGGCTTGATCACGTCTAGCGGAATGCTGCTGATCGCGGCGGAATCGCCCTCGTAGCGCATGTGCGGCCGCATGGTGATGCCCAGACGCGGCCGACCGCCGATGTACATGATGCCGATCCGGTCGCCCGGATAGATCTTGTGCGGATTCTTGATCTGGCTGTTGTCGTACCAGATCTCCGGCCAGTAATAGGGATCCTTCAGGAAGTGGTTGGCGATGGACCAGAGGGTGTCGCCTTTCTTGACGACGTACTCGTCGGCGGCCAGGGACTTGAATTGGGCCTTGGTTTCTTCGGGCGTCAGCGTGCCCTTGACGGGGCCGCGCTTGGCGCCGAGCGGCAGGCCGGTAGCATTGGATTGCGGCAGGTTGGCCAGGTTGACCGGGGGGCGTTCGGCGGCGCATCCACTCAGCAATAGGGTTGCGATTGACAGCGAGAGGAGAGCAGTTAATCCGTTTGACGATCTCATGGGTAACATCCTTGGGTTTTCGGCCGAAAACAAGTGCATCATCGGGCGTGCGGCGGTGCGCCAACTTTTGTTAAAGTACCATGTCGCATGGCCCCGGCTCGCGTACAATGTTGCGTTAAATGGGATTATTTGTAAAAGAATTTGCACGTTTCGTCTACTGACGGCCCGCGGTTTTTGCAAATTGGTCGAAATGATTGCTGCTTTAGGGCCCCGGTGCCCGTTTGGTGTTTATGTCCCTACTTGAAATATTGCAATTCCCCGATGAGCGCTTGCGTCGGGTTGCCGAGCCGGTGAGTGCCTTTGACGCTGCGTTGAAGGAACTGACCGAGCAGATGCTGGAAACCATGTATGAATCCCGGGGGGTCGGGCTGGCGGCGACCCAGGTGAACATCCATCGTCGGCTGTTCGTGGCCGATTGCGCCGGTGACGGCGAAGCGCCCGCGCCTATGGTGTTCATCAATCCGGTCATCGTCGATCGGCAGGGCATGGTGGACTCCGAGGAGGGATGCCTGTCGATTCCCGGGATCAACGATACCGTGTCGCGGGCGGAACTGGTCAAGGTGCAGGCCCAGGATGAGCGGGGCGAAGCGTTCGAGGTGACCACCGACGGACTCCTGGCCATCTGTATCCAGCATGAGATCGATCATCTGGATGGCCGCCTGTTCATCGATTATCTCTCACCCCTCAAGCGGCAACGGATTCGCAAGAAATTCGACAAGGTGCTCAAGCTGAAGGAGCGCCCATGACCTTGCGCGTGATTTATGCCGGTACGCCCGAATTTGCCGTGCCTGCGCTCCGCGCGCTGGCCACCGACCCGACGATCGAGCTGGTTGCCGTGTACACCCAACCCGACCGTCCGTCCGGACGGGGGCAGAAGCTGACGCCGTCGCCGGTCAAGGCCGTGGCCCTCGAACTGGGGCTGCCGGTCGAGCAGCCGATCACCCTGCGCGATGAATCGGCGCAGCAGACATTGGCCGCCTACCGGCCGGACCTGATGGTCGTGGCGGCCTATGGACTGATTCTGCCGGTTGCAGTGCTGGAAACCCCGCGTCTGGGGGCTGTCAACATCCATGCGTCGTTGCTGCCGCGCTGGCGTGGTGCGGCACCGATCGCGCGCGCCATCGAAGCGGGGGATACGGAAACCGGGATCACGATCATGCAGATGGCCCAGGGACTCGATACGGGCGACATGCTGCTCAAGCGCGTCGAACCCATCCACCCCGAGGACACGGCGGCGACCCTGCACGATCGTCTGTCGCAGTTGGGCGGCGAGGCGCTGATGGCCGCCTTGCCGGGCATCGTCGCCGGAACACTGCCCGCGGAGGTTCAGAACGACGACGAGGCCTGCTATGCCGCCAAGCTTGCCAAGGCCGAAGGATTGATTGACTGGCGCGAACCGGCCGAGGTGCTCGCGCGTCGCATCCGGGCCTTCGACCCCTGGCCCGCCGCTTATACCGAATTGGCGGGGGCGATGTTGAAGATCTGGTCGGCGGCCTGTGAGGATATGACCGAAGGATCCGCTGCCGAGCCGGGTACCGTGATCGCCGTGGATGCGGCGGGTTTTGTCGTGCGAACCGGGGCGGGCGCATTACGGGTCCGTACCTGTCAACAGGCGGGCGGCAAGCGTATTGCTGCCGCCGATTTTGCGCGAAACCGTCCATTGATGGGTGTTCGCCTTGGTTGACGCCCGTAACGAACACGCTGCCGATCAGCCCGAGGAGCGTCGGGCCGGTTCGTCCGGCAAGCGACGGGAGCAGCGCGGCCAGGGGGGGGTAAAGGGCGGCAACCCGACACCCTGGGCCGGTGAGCGGGGGCGACGGGGCGACGGCGGTGAACGTGCGAATCGTACGGATCGTCCAGGCCCCTCGCGCCAGTCGCCCGAGGCGCTGGTGGCCCAATTGCTCGTTCAGGTGGTGACGCAGGGCCAGTCGCTGGATGTGGCGCTGGGGCGCATCCTGCAACAGGCGCAACCCACGCACCGGGGGCTCGTGCAGGCCATGGGCTACGAAGTGCTCCGCCATTACGAGGCGCTGGTATTCTGGCGGGATCAGTTGCTGGAGCGACCGGTTCCGGCCAAGTCCGCGGTCGTTGCCTTTCTGATTCTCGTGGGGTTGGAGCGTATCCGCGGTGCGCGCCGGGAAGCATCCCGTTCGGTCAATGCAACGGTTCAGGCGGCGCGTGAGCTCGGGCATCCCTGGGCGACCGGCCTGTTGAATGCCGTGTTGCGTCGTGCGGCACGCCAGATCGAGGAAGGCCAGGACCCGATGTCGTCAGCGCCGGCAGCCGTTCAGGCGCGGATGCCCGATTGGCTGTTCGCCCGCCTCACGGCGGACTGGGGTGCCGACCAGGCCGGCGCGCTGGGCGAGGCACTGGCCTCCCATCCCCCCATGACCTTGCGGATTGCCGGTCGCGAAACGGATCGTGCTTCGTATTTGGATGTTCTGGCCGCCACGGATATCGCTGCGACGCCGACGGATTTTTCCCCGCGCGGGGTCAACCTGCAGCACCCGCTGGACGTCGATCGACTGCCTCAGTTCGCCGAAGGGCGGGTATCCGTGCAGGATGAGGCGGCGCAGTGGGTGGTCGATCTCCTTGACCTTTCCCGGGAGCAGCGGGTTCTGGATGCCTGCAGTGCGCCGGGCGGCAAAACCCTGGCGATGCTCCAGCACGAGCCCGGCGTTCACGTGACCGCGGTGGACATTGATTTGACGCGCATGGCCCGGGTTCAGGAGAATCTC
Source organism: Halothiobacillus diazotrophicus (assembly GCF_001663815.1). Taxonomy (NCBI): domain Bacteria; kingdom Pseudomonadati; phylum Pseudomonadota; class Gammaproteobacteria; order Chromatiales; family Halothiobacillaceae; genus Halothiobacillus; species Halothiobacillus diazotrophicus. The sequence continues at coordinate 2,272,943 of NZ_CP016027.1, forward strand.
GAGCGCGGCAAGGTGGTCGCACGGCTGATCGTCGGGGATGCGGCGCAACCGTCAGCGTGGTGGGATGGCGAGCCTTTCGATCGTATTCTGGCGGATGTCCCCTGTTCGGCGACGGGGGTCATCCGTCGTCACCCGGACATCAAACGTCTGCGCCGCGCGGATGACCTGGCGCCGTTGTGCGCGCGTCAGGCGTCGATTCTCGATGCCCTCTGGCCCTTGTTGCGTTCCGGGGGGCGTATGGTCTACGCCACCTGTTCGATTCTCAATCAGGAAAACGCCGCTCAGGTCGCGGCCTTCCTTGATCGCCATCCCGACGCGCGCGCCCTGCCCATGAATGTATCCTGGGGTATCGAGCAGCGGGATGCGGCGGGCAGGACGCTCGGGCGCCAGGTATTCCCGCAACGGGAGGGGCATGATGGTTTCTACTACGCCGTGCTGGAAAAGGCGTGAGTCACGCATCGCCGGTCTGAAACCGACCGCCGGATCGTCGGCGTTGCGGTGGCTCGGGCGGGCTTGCCTCGGGGCGCTGCTTCTCCTGGGAGGGCTGGGTGGTCCCGCCTTCGCCTCGAGCGCCAAGGTGGTCGGTGCCCATGCCGAGGTGCGGGAAGGGGTGCTATACCTCGATGTCGATTTCAAGCTCTCCCTCGACAAGGAAATGATCGAGGCCATGCAGAATGCCATTCCGCTGAACCTGTCGGTGCAGGCGGTGATCGAGCAGCCCCGGGACTGGTGGATGGGCCAGACGATCGCCGAAGACGAGCGTCGGTATCAATTGGAATATCACGCCCTGTCCAAGACCTGGCTCATCACCGACGTTCTGGAACATGAAGCCCGCAGTTTCAGTTCCCTGAAAGGCGCGTTGCGTTCCCTTCAGCGGATTCGCGCCTGGCCGATCACGACGGCCCAGAAACTGCACCACACCGGACATCTGGTCGGCCGGGTACGCATGGTGCTCGACGTCAACAAGCTGCCGTTGCCATTGCGGTTTCCCGCCCTGTTTGATTCCCGCTGGGCGCTGAACAGCGATTGGTTCCTGTGGTCGGTGCCCCGATGAAGTGGGGCGCGCTCTATCATCGGTGGATTCGCCGGCTGGTGCCGCCCATCAGCGTGATGGTCGTCATCCTGCTGCTGGTGTTGATGTACCTGATTTCGGAGTCGCTGCGTCGGGCGGATCAACCCGAGCATCTGTACCTGACCCTGCTCGGGCTGAGTGCCGTGGGCATTCTGTTCCTCGCGGTCGTGGTGCTCGGCCATATCCTGCGCCTCGTGGCGCACTACCGACGGGGTACGCCGGGTGCACGACTCACCGCCCGCCTCGTGCTGACCTTCGTCGGGTTGACCTCCATTCCCGTGCTCATCGTGTTCTATTTCTCCGTCTCGTTCATTCAGCGGGGCATCGATTCCTGGTTCGACGTGCAGGTGGAGCAGGCAATGTCCGATGCGCTCTCGCTGTCGCAGATGGCATTCGACGGACAGATGCGCACGGCGATGGAGGAGACCAAGCGGGCGGCCCAGCAGTTGAAGGGTGAGTCCGGCGACCTGATCGCGCTGGATCTGAACTCGGTCCGGCGGAATACGGGCGCGCATGAGATGACGATCTTCGGCCCGCGCAATCTCATCGTCGCCTCGGCGTCGGACGACCTGCAGGCCATCGTGCCCTCCCGTCCGGACGAAACGGCCCTGAGTCATGCCCGTTCCGGCAAGGATTTCATCGGCCTCGATCCGGGGGGCGGGGACTCCATGCGGATTCGGGTCGTGGTGCCGCTGACGGCCGGGCTGACCGGGGACGGCAGTAGTCAGGTGCTGCAGGCGCTCTATTCGATTTCGCCGCGCGCGAACCAGTTGTCCGGCAGTGTGCAGGCGGCGTTCAACGAGTACCGGTCGCTGATTTTTCTGCACAAGTCGCTGAAAAAGACCTTCACCTTCGCCCTGACCCTTGCCCTGCTGTTGTCGCTCCTGACGGCCGTCTGGCTGGCCTTCATCGCCGCGCGCAAGCTGCTGGCGCCGATCCGTGAGCTGGCTGCGGGGACCCGCGCCGTGGCGGAAGGGGATTACAGCCTCCGTCTGCCTGTGGATCGTCGGGACGATCTGGGGCAGTTGGTTCAGTCCTTCAATACGATGACGGCACGGGTGCGTCGCGCGCATCAGGTTATGCAGCAATTGCAGGAGCTGGCGGACCAGGAGCGGGATTACCTCGAGACAGTCATTCAGCATTTGTCCTCCGGGGTCCTTACGCTGACGCTTGACGGTCGGATTACCCGCAGCAACTCCATCGTGACCCAACTTCTGAGCATTGCCAGCCGACATATCGATGGCTGCACGCTGCGGGAAATCTGCCAGACCTACCCGCATCTGGAGCCCATCTGCACGGCATTCGTCGATCTGCTGGATCCCGGTCAGCTGTCGCCGGGTGCAACGATGGAGGCCCAGGTTCGGATCATGACGGATACGGGGCGCCGGGTGTTGCTGAGCCGGATCGCAGCTTTGCCGACCGATGACGATGCGGCCGGAGGGTTCGTCATCGTGTTCGAGGACATCACGACCCTGATCCAGGCGCAGCGAGATGCTGCCTGGTCCGAGGTGGCGCGGCGTCTGGCGCATGAGATCAAGAATCCGCTGACGCCCATCCAGCTTTCGGCGGAACGCCTGCGTCGCCGTCTGCTCGGCACCCTGTCGGACGAACCCGCCCAGATCCTTGATCGCTCAACCCAGACGATCATCAGCCAGGTCGAGGCGATGAAGCTGATGGTGAACGAATTCGCCGAATATGCCCGTTCGCCGCAGATGACCCTCACCACGCTGAATCTCGACGAGCTTGTGGCGGAAGTCATCGATCTGTACAAGGGGGGGGATATTCCGGTTCAGCACATCACCGGCGGCGAGCCGCTGCTGGTGCGGGCGGATGCGGGGCGTATTCGCCAAGTGTTGCATAACCTGATCCGCAACGCTCAGCAGGCGCTGGCGGAGCAGGATCGTCACCCGGGGCACCCGCTGGTGACCGTGACCACGGGGCTTCGTGTCGAGGGGGGGCTGGCGCTGATCGAGCTGGTGGTCGCCGACAATGGTCCGGGCTTTCCGGAAACCATGCTCGATCGTCTGTTCGAACCCTATGCGACCACGCGACCCAAGGGCTCCGGGCTGGGCCTGGCGATCGTCAAGAAGATCGTGGAGGAGCATGGTGGGGTCGTTGCTGCGTCGAATCGTCAGGATGCGATCCCGGAACCGGCCGGTCAGAACGGGAGTGACGAGGAGGCGAGCGTCAGCGGGGCGCGCGTCGTGATCCGCCTGCCCGTGAATGTCGATGATTTTTCGCCATTGTTTCCATCCGTGGACAAAGGACCGCGAGTAGCCATCCCCGAGACGCCCGGAACTGGGCATAATGTTCCCCAGGATTTATTCAGGACGCCGCAGTTGCCGACACCGATGCCCCAAACCAACCGGACAAAATCAGAGTAGCCGAAAACACCATGAGCATAGGACATATCCTGGTCGTTGATGATGAAATCGAGATTCGTGATCTGTTGGCGGAATTGTTGGCCGACGAAGGTTATACCGTCTCAAGCGCCGCCGACGCCATCGAGGCGCGCGCGTCCATTGCCGTCCGTCGGCCGGACCTGATCCTGCTGGATATCTGGATGCCGGGCCAGGACGGCATTTCCCTGTTGCGCGAGTGGCATGAGCATCATCAGCTCGGTTGTCCGGTCATCATGATGTCGGGACATGGCACGGTGGAGACAGCCGTCGAGGCGACGCGGCTTGGCGCCTTCGATTTCATCGAGAAACCGATCTCTCTGGACAAGCTGCTGCTGCTGATCGAGCACGGCCTCGAAAACACGCGACTGTCGCGGGAAAACGAGCAGCTACGCCGGAACAGCAGCGATCCCTTCGAGCTCGTGGGCGACAGCGAGTACATGACCACGCTGCGTGCGCAGGCCAAGAAGGTGGCCGGACACGACGCCTGGGTGCTGATTTCCGGCGAGCCGGGCACGGGCAAACAGGCCCTGGCCCGATTCATCCATCACCATTCCCCGCGTCGCCATTTCCCGTTCATCGATACGGGTGGGGTCGCGATGAGCGGGCGTCAGAACGCGGCGGCGGAACTGTTCGGTTCCGAGTTGGACGGCAAGATCCGTTACGGTCTGCTTGAGCAGGCCAATGGTGGCACGCTGTTCATCGCGGAAGCCGCGGACATGGACGAGCAGACCCAGATGCAGCTCATCTCGGCGCTCGAGAACCAGACGTTCTTCCGGGTTGGCGGTACCGAACCCGTCCAGGTGGATGTCCGCGTGATCGCCGCCACGCGCAAGGACCTCGAGGACGAGGTTCGTCAGGGGCGATTCCGCGAGGATCTGTTCTACCACCTGTCCGTGGTGCCGCTGCATATCGAGCCGCTGCGCAATCACCCGGAAGACGTGCCGATCCTGCTGACCTACTATCTGGAAACCGCGCACCGGATCGAAGGCTTGCCGCTGCGGGAACTGACGATCGGCGCCCGGAACCTGCTCAAGGGCCATTACTGGCCGGGCAACGTCCGCGAACTGAAGAACCTGGTGCAGCGCATGCTCATTCTCGGCGCCGGCGATGTCATCGACGAGCAGGAGGTGCAGCGCGCGCTCGGATTCATTCCGGCGCATGTCGATACCGAGCAGGCACAGGGCGCGACCCTGATCTCCCTGAATCTCGATCTGCCCCTGCGCGATGCGCGGGACGAGTTCGAGCGGCGTTATTTGCTCGCACAGCTGAAAAGCTGCGAAGGCTCGATGACGGAACTGGCAAGACTGACCGGCATGGAGCGGACGAATCTGTACCGCAAGCTCAAATCTCTCGGCATCAGTGCCAATGAACGCAGTTAATCGTCGGATGGCTTCATGAAAATCATCATCCTGGGGGTTGGCCAGGTGGGTTCCTCGCTGGCCACCGTGCTGGCGGGCGAGATGCAGAACTCCGTCACGGTCGTCGATACCGACGCTGCCGCCCTGGGGCGCTTGCAGGATCGTCTGGATATCCGCACCGTGCAGGGGTACGGCGCACAGCCGAGCGTGCTGAGCGAGGCGGGCGCGGCCGATGCGGACGTCCTCATCGCCGTGACCAGTTCGGACGAAACCAACATGCTGGCCTGTCAGGTCGCCTGGACCCTGTACCGCACGCCCACCAAGATTGCCCGGATTCGCGCCACGGATTTCCACGATCACCCCGCCCTGTTCGACAACAGTGCGATCCCTGTCGATTACATGATCAGCCCCGAGCGGCTCATCAAGGATTACATCGCGCGGCTGATCGAGTATCCCGATGCGCTGCAGGTGCACGACTTCGCCGGCGGCAAGCTGCGGCTGATCGGCATGCGGGCGGATGCCGACGGTCCGCTGGTCGGCCATCCCATTCGTTATCTGGCCGAGCTGCTGCCGGACGTCGAGGTGCGGGTGGCGGCGATCTTCCGGCACGATGCGTCCCTGCACCCGGATGGCTCGACGGTCATCGAGGCCGATGACGAGGTCTTTTTCCTCTCTTCCAGCGAAAACATCCGCAAGGTGATGAGCGTGATGCGGCGCCTGGATCGGCCGTACAAGCGCATCATGATCGCCGGGGGCGGGAATATCGGCGGAGCGCTGGCCAAGGTGCTGGAGTCCCGCTATCAGGTCAAGCTGATCAGCAACAATACGGAGAAGGCGCGCAAGCTCAGTGCCGAACTGGATCACACCGTCGTGTTGACCGGCTCGGCCACGGACAGCGATCTGCTGGTCGAGGAGAACATCGAGGACATGGATGTCTTCCTGGCGCTGACCAACGACGACGAGGACAACATCCTGAGCGCCATGCTCGCCAAGCGGCTGGGCGCGCGCAAGGTGATGTGTATCGTGAATCGCAGCGAATATGTCGATCTGATCCACATGGGTACGATCGATATCGCCCTGTCGCCGCACAACATCACGATCGGCAGCCTGATCGGCCGTCTCCGGCGGGGCGACGTCGTCAGCGTGCATTCGCTGCGGCGCGGTGCGGCGGAGTCCATGGAAATCATCGCGCGGGGCGACAGCAAGACGTCCCGGATCGTCGGCCGGCGGGTGGATGCCCTCACGCTTCCCCCGGGGACGACCATCGGGGCGATCCTCCGCGAGGATGCCGTGCTGATCGCCCATCATGACACTGTGATCGAAGCGGACGATCACGTCATTCTGTTCCTGACCGACAAGCGCCATGTTCGGGATATCGAGCAGCTGTTCGCCGTCGGTTTCGGTTTCTTCTGAGGGCAGCGCGAGGCAGCCATGCAGTTCATCGTCGTCCTAAGGATTCTCGGAGTCCTGCTGATGGTCTTCAGCCTCACCTTCCTGCCGCCATGGCTGGTGGGCTGGATGATGGGCGATGCGGATCTCGTGCCGTTCGAAACCAGCTTCTTCATCGCTTTCGTGCTCGGGGGGCTGCTCTGGCTGCCGCTGCGTACCTACCGGCGCGAACTCAAGCTCCGCGACGGCTTGCTGATCGTGGTGTCCTTCTGGGTGACGCTCGGGCTTGTGGGCGCATTGCCCATCTTCCTGCAACCGACGCTGAACCTCAGCTTCACGCAATCGGTGTTCGAGTCCGTTTCCGGCATCACCACGACGGGCTCGACGGTGCTCGTCGGGCTCGACAACCTGCCGCGATCCCTCCTGTTCTATCGGCAGCAGCTGCAATGGTTGGGCGGCTTGGGGATCATCGTGCTGGTGGTGGCCTTCATGCCGCTGCTTGGCGTCGGCGGGATGCAGCTGTACAAGACCGAGATTTCCGGCCCGATGAAGGACAACCGGCTGTCGGGCAGGATTTCGGAAACGGCCAAGGCGCTCTGGATCGTCTATGCCGGCCTGACGTTTCTCTGTGCCATCCTGTACAAGCTGGAAGGCATGAGCTGGTTCGATGCCGTGGGGCATGCCTTTTCGACCATTTCCACCGGCGGCTTTTCCACTCATGACGACAGCCTCGGATTCTTCCACAGCTTTTCGATGGAGTTGACTGCCGAGATTTTCATGGTGCTCGGGGCGACGCCGATGGCGCTGCATTACCTCGCGATGCGCCATGGTTCGATCCGCGCCTACGGCAAGAGCTCCGAATTCAAGTTTTTTCTGATGCTGCTCGGGATGCTGTTTCTGTTCATCGCCCTGGCGATCCTGCTGGCGCGCCCGGATTCCGAATGGCTTTGGGGGATGCGTTGGGGACTCTTCACCCTGGTCTCGATGATGACGACGACAGGGTTTACGCTGACCGACCATACGCCCTGGCCGGCCTTCCTGCCCGTGCTCGTGCTGGCCACCGCCCTGATCGGCGGCTGCGCGGGCTCGACGGCTGGCGGTCTGAAAACCGTCCGGATGCTTCTGCTCACCCGGCAGGGTGTCAACGAGTTGCGCAAGTTGGTGCATCCCCACGCCGAGTTCGTGGTGAAGCTGAGCGGGCGGGCGATCAGCCCGACGGTGATCAGCGCGGTCTGGGCCTTTTTTGCCGCGTACGTGTTCGTCTTCGTGGTCGTGTTCTTTGCCATGATGGTCACCGGTCTCGATGCCGTATCCGCGATGGGCGCGGCAATCGCGACCCTGACCAGCGTAGGCCCCGGTCTGGGGTCCGTCACGGGCAACTTTGCCAGTGCCTCCAGCGCGACGCTCTGGGTGGGGACGGTCTCGATGATCCTCGGTCGTCTGGAAATCTTTACCGTGCTGGTCCTGTTCCTGCCGATGTTCTGGCAGCGCTGATGCGGGTGGAGTGACCGGTGTCGGATTCGCCTTCCCCGTCTTCCCGCGATACGTCGGGCGCCGATCAGGGCCAACCCTTCGAGCGGCAGTTTCTCGGGCCGCTGTACTGGGGCATCTGGCTGTTTGTCGGACTGCTCTGGCTGCTGGCCTATGCGCCGCATCGCCTGCGACTGGGTCTCGCGATCCTGCTCGGTGGACTGTACCGCCGTGCCTATCCCAAGCGCCGCCGGATCGTTGCGCGAAACCTGAGTCTCTGCTTCCCCGAAGCATCGGATGAGACACGGTCAGACTGGCTGCGCCGGCATTTCATCCTGCAGGCCTACGCCCTGCTCGATCTCGGTCGTCTGTGGTTTCGACCTGCCGACTATCTGATGTCGCATACCCGGGTGAGCGATCCCGATGCCTTCGCACAGCTGGTCGCGGGTGGCGGCGTCGTGCTCACGGGGCATGGCGCGGGCCTCGAATGGGTCGGGCATTTCTTTACCATGAACATGACCGGTTCGGCCATGTACAAGCCGTTCGGGCGCAACCGGTTGCTGAACTGGCTGTTCGAACGCGGGCGGGAGCGTCATGGGGCACGGGTCTATCCCCGCGCTCAGGGCTTGAAGCCCCATCTGCGCCACCTGCGTGCCGGGCAAGGGTTCTTCTACATTGCCGATGAAGATCTGGGGGCGGCGGATTCCGTATTCGCCCCGTTCTTCGGTGTCGAGAAGGCGACCGTCCCCCTGGCCGGCAAGATTGCCGCGCTGGGACGGGTGCCCGTATACCCGGCACTCGGGCAATTGGATCTCGGCGACGGGAGCTATCGGCTTCTGATTCTGCCGCAGACCGTCATACCTCAGGAAGCCGACGAATCCGCGGCCGCGGCAATCAACAGTACGCTGGAAAGGCTGATCCGGATCGATCCCCCGCAGTACATGTGGTCGCTCAAGCTGTTCAAGACGCGACCGAATGCCGCGCGCGAGGTGTACGACTAGTTGTTGGCGTTGTGGGATGGCTCAGGCTGCCGGCGGAACCGGCGGTAGGTCCATTGATACTGTTCCGGGCATTGCAGGATCAGATCGGCCAGGCCGGCATTCATCGCGGTCAGCGATTCATCCGGATCCGGACTCGATATGCCCGCTGGTGCCTCGCTGAAGTGCAGATGGAACCCCGCAGCGCACGGCAGGCGCTCCATCCAGCCGAACAATGCGCTGGCGCCGGTGTTCTGGATCAGGCTGTGCACGAGGCTCAGGGTATAGGCCGGATGCCCGAAGAACGGGGCGAACCGGCCGTCTCCGGCACTGGGCTCCTGATCCGGGAGGATGGCGATCAATTCCCCGCGCCGCAGGGCCAGCAGCAACTGCTTGACGCCATGGCGATTTGCGGGAACGACCCGGGCGCCGAACCGCTGGCGTACCTCGTTGAGGACGGTTTCGAAGGCGGGTTCGCGCGGCGGACGATAGAGAACGGTCACCGGGTAGTGTAGGGACGTGATCAGTCCGCCCAACTCCCAGGCCCCGAGATGGGGGGCGAGCAATATGGCGCCGTGTCCTTTGGCCAACGCACTGTCGATGAGATCCTGTCGATCGGACTGGACGATCAGGTTCTCGATTTTCTGTTTCGGCCACATCCAGATCGGCCCGAGTTCGGTCAGTGTTTTCCCGGTTTCGATCAGGCTGCGGCGTGTCAGTGCGGCTTGCTCGTCATCGGAAAGCCCCGGCAGACAGCGGGCGATATTTTCGGCAGCGGTGTTCCGGGCCTTGCTGCCGAAAATCCAGAAGAGCCAGCCCAGAAGCGCGCCCAGTCGGTGATTGAATTTCAGCGATCGCCCCGCAAAGAATCGGATCAGGCCATGCAGTAATCCGAGGCGAAAGGCGCTGCGCCAAGGGCGGCCGCGCTGCTGGGGGACCGTTTTCACGGACTCGGTGTCTCGGGAGGGGCGGTCAGGCAGGTATCGAAGCCTTCGCGCATCAGTGGGGCGAGGGTGGATTCGAGCGAACGGAACAACTGGGGATTGAGTCGTTCTTCGGCGGCCAGCAGTTGCTTGAAGTGCTCGCGTTGCGTTGGCTTGGCGAAGCAGGCGGGACAGTTGTCCTTGATGACCGGCAACCCGTTCGTCCGGGCAAAATCGATCAGCGCCCGTTCGCGCACGCGAACAAACGGGCGGATGATGCGCAAGTCGCCCGCATCGTTGCGGTAATGGGCCTTCATGGTGTTGAGCTTGCCGCCATGAAAGGCGCTCATGAGAAAGCTTTCCGCCAGATCGTCGAGGTGCTGTGCCAGCGCCAGGACGTTGTAGCCCTCGCGTCGGGCGGCCTTGTACAGGAGGCCGCGTTTCATGCGCGCGCAGAAGGCGCAGTAGGAATCGCCGCGCATGTGTTCGGTGGCCAGGCCGACGATATCTTCCCGCTCGACGAAGTAGGGCAGGCCCAGGTCGGCGAGGTAGCCGCGCAACGGACTGGGATCGAAGCCCGGCGTCATCGGGTCGATGGTGATGGCGGCGAGTTCGAAAGGAATCGGCGCCCGCCGCTGGACGTGTCTCAGGGCATGGATCAGGGAAAGGGAATCCTTGCCGCCGGACAGTCCGATCAGAATCCGGTCGTTCGGCTGGATCATCGAGAACTCGATCAATGTTCTGGCGACGATGCGCTGCAGTTTCTTGCCGGGTGTCGCCCAGAGGGCGTGCGGCGGTCTTGCGGCTTCTTCCGAGGGGGGGGTGATGGGGGTGTTCATGGCGATCAAAGAGATGAAAACGCGCTTATTGTACGGAATTCGGGCGAACTATGGCTAAGATGGACCGTCTCGAGATTACCCGGACCGTTGTTTGAGGAGGCCCTCATGCGCCAGTTGTACCCTGCTATCGAACCCTTGCTGCAGCACAGCATTCCCGTCCAGGCGCCTCACGTCCTGCATGTGGAGGAGTGCGGGCGTCTGCACGGGATACCGGTCGTGTTTCTGCATGGCGGGCCAGGAGCCGGCTGCACGCCGACGCATCGTCGCTTCTTCGATCCCGACCGCTACCGGATCATCCTCGTCGATCAGCGCGGTGCGGGGCGCTCCACACCGCATGCGAGCCTCGAGAACAACACGACCCAGGATCTGATCGCCGATCTTGAGTTGGTGCGGGCGCATCTTGGGATCGAGCGCTGGCTGGTGTTCGGGGGGTCCTGGGGTTCCACGTTGGCGCTTGCCTACGCCGCCACGCACCCGGAACGGGTTTTGGGGATGATTCTGCGGGGCATCTTCCTGTGTCGGGACGAGGACGTCGCCTGGTTCTACCAGTCCGGCGCCGACCGAATCTTCCCGGACTACTGGGCAGACTATCTGGCGCCCATTCCGGAGAACGAGCGGGGCGATCTCGTTCTCGCCTATCGTCGACGGCTCGTGGGGGCCGACGAGCTGGCGCGCATGCAGGCGGCCAAGGCCTGGTCGACCTGGGAGGGCCGAACCGCGACCCTGCGCACCGATCCGGCCACCGTGGATTTCTTTGCCGACCCGCATCACGCGCTGGCGATCGCACGGATCGAGAATCACTATTTCTTTCATGGCTCTTTTCTGCGGGACAATCCCCTGCTGGCGCAGGCGGATCGGTTTGCGCATCTCGAGGGCGAGATCATCCACGGTCGCTATGATGTGGTCTGCCCGATCAAGCAGGCGTTCGATCTGGCTGCCGTCTGGCCGAAGGCGCGTTTGACCGTGGTGGGAGATGCGGGCCATGCGGTGAGTGAGCCGGGCATTACCGATGCGTTGATCCGGGCGACGGATCGCTTTGCGGAGCAGTTGGGCGGGCATGCGAATGGTCGAGGCTAGCGCGAAATGAAATGATCCGGCGCAAAAAAACCCGCCATAAGGCGGGTTTTCTTCATTGGCGGGCAGGACGCCCGCCTTCCGAAACGACTGCTAATTAGGCAGTAGCGGTTTCAGAGTCGCTCTTGCCGATGTTGGATGCCCAAGCGATGGTGACCTTGTCACCCTTCTTGCCAGGTACCTTAACGTTGATGTACGGGTTCTTGGAGACGGCAACGGACAGGTTGGCTTCAACAGCCGGCTTGTCGTTGACGGATACGGTCAGGGTCTGAATGTAGTTGGCAGGAATGATCTTGCCAGTAGCCTTGTCCTTCAGACGGCCGGTTTCCATCGGGTGCTCGATCAGGCTCTTAACGTCCAGAACGTCGCCAGCGGCGCTAATACGCATTTTGATTGTTGACATTGTCAATACCTCGTTAGTCTAACTTCAATATCCGGTAAAACAGGACTGCGAGCGATTAGCCGCCGCAACCACCGATGGTGACCTTGACTTGCTTGGAAGCTGAGTACAGCTTGCCGCCAGCGTGTGCAACGCCGATAACGTCATCGGTCTTGCCCATACGGATACGGGTAGACATGAAAGGCTGGGCGCCATCGAACTTGAAGTTGCAAACCAACGGAGTCGGGTTGCCTTTTACCAGCACGGCCAGGTTGTCGGTGCCAGCGATAGAAGATTCGATGGTGACCGGAACAACGGCGCCGTTTTCAGCGATGTCCGGAGCCTTGACGGTGATGTCCTTGGAAGCGGCAACGCCGGAAACACCGTACAGGTCTTGCAGAGACTCTTCGAAGCCCTTGGTGTCATAGGCCTTCTGCGGCCAGGTGGCGGCCAGAACGGCACGCGGGGTCAGCAGGCCGGCGCCAACGGCCAGACCAACAGCACTGGCAGCCATGCTGCCCTTCAAAAATACACGACGATTAGATTGCATGGATCTGAACTCCTCAATGTTGTGTGGAATACCACGCTAGTCTCTAAGCATGCCCCGTGCCAACTTGTAAGCTGCTGTTTCGGGGCGATTTAATCGAGGGATTCGGCGGATTGCAAATTGCAAAGTGCAATTTTCAATCCGCATTTTGCGCCATATTCCCGATCCGATTTGGATAGGTTCTATTTATGACGGGCTTTCGTTCGTGTCGTTCTGACCATAGGACTGAAGCTTGCGCCAGAGCGTCGATTTGTTGATGCCGAGTGTCAGGGCCGTCTTTTCCCGGTTGCCGTCGTTGGCCTGAAGGATTTTTTCGATGTAGCGCCGTTCGAGCACCTCCAGCGTCGGTTGATCCGCATCGATGCCGGGCGCCGCATTGCCGTTGTTGGGTTTGGCCAGGCTGCTGGCCCAGGGTGAAGCGGTGTCTCCATCCAGATCCAGGCTGATTTCGGCCGCGTTGGACAGGGCCACGGCCCGCTCGATCATGTTCTTCAGTTCGCGTACGTTGCCGGGCCAGTCGTACGCCATGATGCGTTCCATGCTTTCGGCATCGAATCGTTGGGCCGGACGGTTGTAGCGGGAGGCGAAATGACGGATGAAATGATCGATCAGCGCCGGAATGTCTTCCTTGCGCTCGCGCAACGGCGGTATGCGCAGGCGGACGACATGCAGCCGGTGGTAGAGATCGTGGCGGAAGCTGCCTTCGCTGACCATCTTGGCCAGGTCGCGGTTGCTGGCCACGATAAAGCGGACGTCGATATTGATGGGGGTAATGCCGCCGACGCGCGTGATCTGCTGCTCCTGGATGACGCGAAGCAGCTTGACCTGCATGGCGTCTGAAATGTTGCCGATCTCGTCCAGGAAGACGGTGCCGCCGCTGGCGATTTCCAGCAGGCCCTGCTTGGTCGTGGATGCGCCGGTGTAGGCGCCTTTTTCGTGGCCGAAGAGTTCGTTCTCGAGCAGCGTGTCGGTCAGGGCGCCGCAGTCGATGACGATATAGGGCTTGTTGGCGAAGTCGGAGTGTTCGTGCAGCGCTCGCGCGGCCAGCTCCTTCCCGCTGCCGGATTCGCCTTCGATCATCACGTTGATGCGGACATCGTGAATCTTGTCGATGACGCGGTACACCCCTGAGATGGCGGGAGAGTTCCCCAACATGGCACGCTCTGCCTGGGAGAGGGGCAGCGTTCGGGGATCCGGTTCCTGTCGCAGCAGGCGGTGGGCCAGCTGGACGAGTTCCTCGGGATCGAAGGGCTTCTTGATGAAGTCGTCTGCGCCCAGGCGCAGGGCATCGATGGCATGATCGAGGGTGGAGTAACCGGTGATCAGGACGAAAGGGACGTCCTTGTCGCGACTACGTACCCATTCGAGAAACTCGAGGCCGCTCATGCCGGGCATCTTGAGATCGGAAATGATCAGGTCGGCGGCGTTCTGTTCCAGCCAGGACTGGGCTTGGGTAACGGACTGAAAGCCCTGCACGGCCAGGCCTTCCGTTTGGGCGAACCGGCTGAAAAGATCGCTGGCGCGCTGGTCGTCGTCGACAAATACGATGGTGGGCTGCTTGGACATCATTCAACATATTCCATGGATTAAGCCGTGTGACCGGAGACCGTCCGTCGGGTTCAGCCCCCGATGCGCGGGGCCGATTTTTGTCGCGGCAGGGTGATGTGGGCGATCACTCCGCTGCGATCGGACCGGTTGGCGACACTCAGGGTCCCGCCATGATACTGGATGATGCCAAGGCTGATCGAAAGACCCAGGCCGGTGCCGCGATCCACCGATTTGGTCGTGAAGAAGGGATCGAAGATCTTGTCGATGGCATCGGTGTCGATACCGCTGCCTTCGTCCTGGACGACGATGTGCAGCTGCTCGGGGTCGCAATAGGCTTCGACCGAAATCGTGCCGTTAGCAGTCGATGCGTGAATGGCGTTGCGCAAGAGATTGATGACGACCTGGCCGATCTGGTTCGGATCGAAACTCGCGGTGCAGTCGGCCTGCGCGAACGAGAGGTTGATGAAGACATCGTTTTCAATGGCTTCGGGGTGGAGGCGGTCGATCAATTCGGTCAACCAGGCGTCGATCCGGGTTTCCTGGTGGTCCGGCGGCAGTTGCCGGGCGAAGTTCATCACGCCGCGCACGATGTGGCCGACACGCTGGGCCTCGGCGCGCAGGTCGTTGATATCTGCCCTCAGGTGCTGGTGATCGGGCTCGGTCTGTCGTTCGAGCAGGCGCGTCAATGTCAGAATGTTGTTCAGGGGGTTGTTGATCTCGTGGCCGATGCCCGCCGCCATCTCCCCGATCGAGGCGAGTTTGGCTTGTTGCAGCATCTGGCGTTCGGCCGCTGCCCGGCGACTTGCCTCGTCGTTGAGGTGTTCCGTGAGATAACGGAACGACTGCTGCAACTGACGCAGTTCGGTGGTGTTCGCGTCCACTGGGATGATTTCGTCCCGATTGCCGTCAGCGAACTGCTTGAGCGTTTGGCCCAGTCGGATGATCGGTCGGGAGAAATATCGGGCGCCCAGACCGGCGAGCAGCAGGCTCAGCGCCAAGGCCAGCAGCGTGAAGCCCCAGAGGCTCTGGTGGATGTCCTCGAAGGGGGCGGAAGTGACATTCGAGGGCTGCCGCAGGGTGATGAACCAGGAGACGAGGCTGCGCGGATAGGGGTGATACTCCTGGAAATAGATGCGGCTTTCGCCATCCTTGCTCAGATAGACGCCGTTCGATTGTGCCACGGCCGCTTCCCAGAACTTGCCGTCGTCGATGCTTTGCGCATAGGTGGGCTGGGTGCCGGGGTGTGCCTCCATGGGGGTAATGAATTTGCGATCGGTCTTGTCGTCGTAGAGCGTCAGGCCATCCCGCTGCTCGTTGCCCGGGTCGTGCTCGATCACCATGATTTCCGAATTGCGCGGCTTGGGCGAGAGGGCCAGAATCTGGTCCAGGTACTCCCCGAAGGTGTTCAGCACGACGTAACCGGCGCGCATGTCGCCGAGACTGCGAAGGGGGTAGACGCCATACAGCATGCTTGGATACTGGTTGGGCGCCACATCCCACAGCGAGGAAGGCAGCATCAGGAAACTGATTTCGTCGAACGGCAGCTGACGGAGCTGATTGAGGAACTTCGGATTCTCCAGTTCCTCTTCCACGTAGTTGACCTGGCTCAGACTTTCGAAGATGGGCGGCGCGGCGCGGCCCAGGGTCGTCTTGACGACCGTATTGCCGGCGGCGTCCAGGATGCGGATACTGCCCAGACCCGGTACGGTGCGTTGCAGGCCGGCGAGGAAGGAATTCGCACGAATCCGGTCCGAGGTCAGGTCCGGATGACGGATGCCCTGAGCCGAGGCCACGAGGGCGTTGAGCATGGTCTGGATCGCCTGGGAGTGGGCAATTCCCTTCAGGACCTCGCGT
The DNA here is from genome assembly GCF_001663815.1 of Halothiobacillus diazotrophicus. Taxonomy (NCBI): domain Bacteria; kingdom Pseudomonadati; phylum Pseudomonadota; class Gammaproteobacteria; order Chromatiales; family Halothiobacillaceae; genus Halothiobacillus; species Halothiobacillus diazotrophicus. Next base: position 2,288,775 of record NZ_CP016027.1, read on the forward strand.
TCGTAGAGCAGCCGGTTGTTGATTTCGCCGGTCAGGGCCTCGATGTAGTCGTTTACCTCACGGGTGACTTCAGACTGAAAGCGATGCTCGCTGTAGGATGTGACCCCCCAAACCAAAGCCAGAACCGGCAGCAGGGTGGCCCCGAAGGTCCACAGAAAGATGTTGACGGGCAGACGCATAGACCGCTTCGCTCACAAGAATGAGGGACAAAATTATCACAACCCGTGATTGGACACAGTGGTTATCTGAGCGCGAGGACGCGGGGTTGACCCGGCGCCTCCGGCTGGCCGATTCCCCACAGGATGTGCGGATGCAGGTGGATGGACGCAGCCTGCTGACGTTCTGCAGCAACGACTATCTCGGGCTGGCGCGGCATCCGGAAGTCGCAGCCGCCATGCAAGCCGGGATCGCGCGCTGGGGGGTCGGTGCCGGTGCAGCGCATCTCGTCAACGGTCACTTCGGCCCGCATGACGAATTGGAGCGTGCACTGGCGGAGTGGCTGCGGGTCGATCGTGCGCTGCTCTTTTCGACGGGTTACATGGCCAACCTTGCCGTGGTGGGTGGGCTGGTAGGGCGGGGCGATACCGTGATTGCCGATCGGCTCAATCACGCGTCGCTCGTGGATGCCGCTCAGTTGAGCGGCGCGAAGCTCTTGCGCTATCGGCACGGAGATATGGCCGATGCCCGTCGGCAGCTGGCGCGTGCGTCCGGTACGCGTATGATCCTGACCGACGGCGTGTTCAGCATGGACGGCGACGTGGCGCCGCTGACGGAATTGATGGCGCTGGCGGCGGCCTACGATGCCTGGCTGGTGGTGGACGATGCCCACGGTTTCGGGGTATGGGGCGAATCGGGTCGGGGTTCTCTGTCGGCATCGGGCCTGGTGAGCGCCGGTGTCCCCGAATACCTCATCCAGGTGGGTACATTGGGCAAGGCGTTCGGCACGGCAGGTGCTTTCGTGGCGGGTGGCCGTCAGCCGATCGAGGTGCTGTTGCAACGGGCACGCAGTTATCTGTTCACAACCGCGCAGCCGCCATCGCTGGCCTGCGCGACCCTGGCCAGTCTGAATCTGATCCGGCACGGGGATTCCCGGCGCGCCCACCTGCAGGGGTTGATTGCGCGGTTGCGCGACGATCTGGCGGGTATCGGTCTCCCGGTGCTGACGAGCGATCAGATGGCGGTGCCCTCTTCGGTCACGGCGGACCTGGCGCTGATGCCTTCGACCACGCCGATCCAGCCCCTCTGGGTCGGCGACAGCCAGCGGGCGCTGGCGCTCTCCCGCGCGCTGGAAACGGCTGGGCTGCTCGTGCCCGCCATCCGCCCGCCCACCGTGCCGGCCGGATCCGCGCGTCTGCGCGTGACATTGAGCGCGGCACATGCTGCTGAGGACGTGGCACAACTGGTGGCCGCGATTGAGGAAAACCTTCCCTGCGGTTAGTCGGTCAACGGGGCAGGAAAGCCGTTCGGGCTGTGAAACGGCGGTGATCGATCCGGCGTATGTGCGGTGACGTACAAGCAAACAGTCCCCGGTTTTGCCGGGGACCGATGGGCGGAGATCAGGCTGAGGGCTGATTGGGCGAGTTTGCCTCGTCCAATCAACGTGATGCGATCTTCTGGTAGTCGTCCAGCGCTGCGTTGAGTTGTCCCTTGGCGCTGACTTTCGCAGCCAATTCTTGACCCTGTTTGATCTGGGCGTCATTCAGCTTTGGTTCGAGATTCTTGAGTGCCGTGGCGGCGGCGACGTTGCCATGGTCCGCCAAGGGGCGCAGCAGGCCGTAGGCGGCAACCGGATCGGGCTTATCCACGCCCATGCCATCCAGGTACATCAGGCTCAGGTTGTACTGAGCGGCGGCGTAGCCCTGAACGGCAGCGGCACGGAACCATTTGAACGCCTGGTGGTAATCCTGCGGAACCCCCTTGCCGGCGAGGTAGAGGGCAGCCAGATTGCTCTGTGCTCGGTCGTAGCCCTTGTCCGCAGCCATGCGGAACCATTTGGCGGCGACGGTATAGTCCTGTTTGACGCCGTCGCCGTTGTAGTACATGGTGCCCAGGGCAAGTTGGCCAGGCGCGAAACCCTGCTCGGCGGCACGTTGATACCAGGAAATGCCGGTGCTGAGGTTCTTGGGTACGCCCTGGCCGACGCAGTACATGTGGCCCAATACATATTGGGCAAAAATATCGCCTTTTTCTGCCTTGGGCAGCCAGCGTGCAAGACCGTCGCCGGCATACAGATCCTGAGTCTTCGCTTCCGGAACCACAGTGGCGGCGGTGGGTTTGGCCTGGGCGTGATGCTTGTGGTGGTGTTTGTCGGCCTTTTCCGAGGCCTGAGCGCCTGTGGCGCTCAACGTAAAGCCCGCCAGGGCAATGATTGCCCAAGTGCCCGCGCGCATCGTCCGGTGCGCAGATGATATTCCTTTATTCATGGCAAATTGCCTCCTGAAACCAAACAGTTTTCGTTAACACGCATAGTTTGAACGGTTATGGTGCGCCGCTCAATATCTATGACGTTTTTTGGTGTTGTTTGTTTCATTAACGTATTGATTAATCGGGTGTGTTCTGAGGGTTCCGGGCGGGGCGGGCGGGATTTTTCCGCGCTTTTCCTGTGCATTGTCTGGCGGGTTTTCGGAGCGTGCTTGTCAGTCCGGATTTTCGCCCGCTCTTTGGTAGATCACATACAATGCGCGCATGAGTTTTATCCCCGAATCCTTCATTGATGACGTGCTGGCGCGAACGGATCTGGTCGAGTTGATCCATCGGCAGGTGCCGCTCAAGAAAAAGGGGCGGGAATATGCGGCATGTTGTCCGTTCCATCAGGAAAAAACCCCGTCGTTCTATGTGAATCCCGACAAGCAGTTCTATCACTGTTTCGGCTGCGGGGCGCACGGCAATGCGATCAGTTTTCTGATGGATTACGAACACCGCGATTTTCGGGGCGCCATCGAGCAGTTGGCGGAAGCGGTCGGGTTGAGCTTGCCCGAGTCTGCTGCGGACCATGCCGTGCTGGATGCCCAGACGCAATCGTTCCAGGTGATGGATCGGGTGAATGCGCATTTCAAAACGCAATTGCGCCAGCATCCGGAGGCGATCGAGTACCTGAAAGGGCGACATCTGCAGGGTGAAACGGCGGCGTTGTACAGCATCGGTTTCGCACCGGGCGGCAATGCGTTGCTTCAGGCATTTGCGAAGGAACCTGCCACGATCGAAACCCTGATCGAACTCGGCTTGATCATCCAGAAGGACGACGGCGAACGCTACGATCGCTTCCGACGTCGCATCATGTTTCCGATTCGCGACAAGCGTGGGCAGATCCGCGGTTTCGGCGGACGCATTGTCGGTCCTGGCGAGCCGAAGTATCTGAACTCGCCCGAGTCGCCGCTGTTTCACAAGGGTCAGCACGTGTATGGCGTGTACGAGTCGCGGCTCGACAATGCTCGCCCGAACCGGCTGCTGATTGTCGAAGGCTACATGGATGTCGTGATGCTCGCGCAGCATGGGATTCGCAACGTGGTGGCGACGATGGGTACGGCGACCACGGACGAGCAGATCCAGCGGCTCTATGCGCAAACGGCCACCCTGGTGTTCTGTTTCGATGGCGATGCGGCTGGCCGCCGGGCGGCCGGCCGGGCGTTGCAGGCGGCGTTGCCGCATCTTTCCGATGGCCGGGATCTGCGGTTCCTCTTTTTACCGGATGGAGAGGATCCGGACAGTTTCGTGCAGCAGCAGGGGCAAGCCGGCCTGATCGAGTTGATCGAGCGGCACAGCCTCGCTTTCGATCAATTCATGCTCCAATTACTCGATCAGCAGGAGCCGGGCACCGGTACGGCCATCCAGGCCCGGAAGGCGAAGACCGGCGCGGAGTGGGTGGGGCGACTGCCGGAAGGGGCGCTGAAGCGGATCACCCTGCGCCGCTTGAACGAACATACGGGCGTTTGGCGTGCCAAGGGGGCGCAGAATCAGCCGCCGCCTATCCCGCAACAGCCGCGCAAAAAGCCTGCACGCTATCCGGCGCATACCGTCGTTCTGGCGATTCTGCTGCGCCATCCGGATCTGCTGCCGCATGTGCTCGATCCGTCGGCCTGGTTGGACGGTGCGGTTCCGGAGGGTTTCGCCGGGTTGCGCACGATGGCCGGCGAGCGGTTGTCGGCAGCGATCGCCGAGTCCTGGGACAGGGAGACTGTCGCGGCGGCCCGTGCGTGCGATTTTCACGGCGTGAACGACCTGGGGATGGCCCAGGCGATTCTGCTGGATACCCTGAAACAACATCAGCGCGAACAGGCCGACGCCGCGCGCAAGCAGCAGTCGATCGAGCGTCTGGCACAGTTGCGCGGCCAAACGAGCTCGACTAATTTTCCGGAAGGGGATTGAATCCCGCGGGCGTGCCCATAGGTTTCAACCAGCAGAAATAGCAGAAATTTTTTTCCGCGGGCGCTATAATCGTCTGTTCGCAAAATTTACGCCTCAAGGTGACCGCCGCATGCACGAAAATCAGCAGGCAAGCATCAAGCAACTCATCGCCCATGGTCGGGAGCAGGGCTTCCTGACCTACGCTGAAATCAGCGACCATCTGCCGGAAACGCTGGTGGACGCCGATCAGATCGAAGACATCATCGCCATGATCCAGGAGATGGGCATCTCCGTGTTCGAGGTGGCGCCGGACGGCGATGATCTCGGGCTTTCGGAAGAGTCCCGCGTCGCCAACGACGAAGATGCGGCGGAAGAAGCCGTGGCCGTGCTCGCTTCTCAGGTCGATGCCGAATTCGGTCGCACGACCGACCCCGTACGCATGTACATGCGTGAAATGGGTACCGTCGATCTGCTGAACCGCCAGGGCGAAATCGAAATTGCCAAGCGCATCGAAGAGGGCTTGCGCGAAGTGACCCGTGCACTGGCGTTCTATCCGCCCACCATCGAAACCCTGCTGGCCCATTACGCCATGGTCGAGGCCGGCGAATTCCGCCTGCAGGATTTGATCGTCGGCATCAACGAACCGGATATCGAGCCGCCGGTCGACGATGAGGAAGACAAGCCGATCGTGACCACGACCACCAAGGTGGCCAACGACGATGACGAAAGCGAGGACGAGGAAGACAGCGAAGAAGAGGAAACCGTTGTCGACAACAGCCTCGATCCCGAAGTCGTCCGGGCGCACATGCTCGAGATCCAGAAGCTGGCCGAGCGCCTGGATTGCCGTGATGCCGAATATCTGGATTCGTTGGCGGACCAGCTCGTTCAGCTCAAGCTGAACCCGGCCTTCAACGAAAAGCTGCTGGAGCAGATCCGTCAGGCCATCGCCCGCGTGCGCCTGCTGGAGAAGCAGATTATGCAGCACGCGGTCGACAAGGGCGGCATCAAGCGCGAGACCTTCATCGAGGCCTTCCGGAGCAACGAATCCGACATCAGCTGGATCGACGCGGCCACCAAGGGCAAGCCCACGGCGCGCTTCATCCAGGTTCGTCCCGAGATCGAACGCCTGCAGAAGCGACTCAATACGGTCGAGCGCGACAGCAAGCTGAGCGTGGCGCAAACCCGCGAAGTCTATCGTCTGATCACCCTGGGCGAAGCCAAGGCGCGTCGTGCCAAGAAGGAAATGATCGAGGCCAACCTGCGCCTGGTGATCTCCATCGCCAAGAAATACACCAACCGCGGCCTGCAGTTCCTGGATCTGATCCAGGAAGGCAACATCGGCTTGATGAAGGCAGTGGACAAGTTCGAATACCGGCGTGGCTACAAGTTCTCGACCTATGCGACCTGGTGGATCCGTCAGGCCATCACCCGTTCGATCGCCGATCAGGCGCGCACCATCCGGATTCCGGTGCACATGATCGAGACGATCAACAAGCTCAACCGCATCAGCCGTCAGATGCTGCAGGAAATGGGCCGCGAGCCCACGCCCGAGGAACTGGCGGTGCGTATGGACTTGCCGGAAGACAAGATCCGCAAGGTGCTGAAGATCGCCAAGGAACCGATTTCGATGGAGACCCCGATCGGCGAGGACGACGATTCCAGCCTGGGTGATTTCATCGAAGACCAGGGCGCGATTTCGCCGATGGACTCGGCGACCAACGCCAGTCTCTCCGAGATCGTGCGGGAAATCCTCGCCTCCCTGACGCCACGGGAAGCCAAGGTGCTGATGATGCGCTTCGGGATCGGCATGAACACCGATCACACCCTCGAGGAAGTCGGCAAGCAGTTCGACGTGACGCGCGAGCGCATCCGTCAGATCGAAGCCAAGGCCCTGCGCAAACTGCGGCATCCCTCGCGTTCCGAGCGGCTGCGCAGTTTCATCGAGATGCATGTCGATTAAAATGCCCGCGGGCAAGCTCGGCGGCAACCGCTGCCGAGCCCTCTTTCGGGCCTATAGCTCAGTTGGTTAGAGCAGTCGACTCATAATCGATTGGTCGCAGGTTCAAGTCCTGCTGGGCCCACCACTCCCTCCGGTCGCGCTGAACCTCAGCGGACTATTCCAGCCAAACCCGCCTTGATCGGCGGGTTTGTCGCTTCGGCGGTGCGAAGCGATGCTTCGCGTTTTCGCCTACGCCCTGCTGGGCCCACCACTCCCTCCGGTCGCGCTGAACCTCAGCGGACTATTCCAGCCACACCCGCCCTGATCGGCGGGTTTGTCGCTTCGGCGACGCGAAGCGGTGCTTCGCGTTTTCGCCTTAGCCCTGCTGGGCCTCCCACTCCCTTCGCCCTGCGGGGTCTATCCAGGCCAGTAACCCTCCACCAGACACTGTATTTGTGGGTGTCGTTTCCCTTGTCTACGCTTGTTAAGTGACTGATTGATTTTGCTTCGTTACAAGATCAGGAGGCGTCCTTATGGTATTTGAGCGCATTGGGCAGCGAGTGTTCGGCTGTCTGTTTCTTGCAATAATCCTGTTGGCGGGAACCGCTTCGTTGGCTTCGGCCGGGATGCGTAGTCCGCTGGCACCCGGCTTCAGTTGGGATCATGTGATCGGGATCGAGCGCACGCACGACATTCGCGTCGTGTACGGCATCAAGAAGGATGAGTGGGAAGCCGGCGTCGGTAAACCGCTGTTCTACGCGCGGGGTCTGTACGAAAGCTACGAAGCGATGGGCATCGATCCCAAGAATGTGGATATGCATCTCGTGGTGCATGGGGCGGCCGGGTATTGGCTACTGAATGATGCGGCCTACCGGAAATACAAGGACACGTTGCTGGGGAATCCCAACAAGCACGTGATCAAGGGACTGCTGGCCAAGGGCGCGCATATCGAAGCGTGCTACGAAACGCTGAAGGGGCACGGCTGGAAGCCTAGCGATCTCCTGCCGGGCGTCACGGTCGTGCATGATGCCTATTCGCGGATCATCGATTTGCAGCTGCGCGGTTACGCCTATATCCCGTTCTTTTAAGGGCGCCAGAGTTCGATCAGGCGGCCCAACTCCCGTTCCAGTTCCATCAGGCTGAAGGATCGGCTTTTTTCCAGGCTCAATTGCCCATCCAGAAAGAGTTTGACGGTCGGCAGGCTGAAGACGACGGACTGCCCGCAGATACCGGGTTGCCGTTCGCAATCGACATAGAGCAGGGTGATGTCGGGGAATTGCCCGCTGATCAGGGATTCCAGCTTGGGTTTGATGACCTGACATACCCCGCAGTGTGCTCCGCCGAACAGGACGAGAACGGCGCCATCCGATTGCAGGTGCTGATTGAATTGTTCGAGATCGGTCGGTTCAAGCATCGATCGGTCATTCCCTTGTCTGGTGGCGCCGCGTTGAGTGATGGCCTGCGAACTGGGCCATGGTGTCAGTGGCCCCCGCGCATGCATTCCAGCGCCCCGTGGCAATGGTAGAAGTTCTGCTGGGCTTCATAAACGGGGTGCATGTCGATCAGCCAGTCGCCGAGGCCGCCGCGCTGGACGGTGAAATGATAGGTATCGCCGGGGCCGAACTGGCGCCACCAGCGGCTGGTTCTCAGATAGATCGACAGGGCGGGCAGCGTCGTATCGTTCTTGGGATGCCAGAGATAATCGCCACCCAGTTGATAGGGCACGGAAACCGGCGGATTCGGTGCGGTCCATTGATTGAGACGGATCGAGAACGGGTAGGCAATAAAGCCGATCGCCAGCGCGAAGAGGAAGGCATAGACCGGACTGTCGCGGCGTTCGGGTTCGGCGCGCTTGAGCACCGGCAGCATGAGGGCGCCCGCAGCGACGGCTACGCCGGCCAGCAGCCCCCAGGGCGGGCCGTTCACGTAGAAATCGGACAGGGTGAAGTAGATTTCGAGGATGAAGTACCCCACCCCGAAGACCATCGTCGCGGCGATCAGACCGGTGAGGGGCGTCGCCCCGATCAGACCAGAGCGGTGGACTTGGCGTTGAACCTCGCCATCACCGCCGAGGCCGAGATCGGGGCGATGCGCCACGATGCCTTGGACGATGGGTGTCTGTTCGAGAATCGGGAGAAACTTTGCGCGAGTGGTTCCCCCGAAAGAACCGGGCGTGGTCGGGATCGGCCGGTTCGGGGCGGTCCACATCCAGGGTGCCAGCGTCCGCGTGTCGCGCCCGGCTTTCAAGGCAAGACGGGAGGCCCGGGGTTGTCGGCTGTTGAACTGCCAGTCGGCATGGTCGATTTCGGGCCAACGGAGCGCCCAGGATGTTCCAAACATGCCGCCGAGCCAGCCGCCGTTGTCGAAACGGATGCCGATGTCGTCGATGACGACGGATTGGCGTTTCAGCGTCATCAAACCGGGGACGAGCAGCAGCGCGACGAGCGGTACGCCCACGATGGCAATGTAAAACTGGATGGTCCGGTAGGTGTCGTCGGCGTGGTCCGTTCGGCCGACGGGGTGGGCATGCAGGTAGAAAATCAGTGCCGCGGCCAGGAAGAGCCCGACACTCAGCAAAGCCGTCCATAGGAGATTTGTCCAGAAGGCATTCGGATGGGCAAAACGATGAACGAGTCGGCTGGCTGGCGAGGACATGACGATCGAGACCTCCGTGTCTGGCGATGATTCATGGGGTGGATGTCGGCATCGTACCCTCAAATGGTGGCGGATTCGACGGGGTAGTCCCCATCCGGTTCGTGGCGCGGGTTGTCGTGGCCCATCCTGTCGCGTGCTCCGGTGGCCCCAGGGACGGGATGCACGTGGATCCCGTCGGCTGTCAGGCGAATGTCGACATCCGTGCGCCGAACGATCGCATCGCGGTGCGTCACGATCACGACCGTCCGTACAAGCCGGACGATTTCGCTCATCACGACCGCCTCGGTCCACTCGTCCAGTCCGGAGGAGGGTTCGTCGAGCAGGATGACCTCCGGGCGGCGCAACAGCGCCCGAGCGATGCCGATGCGCTGACGTTCACCCCCCGACAGGCGATTGGCCGCTTCGCCGATGGGCAGATCCAGTACGGTCTTCATGTCCCCGGGCTTGCTCCCCTGTGCATTGTTGTCGCCGAGCGATTGCAAGCGAAGGCGTACCAATAGGGCTGCCAATGCTGCGTCGTTCACCGGGGTTTCCAGTCCGTAGCAGAGATTGTCCCGTACCGTGCCGTTGATGATCGCGGGAAATTGCGGCACCACCGCGAGGGTTCGGCGTAACGCTTCGGTGTTTAATGTCGCCAGTGGGTTTCCGCGAAATGTCAGTGCACCGGATGTCGGCGGGTAAAGCCCGGCGAGCGCCAGCAGGAGATGCGTCTTGCCGGCGCCCGTCGGGCCGGTGATGGCGTAGACCCGCCCCTCGGGCAGATGCAGCGTGATCGGGCCGATTCGATGCGCCGTTCCGGCCTGGATCGTCACCGCCTCCAGATTGAATCCGTCGGATGTGGGCACATCGATGCCGTCTTCGGTCGGGCTGCCCGCTTCGTGGCGGTCGGGGATGCCGACTTGCCCGGTGGATTCCTGCGGGAGCGAGAAGTAGCGATGACCCCGCTTGAGTGCGATGCGATGGCGGCGCAGGCTGGCCAGCGACGACGTCAGGACCAGAAAGGGCAGGATGAGCTGAATCGTATAGCCCGTGACCATGGCGAAGTCACCGGCGGTAATGCCGCCGTGCTCGGCGCCACTGGCGAGATAGATGGTGCCCGCGAGGAGAATCAATCCCATGGCCAGTACGGACAGGGCACTGATCCCGCCGAGTACCAGATTGGTCTGCGTCACGCGCTGCAGGTAATCGCCCAGGCGGTGTTTGACGATGTCGGCTTCCTGGGCATAGGCATGGTTGAGCTTGATATCGAGCACGGCCGCGAGCTTTTCGACCGTCTGCGCAACGAGGCGGTTGTTGCTTTCGAACAGCCTTTCGATGCCGTGGTCCGTATAGGGGGCCAACTTGGCGGTGACGGCGAACAGCGCCAGCATGGCGAGCGCATAGGCCGAGGCGAAGCCGATACCCACCGTGGACGACAGGATGAGGAACACGAATCCCAATTCGACGAATTGTGGAATCATCACCCAGAACAGGGTGTGGGTCAGTTGGCCGAAGGCGGATTTGCACCCCTGGATGTCGCCGACAAGCACGTCTCGGTCTTCGCGGAGAAAGACCGAATAGTCGAGGTGCAGGAGTCGAAGATACAGCGCCTCGTGAAAGGCGGCTTCCATCCGGGCGAGGATGAGGCTGGCAGCGAGGTTGCGCAGGTGGCTCATGAGGTTGGAAGCCAGCCAGACGCCAGCAAAGGCGAAGGCTGTGGGCAGGATGGCCTTCGTTACCGAGTCCGCTTTGGCGCCGCCCGCCACGAGATTGGTGAGGTCGCGCAGCAGATAGGGCCACAGCACATTGAGGAGCACGGACAGTAGCAGGAGTCCGCTGGTCAACCAGAAATGGGCAATCGCATGGCGGTAATGCCGTCGAACCAGACCGAATGCCCAGGTATAGGCCTGGGCAAGGGACGGTGTTGCCGCGGTCGAACTGCTGGTCTCGGGCATGGATTGTGACTCCGCCAAGGCTGGATCGCGCGCGGTCACTTGGGGCGCGCACTCGGGCTGAAATCGTGCAGATTATGCGTCGACCATGACACAGGCCTTACACGGCGGGGCGACGGGACTTCTGCTCGGACGGAACCGAAGCCAGGGCTGCCTCAGGGCTTCAGCAGCGGAACGTAGTCCCCGACGAAGTCGCCGCCCTGGGCGAAGGGTTTGTCCGTGTCGATCAGGGTCGGGGTAATGCCCATGCCGTAGCTGAAGTCGCCAGGCTTCGTGTTGATCGGCCGGTCGGTGATGATGTCGCCCGGATGGTAGGGGCGGCCGTCCTGATGCGGGAAGCCTTCCTTCGGGTCGCGGAAGTAGCGCAGGGCGAGCGGTGTTTCGGGGAACACGTCCTTGCCGTACACGTAGCGCTGGGTGACGACAACTTCGCGATACCGTCGTGCGGCGGCCAGTGCCTGCGTTTCGGTGGGCAGGAACAGTTCGGGGCGGATGCAGCCCTGCGCGTCGAGATAGGCGCCCCGGGCGGTGAATTCTCGGATCAGATCGAGACGCTGTCGCTGTGCCCGCTCGATGGTGCCCGGGATGTCCGATGCGGTTTCCGGGGGGCTGGCCTGATCTGTAACCCGGCCCTTGTCGGCTTGAGTGTGCGTCGGGCCGGTCAGGCGGTCGACCAGGGTCGTCAGATCCGGCCAGACGGCGCTGTAGCCATGGGCCTGCGTGATTTCGGCGGCCAGATACCGTTCAATGGTTTCCGGCATGTCGCCATACAGCGAGGCGCCGACGACATGATCGAGAAACACCCGGAACTCGCCCTGATTGAAGCCGCGATTGACGGGTTCGGGCGTGGTGAGATGACCCGGTGTGCCGTCCGCCGTCGCCTTCGGGTTGGCCTGGTAACCCAGATAGTTCATTTCCTGCCAGCCGGCGGCGCCGGGCAGCTTGCGCGGCAGGCTCCAGGTGCTGTCGATGGTGTTGCCGGTACCTGAGGTGAACACGGGGTACTGACCGATATCCGACTGGCGGACGTTGCCGGAGTGGCAACCGACGCACTGCACGAGTTCGTCGGGCCGTTGAGGGCGCAGGGCGCCGGAGGCATCCTCGATCCAGCCGCCGAGCATCCAGCCGGTCCCATTCTCGATCCAGCCTTCCTTGCGGTTGGCGTAGACGGGGGCGGTTTCCTCCTTCAGGCCCTGGCCGAACTCCTCGGGATACCAGACGCGGGATTTGATCATCCAGCGGATTTCCTTGACCCGTTGCGCGCGGCTGCCCGGAAAGCGGCTGACGGCGGGGTCGTGGCCGTCGGCGCGCACGTCGACGTAGTGCAACGGATGGGCGAATTCGGTGCCCAGCGGATACTGCCCGCGGACGATGGCGACGGTCTTGGCCGCGCCGACGTAGTGGGTTTCTCCGGCGGCAAGGCGATCCTGGATATTGCGTTCGACCCGGTCGAGATTGGCCTTGTAGACCGCGATATCGAACCGATTCTCTTCGTCCATCATGTACTGGGCGGGCAGGCGGATATAGATGCCCGATACGCTCCCGGCCAGGGGGGTGAAGATCCCGTAGGGCATGAAGTTGATCGCGCGCCAGCCGGTGATATGGCCACGGGCATCCTTGAAAAAACCGTCGGCCGGCCGCGTCGTGCGCACGAAGCCGTCGTCATCGGCAGGCAGATCCGCCGGGTTCAGGCCGGGAAACAGCCGGAAGGGCGAGGCGACTTTCGGATCCCAGTCCTTGACCGAACCGGGCCGTTGGGCGAAGGCGGCCTGCCAGTTGTCCTGACGGATGTAGGATTGCATGTCCCAGTCGTCCGGATGTTCGCCCAGCGCAGATACGGCAGTCCGCAGCACTTCGGGTTTGAGGGTGTTGATCCAGGGATTGATGCTGGAATTCACGACGAACGGATAGTCGACGACGCCGAAGGCATAGTCGGCCTGTAGGTTGCCGATGTTCGGGTTGGCGCCGGCCTGGGGGTTGTTGTTGCCGAGTTTCAGCGCGGCCACGCCGTTGGTGTGGCAGAACAGGCAGGCGCTCTGGGTGCCATGGCCGGTCTCGATGTAGCACTGGGCCGGGATATGGGCGTGCGGGTTGGCGAAGGTGTCCCGACTGATGAATTCGCCGCGCAGGGGGATGGGGCGGGGCGTGCCCGTTTCTGCCCGTTTCTCTGCCGACGGCTCGGCCGGGTTTGTGGCGGACGCGCTGAGGGCAATCGGCAGCCAGAGCGCTGCCGCGACCAGCGGGCGGATTCCTCGAAGGACGTTCATGGGTGAGAAACGGTTCATGCTATGAGTTCGATTTGGTTCCTGACGGAAAAAACCGGTTGCTCCGGTTGCTTTCGACAAGATTGGTTGGGAAAAAGAGGCCGTGACCGGCCCTGAAGATGCGGGGCGTTGCCGCCCCGCTCGAATTTCGGGATTACTTGATCGGCGGCAGGCCGCGGAGGTAACCCACGTGGGCGGTCAGGCGATAGTTGGCCACGCCATAGCTGTTCTTGCCGTACAGCTCGACTGCCTTGGCTTCCAGTGCCGTGGTCAGCGCCGGGTTCTGCGAGGAGATCCAGTCGCCCTGGTGCTGGTTGTTGCTCATGATGTAGGCAAAGCCGTTCATGTCGTCGACCACCTGCAGACCGGTGGATTCGGCACCGGCTGCCAGACTCAGGATGCGGCTCAGTTTCTTGGTATCCACGTTGTACGCCCAGAGGTAGTTGTTCACGTGGTTGCCGGAGTCTTCGCCGATGAACAGGGTGCGCATCTTCTCGGAGAAGAACAGGTTGTCGGTGTTGGCGACGGTGTCGAGGTCCGCCTTGTTGCCGTTCGCATCGGCGGCGATCGGCTTGCCGAGCAGCATCGGTTCGACGTAGGCCCGTACCGGGACGTAATCGGAAGCGATCGACGCGCCCTTGCTGTCCTTCTGGTTGGCTTCCATGTCGAAGGTGTAGGTGGCGCCGGCGTTGTTGCCCTTCAGGCGGATGTCGTCCACCGGGCCGCCGTCGTTCGCCAACATCGAACCTTTGATGTAACTGACTGCGTAGTACATCTTTTTGTCTTTCTCGTTGAAGGTCACGCCCTCACCCTTGGTGAATTCCGTGGTGGCGCCCAGGTAGGCGGCATAACGACGGGTTTCCAGGAAAGCGGCGGCCTGCTCCATGCCCGGCTTCAGCTTCAGCCAGATGGTCTGCGAGGAACCGGCACGGGTGGGCACGTAACCGGCGACGGCGGTCAGAGCGGTGTCGAAAATGTCGCCGATCGTGATGCCGCTGTCCACCAGGGCCTTGATCTCGGTGTAGGTGCCGTGACCGAGCTTGATCCAGGTGATGTTGGCGGTGCCGCCATCGCTGCCGTCGGCCGAGGTCTGGTTCCACTTGGCGGCATAAATCGTGCCGCCGGATTTCGGATCGTTCGCCTTGTCACCGACGAACATGAACAGGCCGGAATAGGAACCGTCGTCGCCGTAGAAGGCCGTGCGGCCATCGGCGGTGAAGCGAGCCAGTTCCCAGGTGCCGCGACCCATCTCATAGTGCTTGATGACGGTGCGGGTGCCGTCCTTTTGCACGGCGACTTCAACCGGGAAGCCGTACTGGTAGGGGTTGGCGGTCTGCATACCGTTGAAGTACACGTCGGTCAGTGCCTTCAACCCTGCCTGGGTGGCGCTGTACTTGTTTTCGCCCGGTACGTAGTACAGGTCGTAGTCTTCCTCGCCGCCCAGATGGGTGTTCCAGGGTGTCGGACCGCCCGCGCAGAAGATCCAGCCGCCCTGGATCGTCGCGAAATCCACCGGCTTCTGGCTGGTGACCGTCAGCTTGCCGTCGGCGGCCTGGCTGAGGGCGGAAACACTCATTTCCATCGGCATGCGGGTGTACCAGTTGGGCGCTTTGTAGGCAGTCTGACCGTCGGCCAGGATGTCGTCGTATTCCCAGTGGTTGACGAGGTACAGCTTGCCGCCCACGTTCAGCAGGCTGTTGGCATCGGGCGTTTCGGCGATGACCGGGTCCTTGTTGGGGTCGAGAATGGGCTTCATGTTGACGTCGTAAAGCTGACCGGCGGCGTATTTCGTGCCATTGACGTCGGCAATCATGTCGGTGTTCTTGAACAGGGTTTCATAGGTCAGCGGGAAATCCTTCTTGCTGCCATCCGAGAACGTGACCGTGGCAACGGACGCGGTGTAGTTATCCAGCATCTGGACATCGGTCGCGGCGACCGGCGTCGAGGAGAATTCGACGGAAACGGCCGTGGCCGGCGTGGCGGCGGGCGCTGCGGCGCTCGGGGCCGGATCGTTGCTGCTGTTGCAGCCATACAGGCCGACGGCCAGGGCGCCGGCAACGGCCAGCGCGATTACATTCTTTTTCATGAGTAGGCTCCCAGTGGGGGTGAATAAAAATTATCTGTATATAAAGTCTTGGCTCGTGTAGAGCGCGAATCGTAGTGCGGCTGTGTGAATGACAAGTGTCATGAACATGAATAATAGATTTAACTTATGTATACATTTAAATAAATGCATGAGTGCTTAGTTAGTCAGATATGTAGTAAATCCAGACAGTAAAAAGCGGAGGAAGCAATGGTTCGTTGACTTGAACATATTTTGTAACCAACTGAATTGAAAAATTATTCATGATTCAGACGAGGCGGCGACACAAGTTCGGTATGCTCAGGCGAAAAGCGCATTGGCGCTGGCCGAACTGAATCTGGCGCGTACGACGGTCCATGCGCCGGTGGATGGTTACGTCACCAATCTGCTGCTGAGGCCGGGGGATTATGCCGAGGTGGGCGCATCGAAGATGGCCGTGGTCGACGCCCATTCCTACTGGGTGTACGGCTACTTCGAGGAGACGCGTCTGCGCCACGTCGCCGTGGGGGATCGGGCGCAGGTGACGCTGCTTGGGCATGCCCAGGCACTATCGGGGCGGGTGGAAAGTATCGCCCGGGCCATTACCGACCGGGACAACCCGGTTGCCGCCGATCTCACGGCCAACGTCAATCCCGTCTTCAACTGGGTGCGTCTGGCCAGCCGGATTCCGGTGCGTATCCGCCTCGATGCCGTGCCGGAGGGGATTCATCTCGCTGCCGGCATGACCTGTACCGTGGTGATCGAGCCATCGCACAGCTGAGGGTTTTCGGTGGTCGGGCGATCAGCGGGGGAGGGGGGCGAGCTCCCGCCATTGTCCCGGCGGGAGGTCGTCCAGGTGATAGGGACCGATCGTCGTGCGGATCAGGCGCAGGGTCGGCAGACCGACCGCCGCCGTCATGCGGCGGACCTGACGGTTGCGCCCCTCGGTGATGGTGAGTTCCAGCCAACTCGTGGGGATCGCCTTGCGAAACCGGACCGGGGGCTGGCGGGGCCAGAGCCAGTCCGGTTCCGGGACGCGGTGCGCTTCGGCCGGCCGGGTCAGGCCGTCCTTGAGCTGTACGCCGGATCGGAGTTTGGCGAGGGCTTCGTCGTCGATCTCGCCCTCCACCTGGGCCAGGTAGGTTTTGGCCTGCTTGTGATCGGGGTGGCTGAGTCGGGCCTGCAGGCGTCCGTCGTCCGTCAGGAGCAGCAGGCCCTCGCTGTCACGATCCAGCCGGCCGGCAGTATAGACGCCCGGCAGATCGATGAAGTCCGCGAGGGTGCCGGCGGCGCATCCCGGTTCCGGAGTGAACTGCGAGAGGACGTCGAACGGCTTGTTGAAGGCGATCAGCCGGGTCATAGCGTGCGACCTAGCGTGATACGGGGGCCAACTCGTGGCGGTGAGGCATCCCAGTCGTCATCGCCGAAAGGTCGGCCGTGAGGGGTTCGCCGTCGGGGGGCGACGGCGCGCGGGGCAAGCGCGTCCAACGGGCGATACGCCCTTCGTCCACACCCGCCGCACGCAGCAGATCGGGCAGGTCCGGGCGAATGCCCATCCAGGGCGCGGGCAGCTGTTCCAGCGGCAGATCGCAGACGATGCCGGTCAGTTTCCGGCTCAATCGCACCAGCGGCTCGTGTTCGGCCAGCAGTTTCTGGGCGCGGGGCGCACCGCGGAACTTCATGCCGTACACGGCCGCGAGATTGGCGTAGATGCCATCGATGGTCCCGTGTTTCTTCAGGAGGTTGCCCGCAATGCGTGGCCCGATACCCGGCACGCCGGGAATGTTGTCCGCCGTGTCGCCGGTCAGGGCGAGCCAGTCGGCGATCTGCGTCGGCTTGACGCCGTAACGCCGCTCCACGTCGCCGTAGGCCAGCACGATCTGGC
The DNA here is from genome assembly GCF_001663815.1 of Halothiobacillus diazotrophicus. Taxonomy (NCBI): domain Bacteria; kingdom Pseudomonadati; phylum Pseudomonadota; class Gammaproteobacteria; order Chromatiales; family Halothiobacillaceae; genus Halothiobacillus; species Halothiobacillus diazotrophicus. The sequence continues at coordinate 2,305,855 of NZ_CP016027.1, forward strand.
GCATGGGGTTGAACCAGCGGTCGTCCGGCCCCAGCAGCTGGGCCAGATCCTTGTCGCCGGTGATGATGGTGATCGCCCGAGCCCGGCCGCGCAGGCGCGTGGCGAGGGTGCCGATCACGTCATCGGCCTCGTAGCCGGGGAAATCGATGGCCATGAGGCCGGCGGCCTCGGCCAGCTGGCGGCAGCGCGGCAGCTGGGCCTTGAGATCTTCGGGAGCGGGTGGCCGGTGTGCCTTGTAGTCCGGGTAGATCGACTGACGAAACCCGCGTCCGCAGGGCGCATCGAAGGCGCAGGCCACGATCGGCCCCTGTTCCGGGTGGATCGCGACGGGTGAGGCCAGATGGGTGCCGAAGACGGATTCGAGCAGGTTGAGCAGGCTGTCGGCGAAGCCCTGAACGGCGCCGACCGGCCGGTTCTCGGCATCCACCATCGCCTTGTCGGCACCATGCCAGGCGCGCCAGATCTGGGCGTGGGAATCGATCAGCCAGGCGCGGCTCACCCGGTCGCTGGCAGGGGTGTCGCTCATGCGCCGGTCGCGTTCGGGTAGGGGCGATAGGGCATCCGCGCCACGCCGTCCGCGGCGGCGGCGGCGGCCACCGCCGGGGGCAGCCGCTCGATCAGACGCGGGTCGAAAGGCTTGGGCAGGATGTATTCGGGGCCGAAGCTCAGGTCGGCGGCGCCGTAGGCGGACAGCACGGAGGCGGGTACCGGTTCGCGGGCGAGGGCCGCCAGGGCCTCGACGCAGGCGATCTTCATGGCCGGGGTGATCCGCGATGCGCGGCAGTCGAGGGTGCCCCGGAAAATGAACGGGAAGGCGAGGACGTTGTTCACCTGGTTCGGATAGTCGCTGCGGCCCGTCGCCATGATCAGGTCGTCGCGTACGGAATGGGCCAGTTCGGGCCGGATTTCCGGGTCCGGATTGGCGAGGGCGAAGACGATGGGGCGTTCGTTCATGCTCATGAGCATGTCCGGCGTCAACAGGTTCGGCGCGGAGAGTCCGATGAAGACGTCGGCACCCTTCAGTGCGTCTTCCAGCGTGCGGTCGTCCGTCTCGGCGGCCACGTCGGCATGATGCGACGGCAGGTCGTCCAGTTCGGTGTGCAGGACGCCGACACGGTCCACCACGCGCAATCGCGCACGATTCAGGCCCATGTCCGAGAGCAGGTTCAGGGTGGCCGTTCCGGCAGCGCCGGCACCGACCAGCACCAGACGGATGTCGTCGAGGGACTTGCCCTGCAGGCGCAGGGCATTGGTGAGCGCCGCGGCGATGATGATGGCCGTGCCGTGCTGATCGTCGTGGAAGACCGGAATGTCCATGGATTCGATCAGGGCGCGTTCGATCTCGAAACAGCGCGGGGCGCTGATGTCCTCGAGATTGATGCCGCCGAAGCTGGGGCCGAGTCGCCGAACCGTCTCGATGAATTCGGCCGGGTCCTGGGTCCCGATTTCCAGATCCACGGCGTCGATGTTGGCAAATTTCTTGAAGAGCAGTGCCTTTCCTTCCATGACCGGTTTGCTGGCCAGCGCGCCGAGGTTGCCGAGGCCGAGAATGGCCGAGCCATCGGAAATGACGCCGACCAGATTGCCCTTGTTGGTATAGCGGTAGGCGTCGGCCGGATCGGCCGCGATGGCGCGTACCGGCTCGGCGACGCCCGGGGAGTACGCCAGTGCCAGATCATGCGCCGTGGCGGTGGGTTTGGTCAGGGCTGTGGCGGTTTTGCCGGGAATGGGGTGCTCATGGTAGTCGAGGGCATTCTGGCGGGCATTGTTCGAATTTTGAGACATGATGTTCGGTCAGTTGATTCGTGATGGATTCGCGCAGGGTCGTAGCGGCGCGTGTCGCCGTGGATCCGTCGGGTTGTCAGCGACGTTCGTGGGCGGGACTGAGTTTGCCCGGGGTCTTCAACAGATCCAGCATGGCCGTGTCGCTCACCGGCCGGCTGTAATAATACCCCTGTGCCAGGGGGCAGCGCAGATTTTTGAGCAGATCGATGTCGGCCAGGGTCTCGACACCTTCGGCAACGGTGGTCAGGTCCAGCGCCTCGGCCAGGGTGATGATCGAGTGGAGCAGGGCGGTCTGGCGGCGATCGTCCGATGCCTTGTCCACGAAGGAGCGGTCGATCTTGAGGGTCGAGATGGGTAGCTTCTGCAGATAGGAAAACGACGAGTAGCCGGTGCCGAAGTCGTCCAGGGCAACCTTGATGCCGATGCCCCGCAATTGCGACAACTGCTCGACGACCAGGTCGAAATGGCTCATGAGCGCCGTTTCGGTGATTTCCACTTCCAGCCACTCGGGATCAATGGCGTGCTCCGTCAGCATCCGCTGGATCTCGGTGACCAGGCTCATCTTCTTGGCACGCATCAGTTCGAACTGGTAGCCCGATACGTTGACGGCGATCGGGATGGGGCGACCCAGCGTGTCATTCATCCGGCGGATGAAGGTCAGCGCCTGTTCGATGACGAGGAGCCCCAGGTCGACGATCTGCCCTTTTTCCTCGGCCAGCGGGATGAACTCCATCGGCGGGATCAGGCCGTGTATCGGGTGCTGCCAGCGCATCAGGGCCTCGCAACCGATGATGGTTTCCGTGACCAGATCGATCTTGGGCTGGTACATCAGGTGGAACTGATCCGGTTGGGTCATCGCGCTGCGCAGATCGCGTTCGAGCTGGTGGCGGCGGAAGGCGACCTCGGCCATGGCCGGACTGAACTGGCAGATTTCGTTGCTGTTCTTCGGCAGGCTGGCGAGGGCAAACCCGGCACGACGGATGGCTTCGTCCGCCGCGCCCGGCGCGAACGTGCCGTCGTCGTCCTGGGGGTCGATTTCAGCGTAACCGCCCCGACCGTGCAGCGATACGTCGAAGTCGACCTGCTCGACAGGGGCGAACACGGCACTCATCATTCGGTGGAGGATCGGTTCGGCGGTTGTCTGGCCGAAGGGGAGCAGGCAGAGAAAGGTTTGTCCGCCCCAGACGCCACAGAGGCCAAGATGGTCGTCGAGCACGTATTTCAGTCGGCTGGCCACGGTGCGCAGGAATACGTCCACGGACTCGACGCCCTCGATCAGCAGGAGCTGGTCCGAGTCGGTGATCTCGATCAGCAGGCAGGTCACGGCAGGCGGGCGGTCGTTCAGCATGTTCTGCAGCCGCCCCTTGAGCGCCCGGCGGTTGAACAATCCCGTGACCGAATCGCGCTCGGCGAGATAGGTAAGGTCATGCTCCTTCTCGGCCAGGGCACGTTGCTGGGCGTCGATGCGTTGACCGAATTCGTTGAGCCGCTGTTTCTGACGCTTGTGGATGAAACGGTTGGTGAGCGCGTTCTTGAGTCGTTTCAGCAGTTCGTCGAAGTTGAACGGCTTCGTGATGAAGTCGACGGCGCCGGCTTCGAGGGCCGATTGCTGGGTCTCGATGTCGGTCTGCGCGGTCAGGACGATACAGGGCAGGTATTCGTCCGGTCCCAAGTCGCGCTTCAGCTCGGCCATGACCTCGTGACCGCTCATTTCCGGCATGCGGATATCGAGCAAGAGGAAGTCGAACGGCTCGTTCCGCCACCGTTCGATGGCGCGCACGGGGCTGGTTTCCAGAACCACCTGGGTGTAGCCCGCCATGTCGAGCAGCTCCGCGAGTACCTCGAGGTTTACGGGGTTGTCGTCGACCACCAGGAGCCGGGCATTGTCCAGATCCATGTCGTGCATGTCGGTTTGTGGCGCGCTCATGAGGATGACGTTCCGCGCTGTTTTCGGGCGATATGCTGGTCGAGCAGCGTGTTGAGCTCGACCAGATTCAAGGGTTTGGTCAGATACTGCGCAAACAGTCCGGAGTCCTCGGCGGCGCGCATGATCGGCGCCGTGGCATCGGCCGAGAGAGCGACGATCGGGATATGGCTGGTGTCGCTCCATTTCTTGAGCCGGGCGGCCGCCTGCTGACCGGAGATGCCGGGCAGGTTGATGTCCATGAGGATCAAATCCGGCTGCAGGCTGAGGGCGAGTTCGAGCCCCTGCTCGCCGGTACTTGCCAGACGCAGCTCGGTGTCTTCCCGATCGTCGATGATGTCGCGCATCAGGGCCGCGTTGGCCGGGTTGTCTTCGACGTACAACAACAGGAAGGGCGACTGGGGCGCTGCGGGAACGGACGCCGGAACCAGATCTTCTTCGGGCGTTTCCGCAGACGCATCGCCGTGGCAGCCGGTGGCATGCCCCGGCACCATGGCGGGCAGAAAGATCGAGAAGGTCGAACCGACCCCTTCCTCGCTGTCGACCTCGATCAGACCGCCCATTTGCTCCACGATCTGCTTGGTGATCATCAAGCCGATGCCGGTCCCCTCGATCGAGCTGGTTTCCTGGCCCAGGCGCTCGAAGGGGCGGAACAGACGATGCTGTTTGCTCTGGGGGATGCCGATGCCCGTGTCCTCGATGGCGAGGCCCAGCATGGGGCGACGGTCATCCTTGAGTTGCAGGGGTAGTGCGCGGAGCGTGACCGAACCGCCGGGGCGGTTGTACTTGATGGCGTTGCTGATCAGGTTCATCAGCACCTGTCTGGCCCGGGTCAGGTCGACGCAGACGATGTCGGTCTCCGACAGGGTTTTTTGTTCGGCGACGTGGTTGTGCAGCGTGATGTCCGCTTCCTTGGCCATGTCCGCAATCATCAGCAGCGGGTCCGACACGAGCTGGTCCAGGGCGATCGGCTCCAGGGACAGGCTTAATTCGCCCGCCTCGATCTTGGCCAGGTTGAGTACGTCGTTGACCAGATGCAGCAAGTGCTGCCCGGCCTTGAGAATGTGGTTGATGAACCCCTGCTGCTTCTCGCTGAGCGGTTCCTTGCGACTGGCGGCCATCAACTGGGCGAAGCCGAGGATGGCATTCAGCGGCGTGCGCAATTCGTGGGACATGCTGGACAGGAACTCGGATTTGCCCCGGTTGGCCTGTTCCGCCTGTTCCTTGCTGGCGATCAGCGCCGCACGGAACGCCTGCTGTTCGAGGTGCTGGCGAAAGTTGGCAATCATGATCGCGTAGGTACTGGTGAACGGCGCCAGAAACTCGGCCAGGGCCTCGCTGACACCCTCTGCCCGGTTCGCAATGGCGACCACGCCGACGAGTTCGGTGCCCTGATACAGCGGGATCGCCAGATAGTTGCGCAGTTCGGGGTGTCCGGGGGGCAGTCCGCCGCGACGCGGATCGTTCATCACATCATGCGTGACGACGACCGAGCCCGTTTTCATGACGGCGCCGATCAGATTGTTCTCGTTGCAGAACATCATGTCACCCGCGAGCACGCGCTCGTAGAGTGCATCCGATTCGGCGCTCCACGAGAGATTGGTGATCGCGTGGATCTTCAGGCAGCGGCTCTGGTCCTCGCCATGGATGACTTCCCCGAGAAACCCGAAATCGGCCTTGGTGAGCATGAGCAGGTGATCGAGCATCTGTTGCCAGACATCCGCCCGTGCCACGCTGGCCATGAACGACTGCACGGCATTGTTGAGCCCGTCCAGCAGTTGGCGTTGCTGTTCACTGCGATGGCGGGCGTTGACCTCCTCGGTCACGTCCTGAGTGATGCCGATCAGACGGACGGGCCGACCATTCGCATCGCGTTCGATATTGCCCCGCGCTCTCAGCCAGCGGCCAGCCGCCACGCTATCGATGAGAGCGTAATCGAAACGGAAGGGCCGGTGCTCTTGGGTGGCGGCGGCGATCTCCTGGTCGATTGCCGCGTGATAGATCGGGTCGATGCGTTCGCGCAGCGCGCGGTGCGGCAGTTGCTGGGTTCCTTCCGGCAATCCGATCAGCTGGACGAAGCCGGGGCTGACGGCCATCGTTTCCTCGCCGAAGCGGAGCGACCAGAACCCCAGATGGGCAAATCGTTCGCCCAGGCTGCGCAGGTGCTCGCCCTGCTTGAGTTGTTCGGTCAGCTGGTTCAGTTCGGTCATGTCCTGGGAGACGGTGACGACGCCGGCGATCGCGCCCTGGGCATCGCGCAGGGGGGATTTGGTCGTTTCGAAGATGTGCGGCTCGCCGTGCATGGTGGTCGGCGCATGAAACGACAGACTGCGCCCGGTCTCGACGACCCGTCGATTGGATTCGGCGTTGAATGCCGCATCCTCGGCGGGGAGATAGTCCGCCACGGGCCGGCCGAGCATGGCCTCCGGCGAAGCGCCCGCGCAGGACGCAAATGCCTTGTTCACGAGCATGAGCCGACCGTCCAGGTCTACGGTGGACATGGGGGTCGTGATGCTGTCGATGATCGAGCGCAGCAGGGCGCGTTCGCTGTCCAGTTCGGATTCGACATGGGCCAGGGCACTGAGGTCGGTAAGGAACCCGACGAAGTGGACCTGGCTTTCGCTTCGGATTTCGCTGACGGCAAGCTGCAGCGGGAATGTCCGGCCGTCGCGGTGCAGGCCGCTCACCTTCCGCCCCGCCCCGATCACCTTTGGATCTTGCGTGCTCAGGTACCGGGCGATATAGCCGTCGTGCGCAGAGCGCCACGGCTCCGGCATCAGCAGGGATACGTTCTGTCCGAGAATCTCTTCGGGTTGATAGCCGAACATGGCGGTCACGCTCGGATTGACGGCCTCGATCGTTCCCCGGGGGTCGATGCGGACGATGCCGATGGCGGCGGTTTGCAGAATGGTGTTCAGTTCAAGCCCGTTGCGCACGTGTTCGGACTCGCGGTGGGCAAGGCGCTGGCGATCCAGACGTCTTTGCAGCAGATCCCGGGCCAGCGCGGCAAACCGTTCAAACCGTGCCTGATCGTCGGACGACCAGGTGCGGGGTTTCCGATCCATCAGGCAGAGCGTACCCACGGCAACGGTGTCATCCACCAGCAGGGGGGCTCCGGCATAGAACCGGACATGCTCGTCGCGCACCAACATTTTTTCACGATTGCGCGGATCGTCCGTACAGTCCGCGATGACGCAAACCGACGTACTGGTCGCTTGGGTTGCCGTTGGATCCATCGGGCAGAGAGACTGATTGCGAGCCAGTGAGGTGAAATCCAGCCCGCGAACGGCCTTGAACCAGTGCCGCTCCGCTTCCGTCAGGGCGAATACGCCGATGGGCGCGTCGAATACGTCGCAGAGCAGTTCGATCAGATGGTCATAGATCGCTTCGGGTGGCGTGTCGAGAATGCTGAGTTCCTGCAGAGCAGCCATTCGGGCCGAATCATTCGATGTCGTGTGGGGCGTCAGGTCTTCCGGCATGGTCCTGCAGTATTCCAGGGCGGCAGAAAAGCCGATGGGCATTTTCTGGTGTGAACTTGTGTACAGGTTCCAGTGTAGGTCATCCCGGAACGTTTGGCATGCCTGTCTTGATGACAGTTGGGCGTGATGCGGGCAGCCGGAATGGCTGCCGCGTTGCCGGCGGCATGCGCCGCCAGCCGAAGACGAACCGTTACTGGCCCGGGGCGGGAACGATCATGATGTCGACCCGACGATTCTGGGCGCGTCCTTCGGCAGTCGCGTTGCTGGCGATCGGACGGGTCATGCCGTAGCCGATGGCCTGGATGCGGTTCGGGGAAACGCCTGATTGGATGAGGTAGCTCGCCACGCTTTGCGCGCGATTCTCGGAGAGCTGCTGGTTATAGGCAGCCGAGCCGCGTGAATCGGTGTTGCCCTCGACGCGCACCAGGGTACCGGGATATTGGTTGATGCTCTGCGCCAATTGTTGCAGAACGGGCAGGAACTGCGGCTTGAGCGTCGCGCTGTTGGTATTGAAGGTAATGGCTTCCGGGGCCTGCAGATGGATGCCGTCACCCTGGCGCTGTACCTGGACACCGGAGCTGGCCATCTGCTGCTGCAGTTGGGCGGCCTGTTTGTCCATCTGGTTGCCGATCAGGCCGCCGACGCCCGCGCCGACAGCGGCGCCGATCAGCGTGCCGCCGGTCTTGTTCCCTTTACCGGCGACCAGGTTGCCCAGCAAAGCCCCTGCGCCAGCGCCGATGGTGGCGCCGGTGGCGGTTTTGCCGTACTCGCCCTGATACGGGTTCTGCGCACAGCCGGCCAGTACCGTCATTGAGGCGATTACGCCCATGGTTACAAGCTTTTTCATATTCGTCACACTCCTGATTAACGTTTCGTCCTTCGTGGGGTCCACTCGTTTGTTTCACCGGGATGATCGGACGCGTTGAGAACCATTCCCCATGCTCGTCGATCAAGGCCTTGACCAGCGTGCGGAAGGTCGTTTCCCTGTCGCCCCGAATCAGCCTGTGCCTCTCGATTCTAGTCATTATTTCGGAGGAGTGCCAAAACCCTCTGGGGAGATCGGCAGTCGGAGCCTTGGTCGTCAAAGCAGCGGATTGGTAAGGCGCGCGATATTCTGGCGAAGCGTGGCGAAGCGGCTCCGGCTTGCCCAGGTTTCTTCCTCAAGCAGGACAGCGGTCTCCCGGTAGCGATCCAGCAGTCGCTGCAACATTTCGGCAGTGCCGGGCGTGTAGAACAGCAGGCCGAGTTCGGCATTGATCAGGGATGAGCGCACATCCAGATTGGCACTGCCGATCAGGGAAATCCGGTCATCGAACAGGGCGAACTTGGTGTGCAGGAAGCAGGTGGGGTAGCAGCGGATCAGTACGCCGATTTCCAACAGTTCGGTGTAGTAGGACTCCTGGGCCCATTGCACGAACCATTGATCGAGTCGTGCCGAGAGGATCAGCTCAACCTCCACGCCCCGTTGAGCGGCGGTTTTCAGGGCGATCAGCGTGGGTTCGTCCGGCACGAAGTAGGGGGTCACGATCCGGATCGATTGCGTGCTGACGTGAATCAGGGAGAGCAGGAGATGCTGCTGCACCGGGTCCGGATACTCCGGTCCGCTGGGCAGACCGATGCAGACTTCGCGCCCGACGGCGATGGGGACGGGGAAATACTGTTCGCCGGTGAGCATGACGTTGCGCTCGATGTACCAGTCTCCGGCGAAAACAGTCTGCAGCTCCAATACGACGGGGCCTTGCAGGCGAAGCATGATGTCCTCGTAGACGATCGGCGGCTCGCTGTCCGGCCGGATCAGGTTCATCGATCCTGCGTAGCCGGTCACCCCATCGACGACGATCAGCTTGCGGTGATTGCGCAGATCGAATCGCGCCGCCTTGTGGGGGAGCTTGCTGCGGGGAAAGGCGCGGGCGACCCGGAGGCCCTGGGCTTCGAGCGCCAGCAGGGGTTTCATGAATTCCCGGCTGCCGAAGTCATCGATGATCAACCGGACTTCAATCCCCCGTTGGGCGGCAGACACCAGCGCGTCAAAAATGGCTTCCGTCGCCGAATCGCGCGCGGCGATATAGAACAGCAGGTGGATCGAATGACGGGCCGCCTCGATGTCCCGGACCAATTGAGCGCTGAAGGCCGGTACCGTTTCCAGGAGCTGCACGGAGTTCCCGCCGAATTCCGGCAGAACACTCCAGTGCCGGGCCAGCTGCGCTACGGGCTGGAGCCGCTCGGGCAGCACGGTTCGGGTGTGCGCGGCCTGCTGTTGTTGCAGATGCTGCAGATTGGGCGCGAGTGCGCGCTCCAGGGTGTCGATCTTCTGCTGGCGGGCGCGGGAGACCCGGGGCCGTCCCACGAACAGATAGAAGATCATGCCCAGCATGGGCTGGAAGAAGATCAGAAGCAGCCAGGCCGTGGCGGCCGAGGGCGGTCGCCGCAGCGGGATGATCATGAGGGCGGACAGGCGGATCACCCATTCCACGAGGACATAGGTGGCCGTCCAGTTCGTGTGCTGAAAATCGATCATCCCGAGCATGGCGCGGGTCGGCTCCTACCGCTTGCCGCCGCCGGATGCGGCCAGCAGGACCCGATCCATCCAGCGGGTCGGCAGCAGTCGTCGAAGCAGGGCAAACAGATAGGTGGGGAAGGTGACCGGATAGCGGGCCCGGGGGTGTTCCGCCTCCAGGGCGTGGATCACGCGCTTCACGACGGCCTCGGGCGGCAGGGTGAAGGGCGCGGCGGGGCCGGGTTTGTTGAGTCGTGCCAGTTGTCGTTGGTAGCTCGCGGCATGAACGGAATGTTCCAGATCGATGTAGCGGTTGAGGGCGATCAGGGCGTTCGCGCGAAAACGGGATTCGATCGGCCCCGGTTCGATCAGTGCCACGTCAATTCCCGTGCCGCGGAGTTCCTGTCGCAGGGTGTCGCTCAGTCCTTCCAGGGCGAACTTGCTGGCGACATAGGCCCCGCGGTAGGAGAGGGCGGCGATGCCGAGCACCGAGCTGTTCTGGATGATCCGGCCGAATCCCTGGGCCCGCATGATCGGGATGACCCGGTTCGTGAGGACCTGCCAGCCGAAGAGATTCGTCTCGAACTGGTCCCGCAGCGCGATGCGGCTCAGGTCCTCGACCGCGCCGGGCAGGCCGTAGGCGCCGTTGTTGAACAGGGCATCCAGTCGACCCTCGGTATGCGCCAGCGCGGCCTGCAGTCCCGATTCGATCGATGTGTCGTCGGATAGATCGATCTGAACCACGGGAATGTCTGCATGCGGCCACGCGTCGAGATCCTTGGTCTGCCGGACGGATGCCACGACGTGGTGGCCCCGGTCCTTCAGCATCCGTGCGGTGACGAGTCCGATGCCGGAGGAACAACCGGTAATCAGAATCGAGCGAGGGTGTCGGGCCATGTCTGTCATCGACAGTCTCTCCTTCGGCTGAGCGCAATGGATGTGCGCGGCTATGGTAGCCGATTCCGGCGTGCCCGGTGTCGACCCGTGTACAGGATCTGCCTTTGGGAAAAGTGGTTGCGACGGAACCGGCGTCGTATACTCGTTGTCGAATTCCCAGTACGTTTCCAGTTGGAGGAAGGTTGTATGGCACTGAATAACTCAACGGTGATCGAGCGGAGCGAGTCGCTTCTGGCGACCAACAAGCTCATTCGCAATACGTACCTGATGCTCTCCATGACGCTGGTGTTCAGCGCGGTCATGGCTGGTGTTTCCATGGCGATGCAACTGTCGCCGATGGTTTCCCTGATCACGATGTTCGGCGCGATGGGCCTGATCTGGTTCGTGCTGCCGAGAACGGCCGAATCCGGGATGGGGCTGGTGACCGTGTTTGCGATTACCGGCCTGATGGGGCTCGGCCTCGGTCCGACCCTCAATTACTACCTGCACCTGCAGGGCGGGGATCAGATCGTGCTGACCGCACTGGGCGGCACCGGGGCCATTTTCCTGGGGTTGTCCGCATATGCCCTGATTTCACGTCGTGACTTCAGCTTCATGGGTGGATTTCTGATGGTCGGCATGATCGTCGTGTTGCTGGCGATGGTGGGCAATCTGTTCTTCCATCTGCCGGCGCTCTCGATGGCACTGTCCGCGGCCGTCATCCTCTTGATGAGCGGTTTTATCCTGTATGACACCGGGCGGATGATCAATGGCGGCGTCGACAACTATCTGCTGATGACCGTGAACCTGTACCTCAATATCTTCAACATCTTCGTCAGCCTGTTGAATCTGCTGGGCGCCAGCCGGGACTGATTCCTCCGTCTGACGCGGGCGAGCCATGGGGTGGCTAACCCCTGCTCGGAGTCGATAAACAATGGATTGGATCAAAGTACTTTCCGCCGTCCTGATCCTGGCAATGGTCGTGTTCCTGTGGCCACGGGCCGCGCAGATGATGCGCGAAAGTCGCAAGGGCAGTCAGGCGGAATGGTTGAATGTGGCTGTGATCCTGTTGATCGTGATCGGGTTCGTGGCATTGCTCATGCGATTCGTGCGGGGCTAGCCGTTACTATCATGGAGGTTATCGTGAAACTAAAACCGTCAAGTTTGCTGCGTGTGTCGATTTTGGCATGCCTGGGAAGTGGCTTGGGGGGCCTGGGCGTCGGGGCCGCTTGGGCGGACCCGCCCCCCTGGGCCGGTGGTGGGCACGGGGGCGACCATTATGAGCGGCACCATGACCGGGACGAGGGTTACCGCGATCGCGAAGACCGCCATGAATACCGCGCAGATCGTCGTGAGGATGAGCGGCGGCATGATCATTTTCGGATCACGTCCCGTGAGCAGATGTACATCAATGATTGGTATCGCCGTCACGACGATGACGACTACTACCGGCGCATGCCGCCAGGCCAGATCCGTAAGCTTGAGCGGGGGGCGCACTGGCCGCCTCCGTACCCCTACGAGCCGCTGCCCCGCGAGGTGGTGATCGGCCTGCAACCGTTGCCTCCGGGTTACCGGTATTATCGAGTGGGGCCCGATGTCGTGATTGCCAATATTGCGGGCAAGGTCGTTTCCGATGTGGTGTACGACTTGTTAAACCGGTAAGCTGCGCGTCTGATCTCTGTGTTTTTGGCCTGTAGCGTTAGATTATGACCGAGCAATCCACCCGCCCGCCCGTTGACGAAGCCGTTCAGGCCAGCTCACCAGACTCCGAAGCGCCCATGATCGAAACCTCGGGCGACACCGTGCCCGAAGCCGAGGCAAGGGCGGCGTCGTCGGATGTCGATACGGGCGATACCCAGAAGGCACCTGCGCAGAAAAAGCGGATTGCCCCCCAAGCCGTGATCGCACGCCTGATCGAGGCCTGGCCACAGGCGTTCTTTAGCGATCCGCGGTCGGTCAAGCCGCTGGCTATCGGTACCCTGCAGCAGATTCTTTCCAGCCGGCCCCCGGCCCTGGATGGTCTGAACAGTCAGGCGATTCGTACCGGCATCAAGTTCTACACCTCGCGCTTGTCCTACCACTATGGCATGGTCAACAACACGCATCGCATCACCCTGACGGGGGATGCGGCTGACGAAGTTGACGACAAGGCGCGCGAGTACGCCAAGGCTCAGATTGCTGCCATCCAGCAGCACCGTGCCGCTCAGCGTGCGGCTCAGGCGCCGCAGCAGACCGAACAGGCGGAAGGGCAGGAGACTGATACCGGCGATCGTCCGGCGCGTGGCGCCAAGCGACCTGGCAAGCGTCGCCCCGTTTCGGCGGCAGATGGCGCTGATGCCGAGAGCAGGCGCCCTTCACGTGGCAAGAATGACCGCGCGCGAACCAAGGGAGAGCGTTCGGCCAAGCGGGCAACGGACGTCGACGCCCGCGAATCCGCCAAACCCATGCCTTCCACCGCCAGTGAGCCCAAACTGACGATGGAAGAAAAGCTGGCCCGCCTGGCGGAGCACTTCGGCAAGTCGCCTTCCTGATTTATCTGTGCTGGGTGGTTTCGGGGTGGAGTTCCCATCCTGTGCCGCGTCGGCAGTCTCCTTCATGTGAAATCTCCCGGCTCTAGGTGGGAATCATCATGTCTCATGCATCCGATTCATCCCTTGTGCTGATCGGCTACGGCGATATCGCGGCCCGGGTCGCGCGTCAGCTTCCCGGTATGGCCGTGTGCGCATTTGCCCGCCGGCAGCCCGAAGCGCCCCAGGGGCATAACGCCACCTGGCGCGGGGTGTCGTTCGATCTCGATCGTGATCTGCCGACGGATCTTCCGCCGGGCTCGGTCTGGGTCTACCTCGCCCCACCACCGACAGGCGGAGTTGTCGATGCCCGTGTCGCGCGCTGGCTGAGCGCGATGGCGCCAGGTGCCGAGCCGGCGCAGGTCATCTACGCCAGTACCACCGGGGTCTATGGCGACCATCAGGGCGGATGGGTCACGGAGGAAACGCCAGTCAACCCTGCGCACGATCGCGGGCGTCGACGGGTCGATGCCGAAAATCAGTTTCTGTCCTGGTGCGCGCAACGAGCAATCCCCTGTACCGTACTGCGGATCACGGGGATTTATGCCTGCGACCGGCTCCCGCTCGCGCGAATTCGTGCCAGAGAACCTGTCGTCTGTCTGGATGAGTCACCCTGGTCCAACCGGATTCATGCGGATGATCTCGCCGATATCATCTGCCTCCTGATTGACCGACTTCATGCCGGCTCGCCCGTGCAGGGAATTTTCAATATTTCGGACAATGCGCCGCGACCCATGACGGAACTATACCTGCTGACCGCGGCGCATTTCGGACTGCCGCCGCCGCCGTGCCTGCCGCTGGCCGAGGTTCTGGCACAAGCACGCCCCATGGCGGGTGAGTTTCTGAGTGAGTCGAAGCGAATCGATGCGCAGGCCATCCAGCGGGCGCTGAATTGGCGGCCTCGGTATCCCGGTTTGCGGCATGCGCTGATTGATTGCGCTGATGTGCGAGCAATTCTGTCAAAAATTGACAATTAACGACGCTGACCCCGTGCCTTATTGTCGCTATATGACAAAATTGGCCATAGCTGGAATGTGCCCGCGTCATTCGTTTGGATTGGCTGTCTTCTTTGATGGTATTTAACCGGTGATGGGGCTGTTGTGACGTTCCAAGAGGCGGAGAGCGCTGTCACCAATCGATTTTTATCGGAATTTTTTTACAGCAAAGCCCGTTTTTTTGCGGGAACCAGGTTTTGGCATGGGCTTTGCTTTATGAGCCTAGCATGGCAATACGCCCTGACACCCAAATCCACAAGGAGTGATCACATGATCAAGCAGATGAGCAAGCAAATTCAAAAGGGTTTCACCCTGATTGAATTGATGATCGTAATCGCGATCATCGGTATTCTGGCGGCGATCGCCATCCCGGCGTACCAGGATTACACCATCCGAGCACAGGTTTCTGAAGGCCTCTCGCTGGCGGATGGCGCCAAGACCGCCGTAGTTGAGTTTTATAACAACACCGGACGCTTCCCCCCCAGCAATGCTTCGGCAGGATTGGCGAAAGCCGGTTCTATTACAGGCAACTACGTTTCTCAGTTGGATGTGGGTACAGCTCCTGGTCAGATACAGGTGACCTTCAGCAAAACTTCGCCACAGCGTGCAAATGCTGCGATTGACAAAGATATCTTGACTTTGAGCGCGTCGACAAATGGTGGTAGCGTTCAGTTCCGTTGCAGTCCTAATGGCGTAAACGGCACAACAGTTCCGAACAAATATCTCCCTTCTTCATGCCGTAACTAATCTGATGTCCAGTTAGATTTACGGTGCGTTTGTTTAAAAACCCCGCCACACGGCGGGGTTTTTTATGCTACTGTGCGATGGAATATAAAGTGCTGAATGAATCAATGAAAACAGCTTAGGCGTATTTAAGGTGTTGGATTTTTAGATGAGTGTTGGAAGTTGAAGAAATTTTGTTGATCGGGGGGTCTATGGTTCGGCCAGTATTTTTTTTATTCCTCTTATCTGTGATTCTAATGGTTGTTTACTGGCCGGGGTTGTCTGGCGGGTTTGTTTTTGATGATTACGGTAACTTAATATCGAACTCAGTATTATCTCAAGGGACTCTGAGTAAAGATTTTTGGTCTGCCATATGGTCCAGTGGTTCAGGTCCAACTGATAGGCCGCTAGCGATGCTTACCTTCGCTACTCAGGCCTTGTATACCGGATCGGATCCTTGGCCATTAAAGTTCATTAATGTTCTGATTCATATGGTAAATGGTGTTCTGATCTACATCTTGTCGAGTCAGGTAATATGCTTTGTCTTTAAACAGCGATCAACCAAACGTGATTGGTTGATTTCGCCGGAGTTATTGGCTGTTTTGGTCACGGCTGCTTGGCTTTTCAGCCCAATGCAACTCACTGCTGTACTATATGTAATTCAGAGGATGGAGAGTTTGTCGGCCCTTTTCGTGCTAGGTGGCCTGCTGTGCTATTGGGAAGGTCGTATGCGTCTTATAGGGGGGAAGGGTTTTGCTTGGCCGCTTATTTGGACGGGGCTGGTGGCCGGTACACTCCTAGCAACTTTTTCGAAGGAAACAGGGGTGATGTTGCCGTTGTATGCCTTCTTGCTGGAGTGGGTGGTGCTTCGCGGGAGGGGTGTAGGAGGTTTTGAGCCGAAGCTGATTTTCCTGTTCATTGTGACTCTGGTGCTCCCGGGCGCTGCGGGGTTGCTACTTACGGTTCCAAGTGCGCTCAATGGTAATGCATATGCAGGGCGCCCATTTGATCTGGCACAGCGTTTATGGACTGAGGGGCGTGTGTTGGTTGATTATTTGCATTGGTTGATTGCACCCACCCCAAACGCACTAAGTTTGTACCACGATGATATTTTAGTTTCCACCGGTTGGTTTTCCCCCTGGACAACGGCAGCTAGCTGGGTCTTGATTGCCTTGCTGCTTGGTCTGGCCGTCAGGCTTCGCAAGCGCGCACAATTGTTCGCCTTGGGTGTGTTGTGGTTTTTTTGTGGTCAGGCGCTTGTATCAACTTATCTCCCTCTAGAGCTTGTGTACGAACATCGTAATTATCTACCCAGTTGGGGGATATATATTGCATTGTTGGGACTGGCTTCGGCCTGGCAACCAGCAGTTGCCGAGCGCAGTAAGGTGCTCCGTACCTTAGTTTTGAGTGGCATTATTTCGATGATTTCTCTATTTGCTTTGTTCACTGCGATAAGATCTCAAATTTGGGGAAACCCCTATCGGTTGGCTTATTTTGAAGCGACCACCCATCCCGAATCTCCCCGTGCAAATTATGATCTTGCGCGAAATATGCTGATTATGTCTCCTGATGCTAAAAGTGCTATATTCCATATGGGAATGACCCAGATGGCGAAAACGTCACGATTGCCGGGGGCTAGCCTACAGGCGGAGCAGGCAATGATTTTTATGGCGGCGAAAAACAATCTTAAGGTTGAGTCAATGTGGTGGATTGACATGCGGAGAAAGATTAATTTCCAGCCGATGAGCGCCGAGGATGTGAGTGCTTTGTATGCCTTAATTAATTGCAGCAACAATAATGTGTGCAAATATACAAAACAGGACCGTATGCAGCTGGGTAATACTCTGTTATTTGCTATGGAGCGTTATCCTAAGGATGCGGCTGTCGTTACCCTTTATGCCAACTATGCCGCGAATGTTGTTCATAATATTCCGCTGGCCTATAGTTTAATGCAGCGGGCCCTGGCTATTATGCCGAGCAATTTCAATTATTGGAACAATTTGGTCACTATGCAGGTGGCACTGGGAGAGTTCAAAAATGCCCAGGTCGGGATCGAAAGAATGCGAGAGTTGAATGGGAAAGGTATTTATGACTCTGCTATCCGCATCGCAGAGGAATCGCTGGTGAATAAAAAATCAGCAAGCTGAAAATCAACATCAGAAAATAAACAAGTAGGTGATGATAAACCGGACTGGGATGAAGATGATCACATATCCTCCAAAATATATACGATGATTGCTCATGCTTTGGGTGAATGGCGCATGGTTCCTAAACTTGGTAAGTTATGATTCGTCCAGAAATGTTCAAATTCATCAGGTCAGCTCAGAATCCACTTGTGCACTTGGTCGTATTGGTTGCGATTTTGTTAGCTGCATACTTGGTATACCAACCAGGATTGACGGGCACATTCCTGTTCGATGACTACAGCAACCTGCCGCCCATGGGTGATTACGGGCCAATCCGATCCCTCTGGCAGGCCATCGCCTGGATCACTTCGGGATTTGCCGGTCCGACCGGGCGTCCGGTGTCGCTGGCCAGTTTCCTGATCGATACACGGGTATGGCCCGCATCGCCAGCGGTATTCAAGACCACGAACATTGTGCTGCACCTGCTGACTGGCATCGCGTTGATCGGGCTGTTGCATGCGTTGTCGCGGGCGTTTGATGTGCCGAAGCATCGTGCGCTGTGGGTGGCTGTTCTGGCTGGCGGCATGTGGCTGCTTCATCCCCTCTGGGTGTCGACCACGCTGTATATCGTGCAGCGGATGGCAATTCTGGCCGCGCTGTTCGTTTTCGCGGGGTTGTGGGCGTATGTTCATGGTCGGTTGCAACTGATCGCCGGGCGGACGAGGCGGGGTTATCTGTGGATGAGTCTCGGTCTGGTGTTGGGGACGCTGCTGGCGGTCTTGTCCAAGGAAAATGGCGCCTTGCTCCCGTTGCTGGCCTGGGCCATCGAAAAATTCGTCTTTGATGCGCATGGCCGCGTTAAGTACCAGGAGGGCGCTGCCTTCATTTGGTGGCGGCGGGTATTTATCACGTTGCCCAGTCTGGTGTTGTTGGCTTATCTGATCAGTCAACTGCCGATGCTGTTTTCCGGTTTGACTTATGGTCGGGACTTCACGCCGTATGAGCGGCTGCTGACCGAGACACGGATTCTGTGGCGATATTTGTGGGATCTGTGGTTGCCCGGTGTGCATGACGGGGGTTTGTTCAACGACGATATTCGGCTATCGACAAGCCTCTGGCGACCTTTCTCTACGCTTCCGGCGACGATAGGGCTTCTGGCGCTTATCGGGCTGGCGCTGTTCTGGCGCCGATCAGAACGAATCGTTCTACGTGCGATTGGGTTGACGATCATTTTCTTCTTCGTCGGGCAATTGCTGGAGTCGACCTGGTTGCAGCTGGAGTTGATGTTCGAGCATCGAAATTATCTGCCGGCGGGGTTGATGTTCTTCCCCTTGGCCCTGTTTCTCGTGGACCGTGTCCGAGGCGGCACCCGATGGCCGGTTTGGCTGGCCATCGGCATTTTCTGTGTGCTTGGCTTGTTGACGTACAAACGGGCGGATCTCTGGGGAAAGCCATTCCAGCAGGCACTCACCTGGGCGCACGAACACCCGGATTCCGCGCGTGCGCAAAGCTATCTGGCCAATTTCTGGGAGCAGACGGGTAATTATCCGGAAGCAGCTCGTTTGCTGGATCGGGCATTTCAACAGCATCCACAGGATTTGCTGGTATTGGCGAATCGGGCTTTGTTGGCTTGTGATACCGGGGAAGCCCCAACGGATCTCGGCCGCGAGCTGCTGAAGCTTGCCCGCACGGGGCAACTGGCGCAGAACGTGGTCGGGTATCAGTTCGATACGTTTTTAAGTCGTCTGCAGGAAAATTGTGCCGTGTTCGGGGTCGATTTCGGTTTCACGCTGATCGATGCCGCCCTGACGAATCCTCAGGTGCTGCACGCACCCGATGAGCAGCGCAGTCTGCTGCACCGACGGGCGATGCTCTGGCTGGATCGAAACGAGGTGACGCAGGCCTATGCAGACATGCTAACGGCGCTGCGATTGCCTGATCTGGCGCCGGGCACACGCTTGCTGTTTGCGGCCGAGCTGGCCAGCGCGCATCACCAGCGTCGGGCGCTGGCACTTTTGGATGCGGTGCCGCCGCCTTTGGCGGATATCCATGGTTGGTCGATGGGCGCCATCCACCGCCGATGGTTGGCGCATGTCGGTTATTATCACAAAGCCGAGATTCATCTTCGCGAGACGCTGGAAAAGGAAATAGCAGCCGCCTCCGGATAGATTGCTATTAACGCGAAGAGCCCGCTAGCCGGTGCGCGCATGCCGGGTTCGTGATCCGCCCGCCGGTCTTTACCTGGGATTGGTCGGGCTATATATTGGCCCTTTGTCGGTCTTTTGCAGACCGGCGTGCACATTGAAAGGAATCGCCCGTCATGACGGCAATTGACGCTGCCTTGGATCAAAATTTTCTGTCCATTATTTTGCCCGCCAAGAACGAGGCTGGCGCTGTGGGAAGCACAGTTGCGGGTATCCGTTCCCTATTCCCGAAAGCGCAGATCGTCGTCGTGAACGATGGGTCGACGGATGCCACGGCCGAGTTGGCTGCCGCGGCCGGGGCAGAAGTGATTAACCACCCCTACAGCAAGGGGAATGGTGCGGCGATCAAGACGGGCGCTCGGGCGGCGCGCGGCGAAATCATCGTATTTATGGACGCCGATGGCCAGCACAACCCGGCCGACATACCGCGATTCCTTCAAAAAATGGAAGAAGGGTACGACATGGTCGTAGGGGCCAGGCAGGCAGGATCGCAGGCAAGCGTGGGACGGGGACTTGCCAATGGTTTCTATAACCGCTTGGCGTCATGGATGACAGGCCAGAAGATCGAGGACCTCACTTCCGGGTTTCGTGCCGTACGGGCCGGTAAGTTCAGAGAATTTCTGTATTTACTTCCCAATGGGTTCTCGTATCCAACCACGAGCACAATGGCGTTTTTTCGCGCGGGATATGGTGTGGCCTATATTCCGATAACGGCGGAGAAGAGGATAGGGCAGAGTCATATTCACCTGATAAAGGATGGAATTCGCTTCCTTTTGATTATATTTAAAATTGGTACTTTGTACTCACCGTTGAAGATATTTCTCCCCGTGGCGCTTTTCCATTTTGGAGTTGGATTGGGCTATTACATATATACATATACGGAGTTCAGTAGACTTTCGCTGGCTTCTGTCTTTCTTTGGTCGGCAGCGGTGACTATTTTTTTGATCGGCTTGGTGTCGGAACAAATCACACAGTTGATGTATAAGGATAAATTATAAGAATCAAGTGTAATGGAACTGGATCGCGAATTAAGGGTAAAGGATGGTTGACGGATGTCGATTGAACACCAGGAGAATGAAGCATTTCGCCCGCTCGTTAGTATAGGTCTGCCGGTTTACAATGAGGCGAGATTCATTGAGGAGACGATTCGATCGTTACTGGATCAAGACTATCCAAATATGGAGATTTTGATTTCTGATAACGGGTCGTCGGACGATACGGCAGTGATATGTAAAAAATTTAGTCAAACCTATGATTTTGTGAAATTTCATCGGTTTGAGGTTAATCAAGGATCTACCACAAATTTCCAGTATGTATTAGGTCAGGCCGAAGGAAAATACTTTATGTGGGCTTCCGGCCATGATCTCTGGGCGAGCAACTTGATAAGTAGCTACGTAGAGGTGCTGGAAAGAATGCCGTCTGCAAATATTGCATTTGGTACGACAACCTGGATCGACCAGTTAGGTGACACGATGCAAAAAGAGTCTGGATGGAGCGATACGCGTGGTATGGGGCCCGTAGCGCGATTTTTCACGATACTCTGGGGCAATATGCACCCACTACTCGGTTTGATTAGACGATCAGCCCTGAATGATATTGGTAAAATAGGCAATTTTATTGGATCGGACCTGGCATTATTGGCTGACTTGTCTCTGAAAGGTTATTTTTTACATGTGCCTGAGGCTAAATGGAAACGCAGGGAGTTCAGGCATGAGCAAACACACGATGAGAAAGTGGCTCGATACAGAGGCGCAACATTTATTATCAAAGGCGGGCTGTTGTCCTCGATGTTTCCTATGTTGCAGTTGCCGGTAAGCTTGGGTAAATCACTGATGCGAAGTGAGTTGCCATTGGGCGTGAAGTGGCTGGCGCTAAGTGGATTAATATTAAGCCTTCCGGTTCGATATGTTGCAGGCAGGAAAGGTCTTTGACTCCCAAAAACTATTTTGAATTGATAGGGGTTTTTAAAGAAATAATAAAAAGGCGCCTTGGGTATTTCAAGTACATATTCCTGGGCGTGGCCATTGTGTTCTTTGGTCTTTATGTTTATTCTGCCAGAGCCGATGTGTGGCGTGTAATATCATCGGCAAATTTTACCTGCTTGATTTTAGCTTGTTTGGCCTGGGTCCCTGTTCACTTGGTTTCTCCCGCGTTTACTTATATGGCAATAAGAGGGGTCGGGCATGATTTTCATTATGTTCAGGCTTTAGACATACATGCATCATACATTCCCGCAAAATTTCTGCCCGGTGGTGTTTGGCATAGTATTGCGCGTGCAACGATTCTGCACAATTTAGGACTCGGTCGAAAAAAAATTACGACTGTATTTTTTCTTGAAAATTTAATGGCCCCGGTTGTCAGTATCTCTTTCGGTGCGGGAATCCTGCTATCAATCAGTGAAGGAGGGTTGGCAACTCCCCTTCTGTTGCTCTCCTTCTCAGGAGCGATAGCAGCTCTTTTTGCTGCGTCTTACTCGTTGACAAGGGTAGAACAGATATTTGAGTGTAATGTATCACCGAGACTATATGTAGATTTGTTCTTGGTGACGACGGTATTTTGGATTTTGTCATCGATATCGTTCTTGTTCTTTCTTGATGCTTTCTCATCTGATTTGCTGGGTAGTTCATGGCTGCAAGTGGTGGGCGTGTATTTATATTCATGGGGTGTGGGGTTTCTGGCCATATTTGCTCCTCAGGGAGTGGGGGTGTTTGAGGTTGTTGCAGCAAACCTGCTCAATTCAAATTTCCCGATACAAGGTTTAATAGTGGTGTTGGTGCTCTTTCGATTAGTAACAGCGTTGGCCGACCTGCTATTTTGGTTAATTTGGCTCTTTGTTCGAAAAGTCATCCGAGAGAGATCAGCAATGGGTCGGCATCTGCTTCCCAAATAACAACCGACGAGAATTGAACCACTTGACTTGAAGCGGTCTCTGGTAATCCCCCCCGGAAAAAGCGTCGTTCGAAAGTAGAATTTTCTCGTAATGCACACGAAGGAGATTCTGCATGAACATACCGCGATATTCGGACAGCTAGATTCTGGCGATCCTCAAGCAGGCGGAAAACGGGGTGCCCGTCCCCGAACTCTGCCGCGAACATGGCATGAGCAGCGCCACGATCTACAAATGGCGCGCCAAGTACGGCGGGATGGTGGCGTCCCTGATGGCCCGCCTGATGAAAAGGAAGACGAGAACCGCCGGCTCAAGTAGATGTACGCTGAGGAGCGTCTCAAGGCCGAGATCGTCCAGGAGGCACTCGCACAAAAGTGCTGAAGACATCCCGACGCAAGGATATGGCGCAACAAGCTGTCGCGGTTCGCGGGGTTTCCGTTCGCCTGGTGTGTGCGGCATTCACGATCAGTCGGATTTGCTACCGCTATCAGTCGACACTGAGTGATGAGAACGTCGAGATTGCCGGCTGGCTGATCAAGCTGACCGAAGAGCAAAGCGATTGGGGGGGTGGCCAATGCTTTGACTATCTGCGCAACGTCGAACGCAAAGGCTGGAATCACAAGCGTGTCTATCGGATGTACTGCGCACTGGAACTGAACCATCGGATCAAGCCCCGGCGCCGTCTGAAGCGGCAGGTGCCCAAGCCTCTGAAAGAGCCGATCAAACCGGACCAGGTCTGGTCGAAGGACTTCATGCACGACCCGCTCAGCGATGGCCGGCATTTTCGGTTATTCAATGTGATTGACGATTACCGGCGAGAAGGGCTGGCCATTGAAGCGGGCTTCTCACTGCCGACGCTGCGTGTGATCCGGGTGCTGGAACAGCTGTTGGAATGGCGGGGAAAACCAACCGTCATTCGTTGCGACAGTGGGCCCGAGTTTATCAGCCATGCGTTCGCCGACTGAGCCAGGAGGCACAACATGCGCATCGACTATATCCAGCCAGGCAAGCCACAACGGACCGCCTACATTGAGCGGACGAACTGAACTATCCGAACCAGCTGGCTGAGCAAACACCTATTCGACACCTTGGAGGAGCTTCAAGATTATGCGACCCGGTGGTTGTGGTTTTACAATCACCGTCGCCCGCACAAAGCCAATGGTGGCAAGCCGCCTCTGATGGCCGCGTAAACCCTACTTTTGGGCGCGGCTAAAAATGGGGGGATTACCATCAAGCAGGTATTCTTCTAAGATATCCATCTGGCGCTACTGTAATAAGCAGCTTATGCTGAATGCTTGTATCGATTTCAAAATTAGAGTTCCCTTTCAAGAATTCATGGACGGCAGTTTTCGGATTATTGCCTACGGACCACGGGCGATCAGGGAACATCTCATTGGGCATATCTTCGATAAGTGTGTCATAAGTAATGCAGTAGCTGCCCGGTGAGACTAAATGTGCATAAGCGTTCAGCTCATGTAAAACGTGCTCATGTGTGTGATTAGAGTCAAGGCAGACCAGTATTTTACTGTGCTGAGACGCAATTTCCTGAACTTGCCCAATCACCATTGGATCGATGCTGGAGCCTTCTATCAGATGAATTCTGGAAGAGTACGGATGTTGAACTATAGCATCGCGGTTGTGTGATCGGATGTCAATGTCAATACCCACAACCTTGCGCCGAGATATTTTTGGGTTTATGGTCTCGTTGTTAGCTATTGCCTCACATATGTCGAGCTGCGCGAGCATGGATGCACTAAATATTAAAGAACCACCATGTGCTATGCCTGTTTCGATAATTAAATCCGGTTGGACACGCCAGATAATCTCCTGCAATGCCCAAGCATCATTTGGGAACTGTATGGCGGGTCGGCCTAGCCAGGTAAAATTATAGGCCCACTTATGGCGGCTAATTTCTCTAACCCATATTCTTGATAGTGCTTGAAGATCAAGATCGTTACTCAGGCTGCGGATGTTTGCTTTGACTTCCTCGCCAAACTGTTCATAAGGATTCATGAGTAAACTCTCTCCAGTTAATTGTTTTAGGCAAAATGTATTGTTGGCCCTGATGCCCGCAGTTGGCTATAAGATCAAGACTGGATACAAATGGCGTGAATTGGCCGTGCTGTTGAGGATAAGGGCGGTAGCTGTAATCCATATATTCCACATTAATTCCCAACTGCTCAAAAAGTATGTGGTTCAAATAATTGACTCCTCCATGGCCGGAGATATACGTTGAGCCATCTAGTTCTCGAACAACGGATAACACTCTTTCACTTCCATTGCCCCTGATGTTCATATCTTCGACATCAATAAATATGGTTTGTTGGTCTAGTTGTAAGTAACTAAGTAAGGAGAGTAGTGAGCTTCTGGCTAGTTCGCCTATGTTTTCATATTTATGAGAAAAAACATTGAATGCGAGTTCAATAGCATCAGTTGCGTAAGGGGCTCCACTGAGTCCATTGCGCAATATAGCCATATTTTTATCGAGCCATAAGCTTCTGGGGGCGATTTCTACTTCATTGATGCGCTGACCTAGGTGAAGTCCTTTGAGTGGGATTGTTAGCCACTGAATTCCGTTTTTTGTTTTGATTTGAACCCTGTTGACAAAACCACCCTTCGAGTATTGAACATCGTCATAGTGCACAAAGATATCTGCTAGCTTTACTTGTTCGAGGAGTCCAACCCATGGAAACAGCATTGATTGTGAAATTGCGACTTTCACGATGAATTCTCGTTTGAAAAAATAAGCTCCATTAAATCGATGTCGAGCCATTGGCCGTCAAGGAAAGTATGTTTATGAAAGGTGCCCACGCTAATAAATCCACATTTTTTGTACGATTTTATTGCGTATTCATTATCCGTTCTCACCTTCAGCATAAGTTTGTTGAAGTTCCAGGTCTTGCGTACAAATTCAGACATCAGTTTAATTGCTATGCTGCCGTAACCCTTGCCCTGATAGGTGCTATGAAGCGTTATACCAAGTTCACCTCGCCTATCTGTTGAATCTATATTTGCGACTTGAATATAACCAATCGCTTGATCGTTGTCTCTTAAGGCGATAATTAAGAGGATGCATCCGTTTTGTGTTGTCTGCTTTTTTAGCCAGTGTATTACTTGCTCGTCAGTGCTGCCTCTAGGGCGTGACAGAAGTTGAGACTGAATTTTGATATCGTTGCGGATGGCGGCCAATAACGGGATGTCATCGGGCTTCCAGCATCTTAGAGATATTTTCTCGCTTTCTATCATTTTCGTATGCTATCCATGTATATGAGTTTAAATCTATGACCTTCGTTCCATCCAAGTTTGAGCATTGTATTGTGCGCGATTGAGGGGTTTAAGCCGACGTATATTAAATCTACATGATCTGGGAGCTCGTCAGGCGATATTATTGGCTTGTTAAATACGGTTTTGCCCTGTTGATATGGGCTGGCGTCAATGAAGTGCATGATTTTTTCGGGTTTTTTCAGTTGGCTAAAAATATAACTCCCGTAAAATCCCGATCCATAAATGGCTGATCGTTCGCTATTATTTCTTTGTTCTTCTTTAATGATTTTATGACCTGCGGTGTTCCAGTAATTCGCCAAATTAGTGGCCAGCTCTTGATTTGTTCTTCCATCAGGCTCACGAGAAGATACGCCGGATTTTTTGGCGACAAAAACCAATGCGCCACGGTGGCATTCGCTGTCGATAAGAATTTCCTTAAATCCGGAGAGGGCGAGAAGCCTGTGTAGCGACAATTTGGTGAAATGATTAACGTGATCAATAACGATAAAGTCCGCGGGATTGCTGAATGAATACGGGACAATACCGTAAAATATTCCTTTATCGTTCAGAAGCTGAAATATTTCTCGGGCAGTTGTGAGCGGCTCTGGAATATGTTCAAGCGCAAAGAACGAGGTGACTATATCGAATTTACTTTGCCAGCTTTCAGGTGTGATATTTACTGCGTAATTTTCCGAAGTTACGAACTGGTTCCAGAAAGGTAGATACATTGTGCTTACATCGTAAAGACTCACATGTATGTCGGGTCTTAATCTGGCGAGTGCCTTTGCGGTCGAGCCTTTCGCGCATCCGTAATCGAGTAGCTTGCTTTCCTTGACTAGTGGTAGTTTGTCAATAAGTGTTTCAACCTGGTGTGTGGTACGATAAACGATATTGCCATCACGAATTTCATATATTTGATCTTCGTCCTCTTCGTTCAGAAGTATCTTGTACTCCGATTCATAGTATTGATGTGTATCGTTCAGTGCATCACTACTGAGATGAGTGCATGCAGAGCATAACCAAACACGTTTCTTTCCTGTTCGTAAGGTGCATAAAGAGGTGATGGTTTTATCCGTGGTGGATTGATATATTGGCACATCTAATTCTGCGCCACATACTTTGCAGTTATTCATTGCAGCGGTTTCTCCGCAAATAGTTCCGGATGGATTTTCCTGAAATCTGTGCCCGCAGCGAAAGATCCTTTCCACCCATGTTTTCGACCGATCGGGTCTTCAAAGTTGAAATATCTGAATTGCATTGACCAGCGTGCACGATGGCTGCGGTTGACTCCTGATGCGTGAAGAACTAGAAAGTCGATGATGACAAGATCTCCCGGGCTTGTTAGCGGCGCAATTTTTCTGTATTTGTTTAGATGAACAGCTTCGTCCAATATTTTAAGGGAATATGCCCCAGTTCTACCTGTGTGTTCCGGATCCGCATAGCATACTGGCAACGGTCCCTCATGGTGCGATCCGGGGCAAAATTCCACTGGCCCTATCTCTTCTGTAATGGGAACCAGGGGGCTCCAAAAAACCAATCCATCTACACTGCGTAGCTGAGCAGGGTACTCCTGATGCCACATCGCTCTGAATTTGTCCTCGTTGGGATTGTCGATTCTAATCCCGTATCCGCCACCGGCGATACCCGGTTTTCTGGTACATCTTATTTGTTTGAATAGTTTTTCATGTGACTCATCAGCTACAAGGCGTATGAAGGCAGGGATTTGCTTTACCGCATCGTATATCTCCCCCCCCCAGTCCCGGTTGATGCCGATCAAATCAATGTAGTGTTGGTCAAATGTGTCTGGATTGAAGGGGGATTGTTTTAAAGAAATTTCTTCTCTGGTTATTATTTGTCCGATAATGTCGTAGATGCCTTTCTGTATTGGGGTTATTTTATCCATATTATAAAAATTAGGTATCACTACGACTCCATCGCGATGGAATATTTCTATTTGTTCGCTAGATAGTATTTCATTCAATTTGCCGTTACCCCATTTCGCTTAGTGTTCCAGTTATCACGGAACACACCCTGTCGAGTTCATTTTTTGTTATGTCATGGTAACTGGGTAAGTTTATGGCTTGCTTGGCCGTTCGGTAGGCAATTGGGGTACATCCATGGTTATCAAACATTGGAAGGCTGGACAAAGGGTGAAAAAAAACCCGAGCATCAATTTGTTCTTGGTTGAAATTTTGTTTCAATCTTTCCACGACCGATTCCGGTGAGTTATAAAACTGGATTGTTGGCATCCAGGCGCCAATAGTCGATCCTTTTGGTTCCGGATTCATCTTGATGCCGGGTATATTCGCAAGTCTCGCTTTGTAATAAGCAAATATTTCCCGTTTTCTAGCTATGAGATCATCGATCCGTTCCATTTGAGCACAGCCAATCGCGGCCTGTACATTGGACATTTTGTATTTAAATCCTATTGTATCTGGCCAGAATTGCTTTGTTTGATTCTTGTTGCGTCCATGGTTGCTTAGGGTGCAAAGCTGATCGTAGAGGGCGTCATCGTTAGTGACAATCATGCCACCTTCGCCGGTTGTTATTGTTTTCGTTCCATGAAAGGAGAACGTCCCAAACAGTCCCATGGAGCCAGCTTTATGCCCCTGGTAAATTGACCCAATGGCTTCTGCTGCGTCTTCTAAGATGGGTATTCCATACTTGTTGCCTATGGTGTTCAGCTCATTCATTGCGCTTAAGTTGCCATATAGGTGGACGGCAAGAATTGCTTTTGTCTTCGACGTAATGGCGGCTTCTACCTTTTCTGGGTCTAGGCACCAAGTGTCCGGAAGGATATCGACGAATACCGGTTTAGCCCCAAGGTATGTGATGGGCGCGGCGCTCGCAATCCAGTTGGTATCCGCCAAAATTACTTCATCACCTGGCTTGACCCCTATTGCCGCAAGGCCCATATGTAGGGCGCCAGTGCAACTTGAGGTGGCTATTGCGTGTTTGACACCTAAGTGCAGCTTGAAGGCTTCCTCGAACCGATGAATGTAGTCATAGCATTGAGCTCCCCAACCGTTCTGGGCGGCGTCAGTTGCAAGGCTAACCTCACGTTCGGTAATAGATGGTTTTGTATAAAAAATCTTCTGCTTCATAGAATTTCTATTCTGGGGATGGCGGTTACAAACTTGCAGCCCCAGCCTTTTGCATAGTCAAGCAATCCAATCACTTCTTGACGGATGTTCCATGGCAGGATCAATATGTAATCAGGTCGATCCTTTTGTATTTGCTCCGGGGCCAGAATCGGTATCCTGCTTCCAGGCATGAACTTTCCCTGCTTCACTGGGTTCATATCAACTACATAGGGTAAGAGATCCGGGCGGATACCGCAGTAGTTGAGCAGTGTGTTGCCTTTTGCGGCTGCGCCATAGGCGACCACCCGTTTCCCACTTTCTTTTGCGTTGATTAGGAATAAAAGCAGGTCGTTTTTTACTTTATTTGCTCTGGGCTGGAAATCCGTGAAGTGTTTCTCGCTTAGTAAGCCAGCCTCTTTTTCACGCCGTAAAAGTTCGGATACCCTTGGTGCTATTTTGTAGGGGCCGGAATCTTTTCGTTGCGCGTAGATGCGCAAGCTGCCGCCATGGGTGGATAGTTGTTTGACGTCGAAAATTTCAAGCCCATTTCTGTTGAATATATTTAAGGTCGCTGTTAGGGATAGATAGGAGAAATGTTCGTGATAAATAGTGTCGAACTGATTTTTTTCCACTAATTCGAGTAGGTGTGGGAACTCAAATGTGGCGACGCCACTTGGTTTGAGTAGCACTTTAAATCCAGTTATGAAGTCGTTGATATCAGGTACATGTGCCAGTACGTTATTGGCAATGGTGAGGTCGGCTTGGTGTCCTTCCACAACGAGCAATTCTGCCAACGTTCGTCCGAAAAACTGTTCAATAATGGGTAGACCTTTGGCGCGTGCGGCCGCAGCAGTGCCTGATGTCGGCTCAATCCCAAGGCAGGGGATTCCTAAAGTTTGCACATACTGCAAAAGATAACCGTCATTTGCGGCAACCTCTATGACGTATGAGGTGCTGTCTAGGGCGAATCTCGATCGCATGTCTTGCACATATCGTTTTGCATGGTCAAGCCATGTACGCGAGAAAGAGCTGTAGTACGCATATTCTGCGTCAAAAAGCATTTCTGCGGTTGTGGTGTCTTCCGTTTGAGCTAACCAGCATTGGGTGCATACCAATACTTTTAATGGCAACCACCGTTCCGGCATATGTAGGGTTTGAGTGGTCAGGTAGGCATTAGATGGTGGGGCGCTACCAAGATCGATCATGGTTTGCGAAAGATGAGCGCCACAATGCCGGCAATTCATGAGCTCATCTCCATGATCCAGTCATTAGTTGTGGGTAGCGATTGATCACGGGTTGAGAGAAGTTCAATTGGTCGGGGCCACGGTATGTTGAGTGTCGGGTCTTTCGGATTTATTCCAGATTCGGCATCTGATCGATATGGGGCGCTGTGCGCGTACAAAAGCTCGCAGTGATCCGTAAGTGTCTGAAACCCATGTGCGAAGCCTGGGGGGATGCAAAGTGCCATACAGTTTTCAGCAGATAACTCCGTGGCGAACCACTGGAGAAAACTGGCCGATTCAGGTCTGATGTCGACAGCGATATCCCATATGGTGCCGTGCAGGCAACTGACGAGTTTATACTCCGAGTAGGGCTCAGTTTGGAAGTGTAATCCTCTGACAGTTCCTGCCTTTATTGTATGGCTGTGGTTGATTTGCGCGATACCCTTTTGGCAGCCAACAGTGGCAAGCTCTTCATGGGAGTAGAATTTTGTGAACACTCCTCGTGTATCCCGGACTGGATGCCTCTGTATTAGCTTCAGGTCGGGCAGGGGCGTCTCGAAAATGGTAAAACGGCTCATTCCATGCTCTCGAAATCGGATATATCGGATTTGCACAGCTGATATGCGCTTTGTCCGTTCTCAAATGCACGATACCAGGTCATTGTGTGTTGTATGCACTGGTCAATCGACCAAACGGATTTGATACCAAGTCTCTGCCGTGTTTTAGAGGTATCCAGGGTTAGTATTTGTGTTTCATGCAGATTGTCGGTGGCAGGTGTGACTACATAATCACCCCGCCCATAGAATTGGCGCGCCTTGTCAACGATGGTTCGTACATTGATGTGTTGCGTCGCTTCAGGTCCAAAGTTATACGCGTCGGAAAGGTTTGGGGAGGTCCAGAGTTTCTGGGCCAGGGTGAGGTATCCCGAGATGGGTTCCAGTACGTGTTGCCATGGCCTGATTGCTTCAGGGTTACGAAGTGAGAGAGGTTCTCCGGCCTGCCATGTTCGGATTGCATCAGGGATCAACCTGTCTGCTGACCAATCTCCGCCACCCATGACATTGCCAGCTCGGGCGGTTGCAAGGGCTACACCGCGCTGATTGAAGAAGGATGAACGATAACTTGACGTTAGGATTTCTGTAGCGGCCTTGCTCGCGCTGTAAGGGTCATGTCCCCCAAGGGCATCATTTTCACGATAAGGAAACCACCATTCCTGATTCTGATATACCTTATCCGTTGTGATGACAATGATGGCCTTGACACTATCTGATTTGCGCAGTATTTCAAGCAGGTTTGCTGATCCCATGACATTGGTTGACCATGTGTCAAGTGGATCTGTATACGACTGCCTTACCAACGGTTGTGCTGCTAAATGCAATACGATTTGAGGTTGGGCTTGAGCTATGACTTCTGCGACGGCGGTGGCATTTCGGATATCAAGTTCCACATGCGATATGCCTTCTTGCAGATTTGTTGCCTCGAACAAGTTGGGTGTTGTGTCTGGCGGGAGTGCTATTCCGGTAACTCTCGCGCCCATCTCTTTGAGCCACAAAGTTAACCAGCCACCCTTGAACCCCGTATGGCCGGTAACGAGAACTCTTTTTCCTGCCCAGAAGTCCTTATCTACCCTCACGGCCAGATCTTCCAGGGCGCATTTCCGGATTGCCATAGCTTTTCAAGCAGATTCCGTTCTCGCAATGTATCCATCGGCTGCCAGAAACCCCGATGCTCGAAGGCCATGAGTTGATTTCCTGCAGCCAGCGCTTGCATTGGAGGGCCCTCCCAGGGGGTCATGTCATCCTCGATCAAGTCGATTACTTTAGGGGACAGGACGAAAAACCCTCCATTGATGAGACCGCCTTCGCCTTGTGGTTTCTCATTGAACCCTGATACGGTGCTGCCGGACATCTCAAGGGCGCCATATCGGCCTGGAGGTGACACAGCGGTTATGCTGGCGATTTTTCCGTGTTGCTTGTGGAATTGGATGAGTTTGGTGATGTCGACATCTGCCACGCCGTCCCCGTAGGTGAAGCAGAAAGCCTCTTCCTCTTGGAGGTATGTCTTTACTCTTCTAAGCCGTCCCCCTGTCAATGTTTCATCGCCGGTATCCACGAGTGTGACACGCCATGGTTCCACTTTTTTCTGATGGACTGTCATCTGATTGTTTGCCATGTCGAATGTGACATCCGACATGTGCAGGAAATAATTGGCGAAGTATTCCTTGATCAGATATCCCTTGTATCCGCAGCAAATAAGAAAATCATTTACACCATGGCTGGAGTAAATTTTCATAATGTGCCAGAGGATTGGTTTCCCTCCGATTTCAATCATGGGCTTTGGCTTGAGGTGAGTTTCCTCTGAGATTCGCGTGCCAAGCCCCCCTGCCAAAATCACTGCTTTCATTAATCATCCTTGTCGGCGCACGAACCCTTGTGTCTTGTGAGTGCTAGCATAACTAGAGGCGCAGGTCGCATTTATTTGGTGTGAATATTTGTTTCAAGTCGTATAGAACATGTCCGGGTGTCCCTAGTGCCCGGATGGATAAAACTCCCATGTTCTGAAATTTCGTGTGTGCAACGGCGAGTACGATGCCATCGTATTGGCTACGCTCAGGGGTGTCGAGGAGTTCGATGCCATATTCTCGTCTTGCGCACTCCGGATCTGCCCAAGGGTCATGAACATCAACCATTGCGCCGTAATCGGCCAGTTCCCGGATGACATCAATCACGCGCGTGTTGCGCAGATCGGGGCAGTTTTCCTTGAAGGTGAGGCCCATGACGAGGATGCGGGCGCCCTGGACCCGGATGCCCTTTTTCAGCATGGCCTTGATCATCTGACTGGCGACATAGGCCCCCATGCCGTCGTTGATCCGTCTTCCTGCCAGGATCATTTCCGGATGATGGCCGACTTCCTGGGCCTTGTGGGTGAGGTAGTAGGGGTCCACGCCGATGCAGTGTCCGCCCACCAGGCCAGGCCGAAAGGGCAGGAAATTCCACTTCGTTCCCGCTGCTTCCAGCACGGCCCCGGTGTCCAGTCCCAGCTTGTTGAACAGGATGGCCAGTTCGTTGATCAGCGCGATGTTGACGTCGCGTTGGGTGTTCTCGATGACCTTGGCGGCCTCGGCCACCTTGATGCTCGGCGCGAGATGCGTACCGGCGGTGATGATGCTTCGGTACAGGTCGTCAACGATCCGTGCGGTTTCCGGTGTGGAGCCGGAGGTCACTTTCTTGATGTCGGGCAGTCGGTGGGCCTTGTCGCCGGGGTTGATTCGCTCCGGGGAGTAGCCGCAAAAAAAATCCCGGTTGAAGACCAGGCCGGAATGGCGTTCGAGCACGGGGACGCAATCCTCTTCCGTGGCGCCCGGATAGACCGTGGATTCGTAGATGACGATATCGCCGGGCTTCAGGGCACGGCCAACGGTTTCGCTGGCGCGGAGTAAGGGCGACAGGTCGGGGCGTTTGTGCACATCGATCGGGGTAGGGACGGTGATGATATAGACGGATGCGGCCTGTAAGGCTTCAGGGGCATCAGTGAAGAAAAGCTTGGTCGCCGCCTGTAGCTCGTGCGTTGCGACTTCCATCGTTCGGTCGATGCCCTGTTGCAATTGCGTGATCCGCGTGGGGTCGATATCGAAGCCAATGACCGGGCGTTGCTTGCCGAATTCGACGGCCAGGGGGAGGCCGACGTAGCCCAGTCCAATAATGGCGATGGCAGGTTGGGGCGAGGTGAGCGTTGAGTCCGTCATGTGTAGCCTAAGCTTGCTTCCTACAAGGTTCGCCGGAGTATATCAGGTTGGGATTCGAGATAGGCGCATACGCCCCTCGACGGCCCTGATACGGTTCTGCAGCCCTCGGCTGGTGGGATTGTCCTGATAGAACCGGGGATTGGGGAGCATGGCGGCGAGAAACGCGGCTTCGTGTGCCGTCAGTTGACTGGCCGGTTTGTGGAAATAATGCCGGCTGGCGGCTTCGATTCCGTAGATCAGATTGCCCCATTCGACCACGTTCAGATACAGCTCGAGAATGCGCTTTTTGCCCAGTGTGGCTTCCAGCATCAGCGTGATCAGGGCTTCCTCGCCCTTTCGCCAGAGTGTTTTGCTCGGTGAAAGAAAAAGATTGCGGGCCAGTTGTTGGCTGATGGTCGAACCGCCAGCGGCAAACGCTCCTTCGGCCAAATTTTTCTCGAAGGCGTCCTGGATGCCGGTCAAGTCGAACCCCCAATGATCCATGAACCGGTCGTCTTCTGAGGCAACCACGGCCCGCTTGGCAATGGGCGCTATTTGCGAATAGCGTACCCAGCTGTAATCGAGACGCGCGTGAGGATTGACCGAGTGGATCAGCGCCAAGCGTTCGCGCATGTACGCGGTGCTGGTGGGGTTGTGATCCCGTAAGTACCAGATCTGGGTAAAAAACCAGACCTGGATCAGGATAAAAAACAGCAGAAGTAGCAGTACGGTGCTTGTCAGTATTCGACGAACAAGGGGTTTGGTTCTCATGCGCTAAAGCATAACCGCGATAAAACGGGAACTGTTTAAAATTGACAATTTTGGATGTCGTTGGCTGGTGCCGAGTGTCTGTTCGTGACACAGGATGCTTGGTTCATGGGAGTGGAACCAAGCAATGCTTGCATGGACTCACCGCCAGGCTTGAGGCAGGTATCGAGAGTCAAAGCCGCAGGCTGCCTGCCAGCGAATTGCACCTGCTGAGCTTGTTATCGGAGACAGCGTGCATTTCTTTGCAGTGCCGGCGATGGCCGTGTTTGCCTTGTTGCCGTAGACCAGTTCAATCTTTCCGCCGTTAATGACCGCAACAGAATGAGTGTAATTTCCATTTATCGATGTAGGCGCTGCTAACCCTAAAGAGGTATTGTTCCCGGGAACACCGCTATTGGGGAAATTGGGATGGGAACTCTGCCACTCTGCCAGAGCCAGTTGGGGGCCGCTCGAGAGGGTGATGCCTTCGGCAACCTGGGAGCGAATGATGTAATCCTGATAGGCATATAGGGCAATGCTGGCCAAAATCCCCATAATGGCGATGACGATCATCAGTTCGATGAGGGTGAAGCCACGTGCGGTTCGAAGCGTTGACGAGTGGTTCATGATTTGTCTGTCCCTGTGAATAGTTTGGTGGAGCTACATGCCGGGTGGCTGGGTATCCCTCCACAGGGGTGAGCATTTTCCGGGCCAACTTGAATTGCTGGCGCGTCTCGTCTCTGGATTATGGTTTGCCGGCGGTCATCCATCCGAGCGTTTCGGGGAGGTAGTGGGCCAGTCCCTCGAGGACACCCGCCGAATAATTCCCGTTCATGCCCAGAAAGTGCCCTTTGGCAAGGTACAGGGTGTTGTCCAGTCCGGCGGCCTGCACGGTCTCGATCGCCTTGGATTTGACTTCGGGTTCTGCGTTGGCGACCAGGATGCCGTTGATGTGGCTGGTCAGGGCGTGCAGGTCGTTGCCCGAGTCTCCTGCAAACACCGCCCTATCCTGGCTGTATCCCTGCTGCTGGATGAGGAACTCCATCGCGTGGAATTTGCTGGCGTTGATCGGTAGAACATCCAGAAGCCCGCGATCGGCCATTTCGTCGTAGGACCAGATCAGGCGTGCATTGATACCCAGGCGCCACAGACGTCGTTGGATCTCGGCTTCGAGAATGTCGGGGTTGGCGGAGCGATCCACGTAGTAGCTGGCCTTCAGCATGCCCTGCTTCTCGCGCTCTTGGGGCGAGAGTGCCGTAAGGTCCTGAAACAGGTCGGTAATGTCGTCGTGCGTCATGCCGCTCCAGTCTGGCGCGATTTCTGCGGTCCAGGCCGGCCAGGAAACCCAGTTTTCCCGGACGAGGCCTTGGCTGGGTGATTTCGGAGTGTAGATCGTCGTGCCGACGTCGCCGACGATGAACTCGGGGATCGGGAGCGACCATTCTGCAATTCCGTCAAGCACGAGCCCCAGATCCCGGCCACTGATCAGCGTGAGATGGACTTCCGGGTGCCGGCAGACTTGGTTGAGCAGGGGGCGGGCCTCGGTCGATTCAGGTTGTTTGCCATTGGGAATCAAGGTGCGATCCAGATCGCAGCACAGCAGGATCGGGTGGCCCGTATGTTCGCTCATCCGTGAATATCTCGCTCAGGGGATTGGTTCGTGGCAGCGTCGGTCGCCTGTGGTTCGGGAAGCGTGCAGGCGCCGAAGAAGTCGTAGTGGCGCATGGCCTGGCGGATACCGGCGGCATACGTATCCTTGCTGAACATCACCCGTTCCAGGTCGATCAGGCCTGGTAGGTGGATTTTGCCGTCCGGTACGACCACCGCACCCAGGGTGTGTCCACGCAGCATGTCTTCATCGGTAAGCACGCCGCCTGCGACCAGAATATGGTCCAGTGGGATGTTCCACTGGTGCGCGAGATACCTCAGCGCAAACCCCTTGGAGGCGCGCTGCGGGGTGATCAGCAGTTCGGCCGGGTTGATGCGCTGGATGCGGGCGCCGATATCGGATTCGAAGAAACGCGTTTCGAGCGCGGTTTGCCCGATGAATGCCTCGTGATCGTCAATCAGGGCATGGATGGCGAAGATGCCCTGAACGCTACGGGGCCCCAAACGTATGCCGGGCGTTTCCTCGAGCAGGTTGAATATCCGGTCCGGTTGCCAGTTCTGACTGATGTGCTGACTCCAGCCACGATCCCGGGAGAGGCGGGCACCATAGTGGATCTGGGTGCCGCCTCGCGTGACCAGGACATCGGGCGGGGGGAGTTTCAGGCGCTTCAGCTGTCCGAGCACTTCGTGCCGCGGGCGGTCCGAGGCAATGCCGAAGGCGACCTGACGGCGACGTTGACGCAGTTCGGCCATGAGTTCGCGCAAGTCTGGATCGTCCGGATTCTGTCCGAGGGCGGAAAGCTCGACCAGCAGCATCCGGTCGACCAGGATGAGCTCGGGGCGTGCCTGCATGGTGGGCGCAGGCAGCGGGCTTTCGTTGAGCAGGGGCTCGATCGCCTCGAGATAGGCGTTGACGTGATTGCTCCAGGCGTAGTGCTGCCGGACGCCGTTGATGCCGTTGCGGGAGTAGGTCTGCCACCGCGCCTTGTCCTTCAGCAGTGCCAGGAGTCGCTCGCCGATCTCGTCGGCATCCAGTGGATTGATGAGCTCGCCGTTGGCGCAGGCCTTGATGATGTCCTGGGGGCCCCCGTCCTCGGTGGCGATGATGGGGGCGCCACAGGCAGCCGCCTCGATCAGCGTCAGCCCGAACGGTTCGGTCAGCGCCGGATTGATGAACACCCCTCCCGTTTGCGTGACGTAGCGATAAAGATCGGGAACGTCGTCGGCGTCGTGGTGGCGCGGATAGGCGCATTGTCCGTAGAGATCGTAGCGGTCGATGAGCAGCAACAATTCCGTCAGCACCTGGCGGGAGCCGGGGTCCATGTCGCGGATGTCGTCTCGGTTGCCCGCGACGATGACGAGGTTGGCCTGGTCCCGCAAGGCCGCATTCTCGCCATAGGCCCGCACCAGGGTCCCGAGATTCTTGCGTTCGTCGGGACGGGAAAGCGCCAGTACGAACGGTTTGTCCGGGGTCCGGAGAAAGCGGTTGAGCTCGTTGGCGATGGGCGGCGGGCTTTGATCCGATGGTGGGGAGAACCGCGCCAGATTGACGCCGGGGGCGATCACGCGCATGCGTGCCTCATCGGCCCAATCGTACAGTCCGTACTGCTCCTCGATCTCGTGCTGGGTGCTGGTCACGATCAGGGCGGAAGCGGCCAGCGTTTCCTCTTCCGTGCGGATTCGTCGGGAGAGATTGTATTTTTCTTCGATGGTGGTGGCGGACTCGCCCTTGGCCAGCAGGCGCTGACGCTTGACGCGGCCGAGGGAGTGCCCGGTGAAGACGAGGGGTACGCCCAGATGGTGGGCCAGACGTACGCCCACATAACCGGCATCGGCATAGTGGCTATGGACGAGGGCCGGGGCAAGGCCGGTGGCCTGAATATGGTCGAGGGCGCCGTCGACGAGGCAATTGAGGTACTCCCACAGCTGTTCCTTGGGGAGATACTCGTCCGGTCCGGCCGATATGCGCACGATCCGCGCGCCATCCCCGATATCCTCTTCCGGTTCGGCGTAATCGCTGGACACGCGTGGGTCGACGATGCGGCGCGTGATCAGATCGACGCGACCGACCCGTTTGTCCCGCGCCAGAGCGCGCGCGAGTTCGACGACATACAGGGTTTGGCCGCCGGTATCGGCGTCCCTGCCCAGTTCAAGATCGTGTCCACGAATCAGGCCATGCACACTGATCAGGACGATATACAGTGGTTCGCCGTTCATGAAGCTGCAGTCTCCGAGAAGCCCAGTCGGTGCAGGTTGTCGGGGTCGTCCAGCAGGTGCTGTGCAAATATGAGGCCGGTGGCGCTCCATACCTGGTGCAGGTTCGCCTTGCGCCCCATCAATCGCCCATGGCGACCATCGTAGTATTCCGGCCACCCATCACGCAAGAGCCGATCCTCCGCGATCTCGAACGCGCGTCGGGCGAGATCCTCGCGACCGCTGGCAATTGCCGCCGCCGTCAACGGCCAGATCAGTACCGGCCAGTTGCCGCCATTGTGGTAGGACCACGGGATGTTCTTGGGGTCGGAACCGGTGATGAGCCGCCATTCGTGCGATTCGATTGCCGGGTAGACCAGTTTCATGGGCATGCGGCCGATCAGATCGTCCCATCGTCCTTCGATCAGATTCATGACGCTCTTGGCCTGCTCCGGTGCGGCGAGTCCGGCGACCAACGCCAACAGGTTGCCCTGGGAAAAGAAGCGGAAATCGATGCGACCGGGGCCCAGGTTGCCCACGAAATAGCCGGCGTCGTCCGGTACCCAGTCAGGTACCCAGCCGGGGATGGACTCCGGGTAGATATTGAACAGGTTGTCGACGTCCTGGCCGAACATTTCCGTGGAAAAGCGGTACACCCGATTGAGCACGTCCATGTCCAGCCAGTAGTAGTTCTGGATGTAATCCTTCAGGACGTGGCGACGGCGTACGGCCAGGTCGATCAGCCAGCGGTTGCCCTCGTCGGTTTCCAGCAGTTCCGCGCAGCGCAGGGTCATGTCGAAGAGGGCCTGGATTTCGATGGGGTGGCCGTTCACGCCCATGCGACGATCGATCATGAACGATCCATCCGGTACGAGCAGGGTGGGGAACACCTCGAAACGGCTTTGCAGGCACAGGCTCAGGATCATGCGCAGCATGCGCTGGACTTCCGGTGTCCGGGCAAAGCCCCGGTCGCCGGTGCTCTGGACGTAGGCGCGCAGGAGGATGGCCCACCACATCATGGAATCCACAGGCGCGACCCGGCCGATGGCTCGGTCCCCGAAATCGGCAATCAGGTTTTCCTCGCCGGACGCGTTCTGCATCACCCGGAAGGAGGCGGGCAGCACCCCGGGGGCCACCTGCTGCCCTTCAATCTCTTCCTGCTGGTCCCTGAGGTGCATGATCAGGCTCAGGAAGGCGCGAACGATGTCGCTCCGGCCTTCGAGCAGCATCACGAGACCCGCCGAGACGAAATCCCGCACGAAACAGTCCTGATAGTTTTCCGCCGGGGCCTGGGGGTCCGGGCTCGCCATCGTACCGACGACCTTGCCCTGATAGGTGATCAGGGCCGAGTCCAGCAACCGGTAGGCATCTGCCAGTGCAGGGGAGCGGTCTGCGAAGCGCGGGTGTTCGAAGCAGGGGGTGTGCG
This sequence comes from Halothiobacillus diazotrophicus, assembly GCF_001663815.1. Taxonomy (NCBI): domain Bacteria; kingdom Pseudomonadati; phylum Pseudomonadota; class Gammaproteobacteria; order Chromatiales; family Halothiobacillaceae; genus Halothiobacillus; species Halothiobacillus diazotrophicus. Next base: position 2,345,186 of record NZ_CP016027.1, read on the forward strand.
GCGGTGGTTGATCGGGCATGAATACATCCATTGACGGCGGCGACTTTCGAAAAAGTTAGCACAGCCGGGCGCCCGATGTCGGAAAAGCGCGGTCTGAGCGGATCTGCCTTGGCCTATTTGCCCCGGGATCTGGGGGCATCAGGACGAGACGAGCGTTCCGTCCCGCATGCTCAGTATCCGGTTCATCCGGTGGGCGAGCTGGTGATCGTGGGTGACCAGAACGATGGCTGTGCCCATTTCCCGGTTCAGCGTCAGCATGACGTCGAAGACATCGTCGGCACTGTGGCTGTCGAGATTGCCGGTCGGTTCGTCGGCCAGCACCACCGCAGGTTCGGTGATCAGTGCGCGGGCGATGGCAACGCGCTGGCGCTCGCCGCCGGACAGCTCCCCGGGGCGATGCTCCAGACGCTGGCCGAGCCCGACGCGGGCCAGCAGATCCCGCGCGCGTTCCTGGGCAGTGGCCCGGGGCATGCGACGGATCAGCAGGGGCATGGCCACATTGTCCAGTGCCGAGAACTCCGGAAGGAGGTGGTGCGCCTGATAGACGAAGCCCAGGTGCTGATTGCGCAACCGGCCCCGGGCCGTTTCTCCCAGGCTGGAGAGCAGTTTCCCGGCCAACCAGACTTCGCCGTCCGTGGGGCGGTCAAGACCGCCCATCAGTTGCAGCAGACTGGATTTCCCGGAGCCGGAGGCGCCGACGATGGCTACCATTTCACGGGCCTGGATGGCCAGGTCCACGCCCTTGAGTACGTCCACGCTGAGCGGCCCTTCCCGGTAGGTCTTTCGGAGCTGGCGGGTTTCGAGCACGATCCCGCTCTGGGGGGCGGCATTATTCATAGCGCAGGGCCTCGGCAGGCTGGACGCGCGATGCGCTCCAGGCGGGATACAGGGTGGCGAGGAACGAGAGGGCGAAGGCCATCAGGCCCACATGCCAGACGTCATTCCAGTCCAGGCGGGACGGGACTTCGCTGATGTAGTACACGTCGGCGGGCATGAATTGCGTGCCGGTCACGTGTTCGATCCAGGGCACGATCGTTTCGACGTTCAGGGCAATGCCCACGCCGATGGTGACGCCGACGAGGGTCCCGATCAGACCGATCACGGTGCCGGAAATCAGAAAGATGCCCATGATGCTGGCGGGGCTGGCGCCCAGCGTCCGCAGGATCGCGATGTCGCCCCGTTTGTCGGTGACCACCATCACCAGGGTCGAGACGATGTTGAATGCTGCCACGGCGACGATCAGGGAGAGGATGATGAACATCACCGTACGTTCGGTCTGTACCGCCCGGAAGAAGTTGCCGTTGGCCTGGGTCCAGTCGGTCGTCCAGTAGGGGGACGCAAGTTTGCGGTTCAGTTCACGGGCGACCCAGGGTGCACGGAACATGTCGTCGAGCTTCAGGCGCAGGCCGGTGACCGAGTCCCCCATGCGGAACAGGGCCTGGGCGTCCTTCAGGTCGATGAATGCCGAGCCGCGATCGTATTCGTACATGCCGACCTTGAAGATGCCCACCACCGTGAATTGTCGTTGCCGCAACAAACCGCCGACGGGGGTGACGGCGACGTTGGCCGTGATCAGCATCAGCTTGTCGCCCACGGAAACCCCCAGGCTTTCGGCAAGGGATTGACCGAGCACGATGCCGAAGGAACCCGGGGTGAGATCGGTGAGTTTGCCGGCGACCATGTGTCGGCCGATATCGGTGACGGCATCTTCTTCTTTGGGTTCGATGCCGCGCACGATGGCGCCGGAGACGTTCGGCGGGGCGGAGAGCATGGCTTCGGCCTGGATGTAGGGGGCCGAGGCAACGACGTGCGGTTCGTGGGCAACGCGTTGTGCCAGACCCTGCCAGTCCTGCAGCGCCTGGCCGTTTTCGCTGATGGTGGCGTGGGCCGTCATGCCCAGGATGCGGTGACGCAATTCGTCCTGAAACCCGTTCATGACGGAAATCACCACGATCAGCGCGGTCACGCCCAGGGTGATACCGATAATGGACGTGGCCGAGATAAAGGAAACAAACCGGTTGCGGCGTTTGGCGCGGGTGTAGCGGAGGCCGATCAGCCACTCGAAGGATCGAAACATGAAGTCGTCCGAAATGATGAAGGGGGCAGAACAATCCCGCGCAGTTTAGCAGTCCCGCGTGGGATGTGGCCGTCCCGTTTTAGAAATGCCGCTCGGCGGGATACACTTTTTCCGCCGATCGGCTTATCCTAGGTAAAATACGGGCGCAGCGGGATTTTTTTGTTGCGTAACGGTAATCGGCGGATGCGGTGGTGCGTCTGCACGCGGCCAAAGTGCGAATCTGTTTTTCGAAACTTGTCTCAGGAGCTTTTGTTATGGATCAACGAATCACTGCTCGTCCTATGCTTCCTCGGTGGTTGATGGCGACCGCACTTGCTGCTGCTGCCGTGGCGACCGCGCCGTTTGCAATGGCGCAGGGCCACGTCGATACGCCGGATGTTCAGGTCATGTCTCCCTATATCAACACCGCCAAACCCGGGAGCAAGGACTATGTCCATGGCATGAGCATGGCCCAGGTGACCAAGCGGTTCGGCAAGCCGCAGAAAAAGCTGGCGCCCGTACCGGCCAAGGGGGACAAGTTGCATCCGCCGATCACGCGCTGGGTCTATCCGGAGTTCACCGTGTATTTCGAGCGCCATACGGCGCTGCATCTGGTGCGTCACCATCCGGTCCCCAAAAAATAATCCGGGCAAATCCCTCTGAGAAACAGCCCAGGGTTTTTCCCAGGGTTTTTCCCAGGGAATTGATCGGGGAATCGATCGGGGAATCGATCTCGGAAAGTACCCTGAGACTTCCGCGAGCCGTGCGGGTGTTTCGGAGCAGGAAGGCGCGTGGGCCGTGTTGTCGACGGGGTTTCTCTCTATATGAACCAGGAGTGATGTCATGACAGCCAATGTGGGAATGATTGATAAGGCCTTGCGGATTATCGTGGGCATCGTGCTGATCGCGCTGGCGGCCACGCACGTGATCGGCTGGTGGGGGTACATCGGTATCGTGCCGTTGCTGACCGGGCTGTTCAACTTCTGTCCGGCCTACCTGTTGATCGGTATGAACACCAAGGGCAAGGATACGCCCGCCGAATAAACCGGATTTTCTCCGTTTTTTCTTTTGGGGCGACGATTGACGAACATTGTGCGCATGCCGCTGGCCGGGTTCCGGTCGGCGGTTTTTTTATGGGCCCTGACGATCAGTGCGTCAGGATCTGCCGCAGACTACCAGTTTGCGGCGTTGCCGCTGGTGGTCGACGAGGCCAGCGGGCTGACCGCTTCCCTGCGTCATCCCGGCGTGTACTGGACCCATGACGACAACATCAACCTGCCGGCTTCCTCGCGGCGCAGCGATCCCCTGCTGTTCGCGATCGACGGGCAGGGTAACCTTAAGTCCACGCTGAACCTCGCGCCCGTCCGCCAACGGGATTGGGAGGCGATCACCAGTGGCGAGATCGACGGTCAGCCTACTTTGATCGTCGGGGATATCGGCGACAATCGGAACAGCTGGCCGGATTATCGCCTCTGGTTCGTGCCTGAGCCGGCGGTATTGGGCGGCACGCAGAACGCCGATCCCACGGCCCTGATCCGTTTCCGATACCCCGATCAGGTGCCGGCTCCGAAACGGCAGGGCGGATGGAGCGGCGGCCACGATGCCGAGTCGCTCGTTCTCGACAGTCAGGACAGGCAGCTCCTGCTGCTGACCAAGCGGGAACATCCGGCACGCTTCTTCACGATACCGCTGAGCGCGCGGCATCCGGTGACGAACGGCGAGCGGCTCAGCGTGCAGGATCGTCATACGCCAGTCGTGACTGCACGGTTCATCGGGTTTCTGCCCACGTTGCCCGCCCCGGATCTGTTGGCTTGGCTCTTCCATCCGGTGGTCGGTGCCTATGCCGATCAGCCCACCGACATGACCCTGAGTGACGATGGGCGTCTGCTGGCGGTGCTCACCTATGGCGCGGTGTATTTTTTCGAACGTAAACCGGGCATGGATTGGCAGGGGGCGCTCGCCAAACCTGTGGACAGCATCGGCCTGCCGCTGATCGATCAGTGGGAAGGGATCAGTTTCAGCCGGGATCAGCGGCAACTGTTGATCGTGCGCGAGGGGACGGGCGAACGGACCCTGATGCGGTTGGACGTGCCGACCACACTGCGTGCCCGGTAGTCCCCCGGACGGGGCGCTTCAGTGCGCGGCGATATTCCAGATGGCCAGCCCCACGGTGTACAGTCCGAAACCGGTGACGGCCGTGCCCGCGATCCAGCGAACCCACGGCTTGCGGGTGAAGGCGGAGAGCTGGGCGGCAAAAGCGCCCATCAGAAGCAGGTTCGGCAGGGTGCCCAGACCGAACCCCAGCATCAGCAGCGCACCCTGCGCGGCGCTGCCCGCCGAGAGTGCCCAGATCAGCACGCTGTAGACGAGGCCGCAGGGCAGCCAGCCCCAGACGAAGCCGAGCAGCAGCGCCTGCCGGGGGGAGCGGACGGGCATCAGTTTCCGGCCGAGGGGTTCGATGTGGCGCCACAGGCGCGAACCCACCCGCTCGATACGCGTCAGGCCGAACCACCAGCCACCGACGTAGAGGCCCATCAGCACCATGAACAGGCCGGCAACGATCAGCAGATAGAGCTGGGCGTGCTGCAGCGGGATGAGCGAAAGCCCGAACGCGCCGATGAGTCCGGCGATCGCCCCCGCCAGGGTGTAGGAAGTGATGCGGGCCAGATTGTAGGCGAGCAGATAGGGCATCAGCTGCCGCGCCGTCGCACGCTTGTCCGCCGGCAGGCCGAAGGTGAGGGCGCCGACGATGCCGCCGCACATGCCGATGCAATGTACGCCGCCGAAGAATCCGACCAACAAGGCCGCCCAGAAAGTCATGTCGTTTGGCATGCTATCCCCATGCGTGGAAACTGGATCGAACGCGCGATCGGGTACGGGTATCCTCAGACCGGCGCGCTTCCGGTATCGGTTCGACGTCTGGTCCGCGGGATCGTTCCTGTGACCGGCACGCTCCGGTACATCCCTGGGTGTCCTTGTGGATGGACTTGATTCTCCCGGGCGGTTCGCCAACACTGCCCGGCATGAACGACCGATCGCCCCACCCCGAGTCCCCATCGGACATCCCCAAGCCGCCCGAAGGGCCCGGGGCGCAGACGCCCGACCCGAAAAACCCCGAGGATGTTACCGCTTTTTTGCGGGCGCATCTCGATCAATTGCCCCTGAGCGATGTCCCCCGGCTGGCCCGGCGGCTGGCGGGATTCGAGCGGAGCCTGCGTGCGGGAGACGGCGGAAAGGGTCAACGTGACCCGGCGCATCCTGGTCGGAATGGTCCCGGCAAGGCAGGGCGAGCGCCCCGAACTCCGGATACCCTGGCGACGCTGGTGGATGCCTTCGAGGCGTCGGCCGCGCTGGTGACGGCGCGCCGGGGGCATGACCTGAAATTCGACTATCCGGACGATCTCCCCGTCAGCGGCGAACGCACGAAGATCATGGATCTGCTGCGCGCCCATCCGGTGGTGATCGTGGCCGGGGAAACCGGCTCGGGCAAGACCACGCAGTTGCCGAAGATGCTGCTGGAGCTGGGGTACGGCCTGCGCGGACAGGTCGGCCATACCCAGCCCCGGCGGATCGCGGCGCGCAACGTCGCCAGTCGTTTGGCCGAGGAGTTGGGTTCGGCGGGAGCGCAGGCCGTCGGCTACAAGGTGCGTTTCTCCGATCAGACGCAGCCGACGAGCCGGGTCGCCGTGATGACCGACGGCATCCTGCTGGCCGAGATCAATCGCGATCCCGATCTGCTGCGCTACGACGCCCTGATCATCGACGAGGCGCACGAACGCAGTCTGAACATCGACTTTCTGCTCGGGATCCTGCGTCAGTTGATCGAACGCCGGCCCGATTTCCGGCTGGTGATCACCTCCGCGACGATCGATACGGCCCGATTCGCACAGCATTTCGCCCGGCTCGACCCCGCCACGGGCAGCCTGCTGCCAGCGCCCGTCGTGCCGGTGTCGGGGCGCAGCTATCCGGTCGAGATCCGTTATCGGCCCCTGGATGCGTCCCGACAGGGCGACGACGCGGGTGACGGGGATGCGGCCGGGGAGGAACGCGATCTGCCGGCCGCCGTGGTGGCGGCGGTGGACGAACTGATCGTCGAGGGACTGGGCGATATCCTGGTGTTCCTGCCCGGCGAGCGCGAGATCCGCGATTGTGCCCAGCGACTTTCCCGGCACGGCCTGCGCCATACCGAGATCCTGCCGCTGTACGCCCGGCTGTCCACGGCGGAGCAGCAGCGGGTTTTCGCGCCGCACACGGGACGCCGGGTCGTGCTGACCACGAACGTGGCGGAAACCTCCCTGACCGTGCCGGGTATCCATTACGTGATCGACTCCGGTCTGGCGCGCATCGCCCGTTACAGCCCTCGTTCCCGGGTGCAGAAACTGGCGGTCGAGGCCATTTCCCAGGCCTCGGCCAAGCAGCGGGCCGGGCGCTGCGGGCGCATTGCGCCGGGGATTTGCATCCGCCTGTACGATGAGGCGGACTTCACCGGGCGACCGGCCTTCACCAATCCGGAAATCCTGCGTACCAATCTCGCTTCCGTGGTGTTGCGCCTGATCGACCTGAAGCTGGGCGAGCCGGAGCATTTCCCTTTCATCGAACCGCCCGATTCGCGCCAGCTGGCAGCGGCGCGGCGACTGCTGTTCGAGTTGCACGGGCTCGATGGCGAACAGCGCATTACGACACTGGGACGGCGTCTGGCACGGTTGCCCGTCGATCCCACGCTCGCTCGGATGGTGCTGGCGGCCCTGTCGCTGGGCGATGCCGTGGCCGTCGATACCCTGATCGTGGTGGCGTTCCTGTCGATCCAGGATCCGCGCGAGCGACCGGCCGATCATGCCCAGGCCGCCGATCAGGCGCAGCAGGCGTTTCGGGTGGCCGATTCGGATTTCGCCGCCGTGTTGTCCCTGTGGCATGCCTGGCATCAGGTGGTGCGGCACGAATCGCAACGCCAGCGCCGGGCATGGGCCAAGCGGCATTTCCTGTCCTACAATCGTCTGCTCGAATGGCACGATCTCTTCGGCCAACTGCGGCAGATCGTCGATGAGCTGAACCAGCGCGCGCTACCCGACGCGCAGCCCGTGCCGGGGCCCGGTGTCGAGCTTGCCGAGTCGGACAAGTCCGGCTGGCAGACCCGCCTCGACCAGTTGCACCAGGCGATTCTGCCCGGCCTGCTGGCCCAGATCGGCATGCGTGACGAGGCGCAGCGGGCGGATCGGACGGAGAAGGCCGACCAGCGCGGTCAGAAGAAACGCACGCCCACCGTGTATATCGGGGCAAACAACCGCCGTTTCATGCTGTTTCCCGGTTCCGGGGTCGCCAAGCTGTCGCCCAAGTGGGTCATGAGTGCCGAGATCGTCGAGACCACCCGTGTGTATGCGCGGATGGTCGCGGCGATCAACCCGCGCTGGATCGAGCCTCTGGCGGGGCATCTCACGACCCGGGAACACAGCGAGCCGCAATGGGATCAGCGCGGCGGACGCGTGATGGCTTTCGAGACCGTGAAGCTGTTCGGTCTGCCGATTGTCACCAAACGGCGGATCGACTTCGGACGGATCGATCCGCTGTTGGCGCGGGAGATCTTCATTCGTTCCGCGCTGGTGGAGGGTGCGTTCGAGAGTAATCTGCGCTTCTGGCGGGACAATCAGGCATTGATCTCCGAAATTCGTGAGCTGGAGGCGCGCACGCGGCGACCGGACCTGCTGATCGACGATCAGGTCATCTTCGATTTCTACGCCAGCCATCTGCCGGCGGACGTGCATGACACCGCCGGCCTCGTACGCTGGCTGAAGGAAGTGGGCCCCTCGCAACCGACCGCCCTGTGCATGACGCGCGACGACGTGCTCAAGCGCGAGCCCGACCAGCACGATCCCAAGGGCTTCCCCGACCGCCTGCAGATGGGCGCCTTCAGTCTGCCGCTGCATTACCACTTCGCGCCGGGCAGCGACGACGACGGGGTGACGTTGCGCCTGCCGCTGGCCGCCCTCAACCAGATCGACGCCGCACGGGCCAGTCATCTCATTCCCGGCTTGCGGCGGGAAAAGATCGAGGCGCTGATCCGTGGTCTGCCCAAGGCGGATCGGCGGCATTTCGTGCCCGCACCCGAGTTTGCGGCCGCCGTCAACGAACGGATTGCCGTGGAGCAGGGCGATCTGATCGGGCAGCTGGCGACGGAGTTGCATCGCATGACCGGGCATCGCGTCGATCCCGAACTGTTCGACGAACGCAAGCTGCTGTCACACCTGCGGATGCGGTTCGCGGTGGTCAACGATGCGGGCGAGGAGCTGGATGCCGACCGGGATCTGACGGTGCTGGTCGCTCGCCACCAGGCGGCGGCGCAACAGGCCTTTGCCCAGCGGACGCGCCACCGGCTGGAGCGTGACGACCTGACGGACTGGTCGCTGGGCGATCTGCCCGAGCAGCTCACCGTCGAGCAGCAGGGGGCGCAGTTGCAGGCCTACCCGGCGCTGGTCGATGCCGGGGATCACGTCCGCGTGGCGCTGCTTGACGACGCGGAGCGGGCGCTGGCGGCGCACCGGGCCGGCGTGACGCGGCTCCTGATGCTCGCCTTGCCGGAGCAGGTCCGGCACCTGATGCAATACCTCAAGCAGGAGCGGGCGCTCGATCCGGCGCGTCTGCAGTACAGTCAGTTGAGTCATCGCCGCCCGCTGCCGGAACAGGGGCTAGTCCTGCCGAATCGGCGGGATGTGGCCTTCGATACGGAAATCGTGGCCCGCGCGGTGGCCGGACTGGCCGTCGACGACCGTCCACCGGTTCGGGATGCGTCCGGGTTCGCCGAACGGGTCGAATGGCTCCGGCCGCGGCTGGATGAGGCGGTGCGCCAACTGGCCGAGCAGTTGCGCGGCCTGTTTGCCCAGCATCAGGCGCTGCGGGCCCGACTCAAGGGTCGGTTGCCGCTGTCGCAGATCGAGGCGGCGCGGGAGGTGGCAGAACAGTTCGATGCGCTGATCTATCCCGGATTCATCTGGTATACGCCCCAGAGCTTGTTCGGCCAGTTGCCCCGCTACCTGACGGCGGCGGAGAAGCGCCTGGAGAAGATCGACCGGCATCCCGAACGGGATCGGATGCTTCGGGTGCAGTTCATGCCATTGTGCAGCCGGGTCCTAGCGCGGATCGGTCAGTCGACGGACGATCCGGCCGAGTTCCTGGCCTTGTGCCGGTTGCAGGAGCAACTCGAGGAGTGGCGCGTCGCCACGTTCGCCCAGGAGTTGGCACGAAAGGGTGCACCGGCCGCGCCGGAGATCGAGCAGAGTCTGAAACGATTCTAGGCATGCAGTCGGGCGGGTGTCTGCTGGTATGATCGGGTGGCTTTCGGCCTGAAGAGTCGGTTCCATCCAGGGCGTTCGCGCAGGGCGCCGGGACACGAAAGGAAGGGGTAATACCATGAAAACGTTTGCGTGCACGCACTGTGGTCAGCCTGTCTTTTTCGAGAATGTCTATTGCGAATCCTGCAATAGTCCCTTGGGTTTCGATCCCGGTGATCAGACGCTCCGGGCATTCGAGATCCAGCCTGACGGTATCTGGCGGCCATTGGGGCCGGATGCCGATCGGCGTTACCGTCCGTGCCGCAATTACCATGAGGCGCAGGTCTGCAACTGGATGGTCCGGGATTCGGACGATACGGTCTACTGTCGGAGCTGTCGCTATACGGCGGTGATTCCGCAGCTCGATAGGCCCGAGAACCGACGGTACTGGTTCCTGCTGGAATCCGCAAAGCGTCGATTGATTTACGCGCTGGACCAACTGGGGTTGCCGATTCCGGGCCGGGACGAGGATCCACAGCGGGGGCTGGCCTTTCGATTCCTGGCCGATCAGCGTTCGGATCATCGCGTGGTCACCGGTCACGACGCGGGGTTGATCACCGTCAATATCGTCGAAGCGGACGATGCCGAACGTGAAGCGATCCGGACCCGGCTGAACGAACCCTATCGGACGCTGCTGGGGCACTTCCGGCATGAGATCGGCCACTTCTACTGGGAATTGCTGATTGCCGATGGCCCCCGTCTCGACGAGTTCCGGGCACTGTTCGGCGATGAGCGCGCGGATTACCAGGCTGCTTTGAACCGGTACTATCAGTCACCCCCACCGGAGGATTGGTCGCGTTCGTACATCAGTGCGTATGCGACGATGCACCCCTGGGAGGACTGGGCCGAAACCTGGGCGCATTACATGCATATCGTCGACGCGCTCGGCACGGCCCGGAATTGGGGCGTGCGTATTCATCGCGCGGCCGGCCGGTTCGATGACTGGGTGGATCTGGAAGGGGATGTCGGGGACTTCCGCACGGACATCATTCGTGTCTGGCTCCCTTTGAGTCAGTTTCTCAACAGCATGAACCGGAGCCTCGGGCAGAAGGACAGTTATCCCTTCGTGATCCCGGACGGCGTGATCCAGAAGCTGGTGTTCATCCATCAGGTGGTCCAGGATGCCCGCGAGACTGCCGGGTAGCCCTGAATGCGGACAGCACGCGTCGTCAGGCGGGACGACGGTAGCCGCCCCGAACGCCTGAGGGCGAGAGAACGCATTGCAGCAGATTGAGTTGTCGCGACCGGAACGCACCCGCGCAGGACAGCAGGTAGTAGCGCCACATCCGCTCGAACGTGTCGCCATACTCGGATCGGTATTTCGGCCAGGCTTGCGTGAAATTGTCGTGCCAGGCCATGAGCGTGCGATCGTAGTCGGTGCCGAAGTTATGCACGTCCTCGATCACGAACCGACCTTCCGTTGCTTCGGCAATCTGGCGGAACGACGGGGTCTCGCCGTTGGGAAAGATGTACTTGTCGATCCAGGGGTCGGGTGCGCTGTTCGAGCTGTCGCCGGTGATCGTATGAAGCAGGAACAGTCCGTCCGGCTTGAGGCAGCGGCGGGCCACATCCATGTAGCGGGCGTAGTTCTTGCGACCGACATGCTCGAACATGCCGACGGACACAATGTGATCGAAGGATTCGTGCAGATCCCGATAATCCTGCAGCCGGAATTCGACCGGCAGTCCGGCACACAGCCGCCGCCCGTATTCGGCCTGTTCCTTCGAGATGGTGACGCCGACGCAACTGACTCCATAACGTTCGGCAGCGAAGCGCATGAAGCTGCCCCAGCCGCAACCGATATCCAGGATGCGTTGACCCGGTTGGAGATCCAGCTTGCGACAGATCAGATCCAGCTTGGCTTCCTGGGCTTCGTCCAGCGTCGTCACGCCCGTCGCCCAGTAGCCGCAGGTATAGGTCATACGCGCGTCGAGCATGTCGCGATAGAAATCATTGCCCAGATCGTAGTGACGCTGACCGACGGCCCAGGCGCGCACCGGGCTCTGTCGGTTGAGGAGCCGTGCGGCGATCGCGTGCCGGATCAGCGACCAGGAGCGGCCTACGGCCGGATTCGTATCCAGGTGTGCCCGCATGACTCGCTCGATGAACTGGTCGACCGCAGGAATGTCGACCCAACCGGCCATGTAGCTTTCGCCCAGCCCCAGATTGCCGAAACCGAGAATCCGGCCGGGCGCCCGGGGATCCCGAATGTGCAGATCCCAGGGCCGCAGACCATTGATCCGGACGTCGGCCAGGGCCAGCAGGTCGGCGAGCATGGTCTGTACTCGTGACGAATCGCTGCGTGTCGTGTCTCGCCCGTTCGTGTCGTTCCGCTCACTATTCTCCATGGCGGACACCGATTGCTTTGCCATGCGCGCCCTCTCTTCGTGAAATTCGGGCGGTTCAGACCGGCAAAGTCCGGTACGCCCGATCACCGGCGAATTCGTCGATGCGATGGATGGTATCGATGGGTCGTCAGAACGTCCGGTATCCGGGTGAGCCGGCCGATCGTTTCGTCTGCTACCTATAGCGCGTTCCCGATCATCATGCAACCTATTGGTCGACTGGGGTTTTCGCAGTAATCCTCGCCGTCCGCCATGAGGTAACATGGCTCGATCGGATCACGAGGATGACATCGTGCATACGGAGGAAAGCTTTCAATGAACCTGGGTTCGCTCATCCGCCAGCGGGGCTTCGGGATCGCGTTCGCGCTGTTGGCGTTGCCCGCCGTCGCCCCTGCCGACGCGCCCTTGTCCACCTTGACTCGGGAGGCCCCCGCCATGACGCATGAGGTGCGTGCAGTACCCATTCCCCAGTCCGCTGCCGCGGCGCGATCCCTGGTTGCCTGGCCGGGACTGCCGGCAGCGGAGCAACCTGCCGTGAACGCGGCGGAGGCCCATGCCCGCAAAAACCCCCTGGCCGGGGGCGATCCACATACCCGCTGGCTGGATGCAGCTGGCAAGCCGTTATTCACCAATCGACTGATTCTGAGTCCGTCGCCGTACCTGCTCGAACATGCCCACAACCCCGTCGATTGGCACCCCTGGGGACCGGCCGCGCTGGCAGCCGCCAAGGCTCAGAACAAGCCGTTGTTCATTTCGATCGGCTATGCGAGCTGTCACTGGTGTCATGTCATGGCGCAGGAGAGCTTCGAGTCCCCCGACGTGGCGCGCGTGCTGAACCAGTCGTTCATCCCCGTGAAGGTCGATCGACAGCAGAACCCGGAGCTCGACAGTCGATACCAGATCGCGGTGGCCATCGTCGGCGGCGGCCAGACCGGTTGGCCCGCGAGCATCTATACCCTGCCCGATGGCCGACCGTTCTTCGCGACGCTCTATCAGCCAGAACCCCAGTTTCTTGCCACCCTGAATCAGGTCGCCAAGGTATGGGCGACGCGTCCTGCGGCCGTGGCGCAGGATGCCGACAAGCTCACCGGCCTGATGCGGCGTGTGCTGGATCAGCAGGCGCAGGCCCAGACACTGGATGCGTCCTTGATCGCACGAACGGCGCAGGATCTGATGCAGCAGATCGATCCGTTCGAGGGGGGCTTCGGCGATGGCGTGAAATTCCCCGATACCGCCCGCCTGATGTTCCTGCTGGACCAACTGGGCCATGGGACCTTGCCGCCCGACCAATTGGCGTCGCTGCGCGATAGTCTGAATTTGACCCTTGAGCACATGCGGCGCGGCGGTATCTACGATCAGCTGGGCGGTGGCTTTTTTCGATACAGCACGACCCCCGACTGGCGCGTGCCCCATTTCGAGAAGATGGCCTACGATCAGGCGGAGCTGGCCCGGACCTATCTGCGTGCCGGTCTGGTCCTTGGGCGGCACGACTACTGGCAGACGGCCGAGGATACGCTGGATTTCGTGTTGGCGCACATGCGCGCACCCGATGGCGGCTTCATCGCGGCCCTGGATGCCGACAGCGCCTTGCCGACGGGCTCGGCTGCGTCGATCGGCAACCAGGACGCCCCGGGCCCATTGCACGAAGGCGCGTTCTATACCTGGCGTCCGAGCGAGATCGAGGCGGTGCTTTCCCCGGCTGATGCGCGCCTGGCGATGGCCTACTGGCGGATCTCCCCGTCCGGGGATATCGAGGGCATGAGCGTGCCGCATCGTGCCAGCGCCGCGGATGAGGCGCTACTCGCCAAATTTCACCATCTGAGCCCGGCGGCGTTGTCGGAGAAAATGGCCACCCTTCGGGAACGGCTGAATCACATTCGGGCGCGTCGACCGGCCCCGCGCCAGGACGGCAATCGGATTGCCAGCTGGAATGGTCTGCTGATTCGGGCGCTGGCCGACGGGGGGCGGTTGTTGGGTCAGCCTCGGTTCGTTCATGCCGCCGCCGCGGCCGCGCGTTTCGTCGATCGCAAGATGCGCTTGCCGGATGGTGGCCTGGCGCACAGCTTCAACCGCGGGGTGGCGAGTGGTGTGGCCAATCTGGCCGATCATGCCGATTATGCGTTGGGCCTGATTGCACTGTATGACGCCACGGGGGATCGGACCTGGCTGAAGCAGGCGGAAGTCCAGGCCACCCGCATCCGGCAGAATTTCGCCGCCCCGGCCGGCGGATATGTCGACCAGCCAACGACGTCGTCCGCGGCGGGGGTGGTGCAGGATCTTCCCGTCCGTCCCTACGAGGACAGCCCGGAGCCCGCCGGCAATGTCCAGGCGTTGCGTCTGTTCATGGCACTGACCCGCCGCGGGAGCACCGCTGTGGATTCGGAACTGGCCGAGGGGCTTATTGCGGCGTTTTCGGGGCTCGTCGCCCGCGATCCGCAGGCATCGACGGGGATGCTGGCCGCATTGACCGGCGAGCGGATGGGCGCCATCGACACGCAGGCCTATGGGGCGCATGGCGGTTTTCATGCCCAGATCCATCGTCGGGATCGCGGGCAGTTCGATGTGGACCTGGTTTTCGCGCCGGGCTGGCATATCAATGCGCATGAAACCCGGGGCGATCTGATCGCCACCCGCTTGACGGCCGTATCCCCCCTGAAGCTGGCCCTGGTGGATTACCCGGTCGGCAAGACCATGCGGCTGGCATTCAGCGACGCGCCACTGAATCTCTATCTGGGCAAAACCCGGATCAGCGGCGTCGTTCCGCCGGATGCGCTGGCGTTCCCGCAGCGGGTTCGACTGGATTACCAGGCCTGCAACGACGAAATCTGTCTGGCACCGACTCAGGTGACGCTCTGGCTGCCGCCCGTGCACTGAGGTATATCTGTCTGAACGAGGCGGCTTTCGGCCGCAGGAGGGGGAGATGAGCAGGATTCGGGTATTCCGGGCGGCGATGACGTACGGCGCGTTGCCCCTGTTGGTCGTTTTCGTCGCCGGGGCGCATGCGGAGCAGGCCACCATCTACCAATGCAAGGACAAGAACGGGACAGTGGTCTTTTCAGGCACGCCCTGTAGTCCGGATGCCCAACCGCGCGTGATCGAGGCGCCGAACGCCGGAACCGGAGGTGCTTCGGCGCGGCAGGGGATCGACGATCTGGCCAAGCAGTACGATGCGCGCCAGGCGCAGGCCCGCAAGGAAGCGGCGGAAACCGCGCGTGCCGAGCGCGAAGCACGGGCGGCAGAAGCGGCGCAGGCTGATCGGGCTTCGCCGCCGCCCGTCATCCAGAACGATTATTACTATGGGTCTGGCTATGGCACTGGCTATGGCGGCTATCCGTTCCCGGGCGGGTATCCCGGTGTTGCGCGCGGTGGATTGGGCGGCTCGATCGACAGCAGGGGGCAATGGTCGGTTGGCGGTTACTGGGGGGATGGCTTTCCCCGCGGTGCGCACGACCGCGACCACGATCGGCGATCACCGGCGCCCCCCTATCGCCCACCGGAGAGCCCCGGTATCTCGGGCCGGTTTCCCGGGGGCATCCCGGGCATGCGTCAGTAACGCGCGAATCCGCGCAATCAGACCTCGGTCGGGGCGAAAGGGGCCAGCAGTGCCGCAAGGTCGGCGAGTTCCGGCGTGCCGTCGAGGGCGCGTTGCAGGTGCCGCCAGGTCAATGGCAGATCGTTCAGATAGCCGTGCTTGCCGTCGCGAAAACTCAGGCGCGCAAAAATCCCCAGCACCTTCAGGTGCCGCTGAACCGCCACCCAGGCGAAGTCTTTCCGAAATTCAACCAAGTTCCCAGTTTGACGCAGGGTATCGGGAAGAGCGGCCCAGAATCGCGCCTGCATGGTTTGAACCGTCTCTTCCGGCCAGTCGATGTAGCTGTCCCGCAGTAGGGAAACGAGGTCGTAGGCCAGCGGACCGCGGACCGCGTCCTGGAAGTCGATGACCGTCAGCCGGTCCGGCTGCACCATGAGATTCCGGCTGTGATAGTCGCGATGAACGAACACCTGGGGCATCGCGGTCAGGCGGTCGCAGATACGATTTCGAATAGCCGACCATTGCGTCAGCAATTCGTCCGATAGCACCTGCTGCTTGTAGTGTCGGAGATACCAGTCCGGGAGCAGGTCCATCTCCCGGGCCAGCCGAGCGGCATCGAAGCGCGGCAGACCGTCGGTATCGGCGCCCGCCAGTTCGGGCAACAGGTCGACGGCCGTCGCGAGTTTGCCGATAACCTGTTCGGCCGTCTGGCCATGGCGCCAGCGGAACAATGTCTCGTCGCCCAGGTCTTCCAGAAGTAGGAACCCCTCTGTCGTGTTCCGTCCATAGAGTGCGGGCACCGGGATGCCGATCCGTGTCAGCCGTTCCAGCACGTCGATGAACGGCAGGGTGTCCTCGCCGGGCGGTGGCGCATCCATGACAATGCGGGTCTCGCCGGTTTTCAGCCGAGTGCGCCAGTAGCGTCGCCCGCTGGCGTCACTGGAGACGAGCACCGGCGGCGTGTGTGCGTCCGGCAATGTCCGGGTAAGAAATTCGGCCAGGGCCGGATACCGGGGATCGTTGAGTAGGGCGGTTTGAGGCATGGTTTGGACGCGGTTCCTGAAGACAGGCCGCTAGCATACCGGTCTCCGTCCCGCGTGGGGAGATACGCGGCACAATCATCAGGAGCGTGCATGAAGCGGGTGTTGGGTATAAAATAACTAATACGCATATAAAATTTAGGAGGGGTTATGACGATCTTCAGACAGCTTTTTGATGATGCCACCTCGACATTCACCTATCTCATCGCCGACGAGCAAACAGGCTCGGCGCTGTTGATCGATCCGGTCCATGAGCAGTTCGACCGGGATCGGCTCGTGCTCGAGGAACTGGGGTTGACCTTGAAGTATGTGCTGGAAACCCATGTTCACGCGGATCACATTACCGGTGGCGGGCGGCTGCGGCACGAGCTCGGGGCCGAGTTCATCGTTGGCGCGGGCACGGGGTTGACCTGTGCCGACCGGCTGATCGCCGATGGCGAGACGCTCTCGATGGACGGAATCACGATCCAGGCCTTCGCGACACCGGGGCATACGGACGGGTGTACCAGTTATCTCTGGCAGGATCGTCTGTTCACGGGCGATACGATTCTGATCAATGCCTGCGGGCGTACGGATTTTCAGCAGGGTTCCGCGGAAAATCTTTATCGCAGTATCCACCGGTTGCTCGCACTGCCCGATGAAACACTGATCTATCCCGGCCATGACTACAACGGGCATCGTGTCAGCTGCGTGGGTCAGGAGAAGGCGATCAACCCCTACGTTGCGGGGATCGATCAACCGGCCTTCGTGGCGAAGATGGCGGCGCTGAACCTGCCCAAGCCGCGCCGGATCGACGTGGCCGTTCCGGCCAACAGCCTCTGTGGCGGAGCCGATGTGGCCCGCGGCGAAGGCGAGACGGAGACGGCGCCCGCCAAGGCATCCTGATTGGTGAATCCCCTGAACCCGTCCCCGTGGCGGGACGACGACGGGGTGTCGCGGATTCCCCCGGCTCGCTATTTGTTGCATGATGCGGGGCGATGTCGGAAGGAGTCCCCGATACCGGTCGGAAACCCGGGGGTCGGGTGAGCACCGATGGGCCGGAATGTCGGCCCGTTTTCTTTTTCAGACCGTCCCTGCGACGGTTTTTGCTTTTTGGATTGGGTGATGATTCGTCTGTTTGTCCTGTTCTTGGGGTTGCTGGTATTTCGGACGGGGCCTGCCGACATGCCGCCCGGCTGGCGGCCCGTGGCCGTTGCCGCCGGATGGTTCCTGGGGGTGGGGTTGCTGCTGGGGCTGAGCAGCGACACGGCGCAGACGGATTTGTCGGGTGCGCTGGGCGACAGCCTGCTGGACAGTGCGCTGGATCTCGTCGTGCTCGCCGCCTACTCCTTCCTGTGGGCGCAGTTGCGTCGCCATCCGTTGCGACTGCCCCAGATGCTGACGGCCCTGTTCGGTGCGCTGGGCATGTTGGGGCTGCCCTTTATTCCGCTGATGATGTGGATGCCCACCGACATGGCCGATCCGGCCAGTTTCGGTGCCTGGGGCTGGTTGATCATGGGGCTCTTCCTGTGGAATCTCGTGGTGGTGGGTCAGATCTATCGCCATACCCTCGGCCTGAGTGCCGGCGTCGGCGTACTCCTGGCACTGGGATATTTCGTGGTCAGCGCGGCGGTCTCCTTCGGGCTGTCCTATGCGTTTCCGGGTATCGACGGATGAGCCCTGCACAGGATGCAGTGTGCGGTGGATGAACAAGGGGATCGGGGCGACATGAAGAAAATTCACATTCTGGGTATCGCGGGCACCTTCATGGGGTCGTTGGCCCAATTGGCCCGCCAGATGGGGTACGCGGTCAGCGGGCGCGATCATGCGATCTACCCGCCGATGAGCGATCAGCTCGCGCAGGCCGGAATCCCGGTCGAAACCGATATGGACGCACCTCTGCCCGAAGATGCGGAAATCATCGTCGGTAACGTGATGCGCCGGGACATGCCGGTGATCGACCAGTTGCTGAGCGGCTTCTACCGTTATCGTTCCGGACCCCAATGGCTGGGGGAGGAACTGCTGCGGGATCGGTTCGTGCTGGCCGTGGCCGGGACGCACGGGAAAACGACGACCAGTGCCCTGCTGGCCTGGATTTTGGAGTCGGCCGGTATGGCACCCGGATTCCTGATCGGCGGGGTGCCGGCCAATTTCGGCGTGAGCGCTCGTCTGGGCGAGACGCCGTTTTTCGTCATCGAGGCGGATGAGTACGACACCGCATTTTTCGACAAGCGCTCGAAATTCCTGCATTACCGGCCGCGCGGGGTCATCCTGAACAATCTCGAGTTCGACCATGCCGATATCTTTCCGGACCTCGCGGCGATCGAGCGGCAGTTCGCGCATTTCCTGCGACTGGTGCCCAATCGGGGGCTGGTGGTGATGGCTGACGACACGCCGGCCCTGGAGCGGGTGGTGGCGCAGGGCTGCTGGTCCCCCATCGAGCGATTCGGTTCGGGAACATCGGCCGCCCCCTGGCGTGTCGATGGGCGGGGGATCTGGCTGGATGGCCAGCAGCTCGGCGATTTCCCGCCTAATATCTTGGGGCGACACAACCGGATGAACGCGTTGGCGGCGCTGGCGCTGGCCCGCTTTGCAGGCGTGCCGCCCGAGCAGGGCCTGGCGGCATTGGCGACGTTCACCGGTGTGGCGCGGCGGTTGCAGAATCGCGGCACCGAGGCGGGCGTGACCGTCTACGACGATTTCGCCCACCATCCGACGGCCATCATCGAGACGATCGCCGCCCTGCGCGAGCAATTGTCCGACCGTGCGGGGCAGGGCCGATTGATCGTGGTGGTGGATCCGCGTTCGAACACCATGCGCGCCGGCGTGCATGCCGAGGTGCTGGCGGACGCGCTCGAGGGCGCGGATCTCGTGGTGTTTCACAGCCCGGAGAATCTGCCATGGTCGCCATCGCACGCCCTGGCGGCACTGGGGGGGCGGGCTCGTTTCCCGTCGACGGTCGATGCAGTGTTGACGACCGTGATGTCGTTGATTCGACCGGGTGACGTGGTGCTGGTGATGAGCAACGGGAGTTTTGACGGGCTGCACCAGCGCCTGCTCGATGCGTTGGCGGCAACCGGGCCCGTTTGATAGGCGGCGGGTGAGCGACCCCGCGAGCGATAGACCGGAAAGAGAGGAGATTCTGTGCGCATGACCGAAACTCAGACCTTGCCGTTATTCCCTTTGCATACGGTATTGTTCCCCGAGGGTTATCTGCCGTTACGCATTTTCGAGACGCGTTATATCGACATGGTGCGGCAGAGTTTGCGAGAATCCCAACCCTTTGGCGTCGTGCTCCTGAAGCAGGGCGGCGAGGTGCTGCAGTGCGAAACGGATCTGGATACCACCGAATTCAATGCGCTGGGCACCATGGCCCGCATCGTGGATACCGATCTGGCCGCCGACGGCATGCTGCACATCGAGACGCGCGGACTGCGCCGTTTTCGGGTCGAGCGATTCTGGATGGCGCGCGATGGCCTGATCATGGGCGAGGTCGATCCCCTGTCGCCGGCCGTCGTTCCGGAGGCCGCGGTGGAGCAGCTTCCGCGCCTGACGGCATTTCTCGAGCGGATCATGAGCGATCGGGATCCACATCGTGCCGAGCCGCGGTTCGATGATCCCGTGTGGGTGATCTATCGACTGCTCGAACGACTGCCGATCAAGCTGGAGGATCGGCAACGCGTGCTGGCTACCGATCAGTTAGATCTGACGGTGCGCCATCTTTCTGCCATGATTTCCGCTTTGGAATGACGACCCAGGGTCGAATCTGGCCCGATACTGGAGATATTTGATGACCGTTCAAGAAGCAACTTTCGACACGATCGACAGCTTGATTACCCAAAACGAGATTTTGATCGTGGATTTCTGGGCGCCGTGGTGCGGTCCGTGTCAGTCATTCGCGCCGATTTTCGAACAGGCGGCGGAAGCCCACCCGGATGTTACCTTCGTCAAGGCGAATACCGAGGCGGAGCAGCAGCTGGCGGCCTATTTCCAGATTCGCTCGATTCCCACCCTGATGGTGTTCCGTCAGCAGATTCTGCTGTTCAACCAGGCCGGTGCCCTGCCGCGTCAGGCCTTGGATGAACTGATCGGCAAGGTCAAGGCGCTGGACATGGACGTCGTGCGCCAGGAGATCGCCAAGGCCGAGGCGGGCGATCAGGCCGCGCAATAACGATCTCAGGAAATCCGGTTCACGACGGGCCCGCGCCCGGTGACGATCGAGTGGCGCCCGTTATCGGACGGGGCCGGGATGTGTTCAGATGATTAGCGTACTTCTGCAAATGGCGGCAACGATCGCCATGGGCTTGTTGTGGCGACGTTTCGAGTTTGGTGGCTGGTCCGCCGAGCGCGCACGCGGCGCCCTGACGACGTCCGTATACTATTTCTTTCTGCCGGCGCTCGTGCTGGCGGTACTTTGGCGTGCCCCGCTGGGCGTAGATACCGTGAAGATCTCGTTGTCTGCGGCCACCGGGATATTGGTGTCGATGGCCGCCATGGTTCTGGTCGGGCGCATGATGACCCTGTCGCGCCCGTTGTTCGGCGCGCTGCTGCTCGCGGCCAGCTTCCCGAATGCGACCTACATGGGCCTGCCATTGCTCGCCAGCCTGTTCGGCGATCCGGGCAAGGCGATCGCGATCCAGTACGACCTCTTCGCCAGCACGCCGCTGTTGCTGTCCCTTGGTATCCTGCTGGCGGCGCGGTTCGGCAACCACAACGAGCAGATCCATCCGGTGAAATCCCTGTTGCGGGTGCCCCCGCTCTGGGCGGCGCTGCTGGGTTCTCTGCTGAATCTGACCGGCGTACCGCAGCCGGACTGGGCGGCGGCATTCCTGGATCGAATCGGCGGGGCCGTGGTGCCCATCATGCTCGTGGCGCTGGGGATGAGCCTGCGTCTGGCGACGCTGATGCCGCGGCATCTGCGCACGGTCAGTCCCGCATTGGCGATTCAGCTGCTTTTGATGCCCACCGCCGTGCTGGGGATGACCACGCTGCTGGGGCTCACCGGCGACCTGAAGATGGCGGTGGTCCTGGAAGGCGCGACGCCGGTGATGGTGCTCGGTCTGGTGCTCTGCGACCGATTCGGTCTGGATACCGAGGCCTATGCCACCACGGCGACCGCATCCACCCTTCTGGCCTTGGTGACCCTGCCGCTATGGCATTACCTGCTCGCATGACAAAATGAGCGGATACGGGGTGGGCGGCCCGCGGTGTCGCCGTGCCCAAGGCTTTAGTCAAATCGCGTATTGATGAGGATTTCACAGGCATGTTGATTGAACAAAACGCCGTTGTCAGGATGCGTTACGTTCTGACGGACGACGATGGGGCGGTGATTGACGATACCGCCGAACGCGGATTCGAATACATTCATGGTCATGGCAATCTGATCCCCGCCCTGGAGGCAGCTTTGGCCGGCAAGGCCGAGGGCGACCGACTCGAGGTGACCATCGAGCCGGAGGATGCTTATGGTCTTCATGACGAAACGGCTGTCCTGACGGTGCCGCGATCCCGCTTCGCGCCGGAGGTCGTGCTGGTTGAAGGCAACATGGTGGAAACCCTGGGGCCCGAGGGGCGCATCGAAATGATGATTCTCAAGATCGACGGCGACGAGATCACGGTCGATCTGAATCATCCGCTGGCGGGGTTGCGTCTGCATTTCGCCATCGAGGTGGGTCCGATACGCATGGGGCATCCGGATGAGATCAAGCATGGCCGCGTGCACCCCGGCGGTCACCATCTGATGGTGGGCGACTCGACCTACATGGGCGACTGGGAAGGGGACGAGGGCGGCCGTGGCTGAGGCGCCTTTGCCGCACATCCATCTGACCTTCGGTCGTGTGGCGTCGCGTTACGTCGACGTGCGCATGACCCTGCCGTCCAATCCGCAGGGGTGGCGGCTGAGTCTGCCTGCCTGGATCCCCGGCAGCTATCTGATCCGTGACTTCGCCAAGAATCTGGTGGGGATGGTTGCCGAAACGCGCGATGGTGCCCCGTTGCCCATCACGCCGCTCGATCAGCAGACCTGGCAGTTGCCGGGATGCGACGAGCCGGCAATCGTGACCTACGCCGTCTATTGCGCGGATTTTTCCGTGCGGACGGCGCATGCGGATAGCGATCATGTCTTTTTCAACGGCAGCAGTCTCTTCCTGCGCGCCCATGGGCTCGAACAGCAGTCACACCAACTGACACTGGATTTGTCGACGCTGCCGGACACCTGGCGGGTGGCGACGGCGATGCCTGCCGATCCGCAGGTCCCGGGCGGTTACCGTGCCGATGACTATGAGGCGCTGATCGACTATCCCTTCGAAATCGGCGAATTTGAGGAGGTTGCCTTCGAGGCGGGCGGCGTGCCGCATCGGATGGTGTTCTCCAATCCGCTGCCGGGCACGGATTTCGCGCGAATCGCCCGGGACGTCGCCCGAATTTGCGCCGTCGAGATCGATCTGTTCGATGGTGCACCGTTCGATGGGTATCTGTTCCTGGTGGCACTCGATGGGCAGGGCTTCGGCGGACTGGAGCACCGGGACTCCACCGCGCTGATTTTTCCCCGCGAGGATCTGCCGATGCGCGGCGAATCCGCGGTCAGCCCCGGCTACCAGCGGTTCCTGAGTCTCTGTGCGCACGAGTATTTCCATAGTTGGCACGTGAAGCGGATCCGTCCCGCCGCATTCGAGAACCTGCCGTTGGCTGGTCCCGCGCACACCCGTCTATTGTGGGTGTTCGAGGGCTTCACGAGTTACTTCGATGACTGGCTGGTGCGTCGGGCCGGCTTGATCGACGAGGCTCAATATCTGTCTGCCCTGGCCCAGACCGTCAATCGGGCGGTGCGCGGCAAGGGCTGGCAACGACAGACGCTCGAGGATTCCAGCTTTTATGCCTGGACTCGGTTCTACCAGCAGGATGAAAACGCGGTCAATGCGATCGTGAGCTACTACACTCGCGGCGCGATGGTGGCTCTGATGCTCGATCTGATCCTGCGCAAGGCGGGGCGTTCATTGGCGACGGTCATGCAGCGGCTCTGGCAGTCCCATGGCGCGGTGGGATTGCCGGAAGGCGCAGCCATCGAACGGCTGATCGAATCGGTGGGCGGTCTTCCGCTCGGCGAATTCTTTGCCGATGCCTTGCGGGGGACGGTACCCCTCGATTTCGTTCCGCTGCTTGCCGAGTTCGGTGTCCGCGCGGAGGCGGTGGCCGAGCCGCCGTTTTCCGTCGTCGATTTCGGCGCGGTCGTTGGGGGTGACGATCCTCGCGTGGCCCGTGTTCAGATTGTTTTCGAGGATCGTCCTGCCGCTCAGGCAGGATTGGCGGCGGGGGACGAGATCGTTGCGCTCGACGGCTATGCCATCAACGGCGCCGGATGGCAGAAGCGACTTGATCGCTATCGGGCGGGCGATTGGGTCTCGGTGACAGGCTTCCGTCAGGGGCGGCTCCGACAATGGCGCGTGTCGCTGGGCGCGTCGGTCCTGAATCAGTGGCGCCTGTCACCCTCTGCTGATTCCGGCACGGCAGCCGTCACACGCAGGTCGACCTGGTTAGCGGTGGCTGATCACGTCGTCGGGCGAGACGAATGATGGCGTATTCATCTGTGGCCCTGTCTCAGGGGGCGGATTCATTGATGGCATGGGCGGATGCGCAGGGCGGACGTGTGGTTTCGCTGGCCGAGGTCGATTCGACCAGTGATTATCTGCGTGCGTATTGGCCGACGTTTCAACGCGATGGCGCCGCCTGGGCCGTGTGCCTGGCCGATCGTCAGACGGCCGGTCGAGGTCGGCAGGGGCATGCCTGGCTGAGTGCACCCGGGGCGGGACTCTGGTGTTCGTTGGCGGTGCCGGTCGTTCCCCGGGTCGACATGGCAGGCGATGCCACGCCGCCCTTGAGCCTGGTCCTGGCCGCTGCCCTGATCGACGTGTTACGCGACGCCGGATTTCCCGTGATGTTGAAGTGGCCAAACGACCTGTGGCTTTCCGAGCGGAAGGTGGGTGGGCTGCTGATCGAGCAGTTGGGCGTCTCGCGGGCGCGGTATTGGTTGGCGGGTATCGGCATCAACTGGCAAGCGCCGGCCGCGCTGCCGCCGGACAAAACCGGTGGCAGCGTCGAGGCGGCGGGTCTGTTTGATGCGCTTCCGGCGATGGGCGTGCTTCCGAATGATTCAACCGGCTTGCGGGCCGAGTTGACCGACCGGCTCTGTCGACGCGCGCTGGAAACGATCCGGGCGCCGGATTGCTGGTCCGATTGGATGTGTCGTGCGGATACCTACAGTGTGCTGTCGGGGCGACGGGTGCAGGTGTGGCAGGACGGCTCGCCTCAGTCGAGCGGTTTCGCGGAACGCATCGAGCCGGACGGCACGCTGATGATTAATACCGATGCTGGCGCAACGCGCGTCGGCGGATCGGCTAGTGTGAGATTGCTCATTTGAAATGCTATGTGGACGCGGGGAACTCCCGGATCAAGTGGCGGGTCGGCCCCCAGGGCGACGTGCACACCCTGGACTGGGCGCAAGCCGAGGAATGGGCCACGCGACTGATGGACACCTTGGCTGCGGAGGGCGGGGTGCTCAAGCGGGTGGTCGTTGCTGCCGTCGCACCTCCGGCGCGTTGTGCGTTGATCAAATCCCAGCTGGCGGCGGCCTTGCCCGATGTTTCCGTGCAATGGCTGAGGAGCCGGGCCCGCTGTTGCGGCGTCCGGCTTGGCTATCCGGATCCGGGGCAGTTCGGTGTGGATCGGTTTTGCGCGCTGGTGGCAGCAAGGGCGCGGCATCCGGATCAGGCAGTGCTCGTGATCAATGCAGGTACGGCAGTGACCATGGACTATATGAATGCGTCGGGTGACCACGCCGGGGGCATGATCATGCCCTCAATGTATGCCATGGAAGTCGGGTTGACGGCGTTGGCCCCGAACTTGGGGCCGTTCTTTGCAGATGATCGGGCGTCTGGCACGGGGGGCGTGAAAAAGAAGGCGTCGAAAACTGCGAAACCCGATAACTCCGGGGAGGTCGGTTATCTGGCCGTCGATACGCATTCCGCGCTCGTGCTCGGGGCGAGATGGATGATGGCGGCCGCCGTCAATCAGATGGCCGCGGCACTCATGGAGGACGCATCGACGCCGGCGTTCCGTATTCTGATTGGCGGCGGCGGTGGGGATGACTTGCAGTCGATGCTGGGCATGCCGGCGATGCATGTGCCGGATCTGGTCCTCGAGGGTATTGTCCTCGCAGCACGACAACAGCGATAAAACAGGTTGCCAATCGATCGCGCCTGCGATTAGAATGCGCGCCCATTGCCGCTTTAGCTCAGTTGGTAGAGCAACCGCCTTGTAAGCGGTAGGTCGTCAGTTCGAATCCGACAAGCGGCACCAGATTGGGCATGCACGGCATGGCTAAGACGCAATTGGCACCAAAAGTGCAGATGATGTGGGTATTAGGTTGACACATCCACGCAACTCGGGAAAAATTGCGCGTTCTCGGTAGGGTACCCAAGCGGTCAACGGGAGCAGACTGTAAATCTGCCGGCTCAGCCTTCGAAGGTTCGAATCCTTCCCCTACCACCAATTTCGTCACAGCGGACCAGGTCCGGTGAGGCAAAAGGTTTGCGAGTGTAGTTCAATGGTAGAACCTCAGCCTTCCAAGCTGATGGCGTGGGTTCGATTCCCATCACTCGCTCCAAATTGAAAATTCGCTCATGTAGCTCAGCTGGTAGAGCACGTCCTTGGTAAGGACGAGGTCAGCGGTTCGATTCCGCTCATGAGCTCCAAATCCTTGGGCTGTTAACTTTGACTGGTGTTGGTGGAGGAAGTCATGGCAAAAGAGAAGTTTGAACGTACCAAACCACACGTGAACGTGGGTACGATTGGCCACGTGGATCACGGCAAGACGACGCTGACTGCGGCGATCACCAAGGTGATGGCGGAGACGTTTGGCGGCGGCTCGGCAATGGCTTTCGACCAGATCGACAAGGCGCCGGAAGAGAAGGCGCGTGGTATCACGATCTCCACCTCCCACGTTGAATACGAGTCCGCGACCCGTCACTACGCCCACGTTGACTGCCCGGGCCACGCTGACTATGTGAAGAACATGATCACCGGTGCCGCCCAGATGGACGGCGCGATCCTGGTTTGCTCCGCTGCTGACGGCCCGATGCCGCAGACCCGTGAGCACATCCTGCTGTCCCGTCAGGTCGGCGTACCCTACATCGTCGTGTTCCTGAACAAGGCCGACATGGTTGACGATCCGGAACTGCTGGAACTGGTCGAGATGGAAATCCGCGACCTGCTGAGCCAGTACGAATTCCCGGGCGACGACACCCCGATCATCACCGGTTCCGCCCTGAAGGCGCTGGAAGGCGACCAGAGCGAAATCGGCGCCCCGTCGGTCGTTCGTCTGGTCGAGGCGATGGACTCCTACATCCCCGAGCCGGAGCGTGCCGTTGACGGTACCTTCCTGATGCCGGTGGAAGACGTATTCTCCATCTCCGGCCGTGGCACCGTGGTGACCGGTCGTGTCGAGCGCGGCATCATCAAGGTAGGCGAAGAAATCGAAATCGTCGGTATCCGCGACACCCAGAAGACCACCGTGACCGGCGTCGAAATGTTCCGCAAGCTGCTCGACCAGGGCCAGGCTGGCGACAACGTCGGTATCCTCCTGCGCGGCACCAAGCGTGACGACGTCGAGCGTGGTCAGGTACTGTGCAAGCCGGGCAGCATCAAGCCGCACACCAAGTTCGAAGCTGAGGTGTACATCCTGAGCAAGGACGAAGGTGGTCGTCATACGCCGTTCTTCAACGGCTACCGTCCGCAGTTCTACTTCCGTACCACGGACGTGACCGGTTCCTGCGTGCTGCCGGAAGGTACCGAGATGGTCATGCCGGGCGACAACGTTGCGATGACGGTCAGCCTGATCGCTCCGATCGCGATGGAAGACGGTCTGCGTTTCGCGATTCGCGAAGGTGGCCGTACCGTCGGCGCCGGTGTCGTTTCCAAAATCATCGAGTAACAACGTCACCGTTGTCAAAAGGCGCGAAGTCGTGTAGACTTCGCGCTCTTTTTTCATCCGTGGTGAAAAAATTTTAGGTCAGTAGCTCAATTGGCAGAGCGACGGTCTCCAAAACCGTAGGTTGGGGGTTCGATTCCCTCCTGGCCTGCCATACATGCTGGCGGGTGGTCAAGTTATCAACCCGCTGGCGTTCAAGCAGTCGGTATCGATCACCAGGTCGATTCAATATGGGTCACAGCAATGTCGGAAAAAGCGGTAGAGCCGTCCTCGTCGTCAGGGTTGGAGTCGGTCAAGATCGGCCTCACGATTGTCCTGTTGATTGGGGGTGTGGCTGCGTTTTACCTCTTGGGTAAGGAGCCGTTGTTCGTGCGCGTCGCGGCCTTGGTTGCGGCATTGCTGATTGCGACCGGTGTGCTGTACACCACCAGTGTGGGCAAGACGATCTGGCAGTTCGCCTTCGACTCTCGTGTTGAAGTGCGCAAGATGGTCTGGCCTTCGCGTCAGGAAACAACGCAGACCACGCTGGTGGTCGTGCTGCTGATCGTGGTGATCGGTCTGTTTTTGTGGGGCGTGGATTCGCTTCTGGCCTGGATTGTTCGCAGTATTGCGGGCTGAGGAATGACTGATGGCGATGCGATGGTATGTCGTTCAAGCGTTTTCGCAATTTGAGAACAGCGTCAAGAAGGCCCTGGAAGAGCGCATCGAGCGCGAAGGGCTCCAGTCGCAGTTCGGTGAGATTCTGGTTCCATCCGAAGAGGTGGTTGAAGTTCGTGATGGTGTCAAGCGCAAGTCCGAGCGGAAGTTCTATCCCGGTTACGTGCTCGTTCAGATCGACATGACCGATGAGGCGTGGCACCTGGTGAATTCCGTGCCGCGCGTGCTGGGCTTCGTGGGTGATTCCGGCGGCAAGCCGACGCCGATCAGCAGTCGAGAGGCCGATGCGATCATGGCGCGTGTCAAGGACTCCACCGACAAGCCGAAGCCGAAGACGCTGTTCGATGTGGGTGAAATGGTTCGCGTCTGCGACGGCCCGTTCAACGACTTCACGGGCGTGGTTGAGGAAGTGAACTACGAAAAGAGTCGCCTGCACGTGGCGGTCAGTATTTTTGGGCGTTCGACTCCGGTCGAGCTCGGATTCGATCAGGTCGCCAAGACCTGAGTATTAAACATGGGGAGCCGGTTGGCCTGGTCCGCCGGCGCATGCACCCATTTGAGAGGTAGCTATGGCTAAGAAAGTTACAGGTTATATCAAGCTGCAGGTCAAGGCCGGTCAGGCCAACCCCTCGCCGCCAATCGGTCCGGCCCTCGGTCAGAAGGGCGTGAACATCATGGCGTTCTGTAAGGAATTCAATGCGGCGACGCAAACCCTCGAGCAGGGTGCGCCAATCCCCGTTGTGATCACCGTCTACGCCGACAAGTCGTTCACCTTCGTCATGAAGACGCCGCCGGTCAGCTTCCTGCTGAAGAAAACCGCTGGCATCAAATCCGGCAGTGCCGTGCCGAACAAGACCAAGGTGGGTCAGCTGACCCGTCAGCAGTTGGAAGATATCGCCAAGATCAAAGAGCCCGATTTGACGGCGAAGGATCTGGATGCCGCTGTGCGCACCATCGCAGGTAGCGCACGCAGCATGGGCTTGACCGTGGAGGGTGTGTAAATGGCTCGTTTAACCAAGCGTCAAAAGGCCATTGCGGCCAAGGTCAAGCCGAATCATGCCTATCCGGCTACCGAGGCTTTCGAGCTGCTGAAAGAAGTTTCCAGCGTGAAATTTGTCGAATCTGTTGACGTCGCCGTTCAGCTCGGCGTCGATCCGCGTCGCTCCGATCAAATGGTCCGTGGTGCGACCGTGCTGCCGCACGGTACTGGCAAGTCCGTGCGTGTCGCCGTATTCGCCCAGGGCGCCAATGCCGAAGCAGCGACCGCTGCCGGTGCCGATATCGTCGGGTTCGAAGATCTGGCAGCCGAAATCAAGCAGGGGCGTATGGACTTTGACGTCGTCATCGCATCACCTGATGCGATGCGTGTCGTCGGTCAGCTCGGCCAGGTGTTGGGTCCGCGCGGCCTGATGCCGAACCCGAAGGTGGGTACGGTTGCTGTCGACGTGGCCGGTGCCGTTCGCAACGCGAAAGCAGGTCAGGTCCGTTACCGCACGGAAAAGGGCGGCATCATCCACTGCACGATCGGCAAGGTGGATTTCACCCCCGAAAACCTGATCGGCAACCTGAACGCACTGCTGGCAGACCTGAACAAGGCCAAGCCGTCTGCTGCGAAGGGTATCTACATGCAGCGCGTTAGCGTGTCGAGCACGATGGGCCCCGGCCTGATGCTCGATATGAGCACCCTGTCTGCATAAATGAAGAATTGGCCCGCTTGTTTGCGGGCAACCGACTTTGGACTGCCGTCCGGCGCTTAGGCAAAGGAACGGTGGCGTCAAAGACCGTCGGCGTCAGACCTGATCTGACTTAAAACAAGAGCCGACGCAGACGGATCCAGTCCGCTAATTTTAGTCTGACTGACCGTACTTCCGGGCAACTCTTCGGAGTTGCATTTGGTCTTGGGGCTCTGGCCCCTTTTGCAACCGTTAGGAATGACACGTGGCACTGACAATTAATCAAAAGCAGTTGATTGTTGCTGAAGTGACCGAGGTCGCTGGCAAGGCTTTGTCGGCAATCGGCGCGGAGTACAGTGGTTTGACGGTCGCCCAGATGACAGCCATGCGTGTGAAGGCACGTGAAAGTGGTGTTTATCTGCGCGTCATCAAGAACACACTGGCCCGTCGTGCGATGGCCGAAACCAGCTTCGCCTGCATGTCCGAGGCCCTTACGGGCCCGTTGGTTCTGGCGTTTTCGATGGATGATCCCGGCGCAGCTGCACGGCTGATGAGTGATTTTTCCAAAGAGTACGCCAAGCTCGACATCAAGGTAATTGCCTTGGGCGGCAAACTCGTTCCTGTTTCTGAGATCTCACGCGTGGCGAGCCTGCCGACGCGGGAAGAGGCGCTGGCGCAACTTCTCTCCGTCATGCAGGCACCGGTCACCAAGCTGGCCCGTACCCTCAACGAGGTGCCGGGCAAGCTGGTGCGCACCGTCGCGGCCGTTCGCGATCAGAAGCAAGCAGCTTAATCTTTCTTTACACCCGTTTACAGGATTCAAAAAATGGCAATTTCAAAAGACGATATTCTCGACGCGATCTCCAACATGACCGTCATGGAAGTGGTTGATCTGATCTCCGCAATGGAAGAAAAGTTCGGCGTTTCCGCTGCTGCTGCCGTTGCAGTAGCCGCTGGCCCGGCTGCCGGCCCCGCTGCCGCTGCTGCGGAAGAAAAGACTGAATTCGACGTCGTCATGACCTCATTCGGCGCCAACAAGGTTGCCGTGATCAAGGCGGTTCGCGAACTGACCGGTCTGGGTCTGAAAGAAGCGAAGGACATGGTTGAAGGCGCGCCGGCAACCATCAAGGAAGGTGTTAGCCAAGCTGATGCCGACACCATGAAGAAGAAACTGGAAGAAGCAGGCGCTGCGGTCGAGATCAAGTGATTTTGACCAAGCGTTGAAGCTTGAGTTGGATTGGCTGGCAGCGAAGGCTGCTGGCCTTTCTTTGTTGGTTTTTTCTGAAGTGATTGTCCCGGCCGGATATTTGGACTGGCACTTCAGAAATGACCATGGGGCGATCGTCACGATTGCCTGAACTTTCCCCCGCTGAGCGTTCATGGGCGCAGCGCAATTCAGTTTGTTCCGACGAGGAAGGCAGATGAGCTATTCATTCACTGAAAAGAAGCGAATCCGCAAGGAATTCGGCAACCGTGCCGATATCCTACCGGTACCGTACCTGCTGGCAACACAGGTTGAGTCATATAAGTCGTTTTTGCAAGATGGCGTGCCTGCAAAAGCGCGGGCCAACGCAGGTTTGCATGCAGCGCTGAGCTCGGTCTTCCCGATTCGCAGCCATTCCGGCAACGCCGAAATCGCGTATGTGGATTATCACTTCGGTGAGCCTGCCTTCGACGTGCGCGAATGTCAGATCCGTGGTCTGAGCTATGGTGCGCCGCTGCGCGTCAAGCTGCGTCTGGTCATCTACGATCGCGACGCACCGGCCGGTTCCAAGGTTGTCAAGGACATTCGCGAACAGGACGTCTATCTCGGCGAGATCCCGTTGATGACCGAAAGCGGTACCTTCGTGATCAACGGCACCGAGCGGGTCATCGTTTCCCAATTGCACCGTTCCCCGGGCGTGTTCTTTGATCACGACAAGGGCAAGACCTCCAGCTCGAAGAAGATCCTGTTCTCCGCGCGCATCATTCCCTACCGCGGCTCCTGGTTGGATTTCGAATTCGACCAGAAGGACATCCTGTACGCGCGTATCGACCGTCGCCGGAAGATTCCTGCGTCGATCATCCTGCGTGCGCTGGGCTACACCAACGAGGAGATGCTGGACATCTTCTTCGACCACGACGAATTCCACGTGGATGCGGATGGCGGTCTGGCGCTCAAGCTGGTGGCCGATCGCCTGAAAGGTACCGATGCGGCCTTCGATATCGACATCAATGGCGAAAACCTGATCAAGACGGGCAAGCGCATCACCGCGCGCCACGTCCGCGAACTGGTGAAGGCTGAGATCGAGTCCCTCCCAGTGCCGATCGAGTTCATCCAGGGGCGGGTGCTCGCCAAGGATGTTGTCGACACGTCGACGGGTGAGTTGCTGGCACGCGCCAACGATGAACTGACGACCGAGCTCATCGTCAGTTTCGCGAAGGCCGGCGTCACCGAATTCAAGACCCTGTACTTCAACGATGTCGATCGCGGCCCGTTCATGTCGCTGACGCTGCGCGCCGATCCGTCGACCACCCCGCTGGAAGCGATGGTCGAGATCTACAAGATGATGCGTCCCGGCGAGCCGCCGACAAAGGACGCCGCTGAAGCGCTGTTCTACGGCCTGTTCTTCACCGAAGACCGTTACGACCTCTCCGACGTCGGTCGGATGAAGTTCAACCGTCGGATCGAGCGCGGCAGCGACGTCGGTAGCGGTGTGCTATACGACGCGAAGTACTTCGCGATGCTGGCCGAGTCGGGCAACGAAGTCGCTCAGTCTCTGTTGAAAGAGCAGGGCGATGTGTCCGATATCCTGGACGTCATGAAGACCCTCATCGACATCCGTAACGGCAACGGCAAGACCGACGACATCGACCACCTGGGCAACCGCCGGATCCGTTCCGTGGGTGAAATGACGGAAAACGTCTTCCGCATCGGTCTCGTCCGCGTCGAGCGCGCCGTCAAGGAGCGCCTGACCCAGGCCGAGTCCGAAGGCCTCGCGCCTCAGGATCTGATCAACGCCAAGCCGGTTGCGGCCGCGATCAAGGAGTTCTTCGGTTCCAGCCAGCTCTCCCAGTTCATGGACCAGAACAACCCGCTGTCCGAGATCACGCACAAGCGTCGTATTTCCGCACTGGGTCCGGGTGGTTTGACTCGCGAACGCGCTGGCTTCGAGGTGCGAGACGTACATACCACGCACTATGGCCGCGTCTGCCCGATCGAAACGCCGGAAGGTCCGAACATCGGTCTGATCAACTCCCTGGCAACCTATGCACGCACGAACAGCTACGGCTTCCTCGATACGCCGTACCGCAAGGTGACCGACGGTGTGGTTTCCTCCGAGGTCGACTGGTTGTCCGCCTACGAGGAAGAGAAGTACACCATTGCCCAGGCGAATGCGCCGCTGGACGAGGAAGGCCGTCTGCAGGGCGACCTGATCTCCGTGCGCCGCGCCGGTGAATTCATGCTCGCCAACCCGGCCGAGATCCAGTACATGGACGTCTCGCCGAAGCAGATCGTGTCCATCGCGGCCTCGATCATTCCGTTCCTGGAACACGATGACGCCAACCGCGCCCTGATGGGTTCGAACATGCAGCGTCAGGCCGTGCCGACCCTGCGTGCTGACAAGCCGTTGGTGGGCACCGGGATGGAACGCGTCGTGGCGACCGATTCCGGTTCCTGCGTGGTCGCTCGTCGTGGCGGCGTGGTGGACCGCGTCGACGCGTCCCGCGTTGTTGTCCGCGTCAATGCCGAGGAAGCGAGCCAGGGCGACGTCGGTGTGGATATCTACAACCTGACCAAGTACACCCGTTCGAACCAGAACACCTGCATCAACCAGACCCCGCTGGTGAAGGCCGGCGACGTGATTGCCAAGGGCGACGTGCTGGCCGACGGTCCGTCCGTCGACATGGGCGAACTGGCGCTGGGTCAGAACATCCTCTGTGCGTTCATGCCGTGGAACGGCTACAACTTCGAGGATTCGATCCTGCTGTCCGAACGTGTCGTGCGGGAAGATCGTCTCACCACGATCCACATCGAGGAACTCAACTGCGTCGCTCGTGATACCAAGCTGGGTGCCGAGGAAATCACCGCCGATATTCCGAATGTGGCTGAAAGCCTGCTGAACAAGCTCGACATGGCCGGTGTCGTCCACGTGGGTGCGGAAGTGCGTCCGGGCGACATCCTGGTCGGCAAGGTCACGCCGAAGGGTGAGACCCAGCTGACGCCGGAAGAGAAGCTGCTGCGCGCCATCTTCGGTGAGAAGGCCTCCGACGTGAAGGACACCTCCCTGCGCGTGCCGCCGGGGATGGAAGGTACTGTCATCGACGTCCGCGTGTTCACGCGGGATGGTATCGAGAAGGACAGCCGTGCGCGTGCCATCGAGGAAGCCGATCTCGAAGCCGTCCGCAAGGATCTCAAGGATCGCATGCGGATCATCGAAGACGACATCTTCGCTCGTGTGAAGACCCTGTTGGTCGGCCAGACGGCGGCCGGCGGTCCCGGCGTGAAGGCTGGCAGCAAGATCACTGCGGCCCAGCTGGAGAAACTGGAACCGGCAAAGTGGCTCGAAATCCGCGTGGATGACGAATCCGCTGCCCAGGCGATGGAAGAGTACGGTGCCCAGCTGGCCCAGGCGCATGCCGACATTGACAAGCGCTTCGAGGATAAGAAGAAGAAAATCCAGCAGGGCGACGACCTGGCACCGGGCGTGCTCAAGATGGTCAAGGTCTATGTGGCCGTCAAGCGTCGGATCCAGCCGGGCGACAAGCTCGCCGGCCGTCACGGGAACAAGGGTGTGGTCTCAATGATCGTCCCCGAGGAAGACATGCCGTACATGGAAAATGGTCAGCCGGTGGACATCTGTCTGAACCCGCTGGGCGTACCGTCGCGGATGAACATCGGTCAGATCCTCGAAACCCATCTGGGCTTCGCCGCTCGTGGCCTGGGTCTGAAGATCGAGGAGATGCTGAAACTCGAACGCGAAAAGGCACTGGTCGAGCTGCGTGCCTTCCTGGACAAGGTCTATAACCATAAGGGTGAAAAGCGCGTCGATCTCGATGCCCTGACCGACGACGAGATGATCGAACTGGGTCGTAACCTGAAGAAGGGCGTGCCCATGGCGACGCCGGTATTCGACGGCGCCGTCGAGGACGAAATCAAGCAGATGCTGGAACTCGCCGGCCTGCCGACGTCCGGCCAGGTGCAGCTGTATGACGGCCGCACCGGTGAGCCGTTCGAGCGGACCACGACGGTGGGCTACATGTACATGCTGAAGTTGAACCACCTCGTGGACGACAAGATGCACGCCCGTTCCACCGGTCCGTACTCCCTCGTTACCCAGCAGCCGCTGGGCGGCAAGGCGCAGTTCGGTGGTCAGCGTTTCGGGGAGATGGAAGTGTGGGCGCTGGAAGCCTATGGCGCAGCCTACACCCTTCAGGAAATGCTCACCGTCAAGTCCGACGACGTGAACGGCCGGAACAAGATGTACAAGAACATCGTCGACGGCGATCTGAAGATGGATGCGGGCATGCCCGAATCCTTCAACGTGTTGCTCAAGGAAATCCGTTCGCTCGCCATCAACATCGAACTGGAACAGGGCAAAGAATAATCACGGGCCGGGGTGGCAGCCCCGGCGGTCGCGTGTCCGTACTTTAAGGCAGGTAGTGCTTAATGAAAGAATTGCTCAATCTGATGAATCGCGAAGTGACCGACGAAGATTTCGATGGTATTCGTATCTCGTTGGCATCCCCGGAAATGATCCGCTCATGGTCGTATGGCGAGGTCAAGAAG
The DNA here is from genome assembly GCF_001663815.1 of Halothiobacillus diazotrophicus. Taxonomy (NCBI): domain Bacteria; kingdom Pseudomonadati; phylum Pseudomonadota; class Gammaproteobacteria; order Chromatiales; family Halothiobacillaceae; genus Halothiobacillus; species Halothiobacillus diazotrophicus. The sequence continues at coordinate 2,380,541 of NZ_CP016027.1, forward strand.
CCGGAGACCATCAATTACCGGACCTTCAAGCCCGAGCGGGATGGTCTGTTCTGCGCGAAGATCTTCGGTCCCGTGCGGGACTACGAATGCTTGTGCGGCAAGTACAAGCGTCTGAAGCACCGTGGTGTCGTCTGCGAGAAATGCGGCGTCGAAGTGACTCTGTCCAAGGTGCGCCGCGAGCGCATGGGGCATATCGAGCTGGCGTGCCCTGTGGCACATATCTGGTATCTGAAGTCGCTGCCCTCGCGGATCGGCTTGCTGCTGGACATGACGCTGCGCGATATCGAGCGCGTTCTGTACTTCGAAGCCTTCATCATCACCGATCCCGGCATGACCCCGCTGAACAAGGGTGATCTGCTGACCGACGAGATGTATATCGACGCGCTCGAGCAGTATGGCGACGAATTCGAGGCCGACATGGGCGCCGAAGCCATCCAGAAGCTGTTGAAGGACATCGATCTCGATCAGCAGATTCTCGGCCTGCGCGACGAACTGGCCGAAACCGGTTCCGAAACCAAGATCAAGCGAATTTCCAAGCGCCTGAAGCTGTTGGAGGCTTTCAAGGAGTCCGGTAACCGTCCCGAGTGGATGGTGCTCACCCAGTTGCCGGTGCTGCCGCCGGATCTGCGTCCGCTGGTACCGCTCGATGGTGGCCGTTTCGCGACGTCGGATCTGAACGATCTGTACCGCCGTGTGATCAACCGGAACAACCGACTGAAGCGTCTGCTGGAAATCAACGCGCCGGACATCATCCTGCGCAACGAAAAGCGGATGCTGCAGGAGTCCGTCGACTCGCTGCTGGACAACGGCCGTCGCGGTCGTGCCGTCACCGGCACCAACAAGCGTCCGCTGAAATCCCTGGCCGACATGATCAAGGGCAAGCAGGGCCGCTTCCGTCAGAACCTGCTCGGTAAGCGGGTGGACTACTCCGGTCGTTCCGTGATCGTGGTTGGTCCCGCCCTGCGTCTGCACCAGTGCGGTCTGCCCAAGAAGATGGCGCTCGAGCTGTTCAAGCCGTTCATCTTCGGCAAGCTGCACCGTCGCGGCCTGGCGACCACGATCAAGGCTGCCAAGAAGCTCGTCGAGCGTGAAGGTCCGGAAGTCTGGGACGTTCTGGAAGAGGTGATTCGCGAACATCCGGTGCTGCTGAACCGTGCGCCGACCCTGCACCGTCTGGGTATCCAGGCGTTCGAGCCGATCCTCATCGAAGGTAAGGCGATTCAGCTGCACCCGCTGGTGTGTTCCGCGTACAACGCCGACTTCGACGGTGACCAGATGGCCGTTCACGTGCCGCTGTCCCTGGAAGCCCAGGCCGAAGCCCGTGCGCTGATGATGTCCACCAACAACGTACTGTCGCCCGCCAACGGCGACCCGGTGATCGTGCCGTCCCAGGATATCGTCCTCGGTATCTATTACATGACGCGCTCGAAGATCAACGGTCGTGGCGAAGGGATGGTGTTCGCGGATCTGGACGAAGTCCAGCGTGCGTACGACAACCATCAGGTCGAGCTGGGTGCGCAGATCAAGGTGCGCGTGAACGACTGGGTGCGGTTCGATGACGGCACGGCCGAGGCCAAGCGCCACATCGTCGAAACCACCGTCGGCCGCGCGTTGCTGTATCGCACCCTGCCGCAAGGCGTTCCGTTCGAGCAGATCAACAAGGACATGGGCAAGAAGGCCATTTCCGCGCTGCTGAACTATATCTACCGCAAGCTCGGCCTGAAGGACACCGTTCTCTTCGCCGACCAGTTGATGTACACCGGTTTCCGGTATGCGACGCGTTCCGGTATCTCGATCTGCTCCGATGACATGCTGGTGCCGCCGTCCAAGCCGACGGAGCTGGCCAAGGCCGAATCCGAGGTGAAGGAGATCCAGGATCAGTACGCTCAGGGTCTCGTGACCGAGAAGGAGCGCTACAACAAGGTCGTCGATATCTGGTCTCGCGCCAACGACGCGATCTCCCGCGCGATGATGGAGCAGCTCGGCAGCGAGCAGGTGGTCAACCGCGAAGGCGAAACCGTCAAGCAGAGTTCCTTCAACGCGATCTTCATGATGGCCGACTCCGGTGCGCGGGGTTCCGCTGCCCAGATCCGTCAGCTTGCGGGTATGCGCGGCCTGATGTCCAAGCCGGACGGCTCGATCATCGAAACGCCCATCACCGCAAACTTCCGTGAGGGTTTGAACGTACTCCAGTACTTCATCTCCACCCACGGTGCGCGTAAGGGTCTGGCCGATACGGCACTCAAGACCGCGAACTCCGGTTACCTGACCCGTCGTCTCGTCGACGTGGCCCAGGATCTCGTGATCACGATGGACGATTGCGGTACCACCGCACCGGGCATCAAGGTCACGGCGGTGATTGAAGGCGGTGACGTCGTGCAGGGTATCGGCGCGCGAATTCTGGGTCGTACCACGTCTCAGGACGTGCTGATGCCGGGTTCGGACGAAGTGCTGGTGCCGGCCAACACGGTTATCAACGAATTCATGGTATCCCGCATCGAGGATTCGGGTGTCGATGAGGTCTGGGTTCGCTCCACCATTTCCTGCGAAGCCCGTCACGGCATCTGCGCCATGTGCTATGGCCGGGATCTGGCGCGCGGCAACGTCGTCAACATCGGCGAATCCGTCGGCGTCATGGCGGCGCAGTCCATCGGTGAACCGGGTACCCAGCTCACCATGCGTACCTTCCACATCGGTGGTGCGGCATCGCGTTCCGCGGCGGCCAGTTCCGTTCAGAACAAGCAGCCGGGTACGGTGCGTCTGCACAACCTGAAGACGGTTGTGAACCGGGACAACGACCTCGTGGCCGTTACCCGTTCGGGCGAACTCGGCATGGTCGATGACCAGGGTCGTGAGCGCGAGCGGTATAAGGTTCCCTACGGCGCCGTGATTCGGGTGAAGGAAGGCGACAAGATCGCTCAGGGTACGACCCTGGCGACCTGGGATCCGCACACCCACCCCGTCGTGAGCGAGATGAAGGGCCAGGCACGCTTCTCCGATTTCGTGGACGGTCTGTCCGTGAAGTCGGAAACCGACGAAATCACCGGCTTGACTTCGCAGGTGGTCATCGATCCGAAGCACCGCAGCAGTTCCGCCGCCAAGGATCTGCGCCCGGCGATTGCGCTGGTGGACGACGACGGTCAGCCGATCTGCCTCGTTGGTACCGATATTCCGGCGTTCTACGTACTGCCGGCCGAAGCGATCATCGGTATCGAGGATGGCGCGACCGTCCAGGTGGGTGACGTCATCGCGCGTATCCCGCAGGAATCCTCCAAGACGCGCGACATCACCGGTGGTCTGCCGCGTGTTGCCGACCTGTTCGAAGCACGGAAACCCAAGGAGCCCGCGATTCTGGCCGAGTACACCGGTACGATCAGCTTCGGCAAGGAAACCAAGGGCAAGCAGCGTCTGGTCATCACCGACGAGCACGGCGAAGCCCATGAGGAACTGATTCCGAAGTATCGCGTGATCAACGTGTTCGAAGGCGAGCACGTAGCGCGCGGCGAAGTGATCGCCGACGGCGAGCTGACCCCGCACGATATCCTGCGCCTGCGCGGGGTACCGGATCTGGCGGCCTACATCATCAAGGAGATCCAGGACGTCTACCGCCTGCAGGGCGTCATGATCAACGACAAGCACATCGAGGTGATCGTTCGCCAGATGCTGCGCAAGGTCGAGATCACCGAACCCGGCGATTCCGGATATCTCCGTGGCGATCAGGTCGACAAGGCCCGACTCCTCGAGGAGAACCGTCAGCTGGAGCAGGCGGGCAAGTTCCCGGCGAAGTACGAGCCGATGCTGCTGGGTATCACCAAGGCATCGCTGGTAACCGAATCCTTCATCTCGGCGGCTTCGTTCCAGGAAACAACCCGCGTATTGACCGATTCGTCGACCCGGGGTGCGCGCGATGAACTGCGCGGCCTGAAGGAGAACGTCATTGTGGGTCGCCTGATCCCGGCGGGTACCGGTCTGGCGCATCATCAGGATCGCCGTCGTCGTCGCAACAGCACCCTTGAATCGGCGAATGCGCTGTTCATGGATGCCGATGCTCAGGACGCCGGCGTGGATGAAGGAGAAAGCGTGGCATGACCGTGATCTGTTCGAATTGACAGCATTACGGACACTGCTTTAGAATCACTGCCCTTTGCGACGGGTTCCAGCCCGTCGCGCTAGTTTTTGGTCGGAGAAGACATAACCATGGCTACTGTTAATCAGCTCGTGCGCAAGCCGCGCAAGCGACTGGTCGAAAAGACTAAAGTACCTGCACTCGAAGGCTGTCCGCAGCGTCGTGGTGTATGTACGCGTGTGTATACCACCACCCCGAAGAAGCCGAACTCTGCGCTACGTAAGGTAGCCCGTGTTCGCCTGACCTCCGGTTACGAAGTGACCGGTTACATCGGTGGTGAAGGCCACAACCTCCAGGAGCACTCCGTGGTCCTGATCCGTGGCGGTCGTGTCAAGGATTTGCCCGGTGTGCGTTATCACGTCGTCCGCGGCAGCCTGGATACCCAGGGTGTCGAGAAGCGCCGTCAGGGTCGCTCGAAGTATGGCGCTAAGCGTCCCAAAGCTAAATAAACGGTTGGATTAGAAATGCCTAGAAGAAGAGAAGTACCGAAGCGCGAGATTTTGCCTGACCCGAAATACGGCAATGTCACTGTCGCTAAGTTCATCAACATGATCATGTTGAGCGGGAAGAAGTCTGTCGCCGAGTCCATTCTGTACGGCGCGATGGCTATCGCTGAAGAAAAAGGCAAGGGTCACCCGGTCGAGCTCGTCGAGCGCGCCCTGGAGAACGTTGCACCGGCGGTTGAGGTTAAGTCCCGCCGAGTAGGCGGCGCCAACTACCAGGTGCCGGTCGAGGTTCGTGCCGTTCGCCGCTCGTCGCTGGCCATGCGCTGGCTGATTGATGCGGCCCGCAAGCGTGGTGAAAAAACCATGGCTGCAAAATTGGCAGGCGAGCTGATGGATGCGGCTGAAAGCCGTGGTTCAGCAGTCAAGAAGCGTGAAGATACACACCGTATGGCCGAAGCTAACAAAGCATTCGCCCATTTCCGCTGGTAATTTAAGAGGTAAAACCCTGTGGCCAGAACGACTCCGCTCGAGCGTTACCGCAATTTCGGCATCATGGCGCATATTGACGCCGGCAAGACGACCACGACCGAACGTATCCTGTTCTATACCGGCGTTTCCCACAAGATTGGTGAAGTGCATGATGGCGCAGCCACCATGGACTGGATGGAGCAGGAGCAGGAGCGTGGCATCACGATCACGTCCGCTGCGACAACCGCCTTCTGGGGTGGTATGGATCAGCAGTTCGAACCCCATCGCTTCAACATCATTGATACCCCCGGTCACGTGGACTTCACCATTGAAGTAGAACGTTCACTGCGTGTATTGGATGGTGCCGTGTTCGTCCTTTGTGCGGTCGGCGGCGTTCAGCCCCAGTCCGAAACCGTATGGCGTCAGGCCAACAAATACCATGTCCCGCGCTTGGCATTCGTCAACAAGATGGATCGTCAGGGTGCGGACTTCTACCGCGTGATGGACCAGCTGAAGAAGCGCCTGGGTGCCAACCCGGTCCCGGTTGTTCTGCCTATCGGTGCGGAAGACGGTTTCGAAGGCGTGATTGATCTGCTGCGCATGAAGGCCATCTACTGGAACACCGAAGACATGGGCATGACCTATGACGCGCGTGATATTCCGGCAGAGCTGGCTGACAAGGCGGCGACTTATCGCGAGCAGATGATGGAAGCGGCGGCAGAAGCCTCTGAAGAGTCCATGGAAAAGTACCTGGAAACAGGAGAGCTTTCCGATGACGAAATCAAGGAAGGTCTGCGTCTGCGTACGCTGCGCAACGAGATCATTCCGGCGCTCTGCGGTACGGCCTTCAAGAACAAGGGCGTGCAGAAGATGCTGGATGCGGTAATCGACTTCCTGCCGTCGCCGACCGAAGTTCCGGACATCAAGGGTGAGTTGCCCGATGGCACGGCATCCGCGCGTAAGACGGGTGATGATCAGCCGTTCTCGGCGCTGGCGTTCAAGATCATGACGGATCCTTTCGTGGGTTCTTTGACCTTCTTCCGCGTGTATTCCGGTGTTGTCAATGCCGGCGACTCGGTGTTGAACTCCACCAAAGATGGCAAGGAGCGCATCGGTCGTATTCTGCAGATGCATGCGAACTCCCGTGAGGAGATCAAGGAAGTTCGTGCGGGCGACATCGCCGCGGCTGTTGGCCTGAAGAACGTGATTACCGGGGATACGCTGTGCGACCCGAGTAACCCGATCGTCCTCGAGCGTATGGTGTTCCCGGAGCCTGTGATCTCCGTTGCCGTCGAGCCGAAGACCAAGGGTGACCAGGAAAAGATGGGTATGGCGCTGGGGCGTCTGGCTCAGGAAGATCCGTCATTCCGTGTCTTCACCGATGAAGAATCCGGTCAGACCATCATCGCCGGTATGGGTGAGCTTCACCTCGAGATCCTCGTTGACCGGATGCGTCGCGAGTTCAAGGTAGAGGCCAACATCGGCAAGCCCCAGGTGGCTTACCGTGAAACCATCCGCGGCACTGTGGAACAGGATGGCAAGTTCGTTCGTCAGTCCGGTGGTCGCGGCCAGTACGGTCACGTCAAGATTCGCATCGAACCCCTGGAAGAGGGCGGTGGATACGAGTTCGTCAACGCGATCGTCGGCGGTGTCGTTCCCCGAGAGTACATCCCGGCCGTGGACAAGGGTATCCAGGAGCAGATCAAGAACGGCGTCATTGCCGGCTTCCCAGTGCTTGATGTCAAGGTGACCCTGTTCGATGGTTCGTACCACGAGGTCGACTCGAACGAAATGGCGTTCAAGATCGCCGGCAGCATGGCCTTCAAGGAAGGTGCGGTTAAGGCGAGTCCGGTTCTGTTGGAGCCGATGATGAAGGTTGAGGTGGAAACCCCCGAAGATTATATGGGTGACGTCATCGGTGACTTGAACCGTCGTCGCGGCTTGATCCAGGGTATGGATGACACCTCCGGTGGTGGCAAGCAGATCAAGGCCGAAGTGCCGCTGTCCGAAATGTTCGGTTACGCAACCGATCTTCGCTCCGCGACCCAGGGCCGTGCGACCTACTCCATGGAGTTCGCCCGTTATGCCGAAGCGCCGAAGAACATTGCTGATGCGGTGATCAAGGGCTTGAACGCCTAATTTGGTTCAGTTGATTCTTTAACAGTTTTTTGAGGTTTTTATCATGGCAAAAGAGAAGTTTGAACGTACCAAACCACACGTGAACGTGGGTACGATTGGCCACGTGGATCACGGCAAGACGACGCTGACTGCGGCGATCACCAAGGTGATGGCGGAGACGTTTGGCGGCGGTTCGGCAATGGCTTTCGACCAGATCGACAAGGCGCCGGAAGAGAAGGCGCGTGGTATCACGATCTCCACCTCCCACGTTGAATACGAGTCCGCGACCCGTCACTACGCCCACGTTGACTGCCCGGGCCACGCCGACTACGTCAAGAACATGATCACCGGTGCCGCCCAGATGGACGGCGCGATCCTGGTATGCTCCGCTGCCGACGGCCCGATGCCGCAGACCCGTGAGCACATCCTGCTGTCCCGTCAGGTCGGCGTACCCTACATCGTCGTATTCCTGAACAAGGCCGACATGGTTGACGATCCGGAACTGCTGGAACTGGTCGAGATGGAAATCCGCGACCTGCTGAGCCAGTACGAATTCCCGGGCGACGACACCCCGATCATCACCGGTTCCGCCCTGAAGGCGCTGGAAGGCGACCAGAGCGAAATCGGCGCCCCGTCAGTCGTTCGTCTGGTCGAGGCGATGGACTCCTACATCCCCGAGCCGGAGCGTGCCGTTGACGGTACCTTCCTGATGCCGGTGGAAGACGTATTCTCCATCTCCGGTCGTGGCACCGTGGTGACCGGTCGTGTCGAGCGCGGCATCATCAAGGTGGGCGAGGAAATCGAAATCGTCGGTATCCGCGACACCCAGAAGACCACCGTGACCGGCGTCGAAATGTTCCGCAAGCTGCTCGACCAGGGTCAGGCTGGCGACAACGTCGGTATCCTCCTGCGCGGCACCAAGCGTGACGACGTCGAGCGTGGTCAGGTCCTGTGCAAGCCGGGCAGCATCAAGCCGCACACCAAGTTCGAAGCTGAGGTGTACATCCTGAGCAAGGACGAAGGTGGTCGTCATACGCCGTTCTTCAACGGCTACCGTCCGCAGTTCTACTTCCGTACCACGGACGTGACCGGTTCCTGCGTACTGCCGGAAGGCACCGAGATGGTCATGCCGGGCGACAACGTTGCGATGACGGTCAGCCTGATCGCGCCGATCGCGATGGAAGATGGTCTGCGTTTCGCGATTCGCGAAGGTGGCCGTACCGTCGGCGCCGGTGTCGTTTCCAAAATCATCGAGTAAAGATTCATGGCTTCACAAACTATCCGTATTCGTCTGAAGAGCTTCGATCACCGTTTGATCGACCGCTCTGCGGCTGAAATTGTAGAAACTGCCCGTCGCTCTGGCGCGCGGGTCAAGGGTCCCATTCCGTTGCCGAGCCGCAAGGAGCGTTTCACCGTTCTGGTTTCTCCGCACGTGAACAAGGATGCGCGTGACCAGTACGAGCTGCGTACCCACAAGCGTGTTCTGGACATCGTCGATCCGACCGATCGGACCGTCGATCTGCTGATGCAACTTGATCTGGCTGCCGGGGTGGATGTTCAGATTCGTCTGAATTGATCGGTTTCCAAATAGGGCTTTACGTCTTATTGGAATCCTGATAAATTAATGACCCTTTTCAGCCCGGTGCTGTTGCATCGGGCTGGTTTTTTAGGCGATCCGGTCAATCGTAATCGGCGCCTTGTATAAATCTAGAGGTATAACCATGTCATTAGGTGTTGTCGGTCGTAAGGTCGGCATGACCCGCGTATTTGACGATTCCGGCGTTTCCGTGCCGGTGACCGTCATCGAGGTCGAGCCGAATCGTGTGACTCAGGTCAAGACTCCTGAGGTGGATGGCTACACAGCCATTCAGGTAACTACGGGCGCTCGCCGTGCGAGTCGCGTCACCAAGGCGATGGCTGGGCATTATGCCAAGGCCGAGACCACGGCGGGTCGCCTGTCCACCGAATTCCGTCTGACGGATGAAGTTGCTGCTGGCTTCCAGCCGGGCGCAGAGATCACGGTTGCCATCTTCGATGGCGTGCCGATGGTCGACGTGGCCGGTCAGAGCAAGGGTAAGGGCTTCGCCGGTACGGTCAAGCGTCACAACTTCCGCACCCAGGACGCGACGCACGGTAACTCCCGTTCCCACCGTGTTCCTGGCTCCATCGGTCAAAACCAGACCCCGGGTCGCGTTTTCCCGGGCAAGAAGATGGCGGGTCACATGGGTGATGAGCGTGTGTCTTCCCTGGGTTTGAAGGTTGTGCGCGTCGATGTCGAGCGTGGCCTCATCCTGGTGAAGGGCGTCGTACCCGGCTCCACCGGCGGCGACGTCATCGTCCGTCCTTCCGTAAAGATTAAATCCTGAGGCGCGACATGGAACTACATGTAAAAGACGGCGCTGCGGTCAGCGTTTCAGAGCAAGTTTTTGACCGCTCATATAACGAAGGTCTGATTCATCAGGCGATTGTTGCTTTCATGGCCGGCTCTCGTGCCGGCACCAAGCGTCAGTTGACGCGCTCCGAGGTTTCCGGTGGCGGCAAAAAGCCCTGGAACCAGAAAGGTACCGGCCGCTCCCGTCACGGGACCACCCGCTCGCCGATCTGGCGTACCGGTGGCGTGACGTTTGCTGCGCGTCCGCGCAACTTCGAGCAGAAGATCAACCGCAAGGCCTATCGTGTTGCCATGGCTTCGATCTTCTCCGAGTTGATTCGCCAGGAGCGCTTGACGATCGTTGATGCGCTCTCCGTGTCTGCGCCCAAGACGCGCGAAGTCATTGCCCTGCTGAAGTCCGTGGGTGTGCCTGAGGGGCGCACGCTGCTGGTCACCGAGGCGTTTGACGAGCATTTGTTCCTTGGTTCTCGCAACGTGATTGAGCTGGGCTACCTGACGGCGTCGACCCTCGACCCCGTTAGCCTGGTTGGTGCCAATCACGTCGTGATGACCCGTGGTGCGTTGAAGATGGTTGAGGAGTGGTTGTCATGATGCAGGAAAAACTGTTCGACGTGCTTCGCGCGCCGCTGGTCACCGAAAAGACCGCGCGCGCCAACGAAGTGAACCAGTACGTATTCCGCGTGGCGACGACGGCAGACAAGGCCGAGATCAAGGCGGCCGTCGAGAAGCTGTTCGGCGTCAGCGTCAAGGCTGTGCAGGTCGCCAACGTGGCGGGCAAGACCCGTCGCTTCCGTGGCGTCCCCGGTCGTCGCGCTGACTGGAAAAAAGCCTACGTCACATTGGCTGAAGGCCAGGTCATCGACCTGGGTCAGGCAGGCTGAGAAGGGTAACTATCATGGCATTGAAAATCGCAAAACCAACTTCTCCCGGCCGCCGGGGTGTGATCGAAATCGATCGCTCTCACCTGTACAAGGGCGAGCCCTATGCGGCGCTGCTCGAGAAGAAGTCCAATACCGGCGGTCGTAACAACCTCGGTCGAATCACGACCCGCCACGTTGGCGGTGGTCACAAGCAGCATTACCGGATGGTCGATTTCAAGCGGACGAAGGATGGTGTACCTGCCACCGTCGAGCGCATTGAATACGATCCGAACCGTACCGCTCACATCGCACTGATCGTCTATGCGGATGGCGAGCGTTCCTACATCATCGCCCCGCGTGGCGTGGTCCCGGGGCAGGTCGTTCAGTCCGGTATCGATGCACCGATTCGTCCAGGCAACACCCTGCCGATTCGCAACATCCCGATCGGTAGCACGATCCATGCGGTCGAGCTTAAGCCGGGTAAGGGTGCGCAAATGGCCCGCAGTGCGGGCGCGTCCGTTCAACTGGTCGCGCGTGAGGGGGCCTATGCCACCGTGCGTCTGCGTTCCGGCGAAATGCGCAAGGTGCTCGGCGAGTGCCGCGCGACCCTGGGTGAAGTGAGCAACCACGAACACAGCCTGCGCTCTCTGGGTAAGGCCGGTGCCAAGCGTTGGCGCGGCATCCGCCCGACCGTTCGCGGTGTGGTCATGAACCCGGTCGACCACCCGCATGGTGGTGGTGAGGGTCGTACCTCCGGTGGTCGCCATCCGGTGACGCCGTGGGGCGTGCCGACCAAGGGCTACAAGACGCGTACCAACAAGCGTACGGACAAGTTCATTGTTCGTCGTCGTGCCAAGAAATAATTCAAGAGGGTAAACAAGGTGCCACGTTCACTTAAGAAAGGTCCATTCGTGGACCATCACTTGCTGAAAAAGGTGGAAGAGGCTGTCGCGGCCAATAACCGTCGGCCCATAAAGACCTGGTCCAGGCGCTCGATGATTCTGCCCGATTTCATCGGGTTGACCGTCGCCGTCCATAACGGTCGTCAGCACATTCCGGTATTGATCAACGAAAACATGGTCGGGCACAAGCTCGGCGAGTTCGCGCCCACCCGTACCTATCGGGGCCATGTCGCTGATAAGAAAGCGAAGCGCTAGGAGAAACACATATGCAAGCTACTGCACTACATCGCTATGCGCGTATTTCTCCGCAGAAGGCGCGTCTGGTTGCCGATCTGGTCCGTGGTCAAGGCGTGGCGCAAGCCATCGAAACCCTGGCCTTCAGCCCGAAGAAAGGCGCTGATCTGATCAAGAAAGTCCTCGAGTCTGCGATTGCTAACGCCGAGAACAACGAGGGTGCGGACGTCGATCGTCTGCACGTGTCTCAGATTATGGTGGACGAAGGTCCGGTACTGAAGCGTTTCCGCGCTCGTGCCAAGGGCCGCGGCGCGCGCATTCTCAAGCGCACCAGTCACATCAAAGTCACGGTTAGCGAGCGTTAAGGGGGAGTTATGGGTCAAAAAGTACATCCGGTAGGCTTCCGACTCGGGATCTCCTCTGATTGGAGCTCGCGTTGGTATGCCGACAGCAAATTGTTTCCGGTTCAGCTGAACCAGGACGTCCGCGCGCGCGGTTTCATCAAGGACAAGCTGAAGGAAGCTTCGGTGTCACGCATCCAGATCGAGCGTCCGGCTCGTTCAGCGTCCGTCACGATTCATACGGCACGTCCGGGTATCGTGATCGGCCGCAAGGGCGAGGATATCGAGCGTCTGCGCGGTGAAATCGCGCCGATGCTGGGCGTGGATCGCAATGCGGTCAAGTTGTCCGTCGAAGAAATCCGTAAGCCGGAACTCGATGCGCAACTGGTCGCCGAGTCCATCGCGCAACAGCTTGAGCGTCGGATCATGTTCCGTCGTGCCATGAAGCGTGCCGTACAGACCACCATGCGTCTGGGTGCCGGTGGCATCAAGGTGAACGTGTCCGGCCGTCTGGGCGGTGCCGAAATCGCACGTAACGAGTGGTATCGCGAAGGGCGCGTCCCGTTGCATACCCTGCGTGCCGAAATCGATTACGGTTTTGCCGAGGCCCAAACCACGTACGGCGTGATCGGCGTCAAGGTTTGGATTTTCAAAGGTGAAGTGTTTGGCGTCCCGGGTAGTCGTGACGGCAAAGCCGCTACAGCCTGAACCAAAAATAAGGTGAGTGGAGCTTAAGTTATGCTGCTGCCAAAACGTACAAAATTCCGCAAGCAGTTCAGGGGTAAAAACCGGGGCGTTGCGACGACGGGTAACAAAGTCAGCTTCGGCCAGTTTGGTCTGAAAGCGCTGGAGCGTGGTGAAATCACTTCTCGTCAGATCGAGTCTGCGCGTCGTGCGATTTCACGTCACGTCAAGCGGGGCGGAAAGATCTGGATCCGGATTTTCCCGGATACCCCCATCACCCAGAAACCGCTCGAGGTTCGTATGGGTAAGGGTAAGGGTAGTGTCGAATACTGGGTTGCCAAGATTCAGCCCGGCAAGATGCTCTATGAAATTGAAGGGGTCAACGAAATGGTTGCACGGGAGGCCTTCTCACTGGCTTCTGCCAAGCTGCCCATCAAGACGACCTTTGTAACACGGGTATTGATGTAATGAAGAAGATCACCCCAGAACTGCGTGAAAAAACGCCGGAAGCCTTGCGCGAAGAATTTCTTGCCATCAAGCAGGAGCAATTCAACCTGCGTATGCAAAAAGCTACGGGTCAGGAATCGAAATCTCATTTGATTCGCGCCGCTCGCAAGAATGTGGCACGGATCAAGACCGTTCTGACTGAGAAGGAGCAAGGCTGAGATGACAACCGTAGCTGAAGAAAAAGTAGTTCGTACCCGTGTGGGTCGCGTCACCAGTGACAAGATGGACAAGTCAATCACGGTTGCCATCGAGCGTCGCGTGAAGCATCCCCTGTACGGGAAGTTCATTACGAAGACCACCAAGCTGCATGTTCACGATGAAGAGAACATTTCCCGCATTGGTGATCGTGTAGAAATTCGCGAATCGCGTCCGATCTCCAAGACCAAATCCTGGATGTTGGTTCGTGTGATCGACCGCGCGTCCGTGTAAGGAGATTCGTTGTGATTCAGATGCAAACAATCCTGGACTCTGCTGACAACAGCGGCGCCAAAAAGGTTCAGTGTATCAAGGTGCTGGGCGGCTCACACCGTCGCTACGCCGGCATTGGCGACATCATCAAGGTATCCATCAAGGATGCCATTCCGCGTGGTCGCGTGAAAAAGGGTGATGTCTACAACGCGGTCGTCGTTCGCACTGCGAAAGGCGTTCGTCGCGCAGACGGTTCGCTGATCCGTTTCGACGGCAATGCCGCTGTTTTGTTGAACAACAAGCTTGAGCCGATCGGCACTCGTATTTTTGGCCCCGTGACCCGTGAGTTGCGTGGCGAGAAATTCATGAAGATCGTTTCGCTCGCGCCTGAAGTGATTTGAGGTAAGCGTCATGCGTAAGATTCGTCAGGGCGATGAAGTCGTCGTTATCGCCGGTAAAGACAAGGGTCGCCGGGGCACCGTGCTGCGTGTCGTCGATGGGGGCACACGTGTCGTCGTCGAGAACGTCAACAAGGTGAAGAAGCACCAGAAGCCGAACCCGATGGTCGGTCAAACTGGCGGCATTATCGAAATGGAGAAATCGGTTGATATTTCCAATGTAATGCTGTTTAATCCCGCCTCCGAAAAAGGCGACCGGGTCGGCTTCAAGCAGCTTGAAGACGGTACCAAGGTCCGGTTTTTTAAATCCAACGGCGAAGTCGTTGATACAAAGTAATAGGTTGAATTGAAATGGCTCGTCTTCAGGAATTCTATACCAACACATTGCAGGCTGAGTTGAAGAAGCAGCTTGAGCTTGACAATGTCATGGCCGTTCCGAAGCTGACCAAGATCACGTTGAACATGGGCTTGGGTGACTCGGCTCGTGACAAGAAAGTGATTGACAGTGCAGTGAACGAACTCGCCGCCATTACCGGCCAACAGCCGATTGTGACTTACGCACGTAAGTCCATTGCGGGTTTCAAGCTGCGCGAAGGGATGCCTCTGGGCGTCAAGGTCACCCTGAGAGGACGTACGATGTACGAATTCTTCGATCGGTTGATCCACATCTCCATCCCCCGTATCCGTGATTTCCGTGGCCTGAACCCCAAGTCGTTCGACGGTCGCGGCAATTACAGCATGGGTGTGAAGGAGCAAATCATGTTCCCCGAGATCGATTACGACAAGATTGATCAGATTCGGGGTATGGATATCACGATCACAACTACCGCGAAAACGGACGACCAGGCCCGGGCATTGCTCAACGGCTTTGGCTTCCCGTTCCGTCGGTAAGGAGCAGAAATGGCAAAGAAAAGTATGTTGAATCGGGAAGAACAGCGTCAGAAGCTGGCTGCCCGTTATGCCGCAAAACGCGCCCAGCTGCGCGCCATCCTGAGCGACGTCAATGCGGACTTCGACGACAAGATGAAGGCATCTGTCGAATTGAGCAAGTTGCCGCGGGACTCCTCGGTGTGCCGTCAGGTTCGCCGCTGTGCAATCACCGGCCGCCCGAAGGGTGTGTATCGCAAGTTTGCGCTGGGTCGTAACAAATTGCGTCAATTGGCCATGTCGGGTGAAATCCCGGGCCTGCGTAAAGCCAGCTGGTAACGGGGAATAGCCATGAGTATGAATGATCCTATTTCGGATATGCTGACCCGCATCCGTAACGCACAAGCTGCGCGCAAGTCTGAAGTCTCCATGCCGTCTTCCAAGTTCAAGGTCGCCATTGCCGGTGTCCTGAAGGAAGAGGGTTACATTGGGGACGTCAAGATTGTGGGCGATGCCAAGCCGACACTGACCATTTCTCTGAAGTATTTCCAGGGCAAGCCCGTTATCGACATGATCAAGCGCGTATCCAAGCCGGGTTACCGCGTCTTCAAGAGTGCGGATGAGATCCCCTCCGTGATCGGTGGTTTGGGTGTTGCGATCGTATCAACTTCCCGTGGTGTGATGCCTGACCGTGAAGCGCGTCGTCAGAACATCGGCGGTGAAATTGTCTGCTTTGTATCTTGATCCCGGGAGTGAATTATGAGTCGAGTTGCAAAAAAACCCGTCGCCATTCCCAAGGGTGTCGAGGTAAAGCTGGACGGGCTGTCCCTGTCCTTCAAAGGCCCCAAAGGTCAGATGATCCAGGAGATCCATCCCTCCGTTAAGGTTGAAGTGGCTGCCAACGAGCTACGCTTCGATACCGATTCGGAGCAGTATATCCCCATGGCCGGTACCATGCGTTCCCTGGCGCAGAACAACGTCCAGGGTGTGACCAGCGGTTTTGAGATCAAGCTGCAGTTGGTCGGGGTTGGTTACCGTGCGCAAATGCAGGGCACCACATTGAACCTCGCGCTGGGTTTCTCTCATCCGATCAACTTCCCTGTACCAGCCGGCATCACCATTGAGACGCCGAGCCAGACAGAGATCGTTGTCAAGGGTGCCGATCGTCAGAAGGTTGGTCAGGTTTCCGCCAATATTCGCGGGTTCCGTCCGCCTGAGCCGTACAAGGGCAAGGGTGTGAAGTACCTTGATGAGGTCATCTTCCGTAAAGAAGCGAAGAAGAAGTAAGGTATCGCTATGAACGAAAAAAACAGAAATCGTCTGCGGCGTGCTCGCCGTGCCCGTGCAAAGATCGCACGTCTGGGTGTTCATCGCCTGACGGTATATCGCACGGCCCAGCATACCTACGCTCAGATCTTTACACCGGACGGCGCCAATGTTGTTGCCTCCGTATCGACCCTGAACAAGGATTTCCTGCAGCCCGGTCAGAATGGCGGCAACGTCGAGGCCGCAAAGCGGGTCGGTGCAGCCATCGCTCAAGCAGCGATCGCCAAGGGCGTTACCCAGGTCGCCTTCGATCGCGCCGGCTTCATCTTTCATGGCCGTATCAAGGCCCTGGCCGAGTCCGCGCGTGAAGCCGGTCTGCAATTCTAAGGGGTTAAGCAATGAGTCGAAATTCTAACGAAGTATCCACCGACGGCCTGATCGAGAAATTGGTCGCCGTCAATCGTGTGGCCAAGGTCGTGAAGGGTGGTCGTATCTTCTCATTCACCGCGCTGACCGTTGTTGGCGATGGCGAAGGGCGGGTAGGCTACGGTTACGGTAAGGCTAAGGAAGTACCTGCGGCCATCCAGAAGGCGATGGATCGTGCCAAGCGCAGTATGGTCGAAGTGCCGCTGCGTGACGGTACGCTCTATTACCCGACCAATGGCGAGCATGGCGCAGCCAAGGTGTTCATGAAGCCCGCGTCCGAAGGTACGGGCGTCATTGCGGGGGGCGCGATGCGCGCTGTTTTCGAGGCTGCTGGCGTACGAAACGTACTCGCCAAGTGCATCGGTACCCGTAATCACATGAACGTGATCCGTGCGACCGTGAATGGCCTCAAGGGTATCAACTCGCCGGAAAGCATTGCCGCAAAGCGTGGCAAGCGGGTCGAGGAAATCATCGGAGCGCAGTCATGAGCAAGCAGCAAACGGTCCGTATCAAGCTGGTCCGTTCCACCATTGGTCGCTTGGCCGCGCACAAGGCGTGCGTCCGTGGATTGGGCCTGTCGCGTATGAATCAGGTTGTTGAGGTGATCGATACCCCCGAGAACCGGGGCATGATCAACAAGGTCAACTACCTGCTCGAAATTCAGGAATCAAAATAATGCGTCTGAATAATTTGTCGCCAGCTGATGGCAGTCGTAAGGAGCGTACCCGCGTCGGTCGCGGTGTCGGTTCCGGTCTCGGCAAGACCGCAGGTCGCGGTCACAAGGGTCAGAAGTCCCGCTCCGGCGGTTTCCACAAGACCGGCTTCGAAGGCGGTCAGATGCCCATCCAGCGTCGTCTGCCGAAAATCGGCTTCCGTTCGCTGCGCGCGCTGGAAACGGCCGAGATCCGTACCTCCGAGTTGAACCAGCTTGATGGTGTGGTCTCTCTCGAAACCCTGAAGGCAGCGGGTCTGATTCGTAACGATATCCGTTACGTGAAGATCATGCTCTCCGGTGAAGTGACCAAGGCTCTGGAAATCCAGGGTGTGCGAGTCAGCAAGGGTGCACGTAGCGCGATCCTCGCTGCAGGCGGTAAAGCGGAGTAATCTGTGTCACAAGCGAATGCAGGAATAGCCGCACTTGCCGGGGCCGGTCGTCTGACCGAGCTCCGGCAACGTATTTTCTTTGTCATCATGGTGCTGGTCGTTTATCGGATCGGTACGTTCATTCCCCTGCCGGGAATTGACATTGGTGTCATGCAATCGCTTTTCAGCCAGCACGCTGGCGGTATCCTGGGCATGATGAACATGTTCTCCGGCGGTGCGCTTTCCCGGATGTCCCTGTTTGCCCTCGGTGTCATGCCGTACATCTCCGCCTCCATCATCGTGCAGTTGCTTACCTCTGTGGTGCCGACACTTGAGCGCATCAAGAAGGAAGGCGAGGCGGGTCGACGCAAGATAACCCAGTACACACGATACGGCACCCTGGGGCTGGGCCTGGTCCAGGCACTGGGTGTATCGATAGCTCTCCAGGGGCAGTCGGTCGGCGGTGCTCCGCTCGTCTACTCGCCGGGGATCGGTTTTCTGTTCGTGGCAACGATGACTCTGGTCACCGGTACGATGCTTCTCGTCTGGCTAGGTGAGCAGATCACCGAACGCGGTGTGGGCAACGGGATTTCCCTGATCATTTTCGCCGGTATTGTTGCAGGTCTGCCGACGGCAATCGGTGGCACCGCCGAGTTGGTTCGGACCGGTGAATTGAGCGTGATTACCCTGTTGGTGCTGGCGGTGCTGATTCTCGCCGTGACGGCTTTCGTCGTATTCATTGAGCGTGGTCAGCGTCGCATCACGGTCAATTACGCCCGTCGTCAGCAGGGACGGGGTGCAGCGGGCTCACAAAGTTCGCATTTGCCACTCAAGCTGAACATGGCTGGCGTGATCCCGCCGATCTTTGCGTCCAGCATCATTCTGTTCCCGGCTACACTCGGTAATTGGTTGGGGCAGCAGGAAAACATGGCATGGCTGCGTAACCTGTCGACGGCACTGTCCCCGGGGCAGCCGTTGTATGTTGGCCTGTATGCAACCGCGATTATCTTTTTCTGCTTTTTCTATACGGCCTTGGTGTTCAATGCCCGAGAAACTGCAGATAACCTGAAGCGATCCGGTGCGTTCGTCCCAGGGATTCGACCCGGTGAGCATACTGCCCGCTATATCGACAAGGTGCTCACCCGCCTGACGTTCTGGGGCGCCTTGTATATCACGGCGGTCTGTTTGCTTCCTGAGTTCCTGATCCTGTATTGGAATGTGCCTTTCTATTTCGGTGGCACTTCCTTGCTGATTATTGTGGTTGTGCTGATGGACTTCATGGCGCAGGTCCAGTCCCATCTCGTTTCTCATCAGTACGATAGTTTGGTGCGTAAAGCACACTTCAAATCCGGTCTATAATTCCACGAAACAGCACTTGCGTTGTTCGTGAATTTGGTTTAATGTTTCGCGCTCATTTTTTAAGGTGATCTTCGATGGCACGTATAGCGGGAATTAACATTCCAGTGCAAAAGCACGTGGTAATTGCACTTACTTCCATTTATGGCATTGGCCCGACCCGTGCCAAAGGTATCTGTCAGGCTGCTGCGGTCGAGCCGACCCGTAAGGTTCGTGATCTTTCCGAATCTGAAGTCGAGGCTCTGCGTGCCGAAGTTGCCAAGTTCGTGGTTGAAGGCGACCTGCGTCGTGATGTCGCCATGAACATCAAGCGCCTGATGGATCTGGGTTGTTATCGTGGTCTGCGTCATCGTCGCGGGCTGCCTCTTCGCGGACAACGCACGCGAACTAATGCACGGACTCGTAAGGGTCCGCGTCGCCTGGTCAAGCGTTGATCCAGGCTTAATATTCTTCGATCATCGAGAGTAGGATAATTTAATGGCTAAATCGAATGCCCCTGCGCGCAAGAAAATCAAGCGCGTGGTTACGGATGCTGTTGCCCATGTGCATGCATCCTTCAACAACACGATCGTGACGATCACGGACCGTCAGGGTAATGCCCTGAGCTGGGCCACCTCGGGTGGCTCGGGTTTCCGTGGTTCACGCAAGTCCACGCCTTTTGCCGCACAGGTTGCGGCGGAGCGCGCCGGCGAAGCGGCCAAGGCCTATGGCGTCAAGAACATCGACGTCGAAATCAAGGGTCCCGGTCCGGGTCGCGAATCGACGATTCGTGCATTGAATGCCGTCGGTTTCAAGGTGGGCATGATCACTGACGTGACGCCCATTCCTCACAATGGCTGCCGGCCGCCGAAAAAGCGTCGCGTGTAAGGGGTTTTAGATCATGGCTCGTTATCTTGGTCCTAAGTGTAAGTTAAGTCGCCGCGAAGGCACTGACCTGTTCCTGAAATCCGGCGTCCGGTCTCATGAAGACAAGTGCCACCATGACCGTGCTCCTGGCCAGCATGGTGCCGCACGCAAGCAGAAGGTATCCGGTTACGGTACTCAGCTGCGCGAAAAGCAGAAGTTGCGTCGTATCTATGGCGTTCTGGAGCGTCAGTTCGCCAATTACTTCAAGAAGGCTTCTCAGCAGAAGGGTTCTACGGGTGAAAACCTCCTTCAGTTGCTTGAGTGCCGTCTGGACAACGTCGTCTACCGCATGGGGTTCGGCTCCACGCGTGCGGAAGCCCGCCAGATCGTGTCCCACCGCTGTGTGACCGTCAACGGCGTGGTCGTGAACATCCCGTCATTCCAGGTTTCTGCCAATGACGTGATCGCCGTTCGTGAATCCGCACGCAAGCAGCAGCGTATCAAGGACGCCATCGAGTTGGCTGCCCAGCGTCCGACCGTCGATTGGATCAGCGTCGATGCGGCCAAGATGGAAGGCGTCTTCAAGGCTGCGCCGGTTCGTGACGAACTGCCTGCCGAAATCAATGAATCACTCGTTGTCGAGTTGTATTCCAAGTAATATTTGCGAGGGTACGTCATGCAATTGGGTTCTACCGAACTGCTCAAGCCGCGATTGGTTGATGTCCAGGTTCTGGACGAAACGCGTGCGCGCGTCGTGCTGGAGCCGCTTGAGCGCGGTTTTGGCTATACGCTGGGTAATGCGCTCCGTCGTATCCTGCTGTCTTCCATCCCGGGCGTTGCGGTGACCGAGGCAGAAATCGAAGGCGTAGTTCACGAATACACCACGATCGAAGGTGTACACGAAGACGTCCTCGAGATCCTGTTGAATCTCAAGGGGCTGTCCGTCGTTCTGCACGGCCGTGATGAGGCGGTTCTGAGCATCAAGAAGACGGGTCCCGGTACGATTACCGCAGCGGATATCAAGACTGACCATGCCGTCGAGATCATCAATCCCGATCATCACATTGCGACCCTGAACGTACAGGGGGCACTCGCGATGACATTCAAGGTGCAGCGTGGCAAAGGCTATGTCCCTGCCAGCGCGCGTCGTGAAGAGTCGGGTGGTCAAATTGGCCGTCTGCTAGTGGATGCATCCTTCTCTCCTCTGCGTCGTGTCGCTTATTCGGTTGAGCGCGCGCGTGTGGAGCAGCGTACCGATCTGGATTCCCTGGTGCTCGATATCGAAACCAATGGTTCCATTTCTGCCGAGGATGCCATTCGTCATGCTGCAGGCATTCTGGTTGACCAGTTGTCTGTCTTCGTGGACCTGAAAGCGGAGAAATCCGAGCCGGTTCAAGAGCAGGCGCCGACCGTCGATCCGATTCTGTTGCGGCCGGTCGATGACTTGGAGCTGACGGTTCGTTCCGCCAACTGCCTGAAGGCCGAAAACATTTATTACATCGGTGACCTGATTCAGCGCACCGAAATTGAACTGCTCAAAACCCCGAACCTGGGCAAGAAATCCCTGACCGAAATCAAGGATGTCCTGGCGAAGCAGGGGTTGTCACTGGGACAGCGACTCGAAAGCTGGCCGCCGGCTGAGTTACAAAATCTGGCTGAGACCAAGATCTAAGCTACTTGAAATTTTTGGGGTATTTGAGATGCGTCACCGTCTTTCGGGCCGTCAGTTAGGCCGTAATTCCGATCAACGCAGTGCGTTGATGCGTTCTTTGACTAATTCCTTGATCGAGCACGAGCTGATCAAGACCACCCTGCCCAAGGCCAAGGAGCTCCGTCGTTTTGCCGAGCCCCTGATCACCCTGGCCAAGGAAGATTCCGTTCATGCTCGCCGTCTGGCGTTTGCCCGTACCCGTAACAAGGCTGTTGTTGGCAAGTTGTTCGGTGATTTGGGTCCGCGATTCCAATCCCGGGCCGGTGGTTATGTGCGCATCCTGAAGTGCGGCAACCGCCCGGGCGACAATGCGCCGATGGCCTATGTCGAATTCGTGGAGCGCGGCGAAGTATCTGCCTCCGAGTAATCTGCGTGCAGGCGTAAAAAAACCGGCCATTGGCCGGTTTTTTTGTTCTTACGCGCGCTGGTTCAGGCAATCGCCTGGTCGATCATGGTCACCATCGATGCCTCGACCGACGTGGCAATTTCCGCGAGTGTCTGATCGTCGCTTAATACGTTCAGAATGCTGGCCGGACTCATCATGGACACGATAATGCCGCCATCACGCTCATAAACAGCGATCCGGCAGGGAAGGGCGTTTGCGAGACTGATCTGGATGGTGAGCACTTCCTTGGCGCGTTTCGGGTTGCAGACCTCGAAGACGCGACAAGCCGGATCGAAGGGGATCCCTTTGCCCTCCAGCGTATTCTTGATGTCGTGCACATGAAGTACGCCGAAACCATTGGCCTTGACTGCCTCGGTCAGGCGCTGGCAGGTGGTCTCCAGGTCGTAAGGGCTTTTCTTCTCGATCAGCATGGGGTGCTCCTTCGGGTAGTAAGTGAGAGGTGGAATGATGGAACGCTTCTGTGAGGAAATAGTAAATGGGCGGATACATTCGGTTGTTATTTGTTGCCGCCTTTGTCAGACTCTATCAGCTAAGTAAAGTTTTATACATCAATCGGAGTTGCTCATGATCGTAGATCGTTTGAATCGTTCCTTCCATAAAACGGCCCTGGCGCTCGGTATCGCCTGCGCATCCTGGATGGGCGTCGCCGCAGCCGCCGATGACAGTGCTTCCGGAGCCGCCACGCCGCCACCCGCCGCCGCGCAGCAGGTGGCGCCTCAGTTGAGCCCCGAGCAGATGAAGCTGATGAACGAGTTCAAGGCCACGCATGAAGAAATTGGTGCTATCGAGCAGCAGCTGCAGGCGATCGAGGAGAAGGCCTACAAGAAGAATCCCCGTCTCGGGAAGGATCGCGATTCCCTGCGCGATGACATCAAGTCAGCCATGTCCGACAAGGACTACGATGCACAGGCCAAGTACGATGAGCTGAAGTCGATGGTCACTAAGATCCAGTCGATGCAGGATTCCGATCCCGAGAAAATGAAAGAAATCCAGAAATTCCGTGCTGGGCAGCAGGAGTTCGAACAGCGTCAAGAGCGTGCCTTCCAGGATCCCAAGATCCAGAAGAAGTCCGAGAAACTGCGCAATGATGTTCGTGCGGAAATGATCAAGGTCGATCCGAAGTCGAAGAAGCTGTTTGCCGATCTCGACAAGGACGAGCAGAAAATGCGCGACCTACAGCAGCAGGCGATGAAAATGCATGGCAACATGCAGAGCGCGCCAGCAGGCCAATAATTGAACGGCGTCATGCGCCTTGGCGCGTGAAGTGGACAGCCCGGCTTAGGCCGGGTTTTTTTGTGCCCTCACATTGCTGAATTATCAGTCCGCGTCCTGAAGGATAAGCTGTTCGCGCAGCTTCTGGATCTGGTCGCGGATCTGGGCGGCCTGTTCGAATTCGAGGTCGCGCGCGGCCTGGTACATCTCGGCCTCCAATCCCTTGATCGTGCGCAGGGTCTGTTCCGGTGACTGGTATGCGCCGCTGGTTTCGGCGACACCTCGTGTACGGGATTGACCGCGCGCGGCCGGTTTGGCGCCGGGGATGCGATCCTCGCCGGATTCCAGAATGTCCCGAATCCGCTTTGTGATACCCGTCGGCGTGATGCCCTGCTCGCGATTGAACTGCATCTGCTTTTCCCGGCGCCGCTCCGTTTCGTCAATCGCCTTGCGCATGGCATCGGTCACCCGGTCGGCATAAAGAATCGCCTTGCCATGCAGATTCCGCGCGGCCCGGCCGATGGTCTGGATCAACGAGCGTTCCGAACGAAGGAATCCTTCCTTGTCCGCGTCGAAAATGGCAACCAGGGACACCTCCGGGATATCCAGGCCTTCGCGCAGCAGGTTGATGCCGATGAGGGCGTCGAAATGCCCCAGCCGAAGATCGCGGATGATTTCGACGCGTTCCACCGTGTCGACGTCGGAGTGTAGATAGCGCACGCGTACGCCGTGCTCGGACAGATAGTCCGTGAGGTCTTCGGCCATGCGCTTGGTCAACGTCGTGATGAGGACGCGTTCCTCTTTCTCCGCGCGTTGGGTGATTTCCGACAGGACATCGTCCACCTGGCTGGCCACCGGGCGGATCTCGATCTCGGGATCGATGAGCCCCGTGGGGCGAACCACCTGTTCGACGACCTGGGCCGCGTGCGCGTCCTCGTAGGGGCCGGGGGTGGCGGATACGTGAATGGTCTGCGGCATCATCCGTTCGAACTCCGCGAACTGCAGCGGTCGATTGTCGAGGGCGGAGGGGAGTCGGAAACCGAAGTTCACGAGGGTTTCCTTGCGGGAGCGGTCCCCCTTGTACATGGCGCCGAGTTGGGGGACGGTCACGTGCGATTCGTCGATGACCAGCAGGGCGTCGGGCGGCAGGTAGTCGTACAGGCATGGGGGTGGTTCGCCGGGTGCCCGGCCCGACAGGTAGCGGGAGTAGTTCTCGATGCCGTTGCAGTAGCCGAGTTCGCGGATCATCTCGATGTCGAATCGGGTTCGTTGCGCCAACCGCTGGGCCTCGACGAGCTTGTTTTCCGCCTCGAGCACCTTGAGGCGATCGTCCAGTTCGGTCTTGATCAGTTCGACCGCCGTCAGCAGCTGGTCGCGCGGCGTCACATAGTGGGATGACGGATAGACCGTGTATCGTGGAATGCGTCGGCGCGTGGCCCCGGTCAGCGGATCGAACAGCGTGATCTGTTCGATCTCATTGTCGAACAGCTCGATCCGGACGCCCTCGTCATCCGATTCTGCGGGATGGATATCGATGACGTCGCCGCGAACCCGATAGGTGCCCCGGCGGAAGTCCATGTCGTTTCGGGTGTATTGCATTTCCGCCAGCCGGCGCAGAATCTGCCGCTGGTCCGCCTTCTCGCCGCGCACGAGATGCAGGATCATCTTCAGGTAGGCATTGGGGTCGCCGAGCCCGTAGATCGACGAGACCGTGGCGACGATAATGACGTCGCGGCGTTCGAGCAGTGCCTTGGTGGCGGAGAGTCGCATCTGTTCGATATGTTCGTTGACCGAGGCGTCCTTCTCGATGAAGGTGTCGGAGGCCGGGACATAGGCTTCCGGCTGATAGTAGTCGTAGTAGGAGACGAAGTATTCCACCGCATTCCGGGGGAAGAAGCCCTTGAGCTCGCCATACAGCTGGGCGGCGAGCGTCTTGTTGGGGGCGAGGACCAGGGCGGGGCGCTGCACGCGGTCGATGACGTTGGCGATCGTGAACGTCTTGCCCGAGCCGGTCACGCCCAGCAGCGTCTGTTGCGCCAGTCCATCGCTCAGCCCTTCGGTCAGTTGGGCGATGGCGGTGGGCTGGTCGCCGGCGGGTTGATAATCGGTAACGAGCTGGAAGTGCGACTCTTGCATTTGGTCGTCAGTATAGTGCATGGCGCATCGGCAATCTGATTCGATTGGCTTTTTATGCTAAATTGAACGGGTTGTGCGGCGGGCGGATCGATCCGGTATTGCGCGCAGCCCTGCGCCCCGGCTGTATTGAACATGCCGAGCGATGCGCATAATGGCCAATTTCAGAGCCTAATTTTCAGAATTTCCCAAGCATAAGGTTTCCATGACCCAAGAGACGGTAGTAGATCCGAACGCGGCCCTCGAGGCTGAGAAGTACGACAATCCGGTGGCCAGTCGCGAGTTCATTTTGCAGGTGTTGACCGAGCATGATGGCCCGCTGACGCTGAACCGGATGATCAGCCAGCTCGAGTACGATGGCGACGAGGAGCGTATCGAAGGGCTCACGCGACGGTTGCGGGCCATGGAGCGTGATGGCCAGGTGATCCGCAACCGCCGTGGCGGTTATGTGCCGGTCACCCAGACCGAGCTGGTTCGCGGCCGGGTCCTGGGTCATCGTGACGGCTTCGGTTTCCTGGTGCCCGACGATGGCGGCGATGATGTCTTCCTGTCGCCCCGTGTGATGCGCGCCCTGCTCAACGGCGACCGCGCCGTCGTCCAGGTGACGGGGGTCGATCGCCGGGGTCGCCGCGAGGGCAATCTCGTCGAGGTGATCGAACGAGCAAATGCCGAGATCGTCGGTCGCCTCGTGCTTGAGGCGGGGATTGCTTTCGTGGTCCCGGATCACGCGCGCATGACCCAGGATGTTCTGGTGCCGATGACCGACTTGAATGGTGCGCGGGACGGGCAGATCGTGCGCGTGGCCCTGGTCGAACAGCCGACCTTGCGCCACAAGCCGGTGGGCAAGATCGTCGAGGTGCTGGGCGATCACATGTCGCCCGGCATGGAGATCGATGTCGCCATCCGTTCCCATGGTATTCCGCACGAGTGGCCGGAAGCCGTACTGGAAGCGATCGACGGCATGAGCGATCAGGTCAGCGAGGCCGACAAGGTTGGCCGGATCGATCTGCGGCATCTGCCGCTCGTCACCATCGACGGCGCCGATTCCAAGGATTTCGACGATGCCGTGTACTGCCAGCCGACGGAAGCGGGTTTCCGGGTGCTGGTCGCGATCGCGGACGTCAGTCACTACGTGCGCGTCGGTACGGCACTCGACCGTGAAGGGTTCTGCCGGGCGACGTCCGTCTATTTCCCGGGCCGCGTCGTGCCGATGCTGCCGGAAATCCTGTCCAATGGCCTGTGCTCGCTGAATCCCGAAGTGGATCGGCTTTGCCTCTGTGCGGACATGCAGATCGATCGCGAGGGGCGGCTCGTCCAGTACCGGTTCTTCGAGGGCGTGATGCGCTCCGCGGCGCGACTAACTTACGACACCGTCGCCCAGATCCTGGTGACCCGTGACGAGGAAGCGCGCGGCGCCCACGCGCATCTGCTCGATCCGCTGGAATCCCTGTATGCGGTCTATCACGTGCTGCGCGCCCAGCGAGAGCAGCGGGGCGCCATCGATTTCGATACCGTCGAAACGCGCATCGTGTTTGGCGAAGGCCGCAAGATCGAGGCGATCGTGCCCTACGAGCGCAATGATGCCCACAAGATCATCGAGGAGTGCATGATCGCCGCGAACGTGGCGGCCGGACGTTTCGTCGCCGAGCAGAAGATTCCCGCCCTGTATCGCGTGCACGATCGGCCGACAGCGGAGAAGCTGACGGATCTGCGTGCCATGCTGGCCGAGAAGGGCCTGGGTTTGGGCGGCGGCGATGAACCGACGCCGCGCCATTTCAACGAGCTGTTGTCCGCTGCCCAGCTTCGCCCGGATTTCCCGATCATCCAGACCATGATCCTGCGCTCTCTGCGCCAGGCCGTCTACGCCCCGGAGAACCTCGGGCACTTCGGTTTGGCGCACGAGCACTATGCGCATTTCACCTCACCCATCCGCCGTTATCCGGATCTGATGGTGCACCGGGCGATCCGTCACGTGCTGAGAACCGGCGGTGCCGGGCGCTTCCCCTATTCGCACGACGAGATGGTGATCATTGGTGAGCACTGCTCCAACAACGAGCGCCGTGCCGACGAGGCGACGCGCGATGCGACCGATTGGCTCAAGTGCGAGTTCATGCTGGACAAGGTGGGTGAGGTCTATGCCGGACGCGTGTCTTCGGTATTGGGCTTTGGGCTGTTCATCGAGCTGAAGGAGTTCTTCGTCGAAGGGCTGCTGCACATTACGGCGCTGACCAAGGACTACTACCTGTTCGATCCTGTCACGCTGTCGCTGCGCGGTGAACGGACCGGGCGCGTCTATGCCCTGAACGACGAAATCCGCGTGCGGGTGGCGCGGGTGGACCTCGACGAACGCAAGATCGATTTCGTGTTGCCGGACGATGAGGAGGCCATGGAGGAGATTGAGGCGCAGGATGCCGATGTCGACGCGGAAACCGACGGCGATGGCGAGCAGGATCCGGCCAAGAAGAAGCGCAAGCCCCGCCGCCGCCGGCGCCGCAAGCCGGCTTCCGCAGACGGGGAAGGTGGATCGGACACGGAAGCCGGCAACGATGACGCGGGCGACTCGGCGTCCGATGTCGAGGCGCCGGAGAGCCGGCGCGATCCCGAATCGCACTGACCATGGCGGGCGGTAAACCTCGGCAGACGGCAGACTGGCTGGCCGGATTTCACGCCGTCGAAGCCGCGCTGCGGCACGATGGCGAGCGCGTGCAGGAAGTGATCTTCGAATTGGGGCGTCAGGACAAGCGCGCACAGCAGTTGCGGGAACTGGCCGCCGAGGTCGGGGTCGCCTACCGGGATGCGCCGGCGACCTATTTCGCCGAGCGGGTGCGGGCGGATCGCGAGCTGGGGCGCCATCAGGGCGTGCTGGCCAAGTATCTGCCGGCACCGGCCGGAGACGAGCACGATCTCCTCGCCTTGCTCGATGGGCTCCGGGAACCCGCGTTCCTGCTGGTGCTCGACGGTGTCACCGATCCGCATAACCTCGGCGCCTGCCTGCGCAGCGCCGAGGCGGCGGGGGTCCATGCGGTGATCGTCCCGCGCGATCGCGCCGTCGGTCTCACGCCCACCGTCCGCAAGGCCGCCTCTGGCGCGGCGGAGCGACTCCCCTTCATCCAGGTGACCAACCTGGCCCGGACGCTGGCCGCCTTGAAGGAGCGATTCATCTGGATCGTGGGTGCGGCGGGTGGTGGTATGGTGAGCTTGTACGAGTCCGACTTCGCCACCGAGTCCGTTGCGCTCGTGATGGGCAGCGAAGGCGAGGGCATGCGCCGCCTGACGCAGGAACACTGCGATCAGCTGATCTATATTCCCATGGCCGCCCCGGTCGAGAGTCTGAACGTCTCCGTAGCGGCGGCGGTCTGTCTGTTCGAGTTCCGCCGTCGTCGCGATGCGCCCGGGGTGCTATCGGAGCAGCCCCGAGTTCGCTAGAATAATCGGCTGTTTTATCATTTTGGTAGCGATGGCTTTTCGGCCGTCCCAAGTTTCATCCGCGGCGGCTTTCCGGCCGCCGCAAGGTGATCGTTGTTCAGGAGCGTTGTGCGATCATGATCCTTTCAGACCGGGTGCGCCGTGTGCGCCCATCCCCGACCCTCGCGGTCACGGCTAAAGCCGCTGAATTGCAGGCCCAGGGCCGCAATATCATCAGCCTCGGTGCCGGCGAGCCGGATTTCGACACGCCCGAGCACATTCGGGCGGCGGCGATCGCGGCCATCGATGCGGGGTTCACGCGATACACCGCCGTGGAGGGGATTCTGAGCCTGCGTCAGGCGATCGCCAAGCGCCTGCGCGAGGATCAGGGGCTGGAATACACCCCGGACGAAATCATCGTATCGACCGGCGGCAAGCAGAGCATCTACAACCTGTTTCAGGCCGTGCTGAATCCGGATGACGAGGTCATCGTCATTGCGCCCTACTGGGTCTCCTACCCGGATATGGTTCGTCTGGCGGGCGGCGAAGCCGTGATCGTCCTGGCGGGGCAGTCCCAGGGCTTCAAGGTGACGCCGGCGCAGCTGGCCTCGGCCATCACCGAAAAAACCCGCGTCATCGTGCTCAACAGCCCTTCAAACCCGACCGGTGTGGCCTATACCCGTGAGGATTGGCTGGCAATCGCCGAGGTGCTGCGGGCGCATCCCCGCGTGCTCATCGCCACCGACGACATGTACGAGAAAATCCTGTGGGCGGATGAGCCCTTCTCGAACATCGCCATGGTCGCGCCGGATCTGCTGCCACGCATCATGATCCTCAACGGCGTGAGCAAGGCCTACGCCATGACCGGTTGGCGCATCGGCTATGCGGCCGGTCCGGCGCCGATCATCAAGGCGATGAAGGTGATCCAGTCGCAGAGCACGTCCGGCGCCTGCTCGATTGCCCAGGTGGCCGCTCAGGAAGCGATCGAAGGCGACCAGTCTGACATCGCGCGCATGGTCAAGTCCTTCCAGGCGCGCCACGACTTCGTGGTGGCCCGGCTCAACGAGATTCCCGATGTGGTCTGCCTGCCGAGCCAGGGGGCCTTCTACAGCTTCCCGGACGTGAGTGGCGTGATCAAGCGGATGGGGTTGGCCGACGACGTGGCCCTCACCGAACTGCTGTTGGAACAGGGTGGCGTCGCCGTCGTACCGGGCACTGCGTTCGGTGCGCCCGGCCATGTGCGCCTGAGCTATGCCACGAGCATGGCGGATCTGGAAGAAGCCCTGCGGCGCATGGCCGAGGTCATGGGCGGCTGAGATGCCCTGTCGGCCTGAGCCGGTCCGCGCGCGGTACGGCCGGTTCGTGTCCGACAAACCCGAAGAACACGATAAGCCATGATGAGGATGCGCAATGGATGAGAATCGCAAGAAGGCCCTGACCGCCGCATTGACCCAGATCGAGCGGCAGTTCGGCAAGGGCGCCGTGATGCGGATGAACGATACGGCCGGCGTCGACGTCCCCGTGGTCAGCACGGGGTCGATCGCGCTGGACGCCGCACTTGGCATCGGCGGCCTGCCGCGGGGGCGGGTGATCGAGATCTATGGCCCGGAATCCTCGGGCAAGACGACCCTCACTCTGCAGGTCATCGCCCAGGCGCAGAAAACCGGCGGCGTCTGCGCCTTCGTGGATGCCGAGCATGCCCTGGACCCCACTTATGCCCAGAAGCTCGGCGTGAATGTCGATGATCTGCTGGTCAGTCAGCCGGATACCGGTGAGCAGGCGCTTGAAATTGCGGACATGCTCGTGCGTTCGGGCGCGGTCGACGTCGTGGTGATCGACTCGGTGGCCGCCCTGGTGCCCAAGGCCGAGATTGAGGGCGAGATGGGCGACTCCCACGTGGGTCTTCAGGCGCGACTGATGAGTCAGGCCCTGCGCAAGCTCACCGGCAACATCAAGCGCACCAACTGCATGGTGATCTTCATCAACCAGATCCGCATGAAGATCGGTGTCAGCTACGGCAGTCCGGAAACCACCACCGGCGGCAACGCCCTGAAGTTCTACTCGTCCGTCCGTCTGGACATCCGTCGTATCGGGGCGGTGAAGAAGGGCGAGGAGATCATCGGCAACCAGACGCGGATCAAGGTAGTCAAGAACAAGATGGCGCCGCCGTTCAAGGTCGTCGACGTCGATATCCTGTATGGCGAGGGTATTTCCCGCCTCATGGAGCTGATCGACATGGCCACCCAGCATGGTCTGATCCAGAAGGCGGGCGCCTGGTATTCCTGTGGCGACATCCGCCTCGGCCAGGGCAAGGATAACGCGCGTCAGTACTTCGTGGAGCACCCGGAGCTGGCCGACGAGATCGAGGCCAAGCTGCGCGCGCAGATGCATGCAACCGGCGGCTCGGGCCGCAATGCGCCCGCAAACGATGATGATCTGCCGCCCTCGGACGATTGATCGGGCGGATTGTCCGCGCTGATCGCCGCCACAGGTGTCGATGTATCGTAAAACCGGGGAGCCGGATGATCAGCGGCAGGCCGAGAAGATCGCTTTGGGCCTGCTGGCCCGCCGCGAACACAGCCGACTCGAATTGCAGACAAAGCTGCGTCAGCGCGGCTTCGAACGAAGCTGCATCGATCCGGTGCTCGATCGACTGGTCGAGCAGGGCTGGCAGTCCGATGTCCGTTATGCCGAAAGCTACCTGCGGATGCGGGTCGATCGGGGCTACGGCTTGGCTGCGATCGAGGCGGAGTTGCGCCAGCGTGGCGTCGATCCGTCGCTGATCCATCGCTCCGTGGCCGCAGCCGAAGTCGATTGGCTAGCCTGTGCACAGCGGCAGGTCCGCCGTCATTTCCAGATCCCGCCCGAAGATGCCGCCGAAAAGCTTCGGCGGTATCGGCATCTGCTGAACCGGGGGTTTTCTCCGGACGAGGCGAGTTCCGCCAGCGCAGCGTGGGCGGAGGATCCCGTCGATCCGACCTGAGCGCCGACCGACTTTCTCCCGTTCCCCGTTCCGTTTCCTGTCGATGCCGCCTGAGATCGTCGTCCCGGTGGATTCTTTCCGGCCGACTTTCCGTTAAACTCAGCAGCATTTGACATTCAATTTTTATCCGTGACACCCTTATGAAAACCACTGCCGAACTGCGTACCGCGTTTCTGGAATATTTCCATGCCCATGGCCATGAAATCGTGCCGTCCTCCTCCCTGATTCCTGCGCACGATCCGACCCTGCTGTTTACCAATGCCGGCATGGTTCAGTTCAAGGACGCGTTTCTGGGACTGGAGCAGCGGAGCAATCCGCGGGCCGTGTCCTGCCAGCGGTGCGTCCGGGCGGGCGGCAAGCACAACGATCTGGAGAACGTCGGCTACACGGCGCGCCATCACACCTTCTTCGAGATGCTGGGCAATTTCAGTTTCGGCGACTACTTCAAGGCCGAGGCGATCCGCTTCGGTTGGGAATTCCTGACCCAGACCCTCAAGCTGCCGACTGAGCGTCTGCTGGTTACGGTCTACCACACCGATGACGAGGCTTTTGCCCTGTGGCGGGACGAGATCGGCGTACCGGCCGATCGGGTGCTGCGCATCGGCGACAAGCCGTCGGGCGGCTCCGACAACTTCTGGCAGATGGGCGATACCGGCCCCTGCGGCCCGTGTACGGAGATTTTCTACGATCATGGTGCGCACATTCCGGGCGGCCCGCCGGGCTCGCCGGAGGAAGACGGCGATCGTTTCATCGAGATCTGGAACATCGTGTTCATGCAGTACGACCGTTCCTCGGACGGGCAACTGCATCCGCTGCCGAAACCGTCCGTGGACACCGGGATGGGTATCGAGCGACTGGCGGCGATCCTGCAGGGCGTGCACAGCAATTACGAGATCGATCTGTTCCGACATCTGATCGGCGCCGCCCAGGCGATCACGGGTGCGGCGGATGCTCAGTCGAGTTCCCTGAAGGTGCTGGCGGACCATATCCGCTCCTGCGCGTTTCTGATCGTGGACGGCGTGCGTCCCGGCAACGAGGGGCGCGACTATGTGCTCCGTCGGATCATCCGCCGTGCGGCGCGTCACGGGCACAAGCTGGGTGTCGACGAACCGTTCTTCTACCGTCTGGTGCAGCCGCTCGTTGCCGTGATGGGTGAGGCGTATCCGGAACTGACTGCCGTCCAGGAAGAGGTGGCGCGGGTGCTGCGCGTTGAGGAAGAGCGCTTCCTGCAAACATTGGCTTCGGGCATGCAGGTGCTGGACAGCGAACTGACGAATCTGCCCGCTAACGGAGAAATTCCGGGCGATGTGATCTTCAAGCTGTACGACACCCACGGCTTCCCGTTCGATCTGACGGCGGACATCGCTCGGGAGCGGGGCATGACCGTTGACGTGGCCGGCTTCGAGCACGCGATGGCGGAGCGGCGTGCCCAGTCGCGGGCGGCCAGCCAGTTCGCGCAGCATGTTCAGGCCGTCGAGGTCGCGAGCGCGACCTGTTTCGAAGGGTATGCCCAGGAGTCGGGCGAGGGCGAGGTGCAGGCCCTGGTCCATGACGGCGAGGCGGTGATGGCGTTGGAGGCCGGGCAGAGTGGCGCCCTGGTGCTGGATCGGACGCCGTTCTATGCGGAATCCGGCGGTCAGGTCGGCGATACCGGCGTGATCACGGTCGGTGGCGGTCGATTCGTGGTGACCGACACCCAGAAGCAGGGAACGAGTTTCCTGCACTACGGAGAGGTGATCGAAGGTCGCGTCGTGGTGGGTGATGCGGCGCGGGGCGAGGTCGATCACGAACGTCGGGCGGCCATCCGGCTCAACCATTCGGCGACGCACCTGTTGCATGCGGCCTTGCGCCAGGTGCTGGGCACCCATGTCCAGCAGAAAGGCTCGCGCGTCAGTGCGGAGTCTCTGCGCTTCGATTTCTCGCAACCGGAGCCGATTTCGTCCGAGCAACTGCGGGAAATTGAACGAATCGTGAATGCGCAGATCAGAGAGAACCATCCTGTCGAAACACGGGAAATGGCCATCGACGAGGCTCGGACCGCAGGTGCGATGGCCCTGTTCGGCGAAAAATACGGCGACGTCGTGCGCGTGGTCTCCATGGGGCCGTTCTCGATGGAACTGTGCGGCGGCATTCATGCGCGACGCGGCGGCGATATCGGTCTGTTCAAGATCGTCAGCGAGGGCGGCGTGGCGTCGGGTGTTCGCCGCATCGAGGCGGTCACCGGGGCGGCGGCGCTGGCCGTGCTTGAGGATACGGATGCGGCGCTGGCGGAGATCGCGGGCCTCGTGAAGGGATCACGGCAGGATGCGGTCAGCCGGGTGACCCAGATGATGGAGCGCAGCCGCCAGCTGGAGCGGGAGCTGGCCGAGATCAAGGGCAAGCTGGCCGCACAGGCGGGTGGTGACCTGGTCGCCCAGGCTGAATCCGTCGGCGATGCGAAGATTCTTGTGGCGGAGCTGCCGGGCGCAGATGTGCCGACGCTGCGCGATACCGTCGATCAGTTGAAGAACAAGCTCGGTCGCGCCGCCGTTCTGCTGGCCAGCGTGGAGGACGGCAAGGTGCGTCTGATTGCCGGCGTGAGCAAGGATCTGACCGGGACGATCAAGGCTGGTGATCTTGTCAACGTCGCGGCCGCGCCCGTCGGCGGCAAGGGGGGCGGTCGTCCCGATATGGCTCAGGCGGGTGGTACTCAGCCCGACCAGCTGTCGACCGCGCTAACGGATGCCGCGTCCTGGTTGCGACAGCAGTTGGCCTGATTCGCGCCGACCGGCGCTTGGTTCGCGCTGTTTCCGCTCCCCATGGCGCTCCTTGTGGGCGTGATGGGGTTTTTCATTGTCAGCGCGTGCAAATCGCGTTGAAATTGATTAGAATGCTCGGCTATTTTTTACGGGCTCGATACAAATTTGTCGATCGTCGCATCGAAGGACGAGGCGAAGAGGTGATCGGGTCGTTCTGAAATAATTGCAGGAAGGTCATGGCCTTAATCGTTCAAAAATATGGTGGGACTTCGGTCGGTAGCGTGGAACGGATCGGTGCGGTCGCGGATCGCGTGATTCGTGCGCGTCAGGCAGGCGACGATGTCGTTGTCGTGGTTTCGGCAATGAGCGGAGAAACCAACCGTTTGATCGATCTGGCCAAGCAAATCCAGGAGCGTCCCTGCGAGCGGGAACTGGATTCGCTGATCGCAACCGGCGAGCAGGTGACGACGGCGCTGCTGTCGATGGCGCTGCAGAAGCGCGGACAAAAGGCGCGTTCCTATACCGGCGCCCAGGTCAAGATCCTGACGGACAGCGCGTTCAACAAGGCGCGGATTCAGTCCATCGATACGCATGTCATCACCGACGATCTCAAGGCGGGTCGGGTAGTGGTGGTTGCCGGGTTTCAGGGCGTGAACGCCAACGGTGACATCACGACGCTCGGCCGGGGCGGTTCGGATACCTCCGCCGTAGCTCTCGCGGCAGCGCTGAACGCGGACGAGTGCCAGATCTACACCGATGTGGATGGGGTATACACCACCGATCCGCGGGTTGAACCGCGCGCGCGACGTCTTGATCAGATCACCTTCGAGGAGATGCTGGAAATGGCCAGCCTCGGGTCGAAGGTGCTGCAGATCCGTTCCGTGGAATTCGCGGGCAAATACAATGTTCCGTTGCGGGTGCTGTCGTCTTTTGCAGATGGCCCCGGCACGTTGATTACTTTGGAGGATGAGGTTGTGGAACAGGCGGTCATTTCAGGCATTGCCTTCAATCGTGACGAGGCTCAATTGACCGTGAACGGCGTACCGGACAGCCCGGGGGTCGCGTATTCGATCCTGGGTCCCGTGGCCGAGTCCAATATCGAAGTGGACATGGTGTTGCAGAACACCGGTCGCGACGGTACCACCGATTTCACGTTCACCGTTCAGCATGTCGACTACGAAAAGGCACTGGGTATCGTGCGCGAGCAGGCGGAAAAGCTCGGTGCGCGCGAGGTGTCCGGCAATACCAAGATCGTCAAGATCTCCCTGGTCGGCGTCGGCATGCGTTCCCATGCCGGCATCGCCGCCAAGATGTTCAAGGTGCTGGCCGACGAGCAGATCAATATCCGCATGATCTCGACATCGGAGATCAAGATTTCTGTCGTGGTGGACGACAAATATCTGGAACTGGCCGTGCGGAGTTTGCACGAGGCCTTTGAATTAGATGCACCAATCGCTTCGATCGGCTAGATTATCCTTACGATCGTCAAATAAATGAAATATTCAGATCTGTGCCCGAAGAAGCGGACGGTCTCGAAATAAGGAGTGTTGACTCATGTTGATTCTTACGCGTCGTATCGGTGAGGTTTTACGGGTTGGGGACGATGTGTCCATCACGGTTCTGGGCATCAAGGGCAATCAGGTCCGGATCGGGATCGATGCCCCCAAGGACGTTTCCGTGCACCGTGAAGAAATCTATCAGCGTATCAAGAGCGAAGGTCCGGGCGCCGAAGGTCAGATGCACCCGGCCACCCATGGCGATCACGGGGACGACTACTGACAGCACGCTCGGCGTGAACGAGATCAACGAAGCCGGCGATGAGTCGGCTTTTTTCTGCAAACGAAAGGGAATAATTAACGATGTCACCCTCACTGGTTAGCGCGCTCGATGTACTGTTCGTGCTGATGGGCGCTGCCATGGTCCTGGCCATGCATGCCGGATTCGCCTTTTTGGAAGTCGGTACCGTCCGCCGCAAGAATCAGGTCAACGCGCTGGTCAAGATCATGGCCGACTTCGCGGTTTCCACCATCGCCTATTTTTTCATCGGCTACACCGTCGCCTACCACATCGGCTTCTGGGATTCGGCCAGCCAACTCACGACCGAACATGGTTATCAGCTGGTCAAATTCTTCTTTCTGCTGACCTTCGCCGCCGCCATTCCCGCCATCATTTCCGGCGGTATCGCCGAGCGGGCACGCTTCTATCCGCAACTGGTGGCGACCTTCCTGATCGTCTCGTTTATTTATCCGTTCTACGAAGGGTTGTCCTGGAACAATAACTTCGGCTTTCAGGATTGGCTGACCCATACGTTTGGTGCCGGGTTCCACGACTTTGCCGGCTCCATGGTCGTGCACGGAATGGGGGGATGGATCGCCCTGGCCGCCGTCTGGCTGCTGGGTCCCCGCCACGGTCGCTATGGCCACAACGGCGAGATCTTCGCCCACCCGCCCTCGAATATTCCGTTCCTGGCGCTGGGTTCCTGGGTGCTGACGGTCGGCTGGTTCGGCTTCAACGTCATGTCCGCGCAGCACATCGATGGAATTTCCGGGCTTGTTGCCGTCAACTCACTGATGGCGATGGTCGGCGGTATTCTTGCCGCACTGGTTGTCGGACGGAATGACCCCGGTTTTCTGCATAACGGACCGTTGGCCGGTCTGGTTGCCGTCTGTGCAGGTTCGGATGTCATGCACCCCATGGGCGCCCTGGTCACCGGACTGGTTGCTGGCGCCCTGTTCGTCTGGCTGTTCACCTTCGTGCAAAACCGACTGAAGATTGACGACGTGCTCGGGGTGTGGTCACTGCATGGTGTATGCGGGGTCTGGGGGGCGATTGCGGCCGGTATCTTCGGGCTCAAGGCCCTGGGCGGACTGGGTGGCGTGAGCATGGGTGCTCAGCTGACCGGAACGGTCGTGGGTATCGGCATTGCGGTTCTGGCCGGTGCGGTGGTGTACGGACTCCTCAAGGCGTTTGTCGGTATCCGATTGACGGAAGAACAGGAGTACGAAGGGGCCGATCTCAGCATCCATCGTATTTCGGCTACCCCTAAATACGATCAGTAAGGCGGGCGGACCGGCCTGCAGCATTGCTTTGTGCGGGTCATCCCGCTAGAATGCAGCGCCTGTGGAGAAATGGCCGAGTGGCTGAAGGCGCACCCCTGCTAAGGGTGTATAGGGGAAACTCTATCGAGGGTTCGAATCCCTCTTTCTCCGCCATCCAATTCGAATTGTTCAACGTCATCAAGGGCGGCTCCATTGTGAGCCGCCCTTTTTGTCGCGCGGGGTTCGGTACGGCGATCGTCCCTTCTGCAGTGTGGGGCACTTTGATGGTTTTTGAACATCAGCGGGTTGTTGCTTCAGATCGCGCCTCGAAGACCCCCGCATAGCGGAACACCTCGCCGAACAGGGGGTGGGTCAACCGGAAGTCCATGCGGAATCGGACGTCATCGATGGCGGTTTCAACGATGGTGGTGTGTCCGAGTACCCAGTTTTCCGGAATCGTCAGTAGCCAGGGTCCGAGTTTCGCCACGAACCGTCTTCCCTGATAGCGCAGTACCCCATCGCGTACCGCCACGACCATCTCTAGACCCAGTACGGGATTGACGAACTCAATGAGCCGATTGCCGCCCGCGTGGATCCAATGGCTATTGAAGCGGCGGATCCGACCGTCGGGATAGGTGATGGTGCGCCGCCAGGACTGTCGTCCGCCCTCGATCTGCTTGTCGACGATGGTTGATAGCTGCTGCCCCGCTCGGTTGACCAGGGCGCCGAAGAGGCTGAGCAGACTGAGATAACCTTGCATGAATCCGGGGTAGGCGATATCCAGGTGACCCACGTCCCTAATCCGTCCGGAGCCGTAATGCGCTTTCAGTGCCGGCGGCAGGGCGTCCCAGTCCGCGCCCAGGGCTTGTTGCATCAATGACGTCATGATTGAGCTCCAATGAGGGGTTTGGCGACCATCAGGATGACGACGAGTACCATCGCGAGGAAGGCGGGCACGCCCAGCCAGAACCACCAGCGGGTGAGGCGCCAGTAGTCGTCTGGGAGCGGCAGTCCTTCGGCCAGTGCAGATTCGGACATCCGACGCATGCGGATCTGCAACCAGACCACGGGTAGCCAGCAACTGCCGGCCAACAGATACAGGCCGAGACTGACCGCCAGCCAGGGCGTGCTCCAGGGCAGGTGAACGAGATGGGCCATCCAGAGCCCGGTGATGGGTTGAATCAGCACTGTCGGGGTGGTGAAGAGCCAGTCTGCCAGAACGACATGACGGTTGGTCACCGCGATGTGCGCGATCTGGCCGCTGCGATCGGCCATCCACTTGTAGAAGGCACTGCCCAGTCCGGTGCCGAAGAGCAGCACCATGCTGAGCAGGTGGAGGGTTTTGAGCAGGGTGTAGGTCATGGATTTGCCTCTCCTTCCTGAACATCGGTCAACGCGTCTCGGGCGTCGGTAAAGAATCCCGCCGGCCAGGGCGCACGCGGTTTTCGCCCCAGAAACTGGGTCCAGGGCCCCGGGTCGCCGAGGTAGCCTGCCTGCAGCATGCGCAGATTGTCGGGGTGCAGCAGGGGGTTCAACCCACGGCCCAGGTAGGCCATGGTCAACGCGAACGGGTAAGGAATACGAAGCAGGCCGGTTGGTGGCAACCCCTGAGCCAGGCGCATCAACTGCAACCAGTCGGCGAAGGAGACCGTTTGCGGCCCCACCAGATCCAGCGTCCGCCGCGTGCTCGACACCGTCAGCCCTTGCACGAGGGTGTCTATGACATCGCTGATGTGCACCGGTTGCAGGTGCTGCTGTCCATCGTCCACGACGGGGAGGCGCGGCAGTCTGGTCAGGCGCAGGAACAGTTCGGCACTGGTGCCTCCTCGGCCATAGATCAGGGCGGGTCGCAGCACCAGCCAGTCCAGATCCAGGCTGCGCAGCGCGTCGTCCGCAGTCCGCTTGCTTCGGTGGTAAGCGGAAAAGGCCGACTCGTTCGCGCCCAGTGCAGAGATATGTACCACGCGACGCACACCCGCCCAGGTACAGGCCTGGAACAGGGCGATCGGCGCCTGCGCATGCAGCGTGGCGAATCGCTGCTGCCTGTCTTGCGCGATGATGCCCACGGCATTGACGACGGCGTCGACCGATTCGAGCAGGGACATCCAGGCTTCCGGGGTGGTCATCCGGGAAACATCGAAGCCATGGCGGCGGGATACCGGTACGATTCGGTGACCTGCCGCCTGCATCACTGCGACAAGATTCCGACCGATAAAGCCGCTGGCGCCTGTCAGCAGCACGTTCATGGCCGCTCTACCGGATTGGCGGGAATCCGTTCGAACCGGCCCAGTCGCTTGCCGACCAGATGCAAAACCCATAGCAGCCCACCCAGGCAGGCGATCAACCCCAACCGCAGGTTGTCGATGGGGTCGCGCCAGGGCGAGAGCAGATCCATCGTGAGGACGAGCAGCAGGGGCGCGAGTACCAGCATGACCTTGGCATAGCGCACCCAGAACAGGACGGCCTGGTCGTCGGGGCAGATGCGGCCCAGGAGGCGCATCAGCGGCTCGGAGAGCACAAACAGTACCGCGAGACTGATGGCCAGACTCGTGAGGACCTCGGCTAGCAAGAGAAGAAGATGATCCATGGCAAAGCTCCTATTCGGTTAAGGGCTCTGCCAGATTGGCGAATCGTGGTGCTGCAAACCTCCCGTCCGATCAACTCGGAACAGATTCCGACTCCGGAATGATCGGATCGGAATGAATCAGACGTCCCATCTCGGGGGATCAGCGACCTGCCGGATGATGGCCGGCGATCTTGCGGTATTGGCCCGGCGTCATGCCTTCGATTTCCCGGAATGCCTCGTAGAAATTCGATTGCGAACTGAACCCGACGCTCAGCCCGATCGACAGCACCGAAGCCGTCGGCTCGGTCAGAAGGAGGGATTTCGCGGCCGCAACGCGTTGCTCGCGCAGATAGCGGGAAAATCCCTTGCCCAGACGGGTGTTCATCAATTCCGAAAGCTGGTGGGCCGTCAGACCCAGCTGTTGCGCCAGGGTGCCGAGGCTGAGACTGCTGTCCGTGTACAGCTGTTCGGTGTCCATGAGATCGCGAAGTCCCTGGAGGGACCGGTCGCAATCGACCTGTGTGAGTGTCGTCTTGGCATAAACGGCCTGGCTGACTTCACTGACCGCCTCGGGCAACTCAGGCCGGAGGCCGAGTGCGAGCTGCACAAGGAGAAAGGCCAGTCCGATCGCGATGGCATACAGATCGAAGAACAGCTTGCCTGGCAGCAGGGTCGGCTTGAGCCCGAGCAGCGAAACCACGAGCGCAATGAGGAACACGGCGCCCAGCAGCATCAGTTCGAGTCGGAACCGGGACCGCGCCTGACGCAGACCGTAGAGTCGGAATCCCAGCCAAAGCAGATAACCGGCCCCAATCAGAAAAGCCAGGGGCAGAGCCAGTGTGCTAGGTAGCCAGGGCGCCAGCGCGATGGGCACGAGATGCCCGAGGAGCAGCGGTTGGCTCGTTGCAGGCGGCTGCGGGCGAAGTATCGTCTGGCTGAACAGGAAAAAGGCCGGCGCCACGGTGAAGAGGAGTATCTGGTAGAGGCCGCTCGTCACCCAGGGCTGATCGAACTGCAGCCACAAAAAATTCATGACCTGCAATCCGCCCAGCGCGAAGAGCAGTAGCCAGCCCATGGCGATCGGCAGCCCATGATTCGGGTAGTGGCTCCGCCGGAAATGCGTGATGGCCAGAGCCAGCGCACTGAACAGCGAATATCCGCAGAGCAGTGCCGCCAGAGCGGTGAGGGTGGTTGCCATTTCTATCCCCGAACGAGCCGAGCAAGACCTCAGGGTACGTGTTCCCGGCATGCATTGGATGTAAGGGCAGCGATCTTGTCCTGGAACGGGATCTCCTGCGGTGGTGAGCCGGATTTTGTGGGGAATTGGCTGAAGGTGCAACTTCCAGGGGGGGTGTGAGCCTGGGGCGGATCAGGTTGAGATGCCGATACGCATTTCCCTAGGAAGTCATTTCCCTGGGAAGTCTTGGAGAGCGTCGTTGTGGCGATGCATCTCGTCCCAATCCGCACACAAAACTCGCCGAAATTCGCTGGAGCCCGTATTCTTCCGGTGTCGTCGCCTTCCGGGGCGGTGCTGTGTTGGAGGAATTATGGTTATAGCTCGTTCGAACGGTCGCGCGGTTTCGTTGATGATTTGCGCGCTTCTTCTGGTTGTCGGCACGCGTGCCCAGGCCGACGAGTCGCTGGCCGACAAGGCGGCCGGGGTGGCCGAAAAGGTCGGCGGGGCCATCGAGAAAGGCGCCAAGGCTGCCGCCCATGGCATCGATCATGGCGCGCGCGCTGCGGCGCACGGGGTGGAGCATGGCGTCAAGGCGGCGGCACATGGCGTCGAACGCGGTGCGGAGGCCACGGCCGATGCCGCCCACAAGGTCGCGGACAAGGTGGGTGGGGCGTCCGAGTCCTCCGCGCCGCCGCCCGAGTCGCATCCGGATCACTAGAATCCGTGTTTTGAACAGGTTGCTCGCGGTCGTCTCCGAGTCGAGTCAGCCGTGGGTGGATGGCATGTTGGCTTGCCCGATCGTTCTGATCGATGACCGGAAGTGATCGGACCTCGTTCTGGCCCGATACTGGTCCTGATACTGACCTTGCGCATGGAGGTGCTCCTTGTTCCCGATTCCCGAAGCCACACGTATCGCGGTGCAGATTGCGTTGGTGTCCCTGGCGTCCTATTGGGCCGGGTTCCACTTCACCCATCTCTTCCATGAAGCCTCAGCCAGTATCGGCGGGCTCTGGTCCATGATTTCCGGAATAGTCGTGCTGCAGGCGACGCGGCGCGAAACCTGGTCGTCGGCGTCTCTTCGGGTGCTGGGTACCTTCATCGGCGCCGTCATCAGCGCGCTCTATCTCGGTGTGCTGCCGTTCAGCCCCTGGGGCATGGCATTGTCGATTCTGGCCACCGTGATCCTCTGCCAGCTGTTTCGCATTCCCGATCATGCCCGCCTGGCCGCCATCACCGTGGCGGTGATCATGGTGATCTCCAGTCTGCATCCGGATCTCAATCCCCTGCAGAATTCGGCGTTGCGATTCAGCGAGTCGTTCCTGGGTACCGCGATGGCGGTGCTGGCGATTCTATTCTGGCCATCGGGCGGACTGCCTGCGCGGCCCGCCGAGCCGGCCTCCGGGGAGTAGGCTGGCCTGTCCGCATCCGGGCTGCCTCGAGACCATTTCTGTGCGGCCGGGCCCCTTCGACCGCACTGATCACCGTTCAATGACGCAATTTTCCGACACAGAGGATTTTGGATATGGCTGATCTCATCCGATTCGCGATGATGAATTTCACCCTGACGCTGCTGATTTTCGGGTTGATCGCCTCGGCAATGGCATTGTTGCGCGCGCCGCGTCCCTGGACGCCGGCGGTGGTCATTGAGGCCCTGTTCGCGTACTTCCTGCTGTTCTCGATTGCGATTTCCAACTTCTACAATTTCGGGGCGCACGTGTTTTTCGGCGATGTGGCGGCGCGCATGATCGGCTGGGCGCAGAGCCCCTTTCAGGCTGAGGTCGGTTATGCCAGTCTGGGGTTCGCGGTGGTCGGGCTGCTGGCCTTTTTCCGTCGAACCGAGTTGCGCATTGCGGCGATCGTGGGCCCGGCCTGCTTTCTCTGGGGTGCGGCCGTCGGACACGTGCTGGATATCCTCAGAACGCACAACATGGCGCCGGGCAACGCCGGAGTCATCCTGTATACGGACGTGCTGATCCCTTTGCTGGGTTTTCTCCTGCTGTGGTTGCAGCATCGT
The DNA here is from genome assembly GCF_001663815.1 of Halothiobacillus diazotrophicus. Lineage (NCBI taxonomy): Bacteria > Pseudomonadati > Pseudomonadota > Gammaproteobacteria > Chromatiales > Halothiobacillaceae > Halothiobacillus > Halothiobacillus diazotrophicus. The sequence continues at coordinate 2,423,652 of NZ_CP016027.1, forward strand.
CATGGGGCCAGGGCCGTGACCGTAACGAACGGCGGATGACTTTCGAATGGCGCCCCTGAGGGGCGACGCTAACCGAGCGAATCGGTGGAGGGCGCGGGATCATGAGCAATCACGGATCGTTCTCGGGTAATCCGAAAACGGAATGGCTGGTCGATGAGTCCGCTAAGAACCGTGAGGAGATGAATGCGGTAATCGAGCGGCATCAGTGGTTGGGCGGGGCGATAATGTCATCCGGGGGGCGAGGTCATGATTATCCAGGAGCGCATCACCGCGCAGATGACAGGCGATTTCGTCGTGTTCCTGATCGGGATGCGGATCAATCGACTGTGGAAGATTCACCGCTGGCTGCCCGTCGTGCAGGCCATGCCGAAGATGTTGCGTGAACTGTACCAGCGGCCCGACAGCGGTCTGCTGGGTCATGAGATGTGGTTTGGCCGGACGACGATCATGGTGCAGTACTGGCGTTCGACCGAACAGCTGGTGACCTATGCGAAGGACCGGGCGTCGAGCCACCTGCCGGCCTGGCGTGCCTTCAACCAGGCCGTCGGCACGAATGGCGACGTGGGTATCTGGCATGAGACCTACCGGATTTCCCCGGGCAGTTACGAAAACATCTACGTGAACATGCCGCCGTTCGGTCTGGGGCGGATTGGCAAACGCGTCTCCGCGGCTGGGCGCATGACCTCGGCCGCGGGACGATTCGCCGCCGATGCGCGGGAAGAGGATGTGTCCTGAATCGCGGTTGCGACTGATCTGAGCGCGCGCGGCGGCGCCTGTCTTGGGTTTGGGCGGCTTGATGCGACCCGAGCGCCTGTCTCGGCAAGCGTATCCGGGCCGGCTTCCAAGTAGCAATCTGTCCGTGACCGGTATAAGCAGTCTGAATTGCGCAGGTGCTCAACTTGGTGCAGTGTGGGTCGATACAAGCTTGGATGCCGATATCGCCGGAAAAACAATCGGGCATCGGATTCGATGCCAGCCGGACAAGGGTTTATCCGGCAATGACGGGCGGTTCTCGTCGCCAACCTCCGTCGGAGCCGAAGAGGAGTAAGGGTTGGATATGTCCAGACGGTGTGCGTTGCCGACCAGTCGCTGGGTCCTGGGGCTGGTCTTCGTTTTGTTTCTCGCACCCGTGGCTCTGGCCAGCCCGCCTCCTGAGGTCTTTACCTTTGGTGTTGCGCCGCAACAATCGCCGAGCAAATTGGCTGGGTTGTGGGGGCCCTTGCTCAGGGAAATCAGTCACGAGACGGGCGTTGTCCTGCAGTTCAAGACGGCCGCGAGCGTGGAGATTTTCGAGAAGCGACTATTGAATGGCGACTACGACATCGCCTACATGAATCCGTACCACTATCTCGAAGTCCACAGGAAGCTGGGTTATCAGCCTGTCGTACGGGCTCGGGATCGGATGCTTACAGGCATCGTGGTCACGCGCCGGGATGCGCCCTACCGGAAGCTGGCCGATCTGTCCGGTCAAGTGTTGGCCTTCCCCGCACCAACCGCTTTTGCGGCGACGATTCTGATTCAGGCCGAGCTCGCCCGTCAGCATGTTGCGATCACGCCCAAATACGTTTCCTCGCACGATTCCGTCTATCTGGATGTCGCACAGGGGCTGTTCCCCGCCGGAGGGGGAATCATGCGGACATTCAATGCCCTGGATCCGCATGTGCGGGATGATCTGAGGGTGATCTACGAAACCCGGGGCTATACCCCGCATGCCATCGCGGCATCGCCGCGGGTGCCGGCCGACGTCGTTGCCAAGCTCCAGGCGGCTTTCGAGGCGCTCGGCAAGAATCCCCAGGGCCGGGATTTGCTGGCGCCCCTGCGGATTGAGGGTTGGGTGGCGGCGAAGGATTCTGACTGGAACGATGTGCGTGATCTCTGCAAAACGCTCATCATCAAGCCGGTGGATCCGTGAAGATGTTTCCAAAGATCCGCGCATTTGTGCTCAATAATCGGTAAAGGAACGTTGCTGTCTTGTCATTTCGACTGAAAACCATTCTGGGTATCGGCCTGATTGAGGCTCTGCTGCTTGCGGCCCTGATCTATACGGTTTTGGGCTATCTGCACAGTTCGAACGAGCGCCAGCTGGTGCACCGTGCCGAATCCGAGGCCACGCTCGTGGCGACCATGGCCAAGAATCCCGTCCTCAGCAGCGATCTGGCAGCGTTGCAGTCGCTGACCCAGGAAGTCTTGGTGAATCACGATATCGTATTCGTGCGCATTCTTGATGCCCGGGGAGCGGTGTTGGCGCAACTGGGCGGTCTGGACGCGTTGTCTCGCCCCTTTCATCCTGACCGGCGGGTGGCCGATGTGCAGGATGACATTTTCGATGTGGCGGAGCCCATCGAGGTCGACGACATTGCCTATGGGCGGGTCGAGTTGGGCGTGAATGTGCAGAGTCTGCTCGATTCCGAGGCGGAGGCACTCCATGTCAGCCTGCTGATTGCGGCTGTCGGCATGGTGCTGGTGCTGCTGTTTTCCCTGGTGCTCGGGCTTTATCTGACCCGACAACTCACGGCACTGAAACTGGGTGCCCGGGCGATCGCCAAGGGCAAGCTCGGCTACCAGATCCCCGTGCAGGGACGGGACGAATTGACGGATACGGCGCATGCCTTCAACCGGATGTCTAAGGATCTGGCCGAGGCATCCGGCCGTCGTGAAGCGGTCTTGAGGACGGCGCTCGATTGCATCATGACGGCGGACGGACGGGGGGTGATCACGGAGTTCAATCCGGCCGCCGAAATCGTGTTCGGTTACCCCCGGGAACAGGTCGTGAACCGGGTCTCTCTGGACGCGTTATTCCCGCCGCGTCTGGGTCGACTGTTCCAGCGCATCGTGCGTCATTATCAGCGGACGGGGCGATTCCGGTTTGCGCGCCGCCGGTTCGAACTGGAAGGGCGCCGATCTAATGGCGAAGTATTCCCGGCCGAAGTCGCCATCACGTTGACCCGATTGGGCGGTGATGCCTTGTTCACCGTCTATCTGCGGGACATCACCGAACGGCGAGCGGTCGAGGACACGGTCCGCACGCTCTCTCGTGCCGTCGAGCAAAGCCCCGTTTCCGTCGTGCTCACGGATCTCGAAGGCAATATCGAGTTCGTGAATGCGAAGCTGCTGGCCGTGTCGGGCTATGACGCCGAGGAGGTCATCGGCCGCAATCCGCGGATGTTCCAGTCCGGGCAGACGGATCTTGCGGTCTACCAGGAGCTGTGGGGGCGTCTGCTCGCTGGTGAGGAATGGACGGGCGAACTCGTCAATCGCAAGAAAAACGGCGAGCTGTATTGGGAGCAGGCGTCGATCTCCGCCGTGCGTGATGCGAATGGGCGTCCGGCCCACTATCTGGCCGTCAAGGAGGACATCAGCGAGCGCAAGCGGATCGAGGCGGCCCTGCAGCGGAGCGAGGCGCAGTTCCGCCGCTTTTTCGAACAAAACTCGTCCGTCATGCTGCTGGTCGAGCCCGATTTCGGGACGATCGTGGCGGCGAACGAACAGGCGGCCAAATACTATGGCTATCCGCTGGTCTATCTCACCGGCCTGAGTGTCAGCAATCTGACCGCCTCCAGTCCGGATCAGCCCAACGAACTGCGCGGCCAGCTGATCAACGAGCACGAGTCGCCGCTGTTGGCCCGGCATCGGCTGTCGAGTGGCGAGGTGCGTGATGTCGAAATCCGCTCAACGCCGTTTGTCAGCGAAGGCCGGTCACTGCTGTTTTCCATCGTGCATGACGTGACGGAACGGATACAGGCAGAGCGGGCACTGATGGAGGCCGAGAGCCGGCTTCGGATCTTCATTGAACGATTCCCGGGCGGCGTGCTGGTGGAAAGTGCCGAGCGTCGTGTAGTGCTGGCCAATCAGGGGTTCTGCGACCTGTTCACCCTGAGCAAGTCGCCGGTCGATCTCTTGGGTGGCAGTTGCCGGATCTGTATGCGTCAGGTCGGTGCGCATGCTGCGTTGCCCGGTCAGTTCCAGAAACAGACCGAGACCTTGGTCGAAGGCGGTCAGCCGCAGCTGGCGCAGGAAATCCAGTTGCGCGATGGGCGGGTCGTTTCACGCGACTATGTCCCGATTCGTCGGGATGACGAGTTGATGGGGCATATCTGGCTTTTCCGGGACATTACCCAGCAGAAACGGGCCGAGGAAAAGTTGCAGCAGGCGGCGAACGTGTTCACGCATGCGCGTGAAGGCATCATGATCACCGATCTGAATGGCAATATCCTCGAGGTGAACGAGACCTTTACCCGCATCACGGGGTATTCCCGCGCGGAGGCGTTGGGCAAGAACCATCGCTTCCTCAGTTCCGGTCGACAGGAACCCGAATTCTTCGCGGCGTTGCGGCGCGAACTGATCGATAAGGGATACTGGCATGGCGAGGTGTGGAACCGTCGAAAGAACGGCGAAGTCTATGTAGCGGTGTTGACCGTCAGTACGGTCTGCGATGCCGACGGTGTGCCGCGTCAGTACGTGGCGCTGTTCTCCGACGTGACGGCCCAGAAGGAGCGCCATCAGAAGCAACTGGAGCACATTGCACATTACGATGCGTTGACGGGACTGATCAATCGTTCCCTGCTGACCGATCGACTCCAGCAGGCCATGGTTCAGACGCAGATCCAGGGTTCGGCCATTGCGGTGATCATGATCGATCTGGACGATTTCAAGCAGATCAACGAAACCGAAGGGCACGCCGCGGGCGACCATGTTCTCCTCACCATCGCGGACCGGCTGAAACGGCATTTGGGCGAAGGAGACTCGCTTGCCCGGTTGGGGGGTGACGAGTTTGTCGCCGTGCTGACGCATTTGCCCGATATGGAGGCGCGCGCGGCGCTACTGGGCGATCTGCTGTCGGAAGTCGCTGCCCCGATCCTGGATGGCGAACGGTCGTTCCAGGTTTCCGCCAGTCTGGGCGTAACGTTCTATCCTCAGCCGGAGAATGTGGATGCGGAGCAGCTGCTGCGCCAGTCCGATCAGGCCATGTATCAGGCCAAGCTCTCGGGCAAGAATCGCTATTACCTGTTCGATCCCGACGAGGATCGCAACATTCGCGGTCATTTCGAAACCCTGGAGCGGATACGTCTGGGGATCGCGCAAAACGAATTCGAGCTCTTCTACCAGCCCAAGGTGAACATGCGCACCGGACAGATCGTCGGCATGGAGGCGCTCATCCGCTGGCGGCATCCGGAGCATGGTCTGCTCGCCCCCTCGTCGTTCCTGCCGATCATCGAAGATTCGCCCCTGGAGATCGACATGGGTGATTGGGTGCTCGATGCCGCATTGGCCCAGATGGCCGCTTGGCAAAAATCGGGATATACGTTCACGGTCAGTATTAACGTCGGCGGACGGCAACTGCTGCAACCGGATTTCGTGAGCTCGTTGCAGGCCACCTTGGCAAACTATCCGGAAATCCGGCCCAACCTGCTCGAACTCGAGATCCTGGAAAGCAGTGCGCTCGAGGATGCCGTGCAAGTCTCGCACGTCATAAACCAGTGCCGGACCTTCGGCGTCGAATTCGCCCTCGACGATTTCGGGACGGGGTATTCGTCGCTGGCCTATCTCAAGTATCTCTCCGCGACGACGCTCAAGATCGATCAAAGCTTTATCCGTAACATGCTCCAGGACCCGAACGATCTGGCGATCGTGGAGGGCGTGCTTGGCTTGGCGACGGCATTCCGCCGGACCGTGATCGCCGAGGGCGTCGAAACCGTCGCCCACGGACAGATGCTGCTTCGACTCGGTTGCGAACTGGGCCAGGGATATGGCATTGCCCGCCCGATGCCGGGGCGCGAGGTCGATGGCTGGATCGCCGGCTGGCGGGCCGATCCCCTATGGCTGGAACTGGAGCCGGTACCGCGATCCGACCTGCCCCTGCTGTTCGCCATCGTCGACCACAATGCCTGGGTGCACGCCATCGAGCGGCATCTTCGCGGCGAGGTCGACGAACCGCTCATGCTGGGCGAGCACGAATGTCGGTTTGGACAGTGGTTGCACGGGGCTGGGCTGAGTCGTTATGGATCAAACCCGTCTTTTGCGGCGATCGATTCCTTGCATCATCGCATTCACGAGCAGGCGAGCGAGCTGGTGCATGTGCTTTCCCGGCAGGACGATGCATCGGCGCAGGCAGGATTGGCCGAACTGCAGCGACTGAGCAGGGAACTGCTTGCCCGGCTGGACGAACTGTTGCGGACCCGCGCGGACTGAGTCGATCTCCCGCTGCCTCGCGCCACGCGAAACGAATGGTGAAATAACCCGATTCCGCTCGCCGATTTTTTGCCGGATAATCGCCCGATAATGGGTGGGGTTTTTCCCTTTTGCCCGCGATTTCAGGTGTCCCATGTCCGATCTCGATTCCGACCAACCCCTCGTCTATCGCCATGGCCGGGGTAGCGACGCGGCCCATCGCCGCGATGCCGCGCTCTATGCCCGCCTGCTGGAGGACCACGCCGCGTTGAAACGCGAGAGCGAGCCGTTGCCGAATGGGATTCGTGCCTGGACGACCAGCGAGAACCCCGAACTGGTGCGGGTGCTGCAGGCGCATGTGACGGGCATGGAGGAACGCTTCGCCCAAGGACGGGCGATCCGTTCCTGGGATCCGCTGTTCAGCGCCCTGTTCGAGTATCGCGATGCCCTGACCGTGACGTATCGGAATCTGCCCGACGGCGTGGAAACGGTCATGACCGCCGATGATCCCAAACTCGTGGAACTGATCCAGTGCAACGACGTGACCCTGCATCAGTTCGTGCGGCACGGTGCGGAGGCATCGAAACATCGCAGCCCCGTGCCGGATTGGGTGCTGGCGGCCTATGGCGAGGCGCCGCCGGGCGACTAGGCCGCGCGACGGCGGTCCGTGCCGGTGGCCGTCGGTATCAGTCCGGGGTGGATGTCGTGCCGGACGCATCCCGAGATGCATTCCGGGAGTCGTTCATGGCGGCGCAGCCGTATTCCCGATACATCCGTTGCTGCTCGGTTTCGATCCAGGCCTTGATTTCGGCGTTGAGTGCGTCGGCGCGCTTGCCCGTGCTCTCGATCGGCGGGCCGAACACGACGTGGATGGTGCCGGGGCGCTTGAGGAACTGGCCCTTGCGCCACAGGCAGCCGCTGTCGACGGCGACCGGGTAGACGGGCACCTTGGCCTGCACGGCCAGCATCGCGGCACCGATCTTGTAGTCCGGTTCGGCGTCCGGCGGCAGGCGGGTGCCTTCGGGGAAGATGATGACATCCCGCCCTTCCGCCAGGGCGTCCTTGCCCTGCTTGAGAATCTGTTTCAGGGCCTGCGTGCCCGCCTTGCGGTCGATGGCGATCGGCCGGATGGCCTTCAGGCCCGCGCCGAAAATCGGCACCCAGAGCAGTTCCTTTTTCAGCACGAAAGAGGCCAGATACAGTTCCGTGGGCAGGAACATGGTCTCCCAGGTCGACTGGTGCTTCGAGACGATCAGCCGGCCGGGCGGCGGACCGCCGGGCTCGGGCAGGCGATCGAATCCTTCGACTTCCCATCGGATGCCGAGGATGTGCCGGGTCAGCCACAGTACGCTGCGGCCGTAACCGAAGAGGATCACGTACCGGCGCTTGAAGGGAATCAGATTGCCGACCAGCAGGATCGGGACGAACGACGTCAGCGAGAGGATCGACAGGATCTGGAAGAGGGTCGAGCGCAGCGCGACCATCAGGGTGTCGAACAGGCGATACAGGGGTCCGGTCCGTTTCATCCCCGTCCTCGTCACCCGTTGAGCTGCGCCAGGTCGGCGATGCCGAGGAACAGCGCGCCGATGCGCTGTAGCAGCACCAGACGGTTGCGTTGCAGTGCCGGGTCGTCCGCCATCACCATGACGCCGTCGAAGAAGGCGTCCACGGGATCGCGCAGGGCGGCCAGGGCCGTGAGCGCGCCGTCGTAGTCGCTCTTCGCCATGATCGCGCCGATCTGCGGCGTGATCTCCGTGAGCATGTCGAACAGGGTGCGTTCCGCGGGTTCGACCAGCAGGGCCGCGTCGATGGCGCCGTCGGGCATCTGATCCTGCTTTTTCAGGATGTTCTGGATGCGCTTGTTGGCGGCGGCCAGCGCCTCGGCTTCCGGCAGGGTCAGGAAGTGGTTGACGGCGATCATCCGCTGTTCGAAGTCCAGCGGACGGGTGCAGCCCACGGCCGCCACGGCGGCAAACACGTCCGCACGGATGCCGCGGTCCAGGCTGTAGCGATGCTGGCGCTCGGTGATGAATTCGAAGACCGACAGAACATGCTCGGGTGCTTCGGGAATCGCCGGAACCAGTCCCTTGGCGGCCTCTTCCAGCAGGGCCTTGAGATCCAGGTCCAGGTTCTGCTCGACCAGGATGCGCAAGACGCCGAGGGCGGCGCGGCGCAGGGCGAAGGGATCCTTCGCGCCCGTCGGCGCCTGGCCGATGGCGAAGATGCCGACCAGCGTATCGAGCCGGTCCGCCAGAGCCACGGCCTGGGCCACGTCGCCGGCCGGCAGGGCGTCGCCCGCCCGACGCGGCAGGTAGTAGTCGTCCAGCGCCTGGGCCACGGGCGCCGGTTCGCCGTCATGGGCTGCGAGATAACGGCCCATGATGCCCTGAAGTTCCGGGAATTCGCCGACCATCTGGCTTTGCAGGTCGCACTTGCACAGGCGGGCGGCGCGGCGTGCCAGGGCCTTGTCGGCGCCGATCCGTTCGGCGATGTGGGCGGCGAGCTGCTCGACGCGCAGGGTCTTGTCGAACAAGGTGCCCATCCGCTGTTGGAATACCACGGTCTTGAGCGCGTCGAGATGGGATTCGAGCCGGTGTTTGCGATCCTCGTTCCAGAAAAACAGGGCATCGGAGAAGCGCGGGCGGATCACCCGCTCGTTGCCTGCCCGCACGGCGGCAGGGTCGCGGCTGTCGATGTTGGCGATGGTGATGAACCAGGGCAGCAGGCGGTTCTGGTCATCGACCAGCGGGAAGTACTTCTGGTTGTCCTGCATGGTGGAGATCAGGGCTTCGTGTGGGACTTCCAGGAACGATTCCTCGAAGCGCCCGGCGACGGCCACCGGCCATTCGACGAGCGCGGTGACCTCATCGAGCAGATCCGGATCGATGCGCGCCCGGCCGCCGAGGTCGGCAGCGGTGGTTTCGATCTGCCGCTGGATGCGTGCGCGTCGTTCGTCGAAATCGGCCAGCACATGGCCCTTGTTCTCCAGAATCGCGGCGTAATGCGCCGGTTGATCGATCACCAGGGCGGCGGGGTGGTGGAAGCGGTGGCCGTAGGTTTCCCGGCCAGTCTTCAGACCCATGATTTCGATGTCGACCACCGCCGGGCCGTGCAGGGCCACGACCCAGTGCACGGGGCGGATGAACTCGGCCGTCCCCGAGCCCCAGCGCATCCGCTTGGGCGTGGGCAGTTTCGCGAGCGCCCGCTCGATCGCGGCGGGAATGATCTCGGCGGCCGGGCGGCCGGGCTGGGTGTGCCGGTACACGAGCCAGCTGCCCTTGTCGGTGTCGAGCCGGGCAAGATCGCCGACCTCGACGCCGCAGGACTTGGCGAAGCCGAGCAGCGCCTTGGTGGGGTTGCCGTCGGCGTCGAAGGCGGAGGCGACGGCCGGTCCGCGCCGTTCGACATCCTGGGCCGGTGTCGACTGGCCCAGATCGGTGACCAGTACCGCCATGCGGCGGGGCGCGGCATAGGCGTGATGACCGCCGAAGGGCAGTCCGGCCTCGGTGAACCCGGCCAGCAGTTCCTCGGTCAGTGCGGCGCTGAGTCGGCCCAGGGCCTTCGGCGGCAGTTCCTCGGTACCGAGTTCAAATAAAAAATCTGCAGATTCGCTCATCGAAAATTCCGTGGAGTCTGTCGGGTGAAATGGGTTCAGGCTATGTCCGTGGTCGCGGCATTGCGGACGAGCATGGGGAAGCCCAGCTGTTCGCGGCTGGCGTAGTATTTTTCGGCCACGCCCCGGGCGAGCGTGCGTACCCGCAGGATGAAGCGCTGGCGCTCGGTCACGGAAATGGCGCGCCGCGCGTCGAGCAGGTTGAAGGCATGCGAGGCCTTGAGTACCTGCTCGTAGGCGGGCAGGGGCAGGCCCAGCTCGACCAGCCGCAGCGATTCCTTCTCCGCCTGGTCGAACAGGCCGAACAGGAAGGCGGTGTCCGCCTGCTCGAAGTTGTAGGTCGACTGCTCGACCTCATTCTGATGGTAGACGTCGCCATAGGTGATGATGCCCGCCTCGCTGCGCGACCAGACGAGGTCGTAGACGCTCTGCACGCCCTGCATGTACATGGCCAGGCGCTCCAGTCCGTAGGTGATTTCGCCGGACACCGGGCGGCAGTCCAGTCCACCGACCTGCTGGAAATAGGTGAACTGGGTGACTTCCATGCCGTTGAGCCAGACCTCCCAGCCCAGGCCCCAGGCGCCGAGGGTCGGGGATTCCCAGTTGTCCTCCACGAAGCGGATGTCGTGGGTGAGCGGGTCGAAGCCGAGCAGGGCCAGGGAATCGAGATACAGCTGCTGGATATTGTCCGGCGACGGCTTCAGCAGCACCTGGAACTGGTAATAGTGCTGCAGGCGGTTCGGGTTTTCGCCGTAGCGACCGTCGGTGGGGCGGCGTGACGGCTGCACGTAGGCTGCGCGCCAGGGCTCCGGTCCGATGGACCGCAGGAAGGTGGCGGGATGGAAGGTGCCTGCGCCGACTTCCAGATCGAGCGGCTGGAGCAGGGCGCATCCCTGCTCGGCCCAGAATTGGGAAAGTGCCAGGATTAGTCCCTGGAAGGTCGTCAGATCGTGGTTGGCTGGCATGACACACTCATCGGCTGGAAAGCAAATAGCGGCAAGTATACTGCAGCGATCGTCCGCCCGTCAGTGCCCGGGATGATCGGAATCGGCGCGATCCGCTGCGGTTTGCTGGCGCTGTGCCGTTCAGCCGTGTTAATTTCACGCTCCACAGAATCCATACAGGCAATCGCCGTGGCATCCGGCGGGATCGGTCGAGGTACCCGATTCCGTGCTGTGTCGGCCACGCCCGCGCACAACCCCGGCCACGCCCGCGCACAACCAAGTCGAGATCCCGAATGACACAGTCAGTTGAACATATCAGCCAAGCCATCGCCCGCGCGGTCGAGCGGCAGGATCTGACCCGCGACGAGATGCGTGTCGTGATGCGCCAGATCATGTCGGGCGGCGCGACGCCGGTTCAGGTGGCCGGGTTCATGGTGGCGCTGCGCATGAAGGGCGAGACGGTGGACGAGATCACCGCCGCCGCCGAGGTCATGCGCGAGCTGGCCGTCGGCGTTCAGGTCGATGTGCCGCATCTCGTGGACATCGTCGGTACCGGCGGGGACGGATCGGCCCTGTTCAACGTCTCCACGGCTGCCAGTTTCGTGGTGGCCGCAGCCGGCGGTCACGTGGCCAAGCATGGCAACCGCTCGATCACGAGCCGATCCGGAAGCGCGGACATGCTGGAGACGGCGGGCGTGAAGCTGGACGTGTCGAGCGCCTGCGTCGCCGACTGCGTGCGCGAACTGGGTATCGGTTTCATGTTCGCGCCGCAGCATCACGGTTCCATGCGCCATGCCGCCGTGCCGCGCAAGGAGCTGGGCGTGCGGACGCTGTTCAACGTGCTCGGCCCGCTGACGAATCCGGCCGGTGCGCCGGCGATGCTGATGGGCGTTTATGCCGAACATTGGCTGGAACCCCTCGCGGCCGTCATGAAGGCGCTGGGCGCCCGGCATGTGCTGGTCGTCCACAGTCATGACGGGTTGGACGAGATCAGTCTGGCCGAGGCGACCGAGGTGGCCGAATTGAACCGCGGCGAGATCACCCGGTATCGCATCAGCCCGGAGCAGTTCGGTCTCAATCGTCAGCCGCTGGCGTCGATGGTCGTCGATGGTCCGGCGCAGAGCGTGGCCCTGATTCGCGCGGCACTCGGTGGCGAGCCGGGTCCGGTGGCGGATATGATTGCCCTGAACGCTGGCGCCGCCATCTACTGTGCGGATCTCAAGTCCACGCTGGCCGACGGTGTGGCGCGTGCGCAGGCGGTGCTTGCCTCCGGCGCCGCCCTGCAGCGCCTCGACGCGCTGGTCGCCAAGACGCAGTCCTGCGTAGCCTGATGTGGGTTTACCTGATGAACCCAATTCGTTGACCCCTATCCTAATGACCCTTATCTAATGAACCAGGCACCCGATATTCTGCAGAAAATTCTCAACCGCAAGGTCGAGGAAGTCGCCCAGCGCTCAGTGTTGCGCTCCCTGGACGACATGCGCGCTGCCGCCCAGGCCGTCGGTCAGGAGGGCGGTGCACCCCGAGGATTCGTGGCTGCCTTGCGCCGCCGGGTCGATCAGGGCCTGCCGGCCGTGATCGCCGAGGTCAAGAAGGCCTCGCCCAGCAAGGGGGTGCTGCGGGCGGACTTCGATCCGGCGGCGATCGCCGCGAGTTACGCCGAGGGCGGCGCTGCCTGTCTGTCGGTGCTGACCGATCACGATTTCTTCCAGGGGCACGAGGACTACCTGCAGCAGGCGCGCGCCGCCTGCGCCCTGCCGGTTCTGCGCAAGGATTTCATGATCGATCCGTGGCAGGTCTACGAGGCCCGTGTGTTGGGTGCCGATTGCATCCTGCTGATCGTCGCCGCCCTGACGGACGAGCGGATGCAGGAACTCTACACGGTGGCACGGTCGCTCGGGATGGACGTGCTCGTCGAGGTGCATGACCGTGCCGAACTCGAACGGGCCCTGGCGCTCGGTGCGGAGATGGTCGGCATCAACAATCGCAACCTGCGCACCTTCGAGGTGTCGCTCGACACGACGCTCGAACTGCTGCCGCTGATTCCGGCAGATCGCCTGATCGTGACCGAAAGCGGGATTCTGTCGCGACAGGACGTGGCGGTGATGCGCGCTGCGGACGTACACACTTTTCTGGTCGGCGAGGCATTCATGCGCGCCGAGGATCCGGGGCGTGCGCTGCACGCGCTGTTTAGCGAGGATACGGTATGAAAGCACGGGTGAAATGGGTCGAAGGCATGGCCTTCATGGCCGAGGCAGACAGCGGGCATGGCATCATGCTCGACGGCTCGCCGGAAATCGGCGGGCGCAATCTGGGCGCGCGGCCCATGGAGATGGTGCTCATGGGGCTGGGTGGCTGCACGGCCATCGACGTCATGGTGATCCTCGGCAAGCAGCGCCAGCCGGTTGAGGACTGCTGGATCGAGCTCGAGGCCGATCGTGCCGAGGTGGCCGCGCCGAAGGTCTTCACGAAGATCCATCTGCACTATGTCGTGAAGGGGCAAGGGCTCGATCCCAAGCAGGTCGAGCGGGCGGTCAAGCTGTCCGCCGACAAGTACTGCTCCGTGTCGGCGATGCTCAAGAGCACGGTCGAGATCACCTACGATTTCGAGGTCCGGGACTAACCCTGACCCTACGCTTCTTGACCCCACTCTTCTTCCGATGCCTCAGCGGGGGTACGGGGCGTTCCCGGGAACTTGCGGGGACTCCGCCCATGGATACGCTTGGGCAGTCTCTTGTGGGTAGTCGCTTGGGGTGCCTCCGGAGTTAACTTCGGAGTTAACTCCGGGGTTGATTTCGGGTTGATTTCGGGTTGATTTCGGGGTCGTCAGGCCAGTGCCCGGGCGATCAATTCCACCGGGTGGCGCACGGCCACGCCCAGTCCTGCCGCCAGGTGCGTGGCGCAGCCGATGTTCGCCGAGACCACGCAGTCCGGTTTCAGTCGTTCGATTTCTTCTAATTTCGGTGCGCGCAGCGCCTCGGCCTGATCGGGGTACATCAGCACATGCATGCCTGCCGCACCGCAGCAACGGTCGTTGGTGGCCAGCGGCACGGGCGTCAGGTCCGGAATCCGGCGAAGCAGACGTTCGGTACTGCCGGGTTGCTTGAGGACGCGGGTCTGGCTGCAGGGCAGGTGGATACCCGCCCGGATCGCGAGCGGATTCAGCGGCGGCCAGTCGGCGTCGGGGAGGTTGGCCAGATAGTCGGTGATCTCGACGACGGGGGCGGCCTGCGGTTCCCGTTGTAGTTCGGCTGTGCAGGCCGTGCCGATCACGACGATCGCCGTCAGGTCCGGGTCGGAAAACACCTGGCGGTTCTCGGCGCGCAATCGGGTCGCTGTGGCGAGATCACCGCCGTGCTGATGCATGGCGCCGCAACATGCCTGACCCTCGGGAATCTCGACGATATGCCCCAGCGCTTGCAGGACCCGGATACCGGCTCGGACGGCATCGCTGTTCAGTGCTTCGCCGGTGCAGCCGATGAACAGTCCCACGCGTCTGGCGGATCTCCCGGTCTCATTGGTCTTGTGTGTCGCGGGTCGGTGCGCAGCGGGATGAAAGCGTTTGGGCAGCTGCCGGGGCAGGGCGCGACCCCATGGGCCGCCGAGGGTTCGTAGCGCACCGCCGAGCCCCAGACGCTGAAGAATCCTGAGCAGCGACCCCAGCCGACCCATCATCCGGCGCCGGCTGAGAACCCGGTTCCTGAGCGCGGTCCAGATGCGTCGGGCGGCTTTGGGCAGGGCGGCTTCATCGACGGTCGTCGTATCGGGTGTCCTCTGGGTCGTCATGTCAGCGGTGAAATCGCCGGCCGCCAGGGCCGTACGCAAATGATCCATGAGCGATCCGTAGGCTACCCGAGACGGGCAGACCGATTCACAGGCCAGGCAGCTCAGGCAGCGATCGAGATGATCGACGACGGTCGCGTCGGCGGCGAGCTGTCCGCTCGACAGGCCCAGTGCCAGGCTGATCCGTCCACGGGGACCGTCGGCCTCGTTCTGCGTCAGGCCGAAGGTGGGGCAATGGGGAACGCAGATACCGCACATGACGCAATCGAGTGCCTGCTGGCGAATGCGGGATTGTCGGTTCGATGCGGTCGAATCGGGTGGTGGGGCGGCAGTCTGGGGGGCGCGCAAAGGGCTTTCTGGCTTCATTCCGGTATCAAAGCACGGCGACGCCTCAGGGGCAAGCCGCTGAAGCGTGAGGAAATGTTGTCAAAAAAGATTTGCAATGCGAATGTATTAGTGTATTCTAATACCGTTAATTGCTAATTTCTTTGGTGGTTCTTGTTGCCGGCCCTGTGCCGGCTCTTTTTTTGCCCGCAGGTTAGTGAACCCGGCAGGCTTTTCCGGTCCGGTGCTACGGACGAATGCCCGACGGATTTGTCTCGGATGATTGAATTGGCACTTGTCAGGCGTGGGATGTTTCGCTAGAATCGCCGCCTCTTTGAATCAATGCAATATTCTGCTTCTTTGGGAGCTATATAAATGAAAACTTTTTCCGCCAAGTCGGCTGAAGTCAAACGCGACTGGTTCGTGATCGACGCTTCGGGCAAGACCCTCGGCCGTCTCGCGACCGAAGTGGCTCGTCGTCTGCGTGGCAAGCACAAGGCAGAGTACACCCCGCACGTTGACACCGGCGACTACATCATCATCGTGAACGCGAAGGATGTGAAGGTCACGGGCAACAAGGCACAAGACAAGGTCTACCATTTCCATACCGGTTTCATCGGTAACATGCGGCACTTCACCTTCGAGAAGATGATCGAGCGTGCGCCTGAGCGTGTGATCGAACTGGCGGTTAAAGGCATGCTGCCGAAAAACCCGCTGGGTCGTGACATGTTCCGCAAGCTCAAAGTGTACGCGGGTAGCGAACATAACCACGCGGCGCAGCAACCCAAGCCGCTCGAGATCTGATCGGAGAATCATCAATCATGGCAGTGACCCAAAATTACGGCACCGGTCGTCGCAAAACGTCTTCGGCCCGGGTATTCCTTCGTCCTGGCAGTGGCGCCATTACCATCAACGGCAAGACGATCGAAGATTTCTTCGGTCGTGAAACCGCCCGCATGATCGTGCGCCAGCCTCTGGAACTGCTGGAAGTTTCGGATCGCTTCGACGTCTTCGTGACCGTTCAGGGCGGTGGCCCCAGCGGCCAGTCCGGCGCCATCCGTCATGGCCTGACCCGTGCCCTGATTGAGTTCGACGAGAGCTATCGCGGCAAGCTGCGTACCGCCGGTTTCGTGACCCGCGACGCGCGTGAAGTCGAACGTAAGAAGATCGGTCTGCGCAAAGCACGCCGCGCGGTTCAGTTCTCCAAGCGTTAATCCACGCTTGGCGGATATCCGCCAGACCGTCGAAAAACCCGCCTGCCGGCTTGGCATGGCGGGTTTTTTCTTTGGGTGTTTCTCCCGATCCCGAAAGAGCCGTGGCTCTTGAGGCAATGGGCGTGTGCGGTGGCTTCGAGTGATCCGTTCTCCGCTCCCCATGGTTTTGATCTTGCCCAGGCATCGCGCAGCCTCGGGCCAGAAATACCCGAGACAGGACAGCCATGTGCGCACCCCGATGCTAGGACGGGGCGAGGCGAATAGCGAGGCGAATAGGGTTGCAAGGCCGCGCTGCGGACGAAGTGTTCACTGCGCGGGCCTGGTCATGAAAAAAGCCCCGGAGACTGCCGATCAATGCGGGAGCCTGCGGGGCGGGTGATGGCCTGATATCGGCCTGATATCAGGGGTTGGCGGGATTAGCCGCGGCCTGGGGCCAGCAGATGGGCGATGGTCGGGATCTGAGTGGCAAAGACGTAGGCGGTACCGACCGCGATCAGGGCGATGATGATGAACGGTATCCAGCCGGCGAATCGCGGGTTCGGATTCCGGATGTGCTGATCTGCCTGGAGGCGCTTTTTGCCGGTGATCATGGCCTGGACCAATGGGTCGTGCTTCCTGAACTGATAGAAGGCGATGGCCGCCAGATGCAGGCCGATCAAGGCCAGCAGGATGTTGAAGTTCAGGTGGTGGATTTCCGTCAGCAACCCGCTGGTCTTGCTGGATACGTACTGACTGAGGGGGGCAGAGGTATACAGCTCGTCGTGCGCGAACAGACCGGTGATGACCTGTATGAGCAAGGACAACAGCATGGCGAGTACCGACAGGGCACCCAGCGGGTTGTGACCGAGGAAAACGCTCTTGCCGGGTTCCTTGAGATAGGCCCGAATCTGGTCCGGGCCTTTCACGAACTGGCGAAACCGGGCCGTGTCGCTGCCGAAAAATCCCCAGAGGATCCGGAACACCAGCAGGCCGATCATGGCGAAGCCGATATCCATATGCCAGTCGAGGTTATCGATGCTGTCCCATACCTCGGCGGTGTACCACAGGGCGATTACGCCCAGTACCAGCAGCCAGTGGACGATGCGCACGGGAAGATCCCACACGCGGACCCGGGTCGTTAGGGGAGGATTGGGTTCGGACATGCTGAATGCTCCTGGGGTGGGAGGGCCTGCCGACTCCGGTCAGGCCGATCGGGGTTACTGGCCCATCAATTGCTCAAGAATAGCCGGGTTTTCCAGCGTGGACACATCACCCTGGGGCAGTTCCCCCTTGGCGATGCCTCGAAGCAGTCGACGCATGATCTTGCCGGAACGGGTCTTGGGCAGGTTGTCGCCGAACCGGATTTCGTCCGGTTTGGCGATCGGACCGATCTGCTCGGCCACCCAGTCGCGCAGGGTCTTGATCATGGCTTCGGCATCGGCGCCCTGGGGGCGTTCGCCCTTGCAGACGACGAACGCGACGACGGCTTCGCCCTTGATGTCGTGCGGTCTGCCCACCACGGCGGCTTCCGCGACTGCGGGGTGTGCCACGAGGGCGGATTCGATTTCCATGGTCCCCAGGCGGTGTCCGGAAACGTTGAGCACGTCGTCGATGCGACCCATGATCCAGAAATAGCCATCATCGTCGCGACGCGCCGAGTCGCCGGCGAGGTAGTAGCCCTTGAGCGTTTCGGGGAAATAGCTGCGCTGGAAGCGGGCGTCATCGCCCCAGACGGTACGGATCATCGAGGGCCAGGGGCGCTTGATCACGAGATTGCCGCCCTGATTGGGGCCGATCGGTGCGCCGTCGTCATCGACGATATCCGCCATGATGCCGGGCAGCGGCAAGGTGCAGGAGCCGGGTTTGGTGGGAATGGCGCCCGGCAGGGGGGCGATCATGTGCGCGCCGGTTTCGGTCTGCCACCAGGTGTCGGCGATGGGGCAGCGCTCGCCGCCGATCACGCGGTGGTACCACATCCAGGCCTCGGGGTTGATGGGTTCGCCGACCGTGCCGAGCAGGCGCAGGCTGCTGAGATCGTACTGCTTCGGGACTTCGTCACCGAGTTTCATCAGGGCGCGGATGGCAGTGGGGGCGGTATAGAACACCGATACCTTGTGGTCTTGAACCATGCGCCAGAACCGGCCGCCGTCGGGATAGGAAGGGACGCCCTCGAAGATCACCTGGGTGACGCCCAGCGCCAGCGGACCATAGGTGACGTAGCTGTGCCCGGTAATCCAGCCCACGTCGGCGGTACACCAGTAGACGTCGTCGTCCTTGAGGTCGAACACCCAGGCGTTGGTCAGGATCGCGTTCAGCAGGTAACCGCCGGTCGAGTGCTGGACACCCTTCGGCTTGCCGGTGGAGCCGGAGGTGTAGAGCAGGAACAGGGGGTGTTCCGATTCGACGCTCACGGGTTCGCAGGTCGTTGGCTGGTCGGCTGTCAACTGCGACCAGAGTACGTCCCGACCGTCGACGATGGTCGCCGAGTCGTTGCCAAGCCGCTCCAGCATAACGACACGTTCCACGCTCGGGCAGCCGTGTTCGATCGCCTTGTCGACCGCTGTCTTGAGAGGGACGGCCCGTCCGCCACGCATCCCGCCGTCGGCGGTGATCACGAGCTTGGCGCCGGTGTCGTTGATCCGGTCACGCAGTGCTTCTGCGGAAAAGCCACCGAATACCACCGAGTGAATGGCACCGATTCGGGCGCAGGCGAGCATGGCCACGCTCGCTTCCGGAATCATCGGCAGGTAGATGATGACGCGGTCGCCCTTGGTGATGCCGAGGCTCTTCAGGCCATTGGCCATCTGCGCCACCTGATCGTGCAGCTGCTGGTAGCTGATGGTGCGCACGCTGCCGTCGTCGGCTTCGGCGATGATCGCCGTCTTCTTCGCCTTGGCGGGCAGGTGTCGGTCGATGCAGTTGACCGAGGCATTGAGCTTGCCATCGCCGAACCAGCGATAGTGCGGCGCCTTCGACTCGTCAAGTACCGTCTGGAAGGGTTGGTCCCAGGTCAGCCACTCGCGGGCCTGGCGCGCCCAGAATCCCTCGTAATCGGATGTCGCTTCGGCGACCAGCGCGTCGTAGGCGGCACGGGAGCCGATGCGCGCCTTCGCGGCGAAATCGGGATTCGGCGGGAAGACCCGGTTTTCCGTTAGAATCGATTCGAGATTGTGCATGGTTATTTCCTCGAGTGTTTTGGCACTCTGCTGCGTCGTTCGCCAGGTGCGCCGGCCCAAGGGGCCTGGTTCGATAAGTGATGTCAAACCGCGTATGGTGCCAAATGCGGCCCGGCTTGACCATAGGCGGCCTGCACAATAGGGAGGCAAAATGCCCCGAATTGGCTCAATGAACGTTCTGGTAACCCAATACGCATCATGAATTCCGACACAGGTTCTCTTTCCGTGGTTCCGACGATGGATGCCCGACGCCTGGCCGAGTTGCTGGATGAAACGGTTCGCCAACCGGATCACGCCATACCGGTGATGATCTGGGGGGCACCGGGTATCGGCAAGTCCGATCTCGTTCGGCAGGCCGCCGAGCGACAGGGGGTGCCGCTGATCGATCTCAGGCTCTCGCAACTGGAGCCGACCGATCTGCGCGGAATTCCCCTGCATGAGGCGGGGCGGGTGCGTTGGGTGCCACCGGAAGAGTTGCCGGATGCCCAACGCGACGGCATGTCGGGCGTGCTCTTTCTGGACGAGATCAATGCCGCACCGCCGGCCGTCGCTGCCAGTGCCTATCAGTTGATCCTCGATCGGCGACTGGGAACCTATCACCTACCTGCCGGCTGGACGATTCTCGCGGCGGGCAACCGCCTGGATGATCGAGGCATCACCTATGCGATGCCGGCACCGCTGGCGAATCGATTCATGCACGTCACATTGACGCCCGATGTCGAGGCATGGCTGGACTGGGCCGCGCGCCGCGATGTTCATGATCTGCTGCGGGATTTCCTGGCGGCCGAACCGGACTGGCTGGTCCGGTTTTCGCCGGACCCCGAGGTGACGGCGTTCCCCAGCCCGCGCAGCTGGGCATTCGTCGATCGGGTGCTCAAGCGCCGCCCCTTCATCGATGCGACCACTTTCACCCATGTTGCCGCCTGCGTGGGGCGGGCTGCGGCAGAGGCGTTTGCCGACCATGCCGGTCGGCAGACGCCGGTGGCCGATTGGGCCAATGCCCCGGAAATCCTGCGCGATCTTCGGGATCTGCCGGCTCAGATCGATGCGGTTCGGCGTATCCGCGAAGCGGTTGGCCAGCAGCGGATCGATCTGGGACAGGCCTTGGTGCTGGCGACGGAGCTCCCCGACGACGCGCTCAGCTTCGGGCTGATCGAGCAGCTGCATGAATTGGCGGGCGATCGTCTGTTCGACGAGCCGGCCTTTTCGGTCTGGGTGGCGCGGCGCGGTGCGACCTCCGGCTTCCCGCTCCGGGAAGATCATGACGCCGACGCCTGATGCCGCGCGCTGGCAACGCGTGCGTCAGGATCTGATGCATCGCTGGCCCGCCTTGATCCGATCGTTGCCCGAACAAATTCAGATCGTGCGGGATGGTGGGGCGATCGGACTCACCGACGGTTCGGTCGTGATGCGGGCCGATTGGCTGGGGCGCGTCGAGCGATCCGAGCTGGTCCGTGCCGCACTGCATCTGGCGGGCCATGCCGCTCTGGGGCATCGACCCTGGCGTCAGCATCCCTCTGTGAGAGATGCGCGGCTGGATGGCGCCGTGCGTCGCTTTCTCTCGGCACTGGGGATCGATTCGGACGAAGCCGACTGGTCCGGGGATCATCATGGCTCCTGGCCCGGTGTGCCGGTGCGTGCCCCGGGGGAAACCTGGGCCGCCCGGGGCGAGTCCGCTTCGGCGCGACAGAGCGATCCGGGCGGGGCTTCGTCAGCGCCGTCAACCGAGCGGGCGTCTTCGGCTGAACGGCGTCAGGACGAGCGAGTTGAGGTGGATGAGCCGACGTTCGATGCCCACCGATCGGGCGCGGCGGGCGATCTCAGGGCCCAACGGGTAATGGGCCGGGCGTCGGCACGTATATCGCCGGGCCATCGGCAGACTGACTGGCGGGCGTTGCTGCGTCTTTGGCTGGTGCAGCGAAGCCATCGCCGGTGGCAGTTCGATCGCCCGGCGCGTCGGCGTGTCGAACCCTTCATTCTGCCGCGTCTGTCGGGGCGGCAACTGCGGGTAGCGGTGGCTCTGGATATCAGTGGATCCATCGACC
Organism: Halothiobacillus diazotrophicus; assembly: GCF_001663815.1. NCBI lineage: Bacteria > Pseudomonadati > Pseudomonadota > Gammaproteobacteria > Chromatiales > Halothiobacillaceae > Halothiobacillus > Halothiobacillus diazotrophicus. Next base: position 2,444,898 of record NZ_CP016027.1, read on the forward strand.
CGCGGTGGTTCGCGCAGTTCTTCCGTGAAATCGAGGCCTTGCGGGGGTTGCTGCCGCTGCAGTTGCGCCTGTTGACCTGCGATAACCGTATCCATCTTGATCGCGCCTTGCAGGGGGCGGCGGTTCTGCCGCCTATCACGGGCGGCGGCGGGACGGATTTCCGACCGGTATTCGCTCGCCTGGCCGGGGATGCTGCACTGGATGCGCTGATCTATTGCACGGACCTCATCGGGGACTATCCGGCCACTATACCGCCGTTTCCTGTGTTCTGGCTGGTGCCGGAAGTCGTTCGAACGGCGGCTGCTCGGCCACCCGATCCGCCGTTTGGGCGCGTCCTGATGATGCGGGAGGCGGCGGCATCATGACCGATCACACCCTGTTGCCCGAAGAGACCCGCCAACTGATCGAGGAGTTCGTCGCCGCGCTTTGGTTGGAGGAGGGGCTGGCACACAATACGCAGATCGCCTATCGGACGGATCTGCGTCTGGCTGCCGTGCAGTTGGCCAGGACGGAGGGGGTATCGCTGCTCTCGGCCGGTCCCGAGCAATTGCTTCGGTTGCTCGGGGCGCGGCTGGGTGATGGTCAGTCGCCGCGTTCCGTCGCGCGGTTGCGCTCGGCCCTGAAGCGGTTCTACGCTTGGTTGCATCGTCAGCAACGCATCGCGCAGGATCCGACGACGGGGCTGGTCGCGCCGCGGCTGCCGCGCGCATTGCCCGGCGCCCTTTCCGAATCGGATGTGGAGCGACTGCTGTTGGCGCCGGATGTTACCGAACCGCTGGGTTTGCGGGATCGGGCCATGCTGGAGCTGCTGTACGCCACCGGTCTGCGGGTTTCGGAACTGATCGGCCTGAGTTTCGGTCAGATCAATCTGGTGCAGGGCGTAGTCCGGGTGACCGGCAAGGGCAACAAGGAACGGCTGGTGCCCGTCGGGGATGAGGCACTGGCTTGGCTGGGGCAATATCTTCAGTTGGCGCGCCCCGTTCTGCTGAAGCGCCGCGAGTCGCCGCTGGTCTTCGTGACGGAGCGGGGTGATGGGATGACGCGACAGGCGTTCTGGTACGTCATCAAGCGTCACGCGGCGTCGGCCGGCCTTCCGCGGTTGCCGTCGCCGCACACCTTGCGTCATGCTTTTGCCACGCATTTGCTGAATCACGGCGCCGACTTGCGGGTGCTGCAGATGTTGCTCGGTCATTCGGATCTGTCGACGACGCAGATTTACACCCACGTCGCGACGGCGCGGCTGAAGGCGCTGCACGCCAAGCATCACCCGCGGGGATGACCAGGGCGAAGGTGGCCGGGGAAATCACGGACGACGGTTATTGGGCCGAGGCATGCCGATCAGGCGTGTCCGGTCCGTGTTTATGTCGATTGGGTTGTTTGAATTTTTGTTTGTTTTGGTTGTTTATTTTTTATTCGTTCTATCGAGAGTGTCCTTTCATGAAGTTTTATCGTTCCCTGGTCCGTGCCGCCCTTGCCGCGTCCGTGGTGGGTCTTTCCACGCAAATGGCGTTGCAGGCCGCACAGGCTGATTCGGCGGCCGACGTACAGGCCATCCGCAAGCAGCTGACCCAGTACATGCCCAATCTGCCCATCGACAGCGTGACGCCGACACCCGTTGCCGGCATCTATCAGGTGATCTCCAAGGGGCAGATCGCCTATGTGACGGCCGACGGCCGCTATCTGTTCGCCGGCAACCTGCTTGATCTTAAGGAGCAGGTGAACCTCACCGGCCGTGTGCGCAACCTGCAAAATCTCGCACTCTTGAAAACGGTACCGGCCGACCACAAGATGATCTATGCCGCGGAGGGCAAGAAGAAAAGCACGATCTGGGTGCTGACCGATCCGACCTGTCCGTTCTGCGAAAAGCTGCATGGCGAGATTCCTGCGCTGCAGAAGGCCGGTATCGAAGTACAGACGATCCTGACGCCGCGTGATGGAAAGGATTCCCAGGGCTATGTCGAGTCGTCGCAGATCATGTGCGGGCATCAGCAGAAATCTGATCTGAGTGCGGCCATGGCGCATCAGGCGCTCAGTGGGCCGGCCTGCAAGAATGCCGTGATCGATGCGAACATGAAGCTGGCCGAGGCGCTCGGTATGAGTGGTACGCCCTATATCGTCATGCCCGACGGCAGTTCCGTTCCGGGATATCGTCCCGCCCGCGACCTGATCCCAGCGATCATGCAGGCCCAGTCAGATTCGTCGGGGAACTGAAAAGCATCGCCCCCGGTGACGAACCGTCCCGGGGGCGATGGATGTCGATCCTGTGATCGGGCGGCTTCAGGCCGCCCGATCGGTTTCGGCGGTCAGTTCTTGTTTTCCGGGATCTTGTTCGCGGCCAGAGTGGCATTGAGTACCTGTTTGGCGTCGGCTGCCTCGGTGGTCAACCCCAGCTTGTCATAGGCTGAAATGAGAATTTTCAGGGCCGGAATGGTAGCGACCGAACCGTTGAAATCGGTCAGCGCCGTTTGGGCGCGGTTGGCGGCCGCCAGCCAGGCGCCACGCCGCATGTAGTATTTGGCCACGTAGATTTCATGCTCGGCCAGGTAGTTGCGGATCTTGACCAGTCGCACGCTGGCGTCGGTGGTGTATCGGCTGTCCGGGAAGCGCTTGACCAGTTCGGAGAAGGCCTGGAAGGCATTTTTCAGGATGCTCTGATCCCGGTACGCCAGATCGGGCTTGGCAATCCGGTTGAGGAGCGAGTCGCCCCGATCCATGTTGGCCAGCCCTTTCAGGTACAGGGCGTAGTCGACGTTCTTGCCCTGGGGGTGCAGCTGGATGTAGCGATCGGCGGCAGCGATGGCCGAGTCGGGTTCGTCGTACTTGTAGTAGGCGTAGGCGACTTCCAGTTGTGCCTGCTCGGTATAGGCGCCGAACGGGTAGCGGCCTTCGAGGGTTTCGAATTTCTTGATGGCCGTCCCGTAGTCGGCTTCGTGCATGGCCTGAGTCGCTTCGTCGTAAAGCTGGGCGGCGGAGATGGTCGGATCCGAGAGATCGACCTTGTCCGAGTCGTCCTTGGAGAACCAGGAGCAGCCGCTGACCAGAACGATGCTGCCGGCGAGGACCAAGCCACTGATCAGTTTTGAGGTGCGGAACACTTGATGCCAGTGGGTGTGGGCAGACATACTGAATGGAAATCCTGAAATAGAAATTATGCGGTCGGTATAGAATTCAAGCGCCTTATGTTCGCAGATTCAAACCGATAAACCAAGCGATAAACCGAAGCGAAAAAAGCCGGTCGATTCCCCTATTTTTCCGATGAGCCGATCGTGCTGATGCGATCCGTCCGTCGGTTCACTTTTGGACACGATATGCATCTTGAAGAATCCCTGATCATCCCGGATCACTGCGCGGGTCAGCGGCTGGATCAGGCGCTGGCCCAGTGTTGGCCGGACTTTTCGCGCAGCCGCATCCAGGACTGGATCAAGTCCGGCGACATTCTGGTCGATGGCGAGGCCGCGCGCAGCCGTGCCCAGGTGCTGGGCGGGGAGACGGTCGTCCTGCAGACCGAGATCGAGGACGAGGTGTCTGCCGTACCGCAGGATATCCCGCTGGACATCTTGTACGAGGACGATGCGATCATCGTGCTGAACAAATCACCGGACATCGTCGTTCATCCCGCGGCAGGCAACCCGGACGGCACACTCGTCAACGCGCTGCTGTTTCATGACCCGGCGCTGGCCGCCGTGCCCCGGGCCGGCATCGTGCACCGTCTGGACAAGCAGACGTCCGGCGTGATGGTCGTCGCCAAGACCCTCGCCGCGCACAAGACCCTGGTGGCCAATCTCGCCGCGCGCAAGATCCGCCGCGAATACGATACGGTGGTCATGGGGCATGTCGTGGCCGGCGGGACGGTCGACAAGCCCATCGGCCGGCATCCGCGGGATCGTCAGCGGCAGGCGGTGGTCACCATGGGCAAGCCGGCCGTGACACATTATCGGGTGCTGCAGCAGTACGGCGAGCAGACCTGGCTTCGGGTCCAGCTGGAAACCGGCCGAACGCACCAGATCCGGGTTCATATGGCGCATATCCGCTATCCGGTCATCGGCGATCCGGTGTATGGCGGACGGCTCCGGCTGCCCCATCGGGCATCGACGGCGCTCGTCGATATCCTGCGGAATTTCGAACGTCAGGCCCTGCATGCCCGATTCCTGACCCTGGAGCATCCGGTCAGCGGCGAGGTCATGCGCTTCGAGGCACCGCTGCCCGACGACATGCTCGAACTGCTGGAACTCCTGACCGAACATCGGGATCGCATGCAGCACGGTTCGACGCAGGTAGACGACGATCCGGACGAGGCCGAGGTCATCTATGTCCGTGACGACGACTGACGATGCATTGATTCGGGTGGACTGGCCGGCCCCGTCGGGGGTGCAGGCCTGGGTGACGACCCGGCATGGCGGGGTCAGCGCCATGCCCTTCGATTGCTTGAACCTGGCCACCCATGTCGGCGATGATCCGTCTTCCGTCGAGGAAAACCGGCGTCGACTGCGGCGTCTGGCCCATCTGCCGGCCGAACCGCGCTGGTTGAATCAGGTGCATGGCACCGAGGTGGCGACCGGCGATGCGTCAACCTGTCTGCCCGATGCGGATGCCAGTTACACCGATGCGGCGAATGTGGTGCTCGCCATCCTGACGGCCGATTGTCTGCCCGTGACCTTCTGCAGTGACGATGGACGTGAACTGGCCGTGGCCCATGCTGGCTGGCGGGGGTTGGCGGCCGGGGTGCTGGGCGCGACGGTCGCCCGGTTTTCCGCGTCGCCCGAGTCGATCATGGCCTGGCTGGGGCCGGCCATCGGCCCACAGGCCTTCGAAGTGGGCGAGGAGGTCCGATCGACCTTCGTTGCCGCCAATCCGGAAGATGCCGTCGGATTCGTCGCGGGAGTCCGTCCCGGCAAATATCAGGCCGACCTGTTTGCGCTGGCCCGTTTGAGCCTACGCCGGGCGGGCGTGCAGCGGGTTTTTGGCGGCGGCATCTGCACCTTCAACGAAGCGGAAACGTACTATTCCTATCGTCGGGATGCGGGGCGCACCGGACGGATGGCGACCCTGATCTGGCGCACGGATGCGGACTGAACCGATCGGGTGACCGAAGATACGAGCGATGATTGAGGAGAGCGAGGCCATGCCCGAGAATTACCCAGAGAACAAGCCAGAGCATAAACAAGAGAAGAAGATGAACGATAAATGGTTGATTTTGACCCTGGTCGGCGCAGACCAGCCAGGGATCGTCGCGAACCTGACCCGGATCCTGTTCGGTGCCGGGGCCGAGTTGGGCGAGGCGGCAATGCTTCGGCTCGGCAACCAGTTCGCCATCATGCTGATGGTGCGCGGTGCTGGTTCGCCGGAGACGGTGATGGGGCTGCTCGAATCCGTCCGAGCGCAATTCGATCTGAAACTGCATATCGACGAAACCGACGCCGCGCTGCATGAGCAGCGTGATCCCGACGTATTGGTGACCGTGCATGGCGCCGACCGCGCGGGCATCGTGGCGGAAGTGACGGGCGCATTGGTCGAGGCGGGCTTCAATATCCTCGATCTGCGTTCGGACGTCGGCGGCTCGACGACTTCACCGATCTATATCATGCAGATCGAAGGTGAAGCCCGGCAGGGCATCGAGGCGATCGAGCAGGCCGTGGCGGCACTGAACCAACAGGGACTCTCGGTGCGGGTCGTTCCGCTCGATACGGTGCGGGGTTGAGCGTGGCGACTCTCGATATTCTCACCTACCCCGACGAGCGGCTGAAAACCGCCTGCGAGCCCGTGGATCAGTTCGATCCGGCCCTGCGCGAATTCATCGAACACCTTCAGGAAACCTGTTCCGGGGGGCCGGGGGCGGTCGGCATTGCGGCACCCCAGGTGGGCGAATTGCGCCGTATCTGCATCGTCGATGCGACCCGGGCCAAGCGGCCGGTCGAAAATCACGGCCCGCTCGTGCTCATCAATCCGGAGATCACCGCCTGGGACGGCTTCGCCGTTGGCCGGGAAGGCTGTCTCTCCGTGCCGGACTACACCGGCAAGGTGATCCGCGCCGAACGGATCGAGCTGAAGGCGCAGGATCCCTTCGGCAAGCCGCTCAGTTTTTCGATGAAGGGTTTCGAGGCCCGCATCGCGCAACATGAAGTGGATCACCTCGACGGTATCCTCTTTCTGGATCGTCTGGTCAGTCGCCACGCCGATCTGCAATTGCGCAAGAAGTAGTCGCTTTTTGATCTGAAAAAAATCTGACATGGAATCAACATGTTCCTGTCACCTGATTGCGGCATAAATGTCACGGGAGAATCCATGGGAGTGACCGTGCCATGCCGCAAGCCAATCAGCCGTTCATCTATCGCAGCATCTTCATTTCCGATGTGCATCTGGGTACCAAGGACGCGCGGGTGGAATACCTGCTGGATTTCCTCGCGCATGTCCGGTGCGAGCATCTCTTCCTTGATGGCGACATTTTCGACATCTGGAAGATGAAGACCAATCGTTGGCACTGGCCCCTGCTCAATACCCAGCTGCTGCAGAAATTCATGGAACTGGCGTCGGCGGGCACGCGGGTGATCTATGTGCCGGGTAATCACGACGAATTCTTCCGCGACTATCTCGGTTCCGAGATCGGTGGGGTACAGATCCACCGCGAATACCGGCACACGCTGGCCGACGGGCGTCGGGCGCTGATTCTGCACGGTGACGAGTTCGATGGCGTGGTACGCCACAGTCGGCTGCTCAAGTGGATCGGCAATGCCGGATACGAGGTGCTGATGTGGGCGAACCGGGCGAGCTTCCGGGTTCGTCGCTGGCTGGGTAAGGGGTACTGGTCGCTTTCACTGGCCATCAAGCAGCAGGTGCCCAACGCGCGCATTTATATCGAGAAGTTCGAGCAGGCGGCGATTCGCCATGCCCGCGAACAGGCCGTCGACGTGATCGTCTGCGGACACATCCATCATGCCAATCTGCGCGAAGAGCAGGGCGTGACCTACGCCAACTCCGGAGACTGGGTCGAGCATTGCACGGCGATCGTCGAACACATGGACGGTACGCTGGAACTCGTGAATTGGGTGAAGGAAAGCGCCGAGCGTCTCGATGGCCGTCAGGCCGTCACTGTGCCCCCTCTTCCCGCGCCGGTTCTGGAGCAGCAGTCAGCCCACGCCAAATCCCTGCATTCGTGATCGACCGGCCGGGTCGCGTGCTGCGAGATATCCTCAGGCGAAAGGCAGTCGATCGCGCAGGGCGTTGACCCATTCCGTCATGATCAGGGCCGGTGCCGGCATCGGCGGCTCCATGAAATTCACGACGAAGCGGTCGTCGTATTCCGTGACGCCGATGGATCTCGGACGCACGGCCATCACCTGCGGGTTCGGCAGTTTCATGCCGAAGCAAAACACGATGTTCTGGGCCGCACGAATGCCTTCGCCAATCTCGCCGCCCGGCAGTTGCGCCGTATGCTGGTAATGATCGAACAGGCCGATGAAGGCTGCCGTCGGGTCGGTTTCGATAATCCGTTTCAGTCGTGCCATGATCTCTTCCGTGTTCGTGGCGCTCGTCTCGTGTCTGGCAATCTCGGTTTCGTACACGGGATAGGTGTCGTTGAAACGGGTTTCCTGCATCGCGGGCTCCGGGCAAGTTTCGCTGCGTCAAAAGCGCGCTATTTAAGCACGGTTGCTAACGATTTTCCGGACAAATTAATCATGCGGTTTACTTCCATGTCCGATTCGTCACGATCCGCTATGGCGTCTCGCTGAATAAATCTATGACGAAATATGGGGTTTCCGGCTTGAATTCGGGTGCAGCGGCGCCATATCTGCGGGAAGATTAACGAGTTTCGAGAGGTTGTCTCATGCGGATGGATAAATTGACGGCCAAGTTCCAGATGGCGTTGGCCGATGCGCAGTCCCTGGCGGTCGGGCGAGATCATCAGTTCATCGAGCCGGTGCACGTGCTGGCGGCGCTGCTGGATCAGGAAGGCAGCACGGTGCGTCATCTTCTGGCGCAGTCGGACGTCAATGTCGGATTGCTGCGTTCCCAGATGGGCGAGATGCTGGATCAGATACCATCCGTTTCCGGCGGTGCGGCGGGCGAAGTCCACATCTCCAATGACCTGTCCCGACTGCTCAATGTCACCGACAAATTGGCACAGACCCGCAAGGACCAGTACATCTCCAGCGAGTTGTTCGTGCTGGCCGTGGTCGAGGACAAGAGTGCGCTGGGCGAACTGTTGCGCAAGGCGGGCGCGAGCAAGGGGGCCTTGAATCAGGCGATCGATTCCGTGCGTGGCGGCCAGTCCGTCAACGATCCCAACGCCGAGGAATCCCGTCAGGCGCTGGAGAAATACAGCATCGATCTGACCGAGCGTGCGGAGCAGGGCAAGCTCGATCCGGTCATCGGGCGGGACGAGGAAATTCGTCGTGCCATTCAGGTGCTCCAGCGGCGCACCAAGAACAACCCGGTGCTCATCGGCGAGCCGGGCGTGGGCAAGACGGCGATTGTCGAAGGCCTGGCCCAGCGGATCGTCAATGGCGAGGTGCCGGAGAATCTCAAGAACAAGCGCGTGCTCTCCCTCGACATGGGGGCGCTGCTGGCGGGCGCCAAGTTCCGGGGGGATTTCGAGGAACGGCTCAAGGGCGTGCTGAACGACGTGGCCAAGCAGGAAGGTCGGGTCATTCTGTTCATCGACGAAATCCACACCATGGTCGGTGCCGGCAAGGCCGATGGTGCAATGGACGCGGGCAACATGCTGAAGCCGGCCCTGGCGCGTGGCGAGCTGCATTGCATCGGCGCCACCACCCTGGACGAATATCGCCAGTACATCGAGAAGGATGCGGCGCTGGAGCGGCGCTTCCAGAAGGTGCTCGTGGACGAACCCAGCGTGGAGGACACCATCGCCATCCTGCGTGGCCTGAAGGAACGCTACGAGGTGCATCACGGGGTCGATATCACCGACCCGGCGATCGTGGCGGCGGCGACCCTGTCCCATCGCTACATCACCGATCGGCAATTGCCCGACAAGGCCATCGACCTGATCGACGAGGCGGCGAGCCGCCTGCGGATGGAGATCGACTCCAAGCCGGAGGAGATGGATCGCCTGGAGCGGCGCCTGATCCAGCTCAAGATCGAGCAGGTCGCGCTGAAGAAGGAGTCCGACGAGGCGAGCAAGAAGCGTCTGGCCGATCTCGAGGAGCAGATCGAACGCCTGGAGCGCGAATACGCCGATCTCGAGGAGATCTGGAAGGCCGAGAAGCTGAGTGTGGAAGGCAGCGCCAAGATCAAGGAGCAACTGGATCACGCGCGGGTCGATTTCGAAACCGCGCGTCGGGCGGGCGATCTGGCCCGCATGTCCGAACTGCAGTACGGCCGGATTCCCGAATTGGAGCGGCAGTTGCAGCAGGCGCAGTCAGCCGAATCGAATGCCGACGCCCAGGCGCCGCAGCTGTTGCGCAACAAGGTCGGCGAGGAAGAGATCGCCGAAGTCGTGGCACGGGCGACCGGGATCCCGGTGGCCAAGATGCTGGAAGGCGAGAAGGACAAACTGCTGCGCATGGAAGAGGCCTTGGGTGCGCGGGTTGTCGGTCAGAGCGAGGCGGTGGCCGCGGTCGCCGATGCCATCCGCCGTTCGCGGGCGGGTCTTTCCGACCCGAACCGTCCGAATGGCTCGTTCCTGTTCCTCGGGCCGACCGGGGTGGGTAAAACCGAACTCACCAAGGCCCTGGCGTCGTTCCTGTTCGATACGGAAGAGGCCATGGTGCGGATCGACATGAGCGAATTCATGGAGAAGCATTCCGTGGCGCGCCTGATCGGGGCGCCGCCGGGCTACGTCGGTTACGAGGAAGGCGGTTATCTGACCGAGGCCGTGCGCCGCAAGCCCTATTCGGTGATCCTGCTCGACGAGGTCGAGAAGGCGCACCCGGACGTCTTCAACGTGCTGTTGCAGGTGCTGGACGACGGTCGACTCACGGATGGGCAGGGACGTACGGTCGATTTCCGCAACACGGTGATCGTCATGACCTCGAATCTCGGATCCCATGCCATTCAGGAAATGGCCGGGAACGATGACTACGAGGCCATGAAATCCGCAGTAATGGAAGTCGTCGGTGGTCACTTCCGGCCCGAGTTCATCAACCGGATCGACGAGGTGGTGGTGTTCCATCCGCTGGGCCGCGAGCAGATTCGCAAGATCGTGGATATCCAGATCGACTTCCTGCGCAAGCGTCTGGCCGAGCGGGATCTCCGCGTGGATCTGTCCACGGATGCACTGGATCTCCTCGGCGAATCCGGGTTCGATCCGGTGTATGGCGCACGTCCCCTCAAGCGGGCAATCCAGCAGAAGTTGGAAAATGCGCTGGCGCAGGCGATCCTCAAGGGCGCGTTCGGCCCGGGCGACACGATCCAGGTCGATGTCGCGGATGGACAACTGGTGCTGAAGCACTGATCGATCGGTATCGCGATGCCCTGAACAGAACAGCCGCAGGTTTTGCCCGCGGCTGTTTTTTTGTTCGTCCTCTCGACGGGGTCAGTGACGACGATTCATCCGGCGGATTTCCTGAACCAGTTGCGGCTGCGGCTTGCGAATCGGGCCGACCATGTCGGCCAGCGTCTGGCGGTCGAGGACGGCCAGAAAAGCCTGCAGCGCTTCGTGGAGCGTCCACTCCAGCTGGCAGTTGCCCTGGATGGGGCAGGTGTTGTCCGGGCCGAAGCAGGCTGCCATCTGCCAGCTGCCTTCCATCGTCCGGACGACCTGCCCGATATTGATGGCGAGTCCGTCCGCACCTAGGCGAAGTCCGCCGCCACGTCCGCGCTGGGCCTGGATGAAGCCTTGATCCGTCAGGCGCGTGACGACCTTCATCAGGTGATTGTGGGAGATCCGATAGAAGTCCGCGATTTCGCGGATGGTGACCAGGCGCAGCGATTCATCGGTGGCCTTCTCGGCACGTTGTGCCTCTCTCGCCAGGAAAATGAGCACCCTTAAGGCATAGTCCGTTTGTTGATTGAGTTGCATGTTTCGCTGATTCCATTTTGGACGGGGCGGATTGCATCGGTCGACGTGCCGTGCGGTCTGTACGATCCGCCGGGGCCCAATCTAGCAGATTGTGAGGTCATTCGCCTTGGCGCCAATAAAAGACGTATGTAACATGCATCAATAAATGGTCCTTGGTTCATGGCTCAGGAGGGGGGAGTGGGATGCAACGACATGCGATTCTGATACCACGTTCACGCGAACATCATCGAAGCTTGCGTCTTGCGCGCGATTTGCAGCGCGCAGAGCTTGATGCGGCATATGGTCAGCGACAGATCCGGGCGGCGGCGGACGATCTTCGCAGGCATTTTTCGGAAGAGGAAAAAACCTTTGCCGTCTGGGTGACTGAATTGCCGGATTCGCACACAGTCCTGTCCTTGCTGGACCGCATGCATCGCGAGCACCGAAGCCTGATAGCCATCATCGATGTGCTCTGTGCGGATGCACCCGATTTCGAGCCAGGAGCCGGCTCCTTGTCTCGACGATTGGCATACCACACGTTCGGACAGCTGCTGGCAGAGCATATCGCCTTTGAGGAGCGTAGCCTCTTCCCGGCATTGCAGGACTGCTGCTTGATGGCGGTGTCGGAAATGCCTGCCGGGGTACGTCCCGGGGTACGTCCCGGGGTACGTCCCGGGGTACGTCCCGGGGTACGTCATTCATGAATCGATTCGCGTTTCTCTCCGTGGGTTTCCGCCCCTGGTTTATTTCCCTGCTGGTTGCCGGCCTGTGCCTGTTTGGGGTTTGGGGTTGGGTGTGGTTTGCCCTGGGTACTGGGCGCGGGTTGGGCCTGCCCTTGGCAATCGGTACCGTGGTGAGCGACTGGCGATGGCATGCCCATGAGATGATTTTCGGACTGGGGGTGGCACTGCTGTCGGGATTTCTGCTCACGGCCGTGCGGAACTGGACTGGCGTGCGCCTGCTGTCGTCGCGTGCGCTGCTGGCCATGGTCGCGCTATGGTGGAGTGCGCGTCTGCTGCTATTGCTGTCGGGGATGAGCGGTTGGGCCGGGTTTACCCTCTCTGCGGCCGTGCCGCTCTGGGTGGCGATCGTGATTCTTCGTCCCATTCTGCAGGCGCGCCAATGGCGCAATCTGATTTTCCCGGTTGTCCTGATCACCCTGTCGCTACTCGACTGCTTGTTCCGAGCTGAAATGCATGCGTCCGATTTTCGTTCGGGGGTTGCCTGGGCCGGGTTGTGGCCGCTGGTGGCGGTGGTCCTCTTCATGGCGCAACGGGTCATCCCGTCGTTTACAGGGAATTTCATTGGCCGGCGTGATCTGGACCTTGGTCAGCCTTTGGCTATCGTGTTCGGTGGCGGACCATTTCTCCTGCTGTTGTTGGGTCTCCTGCCGTTTTTCGTCGCGAGGACGGTGTTGTTGCCGCTCGGGGCCGTGATGCTGGTTCTGTTCGGTGCTCATGCTCTGGGTCATTGGTGGGATCGGCGCGTGTTGCGGGAGCCCATGCTGGCGGTTCTGTTTGTCGGTTTTCTGCTGGTTCTGAGCGGGGTGCTCATCCTGGCCATCGCCCAGTCCCCGACCTTGCCGGTAGCGTGGCGTGCTCAGTGGGTGGATGGAGGAATCCATGCCCTGGGTCTCGGGGTCATGGGCGTGTTCGGGCCGGGAATGATGTTGCGTGTCAGCGCTGGCCATACGGGGCGGGCGATTCGGATGCCCCGTGTGTTGCGTGCCGCATTTATCGTCGCCGTTCTACTCTGGGGCGTGCGCACGGCAACGCTCGGAATCGGTCTGCATCCAGGGTGGCTGGCGTTGTCTGCCTGGGGGATGGCCGGGGTCTATCTCGCGCTGCTGCTGTCGATCGGTCCATGGCTGGTCCGTCCCCGCGTCGATGAATGAATGGCGGCGATCCCGGTGGCGGAAGAGCCGTGTCAGATGGGAATCTCATTCATCGAATGCCCATCCTCGAATACCCGCCGGCAAATTCTGGCACAATAGCCGGGATGCGGGTTCCACGTGGGATGTGGTCCGCCCAACCACCGTGCGGCAGCCGATGCCGGTGCGGCCGAAATGGAATCTACTGTGAGCGATTTTCGACAACGGTTCATACGATTTGCGCTGGATCACGACGCGCTGAAATTTGGTCAATTCACCTTGAAGTCCGGGCGGCAGAGTCCGTATTTCTTCAATGCCGGGGCATTTTCCACGGGCGAGGCGCTGGGCGCGATCGGGAATTTCTATGCGGACGCGATTCTGGCGGCGGGCATCGAATTCGACGTGCTGTTCGGACCCGCCTACAAGGGGATTCCCCTGGCGGCGGCCACGGCCATCGCATTGGCCGAGCGCACCGGCAAGCCGATTCCCTGGGTGTTCAACCGCAAGGAGGCCAAGGATCACGGCGAGGGCGGCAATCTCGTGGGTGCGCCGTTGGCAGGCCGGGTATTGATCGTCGATGACGTGATTACGGCCGGAACCGCCATCCGGGAGTCGTTGCAGCTGATTGCGGCGGCCGGTGCACAGGCGGTGGGGGTTTCCGTGATGATGGATCGTCAGGAACGCGGCCAGTCCGATCTCTCGGCCATCGGCGAACTGCGGCGCGACTACGATCTGGCCGTAATCAACATTGCCAGCCTGGACGATCTGATCGCGTTTTGTGCGGATCGCGCCGATCTGGCGGAATCCCGGGGACGCATGGAGGCCTATCGGGCGGAGTATGGCGTGCGTGCCGACTAGTGTGTCGAGCAGGGCAGGGGCGGCCATGAAAATCAGCCATCCCTCCCAATAAGATTTGCCAATAAAAAAGCCCCGCAAAGCGGGGCTTTTTTGCTGCCGGTGTCGGCAAGGCGCCGGACGATCAGGCGCTGGCGGACAGAGCCTTGATGCGGCCCACCAGGGTGGACTTGCGGCGTGCAGCGGTGTTCTTCGCCAGAATACCCTTGTTGACCATGCTGTCGATCACAGGCTGGGCGCTCTTGTAGGCGGCCTGTGCTTGTTCAACGCTCCCGGAGGCGACAGCCTTGAGAACTTTCTTGTATTCGGTACGAACGCGGGAACGTAATGCCACGTTGCGCTGACGGGCTTGTTCCGCCTGACGAACGCGCTTTTTGGCTTGTGCGGTATTTGCCACGGATCAAACTCCTCGATCTTCATGCGTGAATTTTATTGAGGCGCGTGATTCTGCCATGTGCAGGAGAAATGTCAAGTGCGTACGGTGTATTTTCCCCTTCACGTCGCCTCGGTCGGGTGACGGGTTCAGTCAGGTGACGGGGGTGGTTGGCAGACGGGGCAGCAATAGGTGGCCCGTTGTGCCTGGGTGAATTTTCGGATCGGCGTGCTGCAGACGCGGCAGGGCTGATCGGCGCGATCGTACACGTTCAGTGTCTGCTTGAAGTAGCCCGGCTGTCCATCTTCCCGGACGAAATCGCGCAGCGTCGTGCCGCCCTGTTCGATGGCGCGGGCGAGGACGTCCCGGATTGCCGCGACCAGTCGGGTGACTGCATCCCGGTCGCAGCGACTGGCGGAGGTCGTCGGGTGGATGCCTGCCAGGAACAGGGCCTCGTTGGCATAGATGTTCCCGGCGCCGACGACGATGTCCGCGCTCATGATGAGCGGCTTGATGGCGACGAGGCGGTTTTGCAGCTTCCGGTGCAGGTATTCGGGCGTGAAGTCGGGGCCGAGTGGTTCGGGTCCCAGATTCGCGAGTCGCTCGTGCGGGTTGTCCACGTGGTCGGTGAGCAGCGCGCCGAAGCGGCGCGGATCGTGATAGCGCAGGATCCGGCCGCTGTCGAATTCGATTTCGACGTGATCGTGCTTTCTTTTCGGCGTGCCGGGCTCGACGAGGCGCAGGCTGCCGGACATGCCGAGGTGAATCAGCAGGCGTTCACCGTTCTCGAATGCGATGAGCAGGTATTTGGCGCGCCGGGAAACATCCGTGATACGGCGATCCTTCAGCCACTCGGTCAGGTCGCCACGCACTGGCCACCGCAGTCGGGGATCGTGCACCTGGGCACGGACGATCCGGCGGTCAAGGCAGTGAGGCTCGATGCCCCGACGGGTGGTTTCGACTTCAGGTAGCTCGGGCATGTTTGTTCCGCAAACAAGAAAACCCGCCGCAGGGATATGGCTGGGCGGGTTGACGAAGTGGGGATCAGGCTGGCGGATCGGGTCGATGCAGACCCGATGGGGCACTTACTTGATCTTGGCTTCTTTGTAGATCACATGCTGGCGAACGACCGGATCGAATTTCTTCAGTTCCAGCTTTTCCGGCATGGTGCGCTTGTTCTTGGTCGTGGTGTAGAAGTGACCGGTACCCGCGCTCGATACGAGTTTGATTTTATCACGCATGGTTGTTCTTCCTTATCGGGTCCGGGGTGCGCCCGAACCGAACATGTTCAGTGGTTAGATTTTTTCGCCACGCGCCCGCATGTCGGCCAGAACGCTGTCGATACCCACCTTGTCGATGGTGCGGATCGCGTTGGTCGATACGCGCAGGGTCACGAAACGGCCTTCGCTTTCCACCCAGAACCGCTTGTGGTGCAGGTTGGGCAGGAAACGGCGACGGGTTTTGTTGTTCGCGTGCGAAACGTTATTGCCGACGGCAGGACGTTTGCCGGTGACTTGGCAGACTCGGGCCATGATGCTGGTCTCCTAAAAAGCGGACGCTCGATATCATTCAAAGGCGCGAGATGTTACGGCAATTTGCCGTGATGGGCAAGTCCGTTTCGGCCAAATGGTGTCGATGCGTGGAGTCGGGGGCAGATTTGCTATGATCGATGCCCTCCATTCTACACACAAATACGCGTATCAGGTTTCTCATGACTCAAACCACTCCAGGCACGTCCGCGGGCGCCAAGCGGCCCATTGTCCTTTCGGGTATCCAGCCTTCCGGTCAATTGTTGATCAGTCATTATGTCGGTGCCATGCGCAATTGGGTGGCGATGCAGGAGACTCATGACTCCCTTTTTATGCTGGTCGATCTGCATGCCATTACCGTCCGTCAGGATCCGGCCGTGTTTCGCGCCCGCTGCTACGACTTTGTCGCGCTGTACCTCGCCTGTGGTCTGGATCCCGAGAAGAACACCATTTTCGTTCAGTCCCATGTGCCGGCGCATGCCGAGCTGGGCTGGATTCTGAACTGTTATGCGCATATGGGCGAATTGGAGCGCATGACCCAGTTCAAGGACAAGTCGACGCGCCCGGATGCCAGCATCAATGTCGGTCTCTTCGACTACCCGGTCCTGATGGCGGCCGATATCCTTCTGTATCAGGCGACGCACGTGCCGGTCGGTGCCGACCAGAAGCAGCACCTGGAACTGACCCGTGATCTGGCGATCCGCTTCAACCATATCTATGGCGATGTGTTCACGGTGCCGGAGCCGTTCATTCCCGAAACGGGCGCGCGCATCATGTCGTTGCAGGATCCGACCAAGAAGATGTCCAAGTCCGATCCCAGTGAAGCGAGCTACATCGGATTGCTGGACGATCCCAAGGCGATCCTCAAGAAATTCAAGCGCGCGGTCACCGATTCCGATACGGCCATCCGCTTCGATCCCACGGAAAAGCCCGGTGTGTCGAACCTGCTGACACTGCTCTCAATCTTCTCCGGCGAATCGATTCCGGCGCTCGAGGCGCGTCTGGATGGTCAGGGGTATGGCACGCTCAAAGTGCAGACGGGCGAGGCCGTCATCGCGTTCCTGGCGCCCATTCAGGAGCGATTCCAGGCGCTGCGTGCCGATGAGGCGACCCTGGACCGCATCCTGGCCGACGGGGCCGAAAAGGCCCGTGCCCGTGCGGAACCGACTCTGCAGCGCGTATTCGATGCCCATGGCTTCCTGCCCCGGCGTTGAGCCGCGCCCGCTCATGAAAGACTGGTTCCGATGAACGATCCGGCGTCACCGCTTTCACTGGATCCCGCCCTGCTGGCCGTCTTTTCCGCGGCACAGATCCGTGCGCATGAAGCAGCCATCTTTGCGCGCGGCACGGATGGCTACACGCTGATGGATCGGGCCGGCGCGTCACTGCTCGCGGCTTTGCGCTCGCAATGGCCCGAGGCTCGGCACATTGCGGTCGTGGTCGGGGTGGGGCAGAACGCCGGAGACGGTCTGGTGGTCGCCCGGCGCGCTGTCGAAGCCGGGCTTTGCGTCGACTTGTTCGGTTGGCAGGATCCCGCCGACTGGTCGGGTGCCGCCGCGCAGGCCTGGCAGGCATTGCGGCAGGCCGTGCCGGATATCCGGATTCGAAATGATTCTGCCGGGCTTTCGACGGCAGAAGTGATCGTCGATGCCCTGTTCGGTATCGGGCTCAATCGTCCGATCGACGGGCCCGCCGCCGCATGGATCGCCGCCATTAACGCGGCACGACACGCCGGAGCATGGGTCATCGCCGCCGATTTGCCTTCGGGATTGTTGGCGGATACCGGTCAGGTGCTGAACGACTGCGCGGTGCATGCCGATCTGACGGTCAGTTTCCTGGGATTCAAGCCGGGGCTGTTCACCGGGCGGGGGCCGGCGCTTGCCGGGCGTCTGCACCTGGCCTTGCTCGGGCAGGCCATGCCGGATGGCGCGCCGATGGCAACGCTTCTGTTCGACGCGGCGCCGTTGCCGCCCAAACCCCGCGATGGCCACAAAGGCACGTTCGGCACCGTGCTGGTGGTCGGCGGCAATCGCGGCATGGGCGGCGCGGCTCGTATGGCCGGTGAATCTGCGCTTCGCCTCGGCGCGGGGAAGGTGATTCTTGCGGTTCATCCTGAGCAGGTGATCGGCATGAACGCCGGGCGGCCGGAACTGATGGTGCACGGGGTTGACGGTGTGGCTGCCCTGATTTCCCTGATGTCCCTCGCGGATGCCGTCGTTCTGGGGCCGGGGCTGGGCCAGGATGACTGGGCGCAGACTTTGGCGTTGGCGGCATTGGCGTTTGACGGGCCGATGATCGTCGACGCCGACGGATTGCGATTTCTGTCTCCGGTCGATTCATTGGTCGATCCACGCGCGCAATCCACGGTGCTCACGCCGCATCCGGCGGAAGCGGGACGATTGCTGAACTGTTCGACGGCGGATGTACAGGCCGATCGATTTGCCGCGGCACGCGCCTTGCAGGCCCGATTTGGTGGAGCGGTTCTGCTCAAGGGCGCGGGCAGCGTCCTCGCCCTTCGGGATGGCCTGAAGCTCTGTGGTCGGGGTGATCCGGCGCTCGCCACGGCGGGTACGGGCGACATCCTCTCCGGCATGGTCGGCGCACTGCTGGCCATGGGGTTCGATGCGGACGAAGCGCTTGGTCGGGCCGTCTGCTGGCATGCGATCGCGGGGGAAATCGAGGCCACAGCCTCGGGGTCATGGGGGATGGCTGCTTCAGATCTCTTGGGTCCGATCCGGGCCTTGGCCAATGCACAGTTGAGCGGTGCGAATGAGCGGTTGCCATGGCTGCTGAATTGACGCCTGCAGCAAGTGCGCCGTGGGTATTGGCCGGGCAGGACGAAGCGGCGGTTTCCCGTTTGGCCCAGGCTCTGGCCCAGACCGCGCCCGGCCACGGGTTGGTGTTTCTCGAGGGGGATCTGGGTGCCGGAAAAACCACGTTCACACGCGCCTTTCTGCGCGCTCTGGGTGTGACAGGTCCGGTGCGCAGCCCGACCTATACCCTGATCGAACCCTATGATCTGGAAGAATGCGCGGATTCTGCGCGCGGAGCGGACGCCGCCGTTGCCCCGTGCCGGGTGCTTCATCTCGATCTTTATCGGTTGGGGTCGCCCGAAGAGCTGGATTATCTCGGTCTGCGGGATGAGTTCGGGCAGGCGCTGATCCTGGTCGAGTGGCCTGCGTGCGCGGGCGACGAGTTGCCCCCGCCGGATATTGAAATCCGTCTTTCCGTTGATGCGTTTGCTGGGGTGGATCGTCGACAAGTGACCGTGCGTCCGCGGACGCCTTCGGGAACCCGGTGGTTTCAGGCTTGCCAAAGCCGGTATGGCGAATAAGGAGGCAGTAAAATGGATCAGGCCGTGATGCTCTGGGGATTGGTGTTCGGGTCGGTCGGGCTCGGGTTTCTGGTTTATGCCCGTCGGCGTCGCGCGATTGTCCCCCTGGTCGTGGGAATTGCGCTCACCATCTACCCCTTCTTCGTCACCAACGTCTATGCCCTGGTGCTTATCGGTCTTGGTTTATCGACCTTGCCGTATTTCATTCGCCTTTGATTGTTCCTTGATCCCGCTCAAATCCCACCGGTTCCCACTTTCGAACCGCCTGTGTTGCATTGCCGCAAAAACACAACATATAGTGTTTTCTCCAGTTTTTTAGCCCGATATGCGGCAAATTTTTTTGGATATTTTTCTTTAGAATTCGGCGCTATCTAATTAAAAATGTTGAAAAAAAATTATTCTTGTTCAGAATGTATCTCAAGCATGGCCCGCCTTGAGTGCGGCGTCTGCGTTGTGATGAATCTGTTCGTGAGGGTCAAATTATGTTTGATAATTCCTCGAATCCTTGGGATCGCCGGAAGTTTCTGGGTGCCGTTCTGGGCACGAGTACGGCGGTGTTCGGACTGGTGGCGCCGGAGAAGGTTCTTGCGGCGCGCGTGATCAATGCCGTGCAAACCACGCGCCAGCCGGATTACACGCGTTATGTATTTAAGGTGAACGGCCCCCTGGACTACAAGACGTTCAGCCTCGACAATCCCCCACGGGTGGTTGTCGATCTCACGCAGACTCAGATGAGCCAGATCGAGATTCCGCCGGCGCCCGCCGGTTCCGTGGTCAGCGATCTGCGGGTCGGTATTCACAATGGGTACGACCTGCGGCTGGTGTTCGACATGAAGGCGGCAGTCAAGCCGCGCATGCTGCTGTTGCCGCCGAGCGACGGACAGGGCTACCGTTTCGTGGTCGATCTGCCGCACGACAAGGCAGCGACTCTGGTGGCGCGCGACGCGGCCGATCCGGATAGCAAGCCGCGAATCCAGACACAGCAGACCTTCCGGGATATCGTGATTGCGATCGATCCGGGCCATGGTGGCAAGGACCCCGGGGCGATCGGCCGTCGGGGGACCAAGGAAAAACATATCGCGCTCGATATCGGACGGCGGTTGCAGGCCATGGTGGCGGCGACTCCCGGACTCAAGCCCGTCATGACGCGCGACTCCGATCGTTACATCCACCTGCGGGGGCGTACCGCCATCGCCCGCCGCGCCAAGGCGGATCTGTTCGTTTCCGTGCATTCCGACGCATTCCGGGTGACTTCCGCACGGGGTGCCTCCGTTTTCTGTCTGAGTCAGGGCGGGGCCACCTCCGAGGCGGCGCGCTGGATGGCCAATCGGGAAAACGAGGCGGATTTCGTGGGCGGCGCATCCATTGCCGATCACGACCAGGATGTGGCTTCCGTATTGCTCGATCTCTCGCAGACCAAGACGCTGGAGAACAGTCTGGATTTCGGGCATCGCGTGCTGTCGCAGATCGGCGACGTCACCGATCTGCACTCCAAGCGCGTGCAGCAGGCCGGTTTCGTCGTGCTCAAGTCGCCGGATATCCCCTCGATTTTGGTGGAAAGCGCGTTCATCAGTAATCCGACCGAGGAGGCGCGCCTGCGTACCGCGGCGTATCAGAACGAAATCGCCCGGTCGATTCTGGCCGGCGTGAACACCTATTATGCCGAGCGGGCGCCCGAAGGTACGCGGTACGCCATGCTCTGAGCAACCCGGCGCTGCGTGCGCCGCCATTTGTATTCGGAACGATCGCGGGGGAAAATACGCTTTTGCCCCGCGAAATCCCGATGTCCTCGATAGCCGTACTTCCCCCCACACTCGTGAATCAGATCGCCGCCGGCGAGGTGGTGGAGCGCCCGGCCAGCGTCGTCAAGGAACTCGTCGAAAATGCCCTCGATGCCGGCGGTCGGCGGATCGTCGTGCAGATCGAGGAGGGCGGTTCGCGCTTGATTTCCGTGCGCGACGATGGTCGGGGCATGGACGATACCGATCTGCCGCTGGCGCTGACGGCCCATGCCACCAGCAAGATCCGCTCTCTGGATGACCTTGAGGCCGTTCAGAGCATGGGGTTTCGTGGTGAGGCTTTGGCCAGCATCGCTTCGATCGCCCGGGTGACCTTGACCTCTTGCACCGCCAATGCGCCGCACGGCTGGACGCTCAGCAACGAAGTGGACGTCACCGCCTGCAAGCCGGCGGCGCACCCTCAGGGCACGACGGTGCTCGTTCGTGACCTGTTCTACCAGACGCCGGCCCGGCGCAAGTTCCTGCGTACCGAACGGACCGAGTTCGGCCAGATCGACCAACTCATGCGGCGATTCGCGCTGGCCCATCCGACGGTCGGCTTTACCCTGGAGCACAATGGGCGCCGATTGTTCGATCTGCCGCCTATCGGGCCGGATCAACTTTCCGAGCAGTTTCCGGCCCGCATCGCCCAGATGCTGGGCGAGGATTTCCTGACGCGCGCCCGCTTCATCGATTCCACGGCTTCCGGACTCGGTCTGACCGGCTGGGTGGCCGATCCGAGTTATGCGCGCTCCTCGACGGATCAGCAGCTGTTCTTCGTCAATGGTCGGATCGTGCGGGACCGGCTGATCGGTTTCGCAATCCGTCGCGCCTATGCCGACGTGCTGCACCATGCGCGCCAGCCTGCCTACGTCCTGTCGCTGAATCTCGACCCGCGGCACGTCGACGTCAACGTCCATCCCACCAAGGCCGAGGTGCGATTCCGGGATGGACGGGCCGTGCAGGATTTCCTGTTCCGCGAGATTCATCGTGCCCTGGCCGTGGGCGCCGATCCCGGGGTGGGCGACGCGGCGGCGTTCGGTGCCGGTGCGTCATCGGGAGAACTGCGTTCTTCCGGCTCGGCCGGTGCGCCACCGTCGAGGTCGATGCCGGACCGTGCCCTCGCTTCGGCGCCTCGCGTCCAGGGGTATCTCGATCTGCTCTCCGCTGCCGCCGAACCGGTGTCGAATCCTGTTATGGTCCCCTCGGCATCGGCAACCACCCTGGCTTTCGGGGGCGTGACCGAATCCGAGCCGGCAGAAATCCCGCCGCTGGGGTTTTCCCTGGCCCATCTGCACGGGGTGTATATCCTGGCCCAGAACGCCCAGGGTTTGATCATCGTCGATGCCCACGCGGCGGCGGAGCGGGTGACCTACGAACGTCTGAAAACCGCTTATGCCGGCCGGCAGATGGTGCTTCAGCCCCTGTTGCTGCCCGTGACTTTCGGTGTTACCGAGGCAGAGGCCGACCGGTTCGAGGCTTTTGCATCGGCCTTCGCCCGCATGGGCGTGGCCCTGTCGCGCATTGCACCGACCCGGATTCGCGTCACGGCGCTCGCGGCGCTCCTGCGCGGTGCGGACGCCGAATCCCTGGCGCGGGACATGCTGGCCGCCGTCGAGGACGACGAGTTGTTGCCGGATGCGGAAAATCCCGTGATGACCGAGCGGATCAATGCGGTGCTTTCCCGGATGGCCTGCCATGGGTCGGTGCGTGCCAACCGCATTCTGACCCGACCGGAAATGGATGCCCTGTTGCGCGACATGGAGCGCACGGAGCGCGCCGATCAGTGCAATCACGGTCGACCGACCTGGCGGCAGTTGAGCATGACGGATCTCGATCGCCTGTTCATGCGGGGGCAATGATGAGCGAGAACGGGGTGACCCAGTGCGCCGAGAAGTCTCCCGTGATCGCCCTGCTGGGCCCTACAGCTTCGGGCAAGACCTCCACCGCACTCGAATTGGCGGCGCATCTGCCCGTGTCGCTCATCAGCGTGGATTCCGTGATGATCTATCGCGGGATGGATATCGGCTCAGCCAAACCTGCGCCCGCCGTGCTGGCCGAGTTTCCCCACGAACTCGTGGATATCTGCGATCCATCCGAATCGTATTCGGTCAGTAACTTCTGCCACGATGCCCTGGCGGCAATTGATCGTGCCGATGCGGCGGGTCGTGTACCGCTCCTGGTGGGGGGCACGATGATGTACTTCCAGGCGCTGCTGGATGGGCTTTCGACCCTGCCATCGACCGATCCCGACATCCGTGCCGCCGTTCAGGCGGAGGCCGAACGCCTGGGCTGGTCGGCTCTTCATGCGCAGTTGCAACAGGTCGACCCGGAAGTGGCGGCTCGGGTTCATCCCAACGACCCGCAACGGATCGGTCGGGCCCTGGAGGTGTTCCACGCGACGGGCAAGCCCTTGAGTCGGTGGCAGCGGGAGAATCCCCCCCGATCCCCGCTCGGCGACCGAATCGTGCATCGGTTCGGTCTCTGGCCCGCCTCGCGGGCCCATGCCCGCGAAGCCATGGCCGAGCGATTCGACATGATGCTGGCGGACGGGTTGTTGGACGAAGTGCGCCGATTGAAGGATCGCGGGGATCTGGATCCGGGCATGCCGTCGATCCGGGCGGTGGGGTATCGTCAGGTCTGGGATTACCTGGATGGCGTCACGGACTTCGACCGGATGCGCTTTCTGGCGATCACCGCGACGCGTCAGCTGGCCAAGCGCCAGATTACCTGGATGCGCGGTCAGTCGACCACCCGGTTTTATCCGACCGAACAGCGGGACGAACTGCTCGCGCAAATGCAGCGAATCGTCGCTCAGGCGGAACTTGCATCCCCCGGTTAAATCCAAGGGCGGCCGACATGACGGCAGTCTGTGGCTGCGACATCTTGAAATTTCAGGATTCGGGCCCAAATCCCAACGGTCGTGATACGCTAAACGCTAATACGCTGAGCAGCGTGCACACAATACTGTGAATGCGACCTGTTCCCGGACGATCAGGAGTGATCTGCCGCTCGGCGTGCCACTACGTGCGCATCGGAAGCTGCCAACTACATTACAAACGAGGAAAAATGCGATGGCAAAAGCTCAATCACTACAGGAACCCTATCTGAATGCCCTGCGCCGCGAGCATGTGCCCGTGTCCATCTATCTGCGCAACGGGATCAAGCTGCAGGGGCAGATCGACTCCTTCGACAATTTCGTGGTGCTGCTGAAAAACAACGTCAGTCAGCTCGTCTACAAGCATGCCATCAGCACGATCGTGCCCACGCGCGAAATCCATATCGATTTTGACGAAGAGGGCGACGCCGCCAAACCCGCTCAGTCGGGAGACGATGGTCACTGATGCAATTCTTTGAACGGCACGAGGGCGGCGAGCGCGCGGTCCTGCTGCACGTCGTCTCCCGGCAGGCGAGTCGTGCCGAAGATCTTGACGAATTCCGTGAATTGCTGCGCTCGGCGGGCGCCGAGGTCGTCGGTGAGTGTCTTGCCAGCCGCGAGTCTCCGGACCCGCGTCTCTATATCGGCAAGGGCAAGGCCGAGGAGCTCGCGGCACTGGTGGGCGAATCGGAAGCCGATCTCGTTGTCGTCAACGCCCAGTTGTCTCCTTCCCAGGAACGAAACCTCGAGGCCCTGCTCAAATGCCGGGTGATCGATCGTACCGGTCTGATTCTCGATATTTTCTCCCAGCGCGCCCGATCCCATGAGGGTAAGTTGCAGGTCGAGCTGGCCCAGCTGACGCACCTGTCCACCCGGCTGGTACGGGGCTGGACCCACCTCGAGCGTCAGCGCGGGGGCTCCATCGGTCTGCGTGGGCCCGGGGAAACCCAGCTCGAGATGGACCGACGTCTCATTCATGAGCGAATCAAGCAGCTGAAAGAGCGCATCCTCAAGGTCCGCCGTCAGCGCCACGAGGGGCGAAAGGGACGACAGCGCTCGGAAATTCCCACGGTTTCCCTGGTGGGCTACACCAACGCCGGAAAATCGACCCTGTTCAATGCCCTGACGACCGCCGGCACCTATGCGGCGAATCAGCTGTTCGCCACGCTGGATACCACGTTGCGGCGCGTCGATCTGGCCGTCGGCCAGCCGATGGTGCTGGCCGATACGGTCGGGTTCATCCGCCATCTGCCCCACGAGCTGGTGACGGCCTTCCGCTCCACGTTGGAGGAAACCCTCGAGGCGGATCTGCTGATCCATGTGGTGGATGCCTCCAGTGAAGAGCGCGATCGGCAGATGGCGGATGTGGAAAAAGTGCTCGAGGAAATCGGTGCCGATTCGCTCCCGCGACTCACGGTGATGAACAAGATCGATCAGCTGGCGCAGAGCGTAGCCCAGGTCGATGTCAACGAACAGGGTGCTCCCGAGCGCGTCTGGGTGTCCGCGAAGACAGGCGAAGGCATGGACGATCTTCGCCAGGCGTTGCTGAGTCGGCTGGCGCCCGCCAAGATAGCCGTATCGATCTTTCTGCCGGTCTCCGAGGCGGGTATCCGTGCCCGTCTGCTCAATGAAGGACTCATCGTCCGAGAGGCATGGTCCGAGGACGAATCCCGACCGGGGTGGCGTCTCGATCTGGTTCTGACGGACGGCAAGTGGGCGCAATGGAAAAAGCATTTCCCGCAGTTAGGCGACTATCAGATCCCCCCGGTCGTGCTGCCGGATACCCCGGTCGTTTTGCCGGGTGCGCTTGCGGCAGATGGGCTCCATCACTAAACTTACGTGTCTTTTTTTGAAACCTGTCCAATCGGTTCCCCCGATTATCCCCGGAGTAGTGCCCATGGCCTGGAATGAACCCGGCGGTGGCAAGGATAACGATCCTTGGTCCAATCCCCGCCGTGGCGGCAAGCCGCCCAATATCGACGATGCGATCGAACGTCTACAGAAGAAATTCGGCGGCGCCATGGGTGGCGCGGGCGGCGGAAAGGCCCTGGCAGGGATTGCCGTTCTGGCGTTTGCCGCCTGGATGTTCTCCGGGGTCTACACCATTGATGCCGGTCAGCGCGGTATCGTGCTGCAGTTCGGTAAATACACCGAAACGACGGGGGCAGGGCCGCACTGGCATCTGCCTTACCCGATCGCGTCGGTGGTCAAGGTGAACGTGGATGAGTTTCGCGACAAGCAGCTGAAGATGTCTTCGCTGACCAACGACGAGAACATCGTCGAGGTCAAGATCAGCAGTCAGTTCGTGATCAACGATCCGGTCAAGTACCTGTTCAACGTTCGCGATCCAGACGGCACACTGTCCGACGTCATGCAGAGCGCGATCCGCGAAGTGGTCGGCTCCAAGAAGATGGACTACGTCCTGACGGAAGGGCGAAGCGAGATCGCCAGTCTCGTGCGCGATCGGATGCAGGATCTGCTTAACGGCTACGACACCGGTCTGAAGGTGCAGTCGGTCAACCTGCAGGACATTCAGCCGCCGGAAGCCGTTCAACCCGCCTTTGAGGATGCGATTCGCGCCCGCGAGGACGAGCAACGCTATATCAGCGAGGCCTCGGCGTATGCCAATCAGGTCGTGCCGCGCGCGCGCGGCGATGCCGCCCAGATCGACGAGCAGGCCAAGGGCTATCAGTCCAAGGTGATCAATGCAGCATTGGGTGAGGCGGCACGGTTCGAGTTGCTGCTGAAATCCTATCGACTGGCGCCCGAGCTGACGCGAGAGCGCATGTACCTCGATGCCATGGGGGATATCTTGAGCAAGAACCGGAGCGTGATTCTCGATTCCGGCAAATCCAACAACGTGTTCTATCTGCCGTTGGGCGACCGGACTTCTGCTGCCAGCAAGAAGCCGGTGAAACCGGTCACGCCGGCGGACAATGCCATTCTGCCGCTGCCTTCCCTGCCGTCCCCGGACGATACGTCGCTCTCGCGCAGTACCGTGACCAACGATAGCCGCAGCGATCTGCGTACGAGGAGCGCGCCATGAACATCATCAATCGCGTGATTCTGCCCGTTGTCGTGGTGGCGGTGTTCCTCCTGTCGACCGCCACCTTCCAGGTCAAACAGTATCAGACGGCGCTGGAATTCCGCCTGGGCGAGATTGTCCAGGAGGGCTTCGATCCCGGTCTGCACTTCAAGATTCCGTTCATCAACAGCGTCCGCCTGTTCGACAAGCGCGTCCTGACGATGACTTCGCAGCCCGAGCGCTTCCTGACCAGCGAAAAGAAGAACCTGATCGTCGACTACTACATCAAGTGGCGCATCGTGAATCCGGCCGATTTCTACCGCGCGACGCGTGGCGAGGAGCGGATCGCGATGAACCGGATGGATCAGATTGTCCGGGACAGCATGAAAAGTCAGATTTCAAGCCTGACGCTGAACGAGGTGGTCTCCGGGGATCGCGATCTGTTCATGCGCCATGTGATCGATGTCACGAACAAGGACATCCATGGCCTGGGCATCGAGATCACGGACGTCCGCATCATGCAGATCGAGCTGCCGCAGGAAGTCCGCAAGTCGGTGTATGCCCGGATGGAGAAAGAGCGTTTTGCCGTGGCCCAGTCGATACGCTCGCGCGGCGAGGAGCAGGCCAAGAAGATCACCGCCGATGCGGACCGTCAACGCGAGGTGATTCTGGCCGAAGCGAACCGTCAGGCGGCCAAGATTCGCGGCGAGGGGGATGCCCAGGCCGCCAAGACCTACGCCGAGGCCTACACGGCTGATCCCGGCTTCTTCGACTTCTACCGGAGTCTCGAAGCCTACAAGAAGGCCTTCGATCAGGGGGACAGCACGTTCGTCCTGAATCCGGATACCCCGTTCTTCCAGTATTTCCGTGCGCCGGGGCAGCCGGGCGCTGCCGAGTCGGGACACGGGGGATCGGCAGCCAAGCACTGATCCCGGCAGCACAGGCCCGTTTCAGGAGTCGGACGTTTGGATCATCTTTGGTTGCAGGTCATCGGGCTGGTCTTGATCGTCGAGGCCTTGTTGCCGTTCATCAGCCCCCGTCGTTACCGGGCGATGGCCTTGCAGATGGCCAGTACGCCGGACGGTGTGCTGCGTTCGATCGCGCTGGTCGCCTTGCTTGCGGGCGTCGTCCTGCTGAGCCTGGCGCACCGTTAATTATGTATTCGTATTGTCAGACGGGGTCGGGCCCCGTCGCTGAATAGGATTTTTTCATGTCGCACAAAACCTCGCGCTGGGCCCTGCCGGCCGGTATCGACGAGCTGTTGCCAGACCAGACGCGCCGCATCGAGCGCTTGCGCGCCGTGCTGCTCCGCCGCTTCGAAGTCGCCGGTTATGATCTGGTTGTCCCGCCGCTGGTCGAGTTTGTCGACTCCCTGCTCGTGGGCGCTGGAGAGGCTCTGACGCTGGATACGCTCAAGATGACCGACGGGCTGACTGGTCGCCAGTTGGGTCTGCGGGCGGACATGACGCCCCAGATCGCCCGGATCGATGCGCACAGCATGAAGACCGAAGCTGAGCGGCGGCTTTGCTATATCGGCACGGTCGTACGGGCGCGTCCCGACGGGTTTGGCGGTAGTCGTACCCCGATGCAGCTCGGTGCCGAGCTTTATGGGGTTGCGGAGGTCGAGGGTGATCTGGAAATCATCACGCTGATGCTCGATCTCCTGCAGACGGCTGGCGTGGATGCGCTGGTGCTCGATCTGGGGCACGTCGATCTGTTTGGCGAGTTGGCTGCGGCAGCCGGTTTGAGCGAGCATGCCGAAGACGCCGTGCGCGATGCGCTGCAGCGCAAGGCGGCAACCGAGATGGACGGCCTTCTTGCCGATCTGGACCTGGCGACGGAATACCGCCAGGGCTTGCTCGCGTTGTGCGACCTGCACGGCGCCTGGGCGGAAACACTGGCCGAGGCCGAGGCGCGTTTGCGTCCGGTGCTCAACGAGGCGATGAAGCAGGCATTGGCCCGGTTGCGTATGATCGCCGAGCTCATCGAACGCCGTTTCCCCGTCGTCACGGTATTGATCGATCTTTCCGAGCTGCACGGTTATCACTATCAGACCGGTCTCGTATTTGCGGCCTATGTTGAGGGGCTCGGTCGAGAAATTGCGCGCGGCGGTCGTTACGACGACATCGGCGAGGCTTTCGGACGCGCCCGCCCGGCAACCGGCTTCTCGACGGATGTGCGCGACCTTTTGCGATTCTTCACGGCGGATGCGCCGGCACCGGTCGCCATCTATGCGCCGGCCCGTTATGACGACGAGGCATTGATGCGCGAGGTGGCGCGTCTGAGGGCTGAAGGCCGACGGGTGGTCATGACGAATCGTCCTCCGGAGGGCGCTGCGGCCAGGTTGGTCCCGGGCACCGAGGCAACACAGAATTTATGGCAGTTAGTGGGTGATACCAATCATGGGTAGAAGTGTTGTTGTGCTCGGATCCCAGTGGGGGGACGAGGGCAAGGGGAAGATCGTCGATCTTCTGACGGAGTCCGCGCAGGCGGTCGTCCGCTATCAGGGCGGGCATAATGCCGGCCATACGCTGGTCATTGAGGGCAAGAAAACCGTCCTGCACCTCATCCCGTCGGGCGTGTTGCGCGAGAATGTCCTGTGCCTGATCGGCAACGGCGTCGTGTTGTCTCCCGATGCGTTGATCAAGGAGATGACTCAGCTCGAGGCGAGTGGCGTGCCGGCGCGCGAACGCCTGATGCTTTCGGAAGCCTGCCCGCTGATCCTGCCCTATCATGTGGCTTTGGACCAGGCACGCGAACAGGCGCGCGGGGCCGCCAAGATCGGTACCACGGGCCGGGGAATCGGTCCGGCTTACGAGGACAAGGTGGCGCGCCGGGCGATTCGCCTGGAGGATGTCTTCCACCGCGAGCGTCTGGCATCGAAGCTGGGCGAGGTGCTGGACTACCACAATTTCGTCCTGCGCAATTACTTCCACACCGATACCGTCGACTTCCAGCAGGTGCTGGATGAGGTACTGGCGCAGGCCGAGATCCTGGCGCCGATGGTCGGTGATGTGCCGGCGCGTCTGGCGGAGATGAAGCGGGCCGGGGCAAACCTGATGTTCGAAGGGGCCCAGGGCACGCTTCTGGATATCGACCACGGCACCTATCCCTATGTCACCTCGTCCAATACCACGGCCGGCGGTGCATCGACCGGATCGGGCATTGGCCCTCTGGGGCTGGATTACGTGCTCGGCATCACCAAGGCGTACACGACCCGCGTGGGTGCTGGCCCGTTCCCGACGGAGCTTGAATACGACGCGGCGCTGGATGTGGGTGACTCGGTGGGTAAGCATCTCGGCACCCGGGGCAAGGAGTTCGGCGCGACGACCGGTCGTCAGCGTCGTTGCGGCTGGTTCGATGCCGTGGCACTGCGCCGGGCCGTCGAGATCAACAGTATTTCCGGTCTGTGCCTGACCAAGCTCGACGTGCTGGATGGTATCGACAAGATCAGTATCTGCGTCGGCTATGAACTGGATGGTCAACCGGTCAGCACGGCGCCGCTCAGTGCGGAAACCTATGCGCGCTGCGTGCCGGTCTACGAGGAAATGCCGGGTTGGCAGACGTCGACGGTGGGTGTGCGCAGTCTGGAAGGCTTGCCGGAAAACGCCCGGCAATACATCCGCCGTATCGAGGAGCTCGCCGGTGTTCCGGTCGACATCATTTCCACTGGACCGGATCGGGACGAGACCATCGTTCTGCGTGATCCCTACGACGCCTGATTTTGGCGTACCGTGCCGGTTCCCCTCGATGGGCGTGCCGCACGGCTGAGTGGTGGACTTTCCACCACGGAATTTCGACGTTGTTTGAATCTTTTTTCAAGCAACGCTTTATTTTTGTAAAAACTTGCGTAAAATCACGCGCCTTGAATTTTGAAAAGGCGCGGTGTGGTTTTTCGTCCGCCCCCTTGAAACAGGATAAATGACACATGGTATCGATCCGTTTAGCTCGCAGTGGCGCCAAGAAGCGCCCGTTCTACCACCTGGTGGTCACCGACAAGCGTAACGCGCGTGACAGCGGTGCATATATCGAGCGTGTTGGTTTCTTCAACCCGGTGGCCCGCGGTGCGGAAGTTCGTCTGCAGGTCAATCTGGAGCGTTTGGAGCACTGGGTTGGCCAGGGCGCGCAGCCGAGCGATCGCGTGGCTGCCCTCTTGCGTGAAAACAGCAAGCAGGCCGCGGCTGTCTAATACCCCGTGACGGGTTCGCTTGCCATGGATGCCTGCCCGGAAGATCCGGTCGTTGTCGGTGAAATCGGGCGGGCCTATGGCGTGAAGGGGTGGTTCTGGGTGACCTCCCATACCCGGCCCGAGGATGGGATCCAGCGTTACACGCGTTGGTATCTCGATTCGGATTCGGCGACGAATCCAGGGCGCTGGGTGAACGTTGCGCGCTATTCCCCGCAAAGCAAGGGGATCGTGGCCAAGTTGCAGGGGATCGATGATCGAACCCAGGCGGAAGCACTGACCGGCATGCGGATCACGGTGGCTGCGAGCGATCTGCCCAAGGCAGGCAAGGGCGAATATTTCTGGCGCGATCTGGTCGGGTGCCGGGTCGTGCATGTGGATGGACAGGATTTTGGTGTCGTTGAGGATCTGATCGAGACGGGCGCCAACGATGTGCTGGTCGTTCAGGGTGATCGGGAGCGTTTGATCCCGTTCATCCCGGATCAGGTTCTGGTAATGATCGATCTGGACCAGCGCCGTATCCTGGTGGACTGGGATCCGGATTTCTAGACGACGAGCGTCTCGGGATGCACATCACGGTGGTCACCCTGTTTCCGGAGCTGGTGGCAGCGGTCGGCGAGAGCGGCATGCCGCGGGTGGCCATCGGGACGGGTGCCCTGACGGTGGATACGGTGTCGCCGCGCGACTTTGCCGTGAATCGGCACCGCACGGTCGATGATCGCCCCTTTGGCGGCGGTCCGGGAATGCTGATGATCCCCGAGACGCTGGCGGCGGCGATCACCGAAGCCAGGCGTCGCGCACCAGGCGCACGGGTGGTTCTGATGTCGCCTCAGGGGCGGCGGCTTGACCGGGCAGCGGTTCAGGCCTTCTCGGAAACGGCGGGTCTGATTCTGGTGTGCGGTCGGTATGAGGGCATCGATCAACGCGTGATCGATGCGATGGTCGACGAGCAGGTTTCGATCGGCGATTACGTGTTGTCGGGTGGCGAGTTGGGCGCCATGGTCGTGATCGACGCCGTGGCCAGACGACTGCCGGGTGTGCTGGGTGATGCGGCGTCCGTCGAGCAGGACTCCTTCGAGGAGGCCTTGCTCGACCACCCGCACTACACCCGGCCGGACAACTGGCGGGGGCAGGGTGTGCCGCCGGTACTGACGTCGGGCGATCATCGCGCGATCGATGACTGGCGCGAACGGCAGCGGTTGCGAGCAACCGCCGATGCACGGCCGGATCTTTTTTATCAGCGTGGCCTCGACGATCGAGCGCGCGCATTATTGACCGCAGAATGGCTTCATTCTGCCGCAACGAACGTTTAGTAGGTGGGTTAAGTTATGAGCAATATCATTCAGCAGATCGAAGCCGAGCAGATGACGCGCGACGTCCCGGCGTTCGGCCCCGGCGACACGGTCGTCGTTCAGGTCAAGGTGAAGGAAGGTGATCGCGAGCGTCTCCAGGCCTTCGAAGGTGTGGTGATTGCCAAGCGTAACCGCGGCCTGAACTCTGCCTTTACGGTACGCAAGATCTCCTATGGCGAAGGCCTGGAGCGTGTGTTCCAGACGTACAGCCCGGCAATCGCCTCCATTGAAGTGAAGCGTCGCGGCGACGTCCGTCGTGCGAAGCTGTACTATCTGCGCGGCCTGACCGGCAAGAAGGCCCGTATTCGCGAAAAGCTGGCCTGATCCATATCGGGCGTCGATCGGCCCTGCCGGTCACGCCCCCAGCGGGTGTCGATGCGACGAATCCGCAAGGCCCCCTCTTGAAAAACACCCCGGCGTCCACAAAACGCTGGGGTGTTTTTTTGCTTTTATCCTTCCCGACGGAGATGTTCATTCTATGAGCCAGCCTGAAACTCATGGTTTCCAAACCGAAGTCAAAGAACTGCTGCAGTTGATGATTCACTCGTTGTACTCCAATCCCGAGATATTTCTTCGGGAGTTGGTGTCCAACGCCTCTGATGCCTGCGACAAGCTGCGTTTCGAGGCGATTTCCGACGAAGCGCTTTACGAGGGGGACGAGTCCCTGCGGATTCGGGTGGAATTCGACGAAAACGCCAAGACGGTGACCATCAGCGACAACGGTATCGGCATGAACCGGGATGAGGTCATCCAGAATATCGGCACGATCGCCCGTTCCGGCACCAAGGCCTTCGTGCAGAAGCTGGGTCAGGATCAGTCCAAGGACCTTCAGCAGATTGGTCAGTTCGGGGTAGGTTTCTACTCCGCCTTCATCGTGGCCAAGGAAGTGGTGTTGACGACCCGCCGGGCCGGCACCGGCAAGGAGCACGGCATCCGCTGGACCTCGCAGGGCGAGGGCGAATACACCCTCGAGACCGTGGATGTGTCGGAGCGTGGGACGAAGATCGTCCTGCATCTGCGCGACGATCATCAGGATTTCGCCAATGACTGGCGCCTGCGCTCCGTGATCCGCAAGTATTCGGATCACATCACCTTCCCCGTCGAGATGCTGAAGCCGCAGACGCCACCGGCGCCGGACTCCGATAATGAGGAAACGGTGATCGATGCCCCGGTGTGGGAGCGGGTGAACGACGCGCAGGCACTCTGGGCGCGCCCGAAATCCGAGATCTCCGACGAGGAATACACCGAGTTCTACAAACATGTCGGTCACGACTGGGAGGCCCCCCTGGCGTGGTCGCACAACAAGGTGGAAGGCAAGACCGAGTACACCTCCTTGCTGTATCTGCCTGCACGTGCGCCGTTCGATCTCTGGGATCGCGAATCGAAGCAGGGCGTGAAGCTGTATGTGAAGCGCGTGTTCATCATGGACGACGCGGAAAAACTCATGCCGCGCTACCTGCGTTTTGTGCGCGGGGTGATCGATTCCGCCGACCTGCCGTTGAACGTGTCGCGGGAAATCCTCCAGTCCAACCGGATTCTCGATACGATCCGTCAGGGTTCCGTGAAGCGCGTACTGGGCATGCTGGAGCAGATGGCGACCAACGATGCCGAGAAGTATGCGAAATTCTGGTCCACCTTCGGTCAGGTGCTGAAGGAAGGTGTCGGCGAAGATTTCGGCAACCGCGAGCAGATTGCCGGTCTGTTGCGCTTCGCGTCCACCCAGGGCGGCAACGATACGCAAAACGTCAGCCTGGGCGACGCGATTGGCCGGATGCAGGAAGGTCAGGACGAGATCTACTACATCATCGCCGATTCCTATGCCGCCGCGATGGCGTCGCCGCATCTCGAGATTTTCCGTAAGAAAGGCATCGAGGTGTTGCTGTTGTGGGATCGGATCGACGAATGGCTGATGTCCCAGTTGACGGAATTCTCCGGCAAGAAGTTGAAGTCCGGCACCCGGGCCGAGTTGTCATTGGATGAGTCGACCGAGGCGGAGACGCCGGAGGCCAAGGAAACCCAGGATGCGCTGGTCGATCGCCTCAAGAAGGCGCTGTCCGATCAGGTGGACGATGTGCGTGTGTCCAAGCGTCTGGTGGATTCGCCCGCCTGTCTCGTGACCACGGAAGAGGAAATGAGTCTGCATCTTCAGCGTCTGCTGAAGGAAGCCGGGCAGCAGGCGCCTGTGGTCAAGCCGATTCTGGAGATCAATCCCGTGCATCGGTTGTTGCAGCGTGCGGCGGCCGAGCAGGATGAGGCGCGCTTCGAGGACGTGGCACGCGTCCTCCTCGGGCAGGCGATGCTGGCGGAAGGCGGGCATCTGAGTGATGCGGCAGATTTCGTGACGCGTCTGAATCGATTGTTGGCCTGATCAATCGCGCGTTGAGCGGAGTGACGGTCGCCGCTGCGTCAATGCAACGGCGACCGTTTCTTTTATCGGGGAATGGGGGCATCTCAAGCAGTGCTGGCAATTGTGCCCGGAATTTATTATTTTGCTTTGACGGGCTTATCATTAGCCGAATATCGATTGAGACGGGCTATGATTTTGTTCGGGTTTTGTACAATCGGCAAATTCAGGCATTCTTGTCCGAGGATGTCCGTGCGATAATCGGTTAATAATTTTGTCATGGGGTTGTGTCTTGGTTCACCAGCGAACGTTGAGAAATAGCATTCGTGCGACGGGCATCGGCCTGCATACTGGCGAGCAGGTGCGGTTGACCTTGCGCCCGGCTGCTCCGGATACCGGGATCATGTTTCACCGGGTCGATCTGGACGAACCGGTCGATATCGGCGGGCATGCCTTCAATGTCGGCGAAACCCAGCTGTCCACGACCCTCGTAAAGAATGGGACCCGGATTTCCACGGTGGAGCACCTCATGTCGGCCTTGGCCGGCCTGGGCATCGACAATTGTCATGTGGAGATCGATGGACCGGAAATGCCGATCATGGATGGCAGCGCCAGTCCCTTCGTGTTTCTGATCCAGTCCGCCGGTATCGAGGAGCAGGATGCGCCCAAGCAGTTCATCCGTATCCTCAAGCCGGTCGAGGTCGTCGACGGCGATCGCTGGGTGCGTTTCGATCCGCATGACGGTTTCCGAGTCGCCATGTCGATCGACTTCAACCACCCCGCGCTGGCGGATTCCGCACGGCTGGCCGAGATCGACTTTTCGTCCACGACCTTCGTCAAGGAGGTGGCTCGGGCGCGGACATTCGGTTTCATGCGCGATCTGGAAATGATGCGTCAACGCAATCTCGCCTTGGGGGGGAGCGTGGACAACGCCATCGTCGTCGGCGACTCGCACATCCTGAACGAGGACGGGTTGCGTTATGGCGACGAGTTCGTCAAGCACAAGATCCTGGATGCGATCGGCGATCTCTACCTGCTGGGGTGCAGCGTGATCGGCGCCTTCACCGGGCACAAGTCGGGGCATTACCTGAACAATCAGTTGCTGCGCACCCTGTTGGCCCAGGAGGATGCGTACGAGCGCATTACCTTCGAGCGGGAGGAAATGCCGCCGGTATCCTTTGCCCGTCCCGTGGCGCAAATGGCGAGTTGAACGCCCGCATCATCCTGCGAAAAAAGGCCCCGCTTTGGGGCCTTTTTTATGCTTCGTCCGAACGGGTTGATCGCTCGGACGATTCGTCGGCGGGGACGGTTGTGTGCCGGCGCTGGTTCCGCACTTGTGCGAGTCGCCGCATGGCCTCGGCAAGTTTCGGATCCGGTTCCGAGGCCGCCAGATTGAGCAATGCCTGCCGCGTCTCCGCATCAGGTGGTAGGCCGGGGCGCCGCAATTTTTTCAGGGGTGGCTCCGCGTTGATCCGGATCTCGATGCCGGTCAGTTTCGGGAGTCTCGGGTACGCCTGAGCGGCCAGATTGAGTTGGTTCAGCCACTGACCGGACTGGAACCGTGCCTGGGTGGCCAGGGATCCGTGATCCACGCCCAGTACCAGGGTGTCCGCGCGAAGATTGAGCACCTGCACCCGCCCGACAAGGTGATTGGGGAGTGACTCCTGCAGCAGCAGGTTGAACATCCGGATCAGCCCTGCGCGCTCGGCAATCGGTCGGATGGCGGGGAACTGGAAGGGTTTCATCGGGGTCGCATCCACAATTGTCGACGGGGTGATCCCAGTGTAACGGAGCGGGAACATTTCCGCGTTATAAGATCCGGTGGCCCGGGGAGCGATGCGGCGGGGTTCAACCGTTGTCGATCATCGCGTTCGAGGCCTGGGCTGCCGCGGAATCGGTTGTCTTCCCTACCAATTAAGGCGTATCTACCGTACCATTCCAAGCGATTTGCACGCGGCGGGTCAAGTCAGGATGCGCGGCAGTATTCGCGC
Organism: Halothiobacillus diazotrophicus; assembly: GCF_001663815.1. Lineage (NCBI taxonomy): Bacteria > Pseudomonadati > Pseudomonadota > Gammaproteobacteria > Chromatiales > Halothiobacillaceae > Halothiobacillus > Halothiobacillus diazotrophicus. Next base: position 2,481,370 of record NZ_CP016027.1, read on the forward strand.
CCACGGCCCGCCTTACTTAATTCAAGCGGAAATTTGTGTTCATGATCTCAAGTATCGTCCGGAAGATTTTTGGTACCCGTAATGACCGGGTCATCAAGCAGATGCGTCAAAGAGTGGCGGAGATCAACGCCCTCGAACCTCAGATGCAGTCCCTGAGCGACGAGGCGCTACGGGCCAAGACGGACGAGTTCTACCAGCGCTGGCAGGGTGGGGAGACGCTGGATCAGCTGCTCCCCGAGGCCTTTGCGGTATGTCGGGAAATGAGTAGCCGCGTGCTGGGCATGCGCCATTTCGACGTACAGCTGATTGGCGGCATGGCCTTGCATCAGGGCAAGATCGCCGAAATGCGCACCGGTGAAGGCAAGACCCTGGTGGCGACCCTGGCCGTGTATTTGAATGCCTTGACGCGTCAGGGTGTCCATGTGGTCACGGTAAACGACTATCTGGCCCGCCGCGACGCCGAATGGATGGGCCGCTTGTACAATGCGCTGGGTTTGAGCGTGGGGATCGTGGTGCCGGAGATGGACCAGCGGAGCAAGTACGATGCCTACCGCTGCGACGTGACCTACGCGACCAACAATGAACTGGGCTTCGACTACCTGCGCGACAACATGGCCTTCAGCCCGGACAACGTCATGCAGCGCGAGCTGGTCTACGCCATTGTCGACGAAGTGGACTCGATCCTCATCGACGAGGCGCGCACCCCGCTGATCATCTCCGGTCCGGCGGCCGATTCCTCGGAAACCTACCAGAAGATCAACGGCCTGATGCCGGAACTGAAGCGCCAGGCGCGCGAGGAACCGAAGGACGACGAGCCGCCGCTGACCGACGACGAACGGGGCGACTTCACCGTCGACGAGAAGAACAAGCAGGTGTTCCTTACCGAACAGGGTTTCGAGCGTGCCGAGAGCCTGCTGATCCAGATCGGCCTGCTGGAAGAGGGCGATTCGCTGTACGACGCCCACAACATCATGCTGCTCAGCCATCTGAATGCGGCGCTGCGGGCCCATGCGATCTATCGGCGGAACGTCGAGTACATCGTGCGCGACAACGAGGTCATCATCGTCGACGAATTCACCGGCCGGACCCTGGCGGGTCGTCGTTGGTCGGAGGGGCTGCATCAGGCCGTCGAGGCCAAGGAAGGGGTGCCGATTCAGGCCGAAAACCAGACCTTGGCGTCCATCACGTTCCAGAACTATTTCCGCCTGTACAAGAAGCTGTCGGGCATGACGGGTACGGCCGATACCGAAGCCCGAGAACTGGCGGAGATCTACAACCTCGAGGTCGTGCAGATTCCGACCAACCGTCCGGTACAGCGGATCGACCACGGGGATCTCGTCTTCCTGACGCAGGCGGAAAAATACGAAGCGATCGCCAAGGACGTGCTGGCCGCCCGGGAGCGCAACCAGCCGACCCTCGTGGGTACGGCATCCATCGAATCCTCGGAGATCGTCTCTGCGGCGCTGACCCGTTTCGGCATCGAGCACAACGTCCTCAACGCCAAGCATCATGAACGGGAAGCCGAGATCATCGCTGAAGCGGGGCGCCCCGGTGCGGTCACCATCGCGACCAACATGGCCGGCCGGGGCACCGACATCGTGCTGGGGGGTAACCTCGAGCAGGAGCTGCTGGCGCTCGGTGGCGAGATCAGCGAAGCGGAGAAGGCGCAGGTGAAGGCCGCCTGGCAGGCGCGCCACGAAGCGGCACTCGCGGCGGGCGGTCTGCACGTGGTCGGTACCGAGCGTCATGAGTCGCGGCGGGTCGACAATCAGCTGCGCGGTCGTTCGGGCCGACAGGGCGATCCGGGCTCGACCCGCTTCTTCCTGTCACTGGAAGACAATCTCATGCGCGTGTTCGCCTCCGACCGGGTCGCAGGACTGATGAAGAAGCTGGGCATGCAGGCCGGCGAGGCGATCGAGCATCCCTGGGTGACCCGGGCCATCGAGAACGCCCAGCGCAAGGTCGAAGGCCACAACTTCGATCAGCGCAAGCATCTGCTGGATTACGACAACGTTGCCAACGAGCAGCGCAAGGTCATCTACGACCAGCGTCGTGCCGTGATGGCGGCCACCGATACCGTGGCCATCGTCGTGCCGATGCGCCGCGAGGTGCTGACCGACGTCTTCACCAAATACATTCCGTTCGATGCCCTGGAAGAGCAGTGGGATGTGCCGGGCCTGACCGAGGCCCTCTCCGAGAAGTTCGGCCAGGCGTTGCCCATTCAGGCGTGGCTGGATGCCGACAAGGATCTGCATGCCGAATCTCTGCTGGAGAAGGTGATTGCTGCGCTGGAAGAAGATTACGCCCTCAAGGAAACCCTCGCCGGTGCGGAATCCCTGCGTCAGTTCGAGAAAGGAATATTGCTGCAGGTGCTGGATGCGCACTGGAAAGAGCATCTGGCGGCCATGGATTACCTGCGCCAGAGCATCGGGCTGCGGGGCTACGCGCAAAAGAATCCGACCCAGGAGTACAAGCGCGAAGCCTTCGAAATGTTCAGTCGGATGCTCGACGAGATCAACCTCGACGTGGTCAAGATTCTCAGTCGCCTGTCGATCGCCCCGAACCCCGAAATGGGCGAGGCGGTTCTCGACGACATGCTGGACGAGGTCGTCGAGGCGCAGCAGGTCGACGAAAGTCGGTTGCAGTTGCGGCATGACAGTGCGACGGGGTATGGGGGAGAGACGGAGCGCAACGCCGCACCCGAGCCGTCGGCTGCCGCACCGGCCCGAGCCGAACCCAAGATTGGGCGCAACGAGCCCTGCTGGTGCGGTTCGGGCAAGAAATACAAGTATTGCCACGGAAAGCTGAGCTGATCACCGCGGTCCGACTGGACCGTGTCCGGGTTTCGTCATGAAACCTGTGGTATTTTTTCGTGGTTTGCTGAACGGATGAGTCCATACAACGTAGGGAAATGAGCCATGAGAAAAATCATTATCGCGGGCGTCGGCGTGATTGTTTTGGGCGGATTGGCCGCTGCGCCCTATGTCTCGGGCATGCTGATCGAGCAACGCCTGCAGGGCATGAAGGTTGTTCCGGGCATGGGCGGCGGCACGGTCTGGTCGCTGGACGCGTACGAGCGGGGCTATCTGCATTCGACGGCGAAATCGAGCGTCCGGTTTGATTTCGGCAAGGGGGCGCCACTCGTCCTGCATTTCCGGCAGGATATCGATCAGATCCCCGGACTGGACGGCCGCTACGCCACCGTGCGTACCGTCTGGGTGCCGGATGCGGATCAGAAGGCAGCCGTTCAGGAAATTTACGGCGACAAGGATCCGGTTTCATTCACCACGATCCTGCGCATGAATGGCAGCTCCCATACCGACGGTGACTTCACGCCCGTCAACAAGGATGGGGTGACCTTTTCGGGCGGCAAGTTCGTGCAGGATACGACTGCGGACGGTCGCTTCACGTCGGGTCTGACCATCGACTCGTTTTCTGCCACGCAACCGAAAACCGGAAATTCCCCGCCGGAGACCGTCACCGTATCGGGCATCGATCTGAAGGCGGACGGGCGGATGTCAGAAAAGCATATCGTGTGGGACAGCAACATCGCGCTGAATGTCGCCTCGATGAAAGCCGGCGATCAGGGCAATGTTTCGGGCCTGAGCGTTACGGGGCAATCCGCGCGGACGGGCGACGATGCGCGCTTCGAGGTCACGGTCGGCGCGCAGAAGTTCGATTTTCCCGAAGCGCCCGCCTGGGCAAAGCCGATCACGGACATGCGCGTGAATTACGGCCTTTCCCGCATCAGTGCACCCGTGGTCGAGAAGGTCGTCGCACAGATTCAGAAGGCCAAGGCACGCGGGGATCTGGATTCCAAACAGCTCAGCGACGACGTGCGTGAAACGCTGATGAGCGAGATGCCGGCTCTGCTCGACAAGGGGCCGATCTTCACCATGAATCCGATTCGCTTTACGGTACCCTCCGGTCCGGTCGATTTCCATCTGTCGGTCGAATTGCCCCCGGGGCACGGGGCGGATGGCGCCAAGAATCCCATGTTGCTGATCAGCCTGTTGAAGGTGAACGGCGACTTCAGCGCGCCGGAGTCGCTGATGATGGACATGATGGCGGAGCAGGGCAAAGCCGAAAATGGCCGGAAGAATCTGGATGCATTGGTTCAGCAGGGGTACGTGACCCAGGCGAATGGTATGCTCAGTACCAAGTTCGCCTTCACGGACGGTAAACTGACCGTCAACGGTCAACCGGCGGATCAGATGGCTGGGATGCTGGGCGCCCTGTCCGGCGGCATGTAGACTGGCGGTATCCCGGCCGCCCCGGCGCCAGGGAAACGACCGGGAAATGACTGGAAAACGATGGTGGTGACGACCTCGCAGAGCGAGGTCGTTTTGATTGAATAGCGTGTAAGGAATCGAGTTATGCCTGTTGGTCTGGTTGCTCCCTCAGCGGGTTCCCTGAAACCCATCCCCGGAATTGCACTTGGCGTGGCCCAGGCCGGCGTGCGCAAGGCGAATCGTGACGACCTGCTGGTGATCACGTTGCCGGAGACGGCGACGGCGGCTGGCGTGTTCACACAGAACCGCTATTGCGCGGCGCCGGTACAGATCTGTCGGGCACATCTCGGGGCCGGGGTGCCGCCCCGCGCGTTGGTCGTCAATACCGGGAATGCGAATGCGGGCACGGGAGAGGATGGCCTGATGCGGGCACGCCAGGTGTGCCAGGCGCTGGCAGCGCACCTCGGTTGTACCGAACAGGCGATCCTGCCGTTTTCCACTGGGGTGATCATGGAATCGTTGCCGGCGGACCGGATCGTGGCCGGCTTGCCCGAGGCATTGTCGAATCGGATGGAAGACAATTGGCAGCGGGCAGCGGGCGCGATCATGACCACGGACATCGTGGCGAAGGGGCGTTCGACGACCTGTACGATCGATGGACAGGTCGTCACCGTGACCGGCATCGCCAAGGGTTCCGGCATGATTCATCCGAATATGGCCACGATGCTCGGTTATGTGGCGATCGATGCCCAGGTGCCGGCCGAAGTGCTGCAGACGTTGCTGAACCATGTCACGAACGAGAGCTTCAACCGGGTGACGGTGGATGGCGATACCTCGACCAACGATTCGTTCATCCTGATCGCCAACGGTCGACATGATGCACCGCGGATCGACGCCGTGGGGACGGCAGCCTACGAGGCTCTGTACGCCGCCGTTGCCGAGGTGTCGGTGTTCCTCGCGCAGGCGCTGGCCCGGGATGGCGAGGGGGCGACCAAGTTCGTCACCATTCAGGTCGAGGAAGGTCGGGATCGGGCCGAGTGCGTCAAGATTGCCAAGGCCATCGCGCACAGCCCACTCGTGAAAACGGCCCTGTTCGCTTCCGACCCGAACCTGGGGCGGATTTTGTGCGCCATCGGCTATGCCGGTATCGACGATCTCGACGTGAGCAAGATCGGCCTGTGGCTCGGCGATGTGGAAGTGGTCCGCAATGGCGGGCGGGATCCGGCCTATGTCGAGGCCCGTGCTGCAGAGGTCATGAAGCAGGCCGATATCACCATGCGGATCACCCTGGGGCGTGGCACGGCGCACGATCAGGTCTGGACCTGCGATTTCTCCTACGACTACGTCAAGATCAATGCCGAGTACCGGTCCTGAGTCGACCGAGACCCGCGTCGTTCTTGGCGTGCTCGAATCCGCGCCGGATACCTACTGGCTGGAGCGTCGGCCGGATGACAAGCATCTTGCCGGCCTGCTGGCCTTCCCGGGGGGCAAGTGCGGGGCCGACGAGTCCCCACTGGCGGCGTTGCGGCGCGAGTTGATCGAAGAGTTGGGGATCGAAGCGGAAACGATCGAGCCGCTGATTGAAATCCCCTGGGTCTATGCGGCGTCACGGCCGCCCAAGCATGTCCGGCTTCTGGTCTATCGGGTGTTCTCCTGGCGTGGGCCGATCCGAGGCCGTGAAGGGCAGTCTGTTGAACCTGTCCGGCTGGATTGCCGGGATCGGTGTACCTGGCTCGATGCCTTGCCGCCAGCCAATCGGGGGATTGTGGCCGCCCTCTGTCTGCCGCCCCGCGTGGCGATATCGGCCGCCTGCGGATCCGACGCACAGGGCTTCGAACGCTGGTTGGCGGACTTGTGTGCCACGGCGGCCGAGCTTGCGCGGCGCTTCGGCGCAGCCGGTTCGATCTTGCAGCTGCGGCCCGGGATGGAACTTTCCCTGGAGGAGTGGCGGCGGGCCGCGGCGGCTGTTCGCGCGCAGGGTGTGTGCGTGTTCGTCAATGGGGCGTTGGATCTGGCCGATGCCCTGAATGCCGATGGGGTTCACTTGAATCGTCAACGCCTGTTCGACACGGATGTGGCAGCCTTGGCCGCCTGGCAGGCGCGGGGTCGCTGGGTGACGGCGGCGGTGCATGCCGACAGGGAATTGCATCGGGCGAACGAACTGCGTGCGGATGCCGTGTTCATTTCCCCGGTTCTGCCGACCGAAAGCCATCCGGGCGAGCCCGCGATGGGTTGGGATGGTTTCGCCGCGCTGACCCGGGCCGCCACCATGCCGACCTATGCCCTGGGTGGTATGTCGATGGGGGCGCTGTCCCGGGTTCGTGCCCTGGGCGGTCAGGGTGTCGCGGCGATTCGCGCCTTCTGGTGCAGGGGCGCCGATGAGGTCGAGGCAGGAGAAGAATCCGATTCTTTTTCGTGCTGATCGGGATATTTTCTGGCTGACGTTGTCGAACGTCTTTCGGCGCAGGCCGCGCCGTTCTGCAATCGAAGACCTGGAGATACGCATGTCGATGAATCAAGCGCGCTGGCTGGTGGGGACCTTCGTGGTTCTGGCGGTGCTCAGTTTTATCTGGGGGCACAATCCCGCGCACCTGGGCAAGCCACAGGCCGTGAGCGGTGCGGTTCAGTCGATTCCGGTGCCTAAGGACTGCGCGCTCAAGGGCGAAGGCTGCACGCTGTCGTTGCCGGAGGTGGGACGCATCACGGTGCAGGCACCGGCCGTCATCAAGCCGCTGCAGAAATTCACACTGTCCGTGTCGCCTTTGGGTGAGACGGCCAAGTCCCTCGGTGCCGTCAGTGTGGATTTCCAGATGGTCGGCATGGACATGGGGATCAATCAGTACCCGCTGGAACGACAGGCGGACGGACAATATCGCCAGGCGATCATTCTGCCCGTATGCACCTCGACCCGGACCGACTGGGTGGCGATCCTCAGCCTCAACAGCACCCGGGGCGATTTCGTGGCAAAGATTCCCTTCGTCGTGGATCGTCGCTGATCAAGTTTCGACGCGAGCGATTTCTAAAGCTTGCGTAGCAGCACGTAGATCGCCCCGGTGCCGCCGTCGTGCGGCGGCGTGGAGCAGAAGGCGATGACGTCGTCGCGTTGCGGCAGCCAATGGTTGACCATGCGCTTGAGTACCGGGATCTGGCGCTGCGAGCGATTCCCCTTGCCATGCACGATGCGCACGCAGCAGCGCACATCGCGTCGTTGCGCCTGGAAAAACGTCGCGATGCTGATGCGGGCCTCGTCCACGGTCATGCCGTGAAGGTCGAGACTGGCCGCGCAACTGAACTGTCCCCGTCGGAGTTTGCGTAGCACCGTGGGCTGGGTGTCCGGTCGCAGGTAGCTCAGGGTTTCGCCATGCTCGATCGGTTCCTCGAGAGCAAAGCCGTCGGACAGGCGGGGTTCCTCGAGGAAGTCCTGCAAGCGATCCTGTCTTCGCGCCGCCTGACGAGGGCTGGGGCGCGTCGGCTCGGGCGGGAGGGTTGTCGGGTCGCCCACCGAATCCACATCGCCGATGGCCTCGCGGAACAGGGCGATCTCATCGGGGCTCAAGTCGCTTGGCGGCGGTCGTTTGCCGGTCTGGGCCATGGTCGTTCCTGTGCGTGTCGTTCGGTCTCTTCGCCTGATTTTAATGTATTACGGGCACGTCATCGGTATCCTTAGACTCTTCATCCAATCAAGTGGTCAAGCATGAATTTTCTGGTCAGTAATGATGACGGTTATTTGTCGCCCGGCGTTCGGGTGCTCGCGACGCGATTGAAGCGTCTGGGCTCGGTGACGATCGTGGCCCCCGACCGGGACCGCAGTGGCGCATCCAACAGCCTGACCCTGAGCCGCCCCCTGCGTCCCCGACTGATCGAGCCGGGCGTCTGGGCGGTCGACGGGACCCCCTCCGATTGCGTGCACCTCGCCATTCAGGGGTTGCTTCCGGAGGTGCCGGATCTCGTGGTCTCCGGAATCAATCACGGGGCCAACCTGGGCGATGACGTGCTGTATTCAGGTACGGTGGCCGCCGCGACCGAAGGGCGCTCCCTGGGGTTGCCTGCCATTGCGGTTTCCAGCACCGCCCATGTGCCGCAGCATCTGGATGCGGCGGCCGATGTGGTGGCCGATCTCGTGGGACGTCTGGTGAATCATCCGCTGCCGGCATTGACCCTGCTGAATGTGAATGTGCCGGATCTGCCCGCCGATCAGCTGAAATCGATGATCGCGACCCGTCTGGGTCGTCGCCATCCGTCCTCCGGTATCGTGCGGGACGCTGATCCGCGCGGGCGCGAAATCTTCTGGATCGGTGCCGCTGGCGAAGGGGCCGATGCCGGCGAGGGGACGGATTTTGCCGCCGTGGCCGCCGGTCATGTCTCGGTGACGCCGATTCAGTTCGACATGACCCGTCATGGGGTCATGGATGCGGTATCCCATTGGTTGGCGTGATCGGGCGGGAAGCGGGCGACAGGATGATCGGGATGTTTCGGCGGGACTATACCTGGGCGCGGGCGGCCATGGTCGAGCGGCTCCGTGGGCAGGGGATTTCCAACGCGACCGTACTGGCCGCGATGAATGAGATCGCTCGGGAAGAATTTGTGGATGAGGCCCTGCGCATGCGGGTCTACGAGGATTGCTCCCTGCCGATCGGCCATGGTCAGACGCTGTCGCAGCCCTATATCGTCGCGCGGATGACCGAACTGGTGCTGGCTGCATCGATTCCGGTGAAGCGGGTGCTGGAGATCGGTACCGGCTCGGGCTATCAAGCCGCGATTCTTTCTCGCTGTGTTTCGTCGGTGTTCACCGTCGAGCGGATCGGCGCCTTTCTGGATACGGCGAAGCAGCGTCACCGAACCTTGGGATTGGGAAATATCCGTTACATGCATCGTGACGGCTTCAAGGGCTGGCCCTCCCAGGCACCGTTCGACGGGATTCTCGTCACGGCAGCGCCGCCGACCCTGCCCGACGAACTCAAGGCCCAGCTGGCCGTGGGTGGCCGGCTGATCGTGCCCGTCGGGCAGCAGGGCGAAGCGCAGCGTCTCACGGTGATCACGCGAACCGAGAAGGAATTCCGCAGCCAGTATTTCGATGCGGTGAGCTTCGTGCCGATGCTGCCGGGAGAAATGTCATGAAGCTGTTCGGTGCCTTGTACGACCGTGTCCTGGCTTGGTCGGCGCATCGCCGTGCCCCGTGGGCGTTGGCCGGGCTCAGCTTCTCCGAGGCCTCATTTTTCCCGATTCCGCCGGACGTGATGCTGATTCCCATGTCGCTCGCGCAACCGCGCGCCTGGTGGAAACTGGCGCTGCTGACGACGTTGGCCTCGGCGATCGGCGGGATGTTCGGCTATCTCATCGGCTGGCTCGCGATCGATGCCTTGACGCCGTATCTCGTGAAATGGGGTTACGGCCCTGCTCTGCAGGCGGCGCACAACGCCTTCGATCAATGGGGTTTCTGGGCGGTGCTGGTTGCGGGGTTTTCGCCTATTCCCTACAAGGTATTCACGATTACGGCCGGTGCGCTCACCATGAATCCCGCCCTGGTCTTTGCGGCTTCGCTGCTGGGGCGGGGCGGTCGTTTCTTCCTGGTGGCCGGATTGATCGCCTGGGCGGGGCCGAAGATTGCGCCCAGGATTCGCCAGTACATCGAGTGGCTGGGCTGGCTCACGGTCGCCCTGCTGGTCGGTGCGATCGTCGTCTGGCAGATGTTCAAGGCCACCGGGCACTGATTGCGGAGACGAATGCGCCGTGCACCGACTGCCATTCGCTATGACCGGGACTTCGATACGGCGTCTGATCGCATTGACGTTGGCCCTGGCGTTGCTCGGTGGCTGTGCGCGCAGTTCGCATTTCGATCGGTGGGACGCGCGTACCTCGCCGGGGTCCGGCATGACGGTGGTGCGCTCCGGGGATACGCTCTATTCGATTGCGGTCGCCCATGATCTGGATTGGCGGGATGTCGCGCGTTGGAACGGTATTCGAGATCCAAGAAGCCTGCGTGTGGGGCAAACGCTTCGCCTGACGGCGCCAGGGCATCGTTCTGCATCTGTGGTGCAGCGATCTGCGCCAGTCCGAACGCCGCAACATGCCCGCGATGCATCGTCCCGTTCGGAAAGCACATCACCGCACTGGTTATGGCCTGCCCAAGGCAGGGTGGTGAGTCGGTTCATCGATGGGTCCAGTCTGCAGAAAGGCCTGATCATTTCCGGTGCCCTCGGCGAACCGGTCCGAGCCAGCACGGCGGGCGAGGTCGTCTATGCCGGTAATGGATTGCCTGGGTACGGGAATCTGCTCATCATCAAATATGACAGTACCTGGTTGTCCGCATATGGTTACAATGAGAAACTCTTGGTCAAGGAGGGCGACCGGGTCAGAGCCGGACAGCAGGTCGCGCTGATGGGGCGCCGCGATGGACGTGCGCTCGACAAGACCGGCAGTCTCCTGTTTCAAATCCGCCGCGATGGCAAACCGGTCGATCCTTTGCTTCATTTGCCCAATCGCTGATTTCAGCGCACTTTCCTTCCCACCACTTATTTGCCCCGTTGTGTTTGTGCAACATTTTTGGCGTTCTTAATCAACCCGAAATAAAAAATTTCGGCACTAGCGAACTTTTAGTAAACCCAGCTATCTCATGTACATAACTTGTACAGTTAGATAGTAGGTTAATGGTTTTTTCCTCGTTTTGGTCAAAATTGGCGGGCGAGGTTCGCGATTAAGCACTTGAATTCGTCGTTTTGTTGTGCAAGATTTGTACGAGTGTTTTACTTGGGTATAGCACCCCCCTGAAGCGAGGATCTGTCCATGGCAAGCATGACACCGCCGAAAATGAAACAGGAAGCATCTACTCAATTCAAGACACGGGCCAAGCAGAAGGCCCCCGAACAGTTGACGCTCGACGAGATCGACGATCTTAATACCGACCATGCGCTGTCCCTGTCGCTGACCGAAAACGACGAGGATTCTCTGGAAACGGAGGAAGCCCCGGATTTTGCTCAGACCTTCAGCGCGGATGACTCCGAGTCCCCCGATCCTGTACGCCTGTACCTGCGGGACGTGGAAACCGAGCGGCTACTGACGGCCGATGAGGAAGTGCACTATGCCCGCAAGGCGCAGGCAGGTGATGAGGCCGCCCGGCAAAAAATGATCGTCTGCAACCTGCGTCTTGTTATCAAGATTGCGCGCCGCTATCTCAATCGCGGTCTGGATCTGCTGGACCTGATCGAAGAGGGCAACCTCGGTCTGATGCGGGCCGTCGAAAAGTTCGATCCGGAACGCGGCTTCCGTTTTTCGACCTATGCAACCTGGTGGATTCGCCAGACCATCGAGCGGGGCCTCATGAACCAGTCGCGTACGGTGCGTCTGCCCGTGCACGTCGTCAAGGAAGTGCACAGTTACAATCGGGCCGCGCGCAAGCTGGCGCAGCACCAAAACGCCGAAGTTACGGCCGAGCAGATCGCCGAGCATTTCGACAAGCCGGTGGGCGAGGTGCTGCGCGTCATGGCCTACAACGAGCGTCAGTCGTCCTTTGATCGGCCGCTGAAGGGAGAAAGTGAGTTCTCTTTGTTGGATCTGGTTCCGGATGAAGACAGCAACCGACCGGACGAACTGTTGCAGGATACTGGCGTACACCACTTGCTTGAAAAGCTCATCGGTCAACTGGACAGCAAGCAGAAAGAAGTCGTGCTGCGGCGTTTCGGTTTGCGGGGGTATGAGGCCCAGACGCTTGAAGAGGTGGGCGAGGTACTTGGCGTCACCCGTGAGCGCGTGCGTCAGATTCAACTCGAGGCCGTGCGCCATCTCAAGCAATTGGCCAAAGGGGCAGGGGTTACGGCCGACGTGATCTTCGCCGACTGATCTACGCGCGATCACACAAATAGGGCCATTCGCCGTGAAAATCGGTGAATGGCTTTTTTTTTGGGCGGGAAAGTACATCTAATCGGCAAAACAGGCGCAATTAAGTTAATATCATTAATAGTTTGCATCATGACGTATTGAAACCATGCCAAATCCTGACTTCGATATCTGTGCCGAAAATCGCATGCCGATCCTGATGTTGCGTGTGACGCAACTGTGGCGGCAGATCATGGATAATGAGTTGGCCCACCACGGGCTGAGTCAGGCAAAATGGCGTACGCTCGCCATTCTCGCGATGCATCCGGATGGCATGATCCAGTCTGAATTGGCCGACGAACTGGGCATCGAGGGGCCATCGCTGGTCGCCATGCTGGACCGGCTATCCAAGGACAATTGGGTCGAGCGCAAGCATTGCGAAACGGATCGGCGTTGCAAGATCATCCATCTCACCGAGCACGCCTGGCCATTGATCGATGAGATTCGTCAAAGCTCCGAAAAAATCTATGACCGTACCATCGCCCAGGTCACCAGCGTGCCGGTCGAGCAGGTGGAAGCCTTCTTTATCGAATTGCGTGACCGGCTATACGAGAACCTGCCGGAGAAAAAACGCCATCCGCGGGAAACCAGGTCGGACCTCGGCGATGTCGCCGGTGAGCCATCGGCCGTGGCGCTTTCCGCCCATCCGAAATGAATGGGGTATCCGGGCTGATGACAGGTCGCTCGGTGCCAACCCGATGAACCTTGAAGAAAGACCCGCTCCGGCGGGTCTTGCTTTTAGCGTAGTTTGGATCACGGGGCTCGGGCATAGGTCTTCTGCTTTTGCTATGCTCAATGGGCATTTCCCATCAAGGAGACGTGACTATGGCTCAAGCAACATCAAATGATTCCTCTGCAGAACTGGCCGCCGTCAAGGCCGATCTTCATCAATTGAAAACGGATATGGCGGCATTGGTTGCTGCATTGAAGGACTCCGGCAGCAAGCGGGTATCCGCAGCGGAAGAAACGACGCTGGAGGCGGTCCACGAAGCGATCGCCTCGCTGAACAGTCGTTTCGAAACCCTCAAGAGCAAGGCAGGGGCGCAAGCGAAGGATGCGTTGGACGAGGCCGAGCAAACGGTGACGCGTCATCCCCTGGCCACAGTGGTTGCCGCATTCGGCATCGGCTTCGTGCTGGCCAAACTGTTCGATACGGGGAGCCGTCACTGAACGCGCTTACCGAATATGTCATCGGTCTGCTCGAACTGATCGAGGCTGAAGGGCGGGCGCTGCGGCAGGCCGTACTTCGAACCGGCATGGGGCTCGGGCTGCTGATGGCGGCCGTTGGACTCGTGCTGGCAGGTTCCGGTTTTGTTCTGGCTTCCGTTTATATGGCGTTGGCGAGCATGATGTCGGCACCCTGGGCGGCATTGATCGTTGGTGGGCTGGCTTTCCTGCTGGCAATTTGCCTGGCCTGGTTGGCCTACCGGATGAATCGTTAGGGCTCTGACGATGGCTAAGCGATCTTGTGCACAGGACAGGGTGGCGGCTGCAAAAGCGCGGTTACGCCAGCAGTCCAGCCGACTGACGATGGTGCCCCTGTTGCGACGCGTCGTTCGGCGGCATCCGTTGCGCGCAATCGGCGTGTCCCTGCTGAGCGGTTTGGTTGCGTATCGGATAATGCCGTTCGGCGGCGTTCTGTTGCGGTCAAACCTGCCCCTGGCATTTTGGGTTGCCCGCACTATTTTCCAGAGTAATAGTGTCTCGCGTCGAAGATCGAAACATTCAAATTAATGATTGAACTATTCAATCAAAAAACCCCCGAAATTAATCGGGGGTTTTATTTTTGGGACTTCCTTGTTCAGATTCGCTCAACGAGCGAATCCATTATCCATTCACGAATTAGAAACCACCGTGTGCAGCAGCTTCCATCATCTTGTGGATGCTGTCGCGTACATGCTGGGCATGTGACTTGAAGGGCTCAGGCATGTTCTTGCCACCGTGGACGAACATGTCCATGTTCAGGCCATACAGCCAGTAACGGCCTTCCTTGTCTTCCACCACGGCAATCCGGCAGGGCAGATAGGCGGCAAAGTACGGGCTGAAGTCGACCGCTTCGCGGGCGATGGACGGGCTGCAGTACTGATAAATCATCAGGTAACGCTGCTTCTTGCCGGTTTCCAGTTCCAGCTGCTTGGACAGTGGCATTTCGCCGACGTTCTTCAAGCCGGTACCGACGGATGCAGAGTCGAGACTGGTCTTGATGTCGTCCGGGGTAATTCCCTTGTCGACTTCCATCCGCCATACGGTTGCGGCACCCAGGTCGCCACCGCTGCTGACGAAGCGATCATACATACCGCTGTAAATATCCATTGCCTGCGGATCCAGTTTGTCTTTGATCGACAGAAAACCGCAACCAGAAAGAGACATGATAGCGACACCCAGTACAGATGCCTTGACGAAATTGCGCATTCGACTCACCCCGTTTTGTTGATTTTATCTACTAGCGGGAGGCATTGTTGCTCCATTAGTAAACCATGACAAACTGATTTAGTTCATTATGAATAAATCCATTTAATATAGCCATATGCTAATAAACCAACGGCTATCCTGAATTATTCATCACCTTCTCCCACCGTGCGGCGAGTGATTTGGCATTTCCCGAAGGTTGTTCAAATCCACTAGAATCGGCCCTATGTCCTCGAAAACTGTAGCAACGATGATGCAAACCCAATTGGTGGTCAGTCTGTTTGGCAAGCTCGACGTCGTCCAGATGGCCGACCTGTTCGAGATCATCCAGCAACAGAACTGTCGAGCCCTAGATAGCCATGTCATGACGTTCGGATCCCGGCTGGAAATGGGACTCCGGCTGTCGGGCAATTGGGATCGAGTGACCCGGGTCGAGTCGGCCCTCCACGAATTTGCGCAGAAGCACCAGGTTGAAATGAACATTTACCATGAGCAGTCCCCGGAAGGCCGTGAGGCGGTGCTGCCCTATGTACTGGATGCGATCGGGCTGGAGTCGGCAGACATCGCCGCGGCGTTGCTGCGGTTCTGCGTGCGGCAGGGCGTGAGCCTTCGGGAGATGTCCACACGTGCCTACCGGCCGGCGCGCAGTGTCGAGCGCCTGATCCAGTTGCGGGCGGAGATCGATATCCCGACCACCTGCCATTTGGGTCAGTTCAAAACCGATTTTTTCGACCTCTGCGATGCGCTGAATCTGGATGCGGCCATTGAGCCGAGCCGCATGTATTGAAGCCGCACGCGCTTCGTGATTTGCCTGCTTGATCCGCCCGTGTGATCCATAAGGGTTGACGGATGCCCCGACTTTGGAAAAACTGGGGGTGCCATCTCTTCGCCCGGCGGGTCGAGCGAAGCGGATCGGCCGGGAGGCACCGTGTCGGCCAAACCGGAGCCTCCTCGGAATCCGCGATATTGACCCGCCGTCGATTCAGTCGAAACCAGCTGCCCAAGGAGCAATGGATGCCCGACACCGAACTGACGCTTGGCCACCCCATCCCTCCTTTCGCGGGCCGCACCGCCGACGGCTCGACCATTGATCACTCCACCTACCTCGGGCAATGGCTCGTTCTCTATTTCTACCCGCGTGACAGCACGCCGGGCTGCACGACCGAAGCCCAGGACTTTCAGCGACTCCTTCCGGAATTTTCGGCGGCCAATGCCGTTGTGGTTGGTGTTTCCAACGATTCGCCCGCCAGCCACGAGAAATTCTGCGCGAAACAGGGGCTGACCTTTCCGTTGATCGCCGATACCGAACGTACCGTTTCCCTGCTGTTCGACGTGATCCGCGTAAAGAAAATGTACGGCAAGACCTTCGAGGGTATCGAGCGCAGTACGTTTCTGATCGATCCCGAGGGGCGGTTGCATGCCGAATGGCGCAAGGTGAAGGTGCCCGGCCATGCCGAGGCTGTCCTGGCGGCGATCCGCGCATGATGCCCCCGGGGACCCGCCAGAAAATGAACCCGGATCGCTCCGGCCCCCGCGCTTTCCCATCGATTCCGCTCCGATCCTGTCCTTTAACGATCTCGTGTATCCCCTGCCTCGGAGGCCCTGCAGTTAATGATCAATAATACGCGCCAGAGAAAGTGCCTGTTCGTCCTGGATACCAATGTGCTCATGCATGATCCGACGTCGATTTTTCGCTTCATGGAGCACGATATCTACCTGCCCATGGTGGTCATCGAGGAGCTCGACAACGGTAAGAAGGGGACCAGCGAGACGGCGCGCAATGTGCGACAGGCCAGCCGATTCCTCGATGAACTGCTCCAGGATGCCGATCTGGAGAACATCAACCAGGGCTTGTTGATCGAGAGCCCGTTGATGAGCAAGAACCGGACGATGACCACTGAGCCGGGGCGTCTGTTCCTGCAGACCGAGATCGAGAACTATGAATTGCCGACCGGCATGCCCGGCGGACGACCGGACAACCAGATCCTCGGCATCACCCTGGCCTTGCGCCAGCGGATCAAGGATCGGGACGTAATTCTGGTATCCAAGGATATCAACCTCCGGATCAAGGCCACGGCCATGGGGCTGAAGGCCGAGGACTACCATAACGATCAGGTGCTGGACGACGTATCCCTGCTGCACAGCGGGATCGTGCAGTTGCCGGATGATTTCTGGGAAAGTCATGGCAAGGCGCTGGAATCGTGGCAGGAGGAGGGGCGCGCCTTCTACCGCATTAATGGCCCGCAGACCGCCGACTGGTACGTGAACCTGGCTCTTTACCTGGATGGCCCGTCGCCGTTCTCCGGTATCGTCCGCGCGATCGACGGTGATGGTTCGGCCATCGTCGAAAGTGCGCTCAACTTCCAGCACGAGCGCCAATCCGTTTGGGGCATCACGGCCCGTAACCGGGAGCAGAGCTTCGCTCTCAACCATCTCATGGATCCCGATGTCGATTTCGTCACGCTCCTGGGGCAGGCCGGTACGGGCAAGACGCTGATCACCCTGGCGGCCGCCCTGGTGCAGACCCTGGACAAGAACCGCTACAGCGAGATCATCATGACCCGCGTCACGATTCCGGTCGGCGAGGATATCGGCTTCCTGCCGGGCACGGAGGAGGAAAAGATGACGCCGTGGATGGGCGCGCTCATGGACAACCTCGAGGTGCTCTCCAAGACCGAGGGGGCGGGCGGCAACGGGGGCTGGGAGCGTGCAGCGACCAACGATCTGTTGCGTTCGCGGATCAAGATCCGTTCGCTGAACTTCATGCGCGGGCGGACCTTCCAGAACAAGTTCGTCATCATCGACGAGGCGCAGAACCTCACCGCCAAGCAGATGCGCACCCTGATCACCCGGGCCGGACCCGGTACCAAGATGGTCTGTCTGGGCAACGTGGCGCAGATCGACACGCCCTACCTGACGGAAACCACCTCCGGCCTCACCTTCGTGGTGGATCGCTTCAAGGGCTGGCCGCACGGTGCGCACATCACCCTCGCTCGGGGCGAACGTTCCCGTCTGGCCGAACATGCGGCGGAAGTGCTGTAACACCTGGGTTTGTCGCGTTGCCCCTGATCGCGGCGGGGCGTGATGAACGAAAGGGCAGTCCGAACGGACTGCCCTTGTTTTTGGACGGTAGTGAATCAACGGTGCTCGCGATCAGCCGCTGCGCTAATCAAGATCGGCGCGCAGTCGTTGCGCCACGGCGACCATGGCTTCCAGAGCGGGCGTCACTTCTGCCCAGCTTCGGGTCTTGAGGCCGCAGTCGGGATTGATCCAGAGCCGTTCGACCGGTACGCGGGCCAAGGCCAGCCGGACCCGTGCCTCGATTTCCGCTTCGGTGGGAATCTGCGGGGCATGGATGTCGTAGATGCCGGGGCCGATGGCATTGGGATAGTCGAAGTCGGCAAAGGCATCGAGCAGCTGCATGTTGGACCGGGTCGTCTCGATGGTGATCACGTCGGCATCCAGGGCGGCAATGGATTCGATGATGTCGTTGAACTCGCTGTAGCACATGTGGGTGTGGATCTGCACGTCGCTGGGGGCGATCGAGACCGCATGACGGAAGGCGCGGACGGCCCAGGTGAGATAGGACGGCCAGTCCTTGCGCCGTAGCGGAAGACCCTCACGGAAGGCCGGTTCGTCGACCTGGATCATGCCGATGCCCGCCGCCGCCAGATCGGCGATTTCGCCGCGCAATGCCTCGGCGATCTGATTGCAGACCGCTTCCCGGGAGAGATCGTCACGTACGAACGACCAGAACAGGATCGTGACGGGTCCGGTCAGCATGCCCTTGACGGGGCGGTCGGTCAGGGATTGGGCGTAGCGGGCCCAGTCGACCGTCATCGGCCGGCTGCGACGGACATCGCCCCAGATGATCGGCGGCTTGACGCAACGCGAGCCATAGGACTGCACCCAACCTTCCCGGGTGAAGGCAAATCCGTCGAGCTGCTCGCCGAAGTATTCCACCATGTCGTTGCGCTCCGCCTCGCCGTGTACCAGCACATCGAGGCCGATAGCTTCCTGCGCCCGGATGACCTCGGCGATCTCCGACTTCATCTGCGCCTCATACTCGGCTGCATTGATTTCCCGGTTCTTGAAAGCCTTGCGCGCCTGGCGAATTTCCGGTGTCTGGGGAAATGAGCCGATGGTCGTGGTCGGCAGCAGCGGAAGTCGGAAGCGTGCCTGTTGTGCGGCGCTGCGGGCGGAAAACGGGGCAGGTCGCGCCGGCGAGTGCTGGGGGATGGTGGCGGTTTCGGCCCGTAGTTGCGGATCGATCCGCCCCGGTTGGGCATCGAGGGTCGCTCGGGCGGCGGCGGTTTGGTTCAGTTCCAGGGCAATGGCATTCCAGCCTTCGGTCAAGCCGCGCGCCAGCAGCCGAAGTTCCTGCAATTTCTGCCGGGCAAAGCTCAGATTCCGGCGCAGAAAGTCCGGCAACTCGGATTCCGATTCCGCGTCCAGGGGGAGATGCAGGAGCGAGCAACTCGGCGCCAGCCAGAGCCGATCCCCCAGACGCGTATGCAGCGGACGGAGCCGGTCGAGCAGGGCGGCCAGGTCAGCCCGCCAGATCGATCGGCCATCGAGAATGCCAACGGATAGCACCTTGTAGTCCGGCAGGCGATCCGCCACGGCGATGAGGTCGGCGGTCGCCGTGGCATCGATGTGCAACCCGTCGACGGGAAGTTGGGCAGCCAGCGCGACGTTGCCGTTCAGGTCGCCGAAGTAGGTGGTAAGGAGCAACTTGATCCGGGGGACGCGCAGCCGGTGATAGGTCGGTTCGAAAGCCTGCAGCCAGGCCAGCGGCAGATCCAGGGTGAGAATGGGCTCGTCGATCTGTACCCAGGTCACGCCCAGCTCGGCCAGTTTGGCGAGCAGGGTCCGATAGGCGTCCGCCAGGGCTTCGGCCCGGGCCAGTCGTGCCGACTCGTCGAGCCCTCGGCTGAACCAGAGAAAGCTCAAGGGGCCGAGCAATACCGGTTTGGCCTTGGACGACGCGGCGCGCGCCTCGCGCACGAGATCGAGATAGCGCGCTGCGTCGAGCATGATCGGTTGGTCGGTTTCCAGTTCCGGTACCAGATAGTGATAGTTGCTGTTCAGCCATTTCTTCATCGCCAGGGGGGCTGTGTTGCGGCCCTTTGCGGTGCGTCCACGACCCAGCGCGAACAGATTGTCGAGCGTATTGGCCATCGGGCCGAAGCGCCGGGGCGTCTGGCCGAACAGCAGGGCCGTGTCGGCCACGTGATCGTAGAAGGAGAAGTCTCCCACCGGTGGGCGGGTGATGCCTGCGGCAACATGGTCGTCCAGGATCTGCTGTCGGATGGCGTGGCCTGTTGCATGCAGGCGATCGGCGGTGTCGTCACCGCGCCAGTAGGCTTCGAGGGCCCATTTGAGGGCGCGTCGATCGCCGATGCGGGGAAAGCCCAGTGTGTGGGTGATGAGCGGGGTCGAATGGGGCATGGTCGGTATCTCGGTTTACGGGTGAATGATTAACCCGGCTCACGATACCCGAACTCAATATGATGGAAATTGATAAAAATGGAAGAATAGTATGAATGGATTCGAAGACTCCGCTTCGGCGTATCATCTCGGGAACTAACGGAAGCGCTGGTGTTCCTAGCGAGCGTTAACGCGTGCCGGCAATCTTTTCCAATCATTCGGAGTAACCGCCCCATGGCCTGGCTCATCACCAAATATCTGATCACCTCGGCCGTCGTCGTGCTGGTGTCCGAGATCGCCAAGCGCAGCGACAAGCTGGGCGGGCTCGTGGCCGCCCTGCCGATGGTCACGGTGTTGGCCTTGATCTGGCTCTACATCGACAATCAGTCCCAGGAAAAAATCGCCAATCACGCCTGGTATACGTTCTGGTACGTGATTCCCACCCTGCCGATGTTCCTCGCCTTCCCGCTGCTGTTGCCTCGCCTGGGGTTCTGGCCGACTCTGGCCGCCTGCGTCGTGCTCACCATGGCCAGTTTCGGCCTGTTCGCGCTGGCGGTACGCCGGTTCGGCATCGAACTGCTCTGATTCAGGCTCCGGCAGGAATTTTTCCACCGGGCTGTAAGAACAGCCCACTTCCCAACGACTCATCACAGGAATGCAGAATCCGGCTGCGCCGCAGCCTGTTCCGCGTTCGCCTGCCTGCGGCATGGTGTCGCCCGGCAGTTTCTCAATTCCTGATTTTGATGGAGTCTCCTCATGAAAAATGCTCAGAAAACGACGGCTGCCACCCTGGCTCTGGCACTCGGAACCGCACTGACCCTCGGCGCGACTGCGGCACAGGCCGACGGCATGAATGGCGGCATGTCCGGCGACATGCATTCCGGCATGATGGACAAGGAAAAGTGCTACGGGGTGTCCATGAAGGGCAAGAACGACTGCAAGTCCGGTCCGGGCACCTCCTGCGCCGGCAGCGCCACCATGGACTACCAGGGCAATGCCTACAAGCTGGTGCCCGCCGGGACCTGCGAGAAGATGATGTCCAAGACCTCGCCCACCGGTCATGGCATGACCAAGCCTTATTGAGCCCAATCCTATCGACGTCGTCTCAACCTGTGGCTGTGGCTGTGGCTGGGGCGACCGGGCACCAACGGAGGCGACCATGACCGTCCCTCGACTCCCGCCGCAAAGCGGCATCGGGCTTAAGCCCGAACATTTTCAGGAAATCGTCGATACGGCGCCGCCGGTCGGCTTTTTCGAGATCCACGCCGAGAACTATCTGATGCCCGGCGGGGCGTTTCATCATTTTCTGACCCGCATCCGGGCGGATTACCCGTTGTCGGTCCATGGCGTCGGCCTGTCCATCGGCGGGGCGGGGCCCCTGGATCGCAGGCATCTCTCGGCCTTGCGCGGGCTGCTGGATCGCTACGAACCGGAGCAGTTCTCCGAGCATCTGGCCTGGTCGAGCCACAACGACGTGTATCTCAATGACCTGCTGCCGATGCCCTACGATCGCGCCACGCTCGATCGGGTCTGCGCGCACATCGACGAAGTGCAGACCATGCTGGGTCGGCAGATGCTGTTGGAAAACCCCGCGACCTATGTGGCGTTTGCGCAATCCACGATGAGCGAGTCGGCGTTCCTCGGCGAGATCGTGCGGCGTACGGGCTGCGGTCTGCTGCTGGACGTGAACAACGTCTATGTCAGTTGCTGCAATCATGGCCGAGATCCGTTGGTTTATCTGGCCGAAGTGCTGGCGGCGGTGCCGGGCGCGTCCGTGGGCGAGATTCATCTCGCCGGCTTCCATCGGGATACCGATTCGCTGGGTGCGCCGCTGCTGATCGACAGTCACGGCCGCCGCGTGGATGACGCGGTCTGGGCCTTGTTTGCCCAGGCCATGACTCAGCTTGGGCCCAAGCCGGTACTCATCGAATGGGACAGCGATCTGCCGCCGCTCGGTACGTTATTGGTCGAAGCGCGACGGGCTGCGGCGGTGCTGGACCGGGTTCGGCCCGGCCCTTTTGATTCGACGCAAGCAGGGGATGTCGCATCGATGCCATCATGGCTTTCGGAATTCGACGCGATGGCTGCCGGACTGGCCAATCCAGGTTGGATACGATCGGGACGAGGGCGGGGCGGGGCCGCGGGATGAGCTGGACGGACGATTGGACACGTAGTCTGCACGACCCGCAGTCCCCGGAGCCATCGGGGCTCGTGACCTGGAACGGCTCCGATCCGGGGCAGCGTTTCGGCGTGTACCGCAACAATGTCATGGCTTCGCTGATTGCCGCGCTCGCCGATACCTTCCCCGTGGTCGAGCAGCTGGTCGGGCCGACGTTCTTTCGGGTCATGGCCGGCCAGTTCGTCCAGGCGCACCCGCCACAGAGCCCGGTTCTGGCCCGGTACGGCGATGCGTTTCCCGCATTCGTTGCCGAGTTTTCACCCGCGGCGTCCTTGCCCTATCTGCCGGATCTGGCCCGGCTGGAGCTGGCTTACCTCGCGGCCTTTCATGCGGCCGATGCCGAGCCCCTCGATCCGGCCGTCTGGCAAGCCCTGTTGGCCGACCCCGATGCTTTGCCGGCCCGTCGTTTCCGCTTCCAGCCGGCCTTGCAGGTGATTCGTTCGGACCATGCCATCGTCTCCCTCTGGGCCGCGCACCAGGCGGATGCGTCGCGGACGCCCGCGCAGGTGAACCCCGGCACCTCGGAAATCGCCTGGGTGATGCGGCCGGGCTGGCAGGTCGGGATCCAGGCCGCGACGGCGGCGGATACGGCCTTTCTCGCGGCGATGATGGCGGGACAGACGCTCGGTCGTGCACTGACCCTCACGGAAGCCGAATTTCCCGGGTTTTCGCCGACGGCCTGCCTGGGGCTTTGGTTGGCCGAGGGGCTGGTCGTCGGCATGGCGCCGGGCTGAGCAACTTCAGAAGAACATCGATGACGGCCTCGGATCGGGAACTTGCCCGGTCCGAGGCCGCCCCGCACGCGGGGTCAGTCCCTGCGATCCTGCTCCGGATGTTTCCCGGTCTCATCGGGTTCCGCGGAATCCACGGAAGCGCCCTCGGCATAGGCCCGGCTCAGGCTGCGCATGGCCTTGATCTGGCGACCGAAATTCCGGCAGTTCTGACATTCGATCGTGTGGATGCCGAGGTTGAGGCGTTCGCCCAGGGTCAATTTGCGTTCTAGGGCTTCGGAAAGCAGGCGGGTGGCAGCGCGACATTTCAGCATGAGGCCACCTCCGGCGATGCGCCCCGCGGGCTGGGTACGAACCAGGTTTCCTCGAGGCAGGCCCGCAGGCGCAACCGCGCCCGATACAGAATCACGTGCAGGTTGCTGGTCGTGATGCCGACGGCGGCGCAGATCTCCTGGCTTTCCATCTCGACGAACTCGCGCATCATGAAGATCCGGCCCTGTTCGGTCGGCAGGTGCTCGAGGCAGGCTTCGAACACCCGCCAGAACTGCTGCTGCTCGATGGCATCCTCCGGATCGTGCCAGCTATGCGGACGTTCCTCGGACTGCCAGATGCCCCGATCGTCGAAGGGATCGGGATCGTCGTGCTCCGTGGAATCCGGATAGGTGAGCCGCTGATTGTCGGCAATGCGCTGACGCAGCTGATCGACGATCTTGTGCTTGAGGATGGCGAAGACCCAGGTCTTGAGCGCCGAGCGTCCGGCAAACCGGTCGGTATTCTTCAGGGCGCCCACCAGGGCTTCCTGGACGGCGTCCTCCGCCTGATTGGGGTCACCCAGTTGCAGCGTGGCGAATTTCAGCATCTGCCGACGCAGGTCGGCCAGGAACACCGGGTCGGTGAAGGGGGTGGTCTTGCCTGAAGCAGGGCCGGGAATTGGGCCGGTTTGCGGCCCGCCGTTCGGGATCGGTTCGGTTTGCGTCACGGGGCTCTCCCATCGGTATAGGCGCCGCAAGTCGCGGCGGATCGTGATCGAGGGCTTGGTCGTTCCGGAAGGGGGAATTCTTACACGAACCGCGAAAAATTATTCCGGTTCGTCTTCCGGCGCATCGTTTTTCTTTGTGGGCGGCACGCGCAGGGGCGCACGGCCATTGGGTTTGGAGAAGGCATTCATGATGCGGCAGAACAGTTCGGCCGTCTGTTCGGCATCGTAGAGCGCACCGTGCGCCTGGGCGCTGTCCCATTCGAGCCCGATGGCTTCGAGGGCCTTGGCCAGCACGGTCTCGCCGACGGCCAGCGCGGAGAGGGTGACCGTGTCGAAGGTGGAAAACGGATGGAAGGGATTGCGCTTGTTGCCGGTGCGGGCCACGGCCGCATTGATGACGGCCAGATCGAAGGCGGCGTTGTGGCCGACCAGGATCGCCCGACGCGCGCCATACAGCTTCACCCGCTGGCGGATGGGCTGGAAGAACTGTTGCAGCGCCTCGGCTTCGGGCACGGCATTCCGGAAGGGGTGATCCACGTCAATGCCGTTGATTTTCATGGAAATCGGGTCCAGATTCGCGCCTTCGAACGGTGCCACGTGGATCTGGATCCGGTCGACGGGCACGATCTTGCCCTGGGCGTTCACGTCGAGCAGGACGGCAGCGAGTTCCAGCAGCGCGTCCGTCTCGGGGTTCAGGCCGCCCGTCTCGACATCGACCACCACCGGCATGAAGCCGCGAAAACGCCGGGCCACGGACCAGTCGTCCGGCCGCTCGCCGCCCAGGGCCGCCAGAAATTCACCGGGCGGGGGTACCGTGTCCATGGTCGATTCGGCTGTCATCGTGGGCGTTTGGGACTCAGTCAAGATGGCTGCGCCAGGCTTGGACGGTGTTATCCATCAGCAGGGCGATGGTCATGGGACCGACGCCGCCCGGCACGGGCGTGATCCAGCTGGCTCGCTCGGCGGCCGTGGCGAAATCCACGTCGCCGCAGAGACTGCCGTCCGCCTGGCGGTTGATGCCCACGTCGACGACGATGGCACCGGGCTTGATCCATTCGCCCTTCACCAGCCCCGGCTTGCCCGCAGCGACCACGACGAGATCGGCCCGCTGGACGTGTTCGGCCAGATTGCGGGTGAAGCGGTGGGTTACGGTCACCGTGGCGCCGGCCAGCAGCAGCTCCAGCGCCATGGGGCGGCCGACGATGTTCGAGGCGCCCACGACCACGGCTTCCAGGCCGAAGAAATCCACCCCGGTCGTTTCCAGCAATTTCATCACGCCATAAGGCGTGCAGGGCCGCAGGGCGGGTTGACGGATGGCCAGCTTGCCGATGTTCTCGGGGTGAAATCCGTCCACGTCCTTGCTGGGACTGATCCGCTCGATGATCGACTGCGCACTGAGATGGGCGGGCAGGGGCAGTTGCACCAGGATGCCGTCGATCAGCGGATCGGCGTTCAGCTGGTCGATCAGGGCGTCGAGTGCCGTCTGGGATGTTTCTGCGGGCAGATCGTGGGCGACCGAATGGATGCCCAAGGCCGCACAGGCCTTGCGCTTGCTGCCGACATACACCTTCGAGGCCGGGTCGTCCCCGACCTGCACGACGGCGAGCCCCGGCGGGCGAATGCCGTCTGCGGTCGCCGAGCCGATTTCCTGTTCGAGTTGCGCACGAATCTCGGCCGATACCGTGCGGCCATCCAGCAGTTGAGCAGTCATAGGGGAAACGCCGTTTTGGGGGAGCGGCGATTGTCGCATGAAGGGGGTAGGGGCTCAATGCGCGGCCAAGTCGTGACGACCGGAGCCCGCGGCGCATTCATGCTCATTCGGACCCTAGCGGTGCGCCAGCGCGATCAGGATAACGAGCGCGGCCAGAGTGATGCTCCACAGGGCAAAAGACCAGAGACTGGAGCGGCGGGCACGGGTCTTTTCGGGCCAGCGTCGGGGCGAGACGCCCTTCAGGACGAAGACGAGCTTGGCCGAGATGTTGATCGCCGTCACGTTGATCAGCAGGAGCAGGGCTGCCTCGTAGGCATGTGTCATCTGGCCCCAACCCAGAAACAGCCCGACCGCGGCGGCGGGCGGCATCAGGGCCACCGCGACCATCACGCCGACCAGTCCGATGGCGGCGCCGGCCGTCAGGGAGAGTACGGCGGCCGCCCCGGAAGCCAGCGCCAGGATCAGGGCGGTATAGCTTACTTCTGTCCGGCTGAGCAGTTCGCCGCTACTACTGGGCGGCAGAATCCAGGTCATGCCCCAGGCAATGAAAATCGCCAGCCCCAGACCGGCCAGGGCGGCGAATACGGCGCGACGTGCCAGCACGAGGTCGCCAAGAGTGGTGCCCAGTGCCAGGGCGAGGTTGGGGCCGAGCAGGGGCGCGATCACCATGGCCCCGATCACGACGGCGGCGTTGTTGTCGATCATGCCGAGCGCCGCGACGATCGTCGACAGGCCCGTCAGCAGCAAATAGGTGGGAGAAATACGTCCTCCGGTCTCGACCTGCTCGTACAGTTCCTCGCGCGTCAGGCTCGGCTCTTTCTCGCCCTGGTCCTTGCCGGATTTACCCTTGCCGTTTTGGGGCTCCTCCTCCTTCTCGATCTTGGGTAGGGTGGCGTCGATGTCGTGGATGATGATCCGCGCCTGATCGCAACGGTCGAGGACTTTCTGCAGTTCGTCCAGCAGGGGCTGGAAGTTGCCGGGCGCGACCATGAGATGGGTCGAGAAGCGTTCATCCTCGAACGGGGAGGAGCGCCACCAGTCGATGACGCCCTGTTCATCGGCGATGCGGGCGATGGCCGATTTCTCCTTGGGTGGGGCGATGATCTCGACGACCTTGAGTGCCATGGGGATGATTACCTCGTGTGTCTGCGAAACGGTCGGGAATTCATTCGTTCGCGGGGACCGGGTCTGCTGCGTCGGTGAAAAACGCCTGCACCGCCCGCAGATCCGAAGTACGGCGCATGGGCGGCAGGGCATCGAGAATCTGCCGGCCGTAGCCCGTGGTTTGCAGGCGCGGATCGCAGAGGATCAGCACCCCGCGATCGGTCACGTCGCGGATCAGTCGGCCCACGCCCTGCTTGAAGGTGATGATTGCCTCGGGCAGGGCCATGGCGGCGAACGGCGAGAGGCCGGCATCCTTGAGCTGGGTTTCGCGCGCCCGGCGGACCGGATCGTCCGGCGAGGCGAAGGGGATGCGGTCGATCATGACGACCGACAGCGCCTCGCCGCGCACGTCCACGCCCTCCCAGAAGCTCTGGGTGCCCAGCAGCACGCCGTTGCCCGACTGGCGGAAGGCTTCGAGCAGGGCCGCCTTGGACTGGGTGCCCTGCACGAACAGGGGGAAAGGCAGCTTGCCGTCGAGGATGCGAGCGGCTTCCTGCAGCGCGCGGTGGCTGGTGAACAGCAGGAAGGCGCGGCCCTGGCTGGCTTTCAATACCGGGAAGGCGAGCCGGAGAATCTTGAGGGTGTAGTCCGGGTCACCCTTTGGGTCGGGCAGGTTCGGCGGCAGGTACATCAGCGCCTGTTCGGGATACACGAACGGCGAGGGCGTCTGCTGACACAGGGCGAGGTTGAGATTCAGGCGTCGGGTGAAGTGGGAAAAGTCCTTGCCCGCTGCGAGGGTGGCCGAGGCGAACACCCAGGCGCGCGGCTGGCTTTCCACGATCTCCGCGAAGGTCTTGCCCGCGTCCATCGGCGTGGTGTTCAGGGTGAAGGACCGCTCGCGCCGTTCCAGCCAGCGCACGGATTCGGCGTCCTCGGCCGCGCTGCGGTAACTGCGCAGGGCCTGACTCATCTGCACTGCCCGTTCGAAGCAGTTGCCCAGCCCCTTGCCGCGCGGCGCGGCGATTTCCAGGGCCGCCCGCAAGGCGTCCAGCCGCTCCTGAAGGGTATCGAAGGCCGCGTTGATGCCGGCGTCGTCCGCCAGTTCGGCCCAGGCGATCCGGTCGGTGCGGGCGTTCTTGAGCGCTTGTACGGCCGGGTCGATCGCCTGTTCGAACTGCTGGGCGACCTGGGTGACGTCCGTCATGTCGGCGGCCTCGGCCTGCTGCTCGCGGGCCGTGTCGCGCACGAGGTCGAGCATCTGCCCGCTGCTGAGGGCGGACCCGAAAAACAGGCTGGCGATCTCCGGCAGCTGGTGCGCCTCGTCCAGGACGATCACGTCGGCCTGGGGCAGCAGTTCCGCGAAACCGCTCTGGCGGATGGCGATGTCGGCGCAGAACAGATGGTGGTTGATGACGACCACGTCGGCTTCGTGGGCGGCCTCGCGGGCCTTCGCCACGTAGCAGTCGTCGAATTGCGGGCATTCCTTGCCCAGGCAGTTGTCGTTGGTGGAGGTAACGAGGGGCCAGATGCCGTGTTCTTCGGGCACGCTGCCGCAGCGGGCGATGTCGCCGTCGATGGATCGGCTGGCCCAGTCCTTGATCCGGTGCAGGGCGCGTACCCACTCGGGACTTTGCAGGCGGCCTTCTTCCAGCGCCCGTTTGAGGCGGTGGGGGCAGAGGTAGTTGGCCCGTCCCTTGAGCAGGGCGATGCGGGCATCCGAGCCCATCAGGCGCTTGATCTCGGGCAGATCGCGCCCGAAGATCTGGTCCTGCAGATGCTTGGTGCCGGTGGAGACGATGGCCTTGCGCCCGGACAGCAGCACGGGGGCGAGATAGCCGAAGGTCTTGCCGACGCCGGTGCCTGCCTCGATCACCACGGTGCGGGAGTCGGTGATCGCATCGCGGATGATCTCCGCCATCTGTACCTGGCCGGGGCGCGGCTGGTAGCCGGGGAATTCGGCCGCCAGCACCCCCGCGTCGCCGAATACGGCGTCGATGGTTGCGGGCTTGCTGGCGGCCTTGGTGCTGGCCTGGGCGGCGTGCGTACTCACGATGTCCGGCGCGGGCGACATCGCAGGGTGACGGGCAACGACATTGGCCGGGTCATCAACCTTGGGTCTGGTTGACGGACGGTGCCCCGGCCCGACGGCGCGCATCGGCGGCGCCTTGTGCATTGCCCTGTGCATCGCGGGCCTTGGCGACCAGCAGCCAGGCGGCGCTCAGTTCCTGATTGCTGGCGGCGTACTGCACGGCGCGCAGGGCGAACTGTTCGGCTTCGGCGGGCTGCTGCTGCGCCAGGCGCAGTTGGGCGAAGTCCATCCACAGTCGGGCGTCATGGGGCTGAATCTGCACCGCCCGTTCCAGGGTGGCATCCGCCCCGCCGAGATCACCGGCCTTGGTCTGGTGCTCTGCGCGAACCATCAGCGCGCGCACGGCCGGGGCGCTGGCCGTCGGCGTGACCTGCATGGGCGCGTTGTTCATCCCCGTTCCCCCCGGACTTGCGGCGCCTCCGTTCATGCCGCTCTGGGGCGGCAGCTTCTGTTCGCGGATGGTCGGCATCACGAGCGGATGGGCCTGAACCGCGGGCGGGATCGGCGGCTGCGTCATGGTCGGCGCTGGCGCTGTCGGTCGGGGCGGTGCGGAGGCACAGCCGGCCAGCAGTCCAATCACGGCGAACGGGACCGCGAAGCGTCCGGCGCGTACCAGGGTGCGGCGTGCGGGACGGGTGGAGGAAGCAGGAAAACCGATCGCGGAGAATGTCATGGGTCGCAGTCCTTAAACGAGGGCACAGGCTAACGGAAGAGGCTAACGGAAGAAATTCAGAATCGGGTTCAAGGGATTGTCGCTCGGGGCCGAAGCGCCGCCGGTTGGCGTACCCTGGCAATCCTGCACGGCCTGCGGTTCGTAACCGCTGACGAACGGCATCAGAATGCCCGGGCAGGTTTGCGGCACGCGAGCCTGAAGGGCCACGTCGACCCGCTGGAAGCTGATGCCCTTGGGCGGCGTCATGTCGCGTGGTTTATTGTACAGCGGTTTGAACGCGGCGGCCCACACGGGCAGCGCGCCGCTCGCACCGGTCAGGCTGGTGGGCTTGTCGTCGTCGCGGCCCACCCAGACCACGCCCACCCGGTTGCCCGTGAAACCGGCGAACCAGGCATCGCGGCTGTCGTTCGTCGTCCCCGTCTTGCCGGCCACGCCGACCGAGGGCGGGATGGTCCTGTTGAGACTGCGCGCGGTGCCATCCGAAACCACGCCCTGCATCGCGTACTGCAGCAGGTAGAGCGCGTTCGGGTCCGCCACCTTGGTGACCTGCAGCGGATAGCGCGACAGCGGCTTGCCCTGACTGTCCACCACGCTGCGGATCGCGCGCAACGGACTATAGAAGCCGTCCGAGGACAGCGTCTGGTAGATCTGCGCCACGGTAAACGGCGTCATCGTCATCGAACCCAGGAGCATGGCCGGGAAGAAGGGCTTGATTTCGGGACCACCCAGCTTGTGCAGGGTATCCGCGACGTTGTCCAGCCCCACGTCCATGCCGAGCTTGATACTGGGCACGTTGCGCGATTCGGCGAGGTCCATGTACAGCGGGGTCGGGCCGAGGAACTTGCCGCCATAGTTCTTCGGCGTCCAGGGTTCAGAGCCCTTCTGATCGATCGTGATGGGCGAGTCGTCCAGCAGGGTGATCAGCGAATACTTGGCCGGGTCGGACAGTGCCGTCAGGTAGATCGCCGGCTTGATCAGCGAGCCGATCTGCCGCTGGGCGTCCAGCGCCCGGTTATAGCCTTCGTAAGTCGGGTCGCGTCCGCCGATCAGCGCCTGTACCTCGCCCGTGCCGATCGACGTGATGATCCCCGCCGTCTGCAGGGTGTCCGGCTTGTACTTGCGCGCCTTCTCGATGCCGTTCAGCGCATCGACGGCATGCTCCAGCGCCGCCTGCACGCGCGGCTGCATCGTGGTGAAGATCCTGAGTCCCTTGGTTTTGAGGTCTTCGGGTTTGTA
Source organism: Halothiobacillus diazotrophicus (assembly GCF_001663815.1). NCBI lineage: Bacteria > Pseudomonadati > Pseudomonadota > Gammaproteobacteria > Chromatiales > Halothiobacillaceae > Halothiobacillus > Halothiobacillus diazotrophicus. The sequence goes on from NZ_CP016027.1 coordinate 2,512,015, forward strand.
CTGTTCGGCCAACTGCCGTTGGACGAGATTCAGGAAGGCCGGATGCGGCGAGGTGGTGCCTTTTTCCTTGAGTACGCCCAGCGGTCGCTGCTTCAGTTCGCCCGCCTCCGTTTCGCTGATCAGGCCGTTGTTGGCCATGAGATCGATGACCGTGTCGCGCCGGTTCTTGGCGCGCTCCGGATTGCGGCGCGGGTTGTAGTAGGAGGCCCCTTTGACCATGCCGACCAGCAGGGCGATTTCCTCGGGCCGCAGTTCGTCGACCGGACGGCCGAAGTAATAGCGTGCGGCAAGGCCGAATCCGTGAATGGCCTTGCTGCCGTCCTGACCCAGATACACCTCGTTCAGGTAGCCTTCCAGGATCTTGTCCTTGCTGTAGTGCCATTCCATTTCCAGGGCCATGATCATCTCGGCGACCTTGCGTTCGATCGTGCGCTTGGGCGTGAGGAACAGGTTCTTGGCCAGCTGCTGGGTGATGGTGCTGCCACCCTGCACCGTATGGCCGGAGACCAGGTTCACCATGAGGGCGCGCAGTACGGCGGACGGTACGACGCCATGGTGGTGGTAGAAATCGCGGTCTTCGGTCGTGATCAGGGTCTTGATCAGCAGGGGGGCATCCTTCTGTACCTGCTCGACGTTCAGCAGGATTCGGTCCTCGTTCACGTCCGGGTACAACTGGCCGATCATCATCGGTTCGAGGCGGGTGATGCCGATGTCCGCGCCGTTCGCGTCGGTCACGCTCCGTACGTCGTCATCCACGAAGCGGACGCGGATCTGCTTGTCCGGTTCCTGCCCGTCGGGGAAATCGAAGGCACGACGGTGGATGCGCACCTCGTTACCCACTCGGTCGAAGGTGCCCGTTTCGGACAGGTCGTTGCGATCGCGATAATGCAGGGCGGTGAGTTCGCCGATCAGCTCGCTGGGGGAAAGGTGCTGACCGACGTAGATTTCCTGCGGTGCGGCGAACACGGTGGCCGGCAGCTTCCACAGGGTGCCGGAAAAGCGGTCGACGACCCGTTCGTTCAGCACGTAGGCCCAGATGGCCAGCAGCCCCGCTACCACGAGGCCGCCCAGCACCATCAGTTTGACGAACAAGGCCAGCAATGGGCGCTTGCGCGGCGTTTTTGCCGAATCGGCACGGGTTTTCTTCACGGGTTTCTTACGTGTTGCCACGGGACTCAATTCCTGACGCTAAACACCTGACGTTAACTACTTGAGATGTTTTCTTGGATCGAAAAATCCCCAAGCCCAAACCTGAACGCGAAGCCGGGCGTTCGGGGTCCTGATGAACCTCCTGGCTTCGACTCTATCGCAGGTCGCGGACCCCGCCTCGGCAGGGCTTGTCCGCGGCACGCCGCGATGGTTTTTCACGGTTTGACCACCGCGTTTTGCTAAACTCGGGATCAAACGTTTCAAATGGTGCAGTCTAGCAGCAACCCCCACGGGGTGCCGAGAATCTGTGACCGCGCCGTGCCCCTGACCCCAGACCGGAATCGACACCCATGCCAGACCAAGCCTCGCTGATCGAACGCTTCAAGCGCCATCTTCATGATACCCATGGGGAGGTCGTGCACCTGCAGACCCATATCTCCCATGTGTTTCTGGCGGGCGATCATGCCTACAAGATCAAGAAGCCCGTCGATTTCGGCTTCCTGAATTTCTCCGAACTGGCGCAGCGTCGGCATTTCTGCGCGGAGGAAATCCGTCTCAACAAGCGCCTTGCGCCGGAACTGTATCTGTCGGTGGTCGGCCTTGATGCCAATGGCGGTCTGATCGCCAGTCCCGATAGTGCCGCCGAGCCCGTGATCGAGATGCGTCGCTTCGATCAGGTCGACCGGCTGGACAACTATGCCGCCACCCATGGCCTGGACGACGCGCTGGTCGACGCGCTGGCCGAGCAGATCGAGCAGTTCCACGAAATGGCCGCGCAGGCGCCTCAGGCCAGCCATTTCGGCACGCCGGAAACCGTGTACTTCCCCATCAACCAGAATTTCGAGCAGATCCGCCCGTTCCTCACGGACGATGACGACCAGAACCAGCTGGATCGGATCGAGGCGGCCAGCGAGGCGGCCTTCCTCAAACTCAAGCCCCTGATCGTTACCCGCAAGAAGACCGGCCACGTGCGCGAAGGCCACGGCGACATGCATCTGGGCAACATCGCGCGGATCGACGGCAAGATCGTCATTTTCGACGGCATCGAATTCAACGAGGATTTCCGCTGGAGCGATACGGCCAGCGACCTCGCCTTCCTGCTGATGGACCTGACCGACCGGCAGTTCGTCGGCGCGGCGCGGCGCCTGCTGAGCGCCTACCTGGAAGCGACGGGCGATTACGACTCACTGCCGCTGCTGAATTTCTACCAGGCCTACCGGGCCATGGTGCGCGCCAAGATCGCCCTGTTCGAAATCCGCCCGGATTCCACCGAGGCCGAGCGGACGGCCCAGTGGGCGACCTATCGGCGTTATGCCGATCTGGCGGAACAGTTTCTGGCGCCGCGGACGGGCGCGCTGTGGATCACGGTCGGCTTTTCCGGCAGCGGCAAGTCGCTGGCGGCGCAGGAACTTGTCGTGGCGGCCGGTGCCATCCGCGTGCGCTCCGATGCCGAACGTCTGCGCCTGTATACCGATCGCGCCCAGCGCTACAGCAAGGACGCCAGCGAACATATCTACGCGCACCTTGCCCGCATCGCGCGCATCGGGGTGACGAGCGGCTGGCCGATGGTGATCGACGCGACCTTCCTGCATCTGGCGAAGCGGCGGGATTTCGCGCGTCTGGCGAAGGAACTGGGCTGTCCCTTCCGCATTCTGTTCATCGAGTGCGATGGGCCGACCCTGCGTCGCTACCTGCGCGAGCGGATCACGAGCGGCAAGGACATCTCCGAGGCGGACGAGCAGGTGCTCGAAGCCCAGATGCAGCAGCTTGAACCGCTCACCACCGACGAGCGGGCGCATACCTTCCGCCTGCAGTGCGATACGCCGTTCGGCGGTCAGGTGAGCAGCATTCTCGAGGCGCTGTAGACCGGGTCGTTAACTGGTTTTACCCGGCGGAATCCCGCAACGCCGCCTGCCAGGCATAGATCAGATCCAGCGCCTGTCGGGGCGTGAGGTCGTTGGCGTCCAGCGAGGTTAGTGCGTCCAGCACCGGATTCGGTTCTTCCTCTGCCTCGATGGGCATCGATGCTTCCTCCGTGGGCGTGGCTGGCGCGAACAGATCCAGCTGGGCGGCATGGCCGCCCGTGACCGGCGCCTGCTGTTCCAACCGATTGAGCAGGGTCTGGGCGCGGCGGATCGTCTCGCGCGGCAGCCCGGCCAGGGCGGCGACCTTGATCCCGTAGCTCTGGCTGGCCGGCCCCGCCTTCACCGTATGCAGGAAAATCAGTTCGTCGCGATGCGTCACGGCATCCAGATGCACGTTGTGCACATGGGCGAACTGCTCGGCCAGCTGGGTCAGCTCGAAATAGTGGGTGGCGAACAGGGTGAGCGCCCGGTTTTTCTTGATCAGCTGCTCGGCCACGGCCCAGGCCAGCGCCAGACCGTCGAAGGTGGAGGTGCCCCGGCCGATCTCGTCGATCAGCACCAGCGACTGCGCCGTGGCGGTGTGCAGAATCTCGGCGGTTTCCGTCATTTCCACCATGAAGGTCGAGCGCCCGGACGTGAGATCGTCCGCCGCGCCGATGCGGGTGAAGATGCGGTCGACGGGGCCGATCCGCGCCCGGCTGGCCGGCACGAACGAACCGATGTGCGCGAGCAGCACGATCAGCGCCGTCTGCCGCATGTAGGTGGATTTACCGCCCATGTTCGGGCCGGTGATCAGCAGCAGTTGCCGATCCGGCCCGAGGTTCAGATCGTTGGGCGTGAAGGCGTTCGGGCTGAAGGCCTCGATCACCGGATGGCGCCCGGCCTCGATCTCGATGCCCGGTTCCGCCGAAAGCTCCGGCGCGCGCCACTGGCAGCGCTGGGCGACGCGGGCCAGGGCATGCAGCACGTCCGTCTGCGCCACGGCCGCCGCCAGGTCGCGCAGCACGCCTTGATGCTGCGCGAGTTCGGTCAGCAATTCCCCGAACAGCGCCTGCTCGCGGGCCAAGGCCCGATCCCGCGCCGACAGCACGCGATCCTCGAAGGCCTTGAGGGTGGGGGTGGTGTAGCGCTCCACGGATTTCAGCGTCTGGCGGCGGATGAACTGCGGCGGCATCTTCTCGGCCTGCGCCCGGCTCACCTCGAAATAGAATCCCTGCACCCGGTTGTAGGCGATCTTCAGGGTCGCAATGCCGCTTTCGGCGCGCGCCTCGGCTTCCAGGGCATTCAGCGCCTCGTCGGCGTGTTCCGAGAGATGGCGCAGCTCGTCGAGTTCAGCATCGAACCCGGCGGCGATCACTCCGCCATCGCGCAGCCACACCGAAGGGGTTTCCACCAGCGCCCGTTCGAGCAGGGTGCGCGCCTCGGGCAGATCGGTCAGGCGCTCCGTGAGGCGTTGCCACAGCGGCAGTTCAAACCGCGCGAGGATCTGTGCGAGTTCCGGCAGGGCGGCGAGGGAATCCCGCAGACCGGAGAGATCGCGCGGCCGCGCGCTGCCCATCACGATCCGCGTGGTGATCCGCTCGATATCGTTGATGCCGCGCAGGCCGGACCGCAGCGTCTCGATATTACCCAGTTCCAGTAGCTCGCCGATGGCCTGCTGGCGGTGCTGCAACACCTGCCGATCGCGCAGCGGGCGACCCAGCCAGGCTTTCATCAGGCGAGCGCCGACGGCCGTCACCGTTTCGTCCAGCAGATGGATCAGCGAGGGATCGGGGCCGTGGGTCTCGTCTCCCGTCTGGGCGCTGAACAGTTCGAGATGCCGCCGGGTGTGCCGGTCGATCTGCAGGGCCTCGTCGTTGGATTCCACCCGCAGCCGCTCGATCTGGGGCAGGGCGGTCTTCTGCGTATCGGCCACATAGGCGAGCAAGGCCGCCGCCGCGCCCAAGGCAGGCAACTCGGCCTCATGCACGCCGAAGCCCTGCAGATCGTGCACGCCGAACTGGGCGCGCAGGGTTTCCTCGGCGCGTTTTGGGTCGAAATGCCAGTCGGGCCGCAGGCGCCAGCGCTTGGGTTCCACGGAAAGCTTGGGTTTCAGCAGCGTGAACGCCGCCCCTTCCGCCGTTTGCCCCTCGGCCAACAACTCCGGCACCAGCAGTTCCTTCGGGGCGAGCCGTGCCAGTTCGCCGATCAGACTCGGGGCATCCAGGCGCATCAGCACGAAATCCCCGGCCGCGAGATCCAGGTGCGCCAGCGCGTATTGTTGGGGATTGGTAGCGGGCAGCGGCATCAACGCGGCCAGCCGGAATGCCTCACGCTGGTCGAGCAGCGCCTCGTCGGTCACCGTGCCGGGCGTCACCACCCGCACCACCTCGCGGCGCATCGGCCCCTTGCCGCTGGCCGATTCGCCCACCTGCTCGCAGATCGCCACGGACTCCCCGGCGCGGATCAGCCGGGCGAGATACCCTTCGTAGGCATGGGCCGGCACCCCGGCCATGGGGATCGGCTGCCCCGCCGACTGCCCGCGATGGGTCAGCGTGAGGTCGAGAATCCGCGCCGCATGCTCGGCATCGTTGTAGAACAGCTCATAGAAATCCCCCATGCGATAGAACAGCAGCACATCGGGATGCGCCTGCTTCATCGCCCAGTACTGCTGCATCATCGGGGTATGTTGGCTGAGATCGACGTCGGTCACGGAGCGGCTCTTTTGTTTTTGGGTACGTTCTGGATTTGACGGGCGGGAATCGGCGTCGGGATATTGTACGGGATCAGCGTCCCGATCGCTGGAGCGGTTCTGACCCGGAGCCAGCCAGATCGGGGTGGCGGGAAACGTCTTGCACGGAAGGATGCCTCGAATCCGTCGTTTCCTGCCGGCCAGTGGATCGCGTCCCTAAAATCCTTACCAGGAATTTAGGCCAGGAATTTAGGCCAGGAATTTAGGCCAGGAATTTCCACCAGGAATTTTGGCCGGTAATTCTGGCCAGGAATCCGGTGACATTAACCCTGCCGATGGTGGTCTATTCTTGTTGGGGTGTGTTTGATGGCCGCTAAATCAACCGGATACCGTGCCAGATTGCAAACGCCCGAATACTGGAAATGGATGAGACGCCGATATGACGCCTAACCCACCCTCAACGAACTTGGATGATCGGCCAGTGACCGCCGAGCGGACGGAATCGATTTCCCAGGCCGCTCCGTTCTGGCATCGCGACCGCGCGGAGCAGGTCAGTTTCCTGATTGATGGCGAGGCCTACTACAGCGCCTTCGCCGACCTCCTGCTGCAGGCGCGCAACCAGGCCTGGATCATTTGCTGGGACGTCGACAGCCGAATGGCGTTGACCCGTCCCTGCACCAAGCGTTCATCTCCTTGTCGCCTGGTGGATGTCGTCTGCCGGGCCCTGTCCGACAACCCGAATCTGCACATCCACCTGCTGGCATGGGACTATTCGATGATCTACGCCCTCGAGCGCGAATGGCGACCCCTGTTCAGTCAGAGCGTCTATCGTCACCCGAGGTTGCATGTGCATTTCGACAGCCATCATCCCCTCGGCGCCTCGCAGCATCAAAAGGCGCTGATCGTCGATGACCGCACGGCCCTGGTCGGCGGCTTCGACCCGTCCAAATGGCGCTGGGACAGCTCCGAACACGCTCCCGATGACGAACGGCGCCGCGATCCCCAGGGCGATCGCTACCCGCCTTTTCACGACGTTGCGCTGCTCGTATCGGGCCAACCGGCCAGCCGTCTGGGCAAATTGGCCCGCCAACGCTGGGCCTTGGCGACGGGGGAGCATGTCCCGCCGGTCAACCGAACCGACGAGCGGAACGCGGTGACGACGCCTTGGCCCAAAGACGTTCCGGTATTGCTGCGCGACGCCGATATCGGGATTGCCCGAACGTTGCCCGCTCATGGTGAACAGTCCGAAGCACGTGAAGTGGAGGCCGTCCTGCTCGATGCAGTCAAACAGGCAAGCGGATTCATCTACATCGAGAACCAGTACTTCACGAGCCATCGAATCGGCCAGGCATTGATCGATCGCCTCGGCGAGCCCGACGGTCCCGAGCTGGTCATTGTCCTGCCGCGGGAGAAGGACGGTTGGCTCGAGCGCGTGACGATGGACGTATTGCGGGCACGGCTGATTCGGCGCCTTCAGGCTGCCGACGCCTTCGATCGGCTGCGTATCTATTACCCCGAGGTACGAGGACTGGCTCCGCAGATGATCAGCGTACACAGCAAACTCGTCATCGCGGACAACATCCACCTCAATGTGGGTTCCGCCAACTTGTCCAACCGTTCCATGGGGCTGGATTCGGAGCTCAATCTCTCGTTGCTGGGCAGTGACGAAGCGGGTCGACAGGCGATTGACCAGATCCGCCGCCGGCTATTGGCCGAACACCTCGGCACTACGGAAGCGCAGGTGGCGGCTGCCGAGTCGACACACGGCTCGCTGATCGCCAGTATCGAGGCGCTGAACCGGGCGGATGCCCCGGGGCTGGAATTGGACCAGAGCGAGGACTCGAGAACAGACCCGGATCGCCGCCGCTGGCTCGAACCGCTGACGATCACCCTGGATGAAGACCTGGAGCGCCAGGTGCCGGATGCGGCCGTGATCGATCCGGAACGCCCGATGCCACCGGATGAGTTGATCGACCTGTTCATCGAGCACGAGCACCGGAAACCCATGGGCAAACGTGCCCTCGGTCTGGCCGTTCTGATCGCCTCGATCGCGGGATTGGCGTTGGCCTGGCGGGTGACGCCACTCAGTGAATGGCTGAGCCCGGATCGCCTATCGCATCATTTCCAGGCGCTGCGTACCGAACCCTTGGGCGGCGTTCTGGCACTGCTCCTGTTCGTCGGCGCTGCGGTCGCCGGTATGCCGATCACGCCGCTGGTGATCGTCAGCGCGCTTCTGTTCGGCGCCTGGGCGGGATTCGGCATCGCCTACGCGGGTGCCGTATCGGCCGCAGTGCTCGGTTTCTTTCTTGGCCGATTGCTGGGTCGGAAAACCATCCGTCGACTGGCGGGTGCCCGATTGGACAACATCAGTCGGCGTATGGCCCGCAAGGGCATCCTCACGGTGTTTTCCTTCCGGTTGCTGCCGATCGCGCCCTTTGCCCTGATCAACGTGGTCGCCGGCGCCTCGCACCTGCGTTTCCGGGATTTCGTCATCGGCAGCCTGGCCGGTCTGGCACCCGGTACCTTCGCCCTGACCGTGTTTTCGGACCGGCTGCTCACCGCCTTCCTGCACCCCAGTCTGGGCAGTATCGCCGTGCTGCTGCTGGTGTCGCTGATCTTCATCGCCATCGGCTGGGGACTATCCCATTGGCTGTCGCTGCGGAGCCAGGCCTCCGGGTCATGATGCTGCGCGTGGGTACCTGGAATATCCACGGTTGCGTGGGCCGCGACAGGCTCTGCGACCCGGGGCGCACCTGGACCATGATCGAGGCGATGGCGGTCGACCTGCTGGGGCTGCAGGAAGTCGAGATCCATCAACCGGAGACCGATGCCCTGCTGCGGCTGGCTCGCGACGCCGGCTACCACAGCCACTTCGCCCCCACGGGCCACCGAACGCCGGGCGGCGGCCAGTTCGGTAATCTGTTGCTCAGCCGGCTGCCCCTTGACGTCCAGCCCAGCCTGGATCTCTCCGTCGCAGGGCGGGAGCCACGCAATCTGCTGCGCGCCAACGTGATCCAGGCCGGGCGCCCGATCGCCATCTGGGTGACCCATCTGGGCCTGCGGGCCTGGGAACGACGCACTCAGGTCCGCCGGATTCACGAACATCTCCAGACCGAATACCACGCACTCCCGAAAGAGCGAATCCTGCTCGGCGACTTCAACGAATGGATGCCGGGCCAACGAAACCTGCGCCTGATCCACCGGCATTTCATGCGCCTGCCCGCCCTCCGCAGTTTCCCCGCGCACCGCCCCCTGTTCCCGCTGGACGCCATCTGGCTGGCCGGCGATCTGCACCTCGCGGGCATCGAGCGCGTCCGTCACCCGCTGCTGGTGTCGGCCTCGGATCATCTGCCCATTGTCAGCCAGATCCAGGGCGGCGAATCCTTCTTGGACCCCATTGTCACTCCCATAGCCACCCGTTGAGTCGATTTGATCCCGTAAACCGTATTGGTCGGCGCGAACTCTCGATATACGGGAGCCGTGATGCCGTACATTGGTGAGTCGGGCATCTACTCCAGTGGCGCGCATCGCCGGTCTGATGCCATATTCCATTCGTTGCCATTGCTATTTGTGCGATGATTCGGGCAATGAACTTAGTAGAGCGCGTAAACCGTTTTGCCTCGTGTTCGTGGGCAACTCGCAGTAAAGGAAACTCATGAATCAAGACGAACAGCACTTCCTCAATGGCCTCGACAAGAAACTCTGGACCGCCGCGAATAAGCTGCTCCCAATGCTCGACGCCGCCGTCTACAAGCACGTCGTGCTTGGTCTTATCTTCCTCAAATACGTGTCGGACTCGTTTAAAGAGCGACGCAAAGAGCTAGAGGCTGCGTTCACCGATCCGGCCAACGATTACTTCCTGGGCGAAGATGGGGCCGGCCTGATCGAACAGGAACTTGAAGCCCGCGACTACTACATCGAAAAGAATGTCTTCTGGGTGCCGGCCTTGGCGCGCTGGGATTTCCTCCAAGCCAACGCCAAGGTCGCCCTTGGCACCCTGCTGGAGGTCAAGAACGGCAAGACCTCCGTATATGAATTCAAAGGTATTGGCCGCTTGCTCGACGATGCGCTCGAAGCCGTGGAAAAGGAAAACCCCAAACTCAAAGGCGTGCTGGAAAAAGACTACGCCCGCAAGCAGATCGACTCCGCGCTGCCGGGGCTCATCGACCTTATCGCCGAAATCCCGTTTGAACACGGCACACTTCACGCCAAAGACATCCTCGGCCACGTGTACGAATACTTCCTCGGCGAGTTCGCCATGGCCGAGGGCAAGAAAGGCGGCCAGTACTACACGCCCAAGAGCATCGTCACCCTCATCGTCGAAATGCTGGAGCCTTACCAGGGCCGCGTGTACGACCCCTGCTGCGGCTCCGGCGGCTTCTTCGTGCAGTCGGAGAAATTCGTCGAGGAGCACGGCGGCAGGCTCGGCCAGCTTTCCGTCTACGGGCAGGAATCCAACCCCACCACCTGGCGTCTGGCCTCCATGAACATGGCCATCCGCGGCATGGACTTCGACTTCGGCAAGGAACCCGCCAGCACCTACACCCGCGACCAGCACCCCGACCTGCGCGCTGACTTCATCATGGCCAACCCACCCTTCAACATGAAGGAGTGGAACGCCGGCGTGAAGGACGACGACCCGCGCTGGAAATACGGCATCCCGCCCGCCGGCAACGCCAACTTCGCCTGGATGCAGCACATGATCCACCACCTGGCGCCGCACGGCAGCATGGCCCTGCTGCTCGCCAACGGCTCCATGAGCAGCAACACCAACAACGAAGGCGAAATCCGCAAGGCCATCATCGAAGCCGACCTGGTCGAATGCATGGTCGCGCTGCCCGGCCAGCTTTTCACCAACACCCAGATCCCCGCCTGTATCTGGTTCCTCACCCGCAGCAAATCAGCGCGCAACGGCACCCGCGACCGCAAAGGCGAAACTCTCTTCATCGACGCCCGCAACCTCGGCTACATGAAAGACCGCGTGCTGCGCGACTTTGCGCCCGAAGACATTCGCAAGATTGCGGACACCTTTCATGCCTGGAAAAAAGGCGAGAACTACGCGGACGAAGCGGGCTTCTGTAAAGCCACCAAACCCGAAGACATCCAAAAGCACGACTACGTGCTCACCCCCGGTCGCTACGTCGGCGCGGCGGAGCAGGAGGACGACGGCGAACCGTTCGAGGAAAAGATGGTGCGGCTCACGGCGCAGCTGAACGAGCAGTTCGGCGAGAGCGGGCGGCTGGAAGCAGTGATTCGCGAGAATCTGGCGAGGCTGGGTTATGGTGGGTGAGTGGCTGACAGTGAGAATTGGTGATGTCGCAGAAGTGTTTGACGGTCCACACGCGACGCCTAAGAAAACTGCAACCGGGCCAATTTTCCTGGGCATAACCTCGCTTGACCATGGTCGGCTGAATCTCTCCAATGTTGAACATTTGTCGGAAGAAGACTTCATCACCTGGACTCGCCGTGTAACACCAAGCCCCGGTGATGTTGTGTTTTCCTATGAGACCCGCCTTGGTGAGGCTGCACTAATTCCAGATGGTCTTCGTTGCTGTTTAGGACGCCGCATGGGGCTTGTGCGCACTAAAGAGACTGTGCTCGATTCAAGATTCTTCTTGTATCAATATCTGAGCCCCGCATTTCAGGCATTCTTGCGTTCTAGAACGGTTCATGGGAGCACCGTTGACAGAATTCCGTTAATCGACTTTCCAGATTTCCCTATTACGGTTCCTCCTCTGGGCGAACAACGTGAAATTGCCCACACCCTCGGCACCCTCGACGATAAGATCGAACTCAACCGCCGCATGAACGAAACGCTGGAGGGCATCGCGCGGGCGATCTTCAAATCCTGGTTCGTCGACTTCGACCCCGTCCGCGCCAAGGCCAACGGCGAACCGCTCGAATCCATCTGCCGACGCCTGCACCTCACCCCCGACCTCTTGGCCCTCTTCCCCGACCGCCTCGTCGATTCCGAACTCGGCGAGATTCCCGAGGGGTGGGAGCAAAAGCGTGTGGACGACTTCATGGAGCTTGCCTACGGAAAAGCACTCAAAGCGAGTGATCGCATTGACGGGCCAGTGCCAGTCTATGGATCAGGCGGAATAACTGGATACCACAGCGTACATTTGGTAGATGGCCCCGGAATAATTGTTGGACGTAAAGGTACAGTCGGTAGCCTCTATTGGGAAGATCGGTCGTTCTTTCCAATCGACACCGTTTTTTATGTAGTACCTAAGGTCCAACTGACTTATTGCTATTACCTTTTGCAGACGCTTGGCCTTGACCGCATGAATACAGATGCTGCGGTGCCCGGGCTTAACAGAAACAATGTCTATCGTTTGCCGGTTGCTTGGTCGCCGGATGAGTTACGGCAAGCTTTTGATCGCGTTGCTGAGCCCTTGCGAGATCGATTGTTTGCTAACAAACAAGAGTCTCAGGCCTTGGAAAACATCCGCGAGACGCTCCTTCCCAAACTCCTCTCCGGCGAATTGCGCGTGCCACAAGATGAAAAGATGACGGAGGCGATCGCATGAACGATGTAATCCATATCTATTGCGATGAATCCTGCCACCTGGAGCACGATCATCAGAAGTCGATGGTGCTCGGCGCCGTATGGTGCTCTGCATCACACCGGGCAGCGCTGGGGCGCAAGGTCAAAGCCATTCGTGACCAGTTCGGTTTGCCCCCCACCTTCGAGATCAAGTGGACCAAGATTTCACCGGCTGGACTCGATTTCTATCTCGCGCTCGTGGACCTTTTTTTCGACGAACCTTTGCTGCGTTTTCGCGCCGTTGTCGTGCCGGAAAAGGCGGTACTGGATCATGGACGATTCAATCAGTCGCATGACGATTTCTACTACAAGATGTGGTATCTGCTGCTGACGCATCTGGTGGACGATCAGCATTGCTTCCGTGTGTTTCTTGACATCAAGGATACGCGCGGACAGACGAAGGTGCGGAAGCTCCATGAAGTGCTGTGCAACAGGCACTACGATTTCGACCGACAGCGAATCGCGTCCATCGAGCAGGTGCACTCACACGATGTGCCGCTACTCCAGATCGCAGATTTGATGATTGGCGCTTTGTCTCACCTGCATCGCAACCTGGATGGCTCTCCTGCGAAGCAGGCCGTCATTCAACGCATACGGGAGCGAAGCGGGCACGATCTGCTGCGTTCTACACCGCCACGCGTCGAGAAATTCAATTTGCTGGTTTGGCGGTCCAAGGCGGAACTATGAGCCAGCCGCCAGATCTGCTGCCTTTTGAGGGCGACTGGGCCAGTTATGAGGACAGGATTTACGAGGCGTTTCTGGATAGCTTTGTGCGCGTGGGTGTGCAGTTTCGCGGGATGCGGGTGAGTGCCCAGTTTCGGCCGGAAACGCGAGGGAAGGGCTACAGCTTCTGGCATACGATTTCGGAAGCGCCGGATCGGAACAATCGAAATGAAGATGACCGAATTCCCGATTTACGGAGATGCGAGCGCATTCGCTGGATTCGATGGGTAATTGAGAATGCAGGAAATGACGGTTTCTTGTGGTGGGAGAACCAACGGCAGGGCAACACCCATGTGGTGATATGGGCCAAGGCACATGATTTTGCGGTGGTGCTCGCCAAACGTAGCGATTACTACGTGCTGAAAACCGCTTACGCAGAGCTGAGGTCGCACCGTAGAGCAACTTTTGAAGCGGAATGGACGGCGTTTTGGGAATCCCAAAATGGCTGAAGCCCCACGGCATTGCTACCGCAGGGCTTCGGATGCTCCTTCCACACTTGGTGGATGAGACTGACGACATTCTAGATATCGGCTAGCCCTGGGTCAAGCTTGAGGGCTAGAAACGTCATTTAGGAGCCGAGCCACTGTTGTATGGGTTGGCTTCATAGTTAACTGATTATTAACGGATTTCTTATTTAGATGCAAACTCTGGCCGGACACGCGATGACCGAAGATGATCTCGAACAACTCGCCATCACCTGGTTCCAGGATTCCGGCTGGGAATACCGTCACGGACCGGATATCGCGCCGGACGGCGATATCCCCGAGCGCGAGGACTACCGTGGGGTGTTGCTGACGGGCCGGCTTAAGGAATCGCTGCATCGCCTGAACCCGGGGATTCCGGAGGCAACGCTGGATGAGGTGCTACACCAGATTGCCAAGCCGGGGCACCCCTCGCTGATCCTGAACAATCGCGCTTTCCACGAGACGCTGCTCGACGGTGTGCCGGTGGAGGTGGAAGGCGATGGCGAGAAACGCGGTGACCGCGTGCGGCTGATTGACTTCGAGCGCCTGGAGCAAAACCGCTTTCTGGTGGTGAATCAGTACACGGTGCAGGGCACCAAGCAACCGCGCCGCCCGGATTTGGTGTGCTTCATCAATGGCATTCCTATTGCGGTGATTGAGCTCAAGAATCTGGCAACTGAGCAAGCGGATATCTGGTCGGCCTTCAACCAGATCGAAACCTATAAGGCAGAAATTTCCGATCTCTTTGTGTTCAATGAAGCATTGGTGATTTCGGATGGTCTGCACGCGCGCGTGGGCTCGCTCACTGCCGATCGTGAGCGGTTCATGCCATGGCGCACCTTGAGAAACGAAAACGACCGGCCACTGCTGGAGTTTGAGTTGGAGAAAATGGTGCGAGGTTTCTTCGCGCCCGAGTTGCTGTTGGACTATCTGCGTTACTTCATTCTGTTCGAGCAGGGCGACGACGGCATCATCAAGAAGATCGCCGGGTATCACCAGTTTCATGCCGTGCGGGAGGCCGTGCGGGCCACGGTAGTTGCGGCTACGGTGATTGCGCCAGATGCGGTTGCTGAGGAACGTGCTGATTATGGCAAGCGGGTCGTGCCCGGCTCGCGCAAGGGCGGTATCGTTTGGCATACCCAAGGTTCGGGTAAGAGCATTTCGATGGTGTGCTTTGTCGGCAAGTTGATGCAGCAGCCGGAGATGCGCAACCCGACGATTGTCGTGGTCACCGATCGCAACGATCTGGATGGGCAGTTGTTCCAGACCTTTGCCGGTGCGCGAGCATTGCTGAAGGAAACACCGCAACAAGCGGAAGACCGGGAGCAGCTACGTACACTGCTGAATGGGCGTCCATCCGGCGGCATCATTTTTACGACAGTGCAAAAATTCTCGCCCGACAAAGATGAAGATCAGTTCCCACGTTTGACGGAGCGAACAAACGTCGTCGTCATTGCCGACGAGGCGCACCGCTCGCAGTATGGCTTCCGTGCCGTGCTCGACAAGAAATCGGGTAAATACAAATACGGTTTTGCCAAGCATCTTCGTGATGCTTTGCCTAATGCCACCTTCGTGGGCTTTACCGGTACGCCGGTGGAGTCCAGCGATAAGGATACCCGCTCGGTGTTTGGCGACTATGTGAGTGTCTATGACATTCAGGATGCTGTGGACGACGGCGCTACGGTACCGATCTACTACGAAAGTCGGTTGGCCAAGCTGGATATCAATAAGCTGGAGATCGAACAGCTTAGCGATCAGGTCGAAGAAATCTTCGAGGATGAAGAAAGTATCGCGCTCCGTGAGGCGGGTAAGAGCAAGTGGGCCGCTTTGGAGAAGTTGGTCGGGGCAGAACCGCGCATCCGCGAAGTTGCCGCGGACATCGTGCAACACTTCGAGGCGCGCAATGCGGCTGTGGAAGGCAAGGGCATGATTGTGGGCATGAGCCGCGATATTTGTGCCCATCTCTATAACGCCATCGTGGCATTGCGACCAGACTGGCACAGTACCGACCCGGCGCAGGGGGCGATCAAAGTCATCATGACCGGTTCTGCGGCGGATAAGGAGCTGTTGCAACCGCATATCTACAACACGACCACCAAGAAGCAATTGGAAAAGCGCTTCAAGAACCCGAAAGACCCACTCAAACTGGTGATTGTGCGCGACATGTGGCTCACCGGCTTCGACGTGCCGTGCCTGCATACCATGTACATCGACAAGCCGATGCGTGATCACAACCTGATGCAGGCCATCGCGCGCGTGAACCGTGTGTTCCGCGATAAGGAAGGTGGTCTGGTGGTGGACTACATCGGTATCGCCGCCGAACTGCGCCGGGCGCTGAAGATTTACACGGAAAGTCGCGGCAAAGGCCAGCCGACGCTCGACTCGGCGGAAGCATTAGCCAAGCTCAAGGAACTGATGGACGTGGCGCGTGGGTTATTGCACGGCTTCGACTATGCGGCGTATCGCACCCATGCGACCAGCTTGCTCCTTCCGGCCGCCAACTTCGTGTTGGGACTAGACGATGGCAAGAAGCGCTGGGCCGATGTGGTGGTTGCGATTACCAAAGCGTTTTCGCTGTGTGGCACTCTGGATGAGGCCATTGAATTACGGGAAGAGATCGCTTTCTTCCAGGCCATCAAGAGTGTGATCGCCAAGGCAACGGAGACCGACAAGAAACTCTCCGAAGACAAAAAGAATGCCGTCCTCAAACAAATTCTGGATAACGCTGTTATTGCCGAGGGTGTGGACGATATTTTCAAACTGGCTGGGTTGGATCGGCCGGATATTGGCATCCTGTCCGACGCCTTTTTGGAAGAGGTGCGTGAACTCCCCCAACGCAATTTTGCTGTCGAGCTGCTGCAAAAGTTGCTCAATGATGAAATCAAATCGCGCAGCCGAACCAATGTAATTCTGGAAAAGAAATTCAGCGATCGCCTGCTGGCGGCTTTGAACCGTTACCGCAGCCGAGCCATCGAAAGCGCGCAGGTGATCGAAGAATTGATCGAGATGGCCAAGGAATTCCGCGAGGCAGCCAAGCGCGGCGAAAACCTGGGCCTCAACGAATCGGAACTCGCTTTCTACGATGCCCTGACTGACAACGAAAGTGCCGTTCGAGAGTTGGGTGACGAGGTGCTGAAAAAGATCGCCTTCGAGTTGACGGAAAAACTCCGCAACAGCACCACCGTGGACTGGCAGAAACGCGAAAGCGTGCGTGCCCGGCTGCGCAACCTCGTGCGCATCACGCTACGCCGCTATAAATATCCACCAGACAAGCAGGATGAGGCGATCCGGTTGGTGCTGGAGCAGGCGGAACGGTTGTCTGATGAGTGGGCGAATGGATAAGGGAGAGGTGACATGGGAAAGGGTATAACCAGAGAGCGAACCGGTCTGTTGTTGCAAACGCTGTTCCACGTATTGCTTGAGCACCCGGATGGTATCGCGGCCCGTGACGCAATTGACGCCGCCGCTTCGCGGCTCCAACTTACCGAACACGAGGCAGGGGCGTACGAGACGGGCGGCAGACGTTTCGACAAGATTCTAAGATTTGCCACCGTCGATGCAGTGAAGGCTGGATGGATGACCAAGAGCAAAGGTACTTGGTCGATTACAGAAATTGGCCAGGAAGCGCTAATCACCTACCCCAAACCTGAAGCCTTTTACCGTGAAGCATCGCGGCTCTACTGGAAATGGCGCCGAAGCACGCCCGTCGCTGCGACACCGGAGGAACCCGAGGATGAGCGAGACGCAACCATCACATTCGAAGAAGCCGAAGAGCAGGCTTGGAAGGAAATAGTTGCTTATCTGGAAAATATTGATCCCTATGATTTGCAGGATATGGTCGCCGCGCTTCTGGAAGCGATGGGTTATCACGTGAATTGGGTATCGCCACCCGGTAAAGACGCGGGTCTCGACATTGTGGCTTATAGCGATCCGCTCGGTACAAAGCCTCCGCGTATAAAGGTTCAGGTAAAGCGCCGCAAGGATACGATTGGCGTTGAGGAGTTGCGTTCCTTCCTCGCCTTGATTAACGAAGACGATGTCGGGATTTTTGTTACTACGGGTGGTTTTTCTAAAGACGCGACGGACCTGGCTCGGCATCAAGAGCGGCGGCGAGTCACGCTCATTAATCGGCAGCGGTTAGTCGATTTATGGATCGAATACCAAGATCAGGTGGTGTTGGATAAACGCGATGCACTCCCATTAAGGCCAATTTATTTTTTGGCTCCAGCTGAATAAGGATCGTTAAACAACAAACTCCGGAGACAAATCTGACATGAAAGCCACCGCTGAACTGCAAGTCATCCCCATCGGCAATGGGGTGTCGGTACGGGAGGAGGTCACGCGCGTGGTGGCGTTGTTGACGGCGCATGATTTCCTGGTCGAGACCCATGCTTCCGGCACGAACATCGAAGGCGAATTGAACGAAATTTTGGCGGCGGTGGCTGAGGTGCACGCGGTGTTGCATCGCGAGGGTAGCGTGCGGCTCGTGAGTTATCTCAAGCTCGAAACCCGCACGGACAAGGAACCGACCCTGGCGGGCAAGGCGTTGCGCAACGATGGCTGAATCTCTCTGCCCTTGTGGTTCCGGCAAGGCGTATGCCGCCTGCTGCGGTCGGTTTATCGATGCGGGTGCCTTGCCCGAGACGGCCGAGCAGTTGATGCGCTCGCGCTATACGGCGTTCACCCAGGCCCATGCGCCTTATCTGCTCGACACTTGGCACGAGCGCACCCGGCCGGCCCAGTTGGACCTCGACGAGGGTGAGCCGGTGAAGTGGCTGGGCCTGCGGATCGACAAAGTCGCGGCGGGCGGTGCGGCTGATACGCACGGCGAGGTATGTTTCCTGGCCCGCTGGCGGGTGGGCGGCGGCAAGGCGCAGCGGTTGCAGGAATGCAGCCGGTTCGAGCGGGTGGACGGGCGCTGGTTTTATGTGGATGGCGATATTGGCGCGTGAGTTCATCCGTAAACTGAGCGAAGTGCCCCAAGCCTCTTTTGGGTGACGCTATCGAGAATCACTTCTGCGTTGGGGGCCGATCGGGCGCCGGGTAGAGCCTGAGAAAGGCATCACTGGCGTGACGGGCGCGCTGGGCCAGCGCCGTTTCGTCGGGGCGTTCGCTGGTGCCAAGCAATAGATCGAGCATCAGGTTGCCCCAGAGCAGGGCCAGGAAGGATTCTACCTGTTCGGTCGTATCCCCTTCGACAAGCGCGGCGTCACGCGCTTGTTTCAGCAGCTCACCCAGAATGGCCCGGCTTGACCCGCGGCCGACGCCATTGAGTGTTTGGGCCACTTCCGGTGCGCGTGTTGCTTCGGCGATTGCCAGCCGGAATAGGGCAATAACGGCGGGATCGGTGACTTCGTGCAGGAGGCGGGTGCCAAACGTCGCAAGTAGCTTCTCCAGGATGGTCCGGTCCGTGGGTTCAGGCAGGTTGGCGGGCAGGCGGAACCGCTGGGCTCGTTCCCGTATACAGGCCAGTAGCATGTCTTCCTTTTTTCCGACCAGAGCATACAGGTCCCGTTTGGATACACGGGCGCGGGTGGCGATCGCGAGAGTGCAGGCTTTGGCGTAGCCCCGGCGGGTGAATTCGGCCAAAGCCGCATCGAGGATGCGTTGGCGCGCATGGATTTTGTCCGGGTTCTGGTCGGGGTTCCGGTCGAGGGTGTCCGCGGATGTTTGATTCAATTGTCGACTTCCTAGGTTTTTTCGGTTGACTTGGTACCGATTGGTACCTTAGCATGACTTTGCTGGTACTGATCGGTACCAGTGTGTCGGGTGGGTTACATCGGGAGGGTTCGGGATGAGGTTCTCACTGTTCAGGACGCGCGTTCCGCCACCCATCTATGCCGCGGTGGCTGGTGTGCTGATCTATGGCCTGCACCGGTTTCTGCCTCAGGCGACCGTTGTCGGTGGTTTGGGCTGGATGAATGGTATCGCTGCGATCAGCATGGGCATACTGGGGGTGGCGCTGGTTGCCTGGGCGGCCCGGGTGTTCGGACACGTCCACACCACCATCGATCCCCGCGATCCCTACAGGGCGAGCCAGCTGGTGACTGTCGGGCCGTACGCTTTCACGCGCAATCCGATGTATCTGGGCTTGCTGCTGCTTCTGACCGGCTGGGCCATCTGGCTCGGCAATCTGGTCGGGCTGCTCGTGCCGCCGCTATTCGTGGTGGTGGTGACCTTCTTGCAGATTCTGCCGGAGGAACGGGCACTGGCGACGCTGTTTGGTGGGCCGTATGGCGATTACCGCCATCGAGTCCACCGTTGGTTCGGTCGTTCGCGATACGGTGGGGCGACGGTATGTGCTCGGGATGAGTGATTTTTCGCTCTGTCTGTTTTTATGTGTTTCGGGAGGGTTTGATCATGTCGATTGATTTGCTTGCTTCCAGTATCTTGACTGCCAGCGCGGCTATTGCGATCGCGGTAGTCTCGGTCGGATTCGGTCAGACGATGTCTGTGCGGCTCCGAATTGCCGCTGGCCTGGTTCTGTGGTTCGTGTTCGTTGTGGGGATGGCCGCTACGGGAATACTCTCCTATCCGAGCGGGCTAGGGACGCCTGGTCTCGGTGTAGCCGTCGTACTGCCGATCGTGGTGCTTGTCGTGTTGGTGTTACGCAGTCCCGACGGGCGTTTGGCTTTGCAGTCGGTGCCGCTAGAACTGATCGTGGCCTTGCATGCGATCCGCGTGCTCGGCGTGCTGTTCCTCATCTTGTATACGGCGGGACGGTTGCCCGCGCCTTTTGCCCCGCTGGCCGGTTGGGGGGATGTGCTGACGGGCCTGGCGGCCGTGCCGCTGGCCTGGTGGCTGCATCATCAAGCAGGGCGTTCGGGGCGCACAGCCCTGTGGATCTGGAATACTTTCGGATCGCTCGATCTGGTGTTGGCAGTCGGTCTTGGTGCCGTGTCGACACCGGGCCCCACGCAACTGATTTTCGTCGAACCTGGCACGGCCCTCATGACCAGCCTGCCCTGGCTTCTGATTCCGGCATTCCTGGTGCCGCTTCTGGCGGCGATACACTTGGCGATATTCTATCGCCTGGCAACGCACCGGTATCCTGATGGCGTGAATACCCATTCAGCGGTGCGCCCATGTGCATGATTGGCGATTCGATCGTTGAGCGGCACGACAAAAGACGAGCCTCCGTTCCCATGGAACCTGTAAAGCGAGACATATCGGTATGGTTGACGAATCTTCTCCTCCAAAGCCGCTGGATCGTGCGGCAATGCTTGCCCTGTCCGAACGCCTGGGCCATGCGTTGCAGGATGCGGGGCGGACGTTGTGCGTCGCCGAATCCTGCACTGGCGGCGGGTTGGCCGAGGCGATCACGGCGATTGCGGGTAGTTCCGCCTGGTTCGAATGTGGCTGGGTGACGTACACCAATGCCGCGAAGATGCGCCTGCTGGGTGTGCCCTCGGCGGTGTTCGCGGAACACGGGGCGGTGAGTGGCCCGTGCGTGGCCGCGATGTCGGCCGGGGCGCTGGAACGGGCCGAGGCGGATTATGCGGTGGCCATCAGCGGTATTGCCGGGCCGGGGGGCGGGAGCACCGAGAAGCCGGTGGGGACGGTCTGGATTGCCTGGCGGTTTCGGGGGCAGGCTGCAGTGGCCTCATCCGCTTCCCGCGTGGGCGAGGCAGGGACAGATCGGCGGCCGGGGCCGTCGTTCATGTCGGTGAAGTTCCATTTTTCCGGCGATCGGCTGGCCGTGCGCGATCAGGCGGTGGTCATGGCGATGCAGGGGGTGCTCAATCACCTGGAAACCGGGGGCTGGTTCGACGGTGCCGCCGCGGATTGAGGCGGGGGCTTGGGCGGGGCATTGGTTGTTGGGGTGCGCGTTGCTTACCCCAACCTACGGGCTGTGCTTCGTTTCTCCAACCTACGGTGCTCCGGGGGAGGCATGGTTTGTTGGGATTGTTGGGGTGCGCTTCGCTTACCCCAACCTACGGCGTGGTCTGGCTGATGGTGCGGCCTTTTGCCGTATGGTGTTTGTAGGTTGGGGTAAGCAACGCGCACCCCAACACGTTTTCGTCTCCGGCTCGTGCCGGGTTTTCCCGAAGGATTGAATGAGGATTGCGAGGATGCAATACCGGCGCGCCCGCCTGGCAGGCGGCACTTATTTCTTCACCGTGAATCTGGCGGATCGGCGTCGGCGATTGTTGGTCGAGCATGTGGATGTGTTGCGCGAGGTGGTGAATACCGTGATGCACAGGCATCCGTTTGAGATCGATGCCTTCGTGGTCATGCCCGATCACCTGCATGCGATTTGGACGCTGCCATCAGGCGACGCGGATTACGCATCCCGGTGGATGCTCATCAAGGCGGCTTTTTCCAAAAACGTGCCTAAAGGCGAAACCATCTCCGCGAGCCGGAGTGCCAAAGGCGAGCGGGGTATCTGGCAACGTCGGTATTGGGAGCATGCGATTCGGAACGACGACGATTTTGCACGGCATGTGGATTACATCCATTACAACCCGGTGAAGCATGGGTATGTGGATCTGCCGGAGGTTTGGCCGTATTCCAGCATCCATCGATATGTTTCGGCGGGCGTGGTTCCGCGCGGGTGGGGTGGGGCCGTGGGTATCGAGGGTGTCTTTGGGGAACGGTGATTCCGACCGATGTTTGCGTTGGGTGGAGTTTGGCCCAATCTACGGAGAAATCATGGAATTGTTGGGATTGTTGGGGTGCGCTGCGCTTACCCCAACCTACATGGATAGCGGGATTGTATGAAAAAAACCTCCGACGGATTCGGAGGTTTTTTGTTTGCGGCGCCCGTGTTGGTTGAAGCAGGCTGCCCCTTTCGGAACGACTTACCAGGACTTGTAAGGCAGGAATTTGCCGTTCATGGTGACGACAACGCGGTCGCCGGCCGGATTTTCTTCCTTGTCGATATGCATGCTGAAGTCGATGGCGCTCATGATGCCGTCGCCGAACTTCTCGTGGATGAGGGTTTTCATGGTCGGGCCATACACGCCGATGACTTCGTAGAAGCGGTAGATCAGCGGGTCGGTCGGGATCACCTTGTCCCAGGTCTTGGTGGGGCAGGCCATCAGGGCGGCGAGGGCGTCGGCCGGCAGTTCGAGCAGGGTGACGAGTTTCTTGGCCGGCTCTTCCTTCAGGCTGTTCATGCCGAGGCAGGCGGAGACGGCGAATACGGGGGAGAGGCCGATGCCGCTGGCAATGGCTTCCCAGCTCAGGGACAGGGCTTCCTTCTTTTCCAGGATCAGGGCGGTCAGGGCTTCTTTGGTCATCATGGCGTGCGTTCTCCGGGTCTTCTTGGGGTAGGTGTACAGCACCAAGGTGGTGCCTCGTCTGTTTCTCTTTCAAAAACCTTGCCAATCGGTGCAATGCCGGAATATTGCGGATAGCGACGATTTGACCGGACCCTTGTTGCACTGCGGTTGTGCGGCAGAAATTGGCTCCGGAAGCGATCCGGAAGTGCTGAATTTTCATGGATGCCGGGGGGCGATGACTGCCCGGGAATTGGGCGAGTCGGGCGATTTTCCCGGAGGCGAGCGGGCAGATTGTCCGGTCGACCGGACAATGTCCGATCAATTGTTAACAATGTGGCGACTTCGGCCTGGGATGGCGGGATCATGGGCGATCAAAAATGGCGTAAAAACGCCTGAAATGGCGCTGTGGCGTACTTCGGTGTGATCTGGCACGGACGATGCAATGGGGTATTCGTCCGATAAACCCTTTGATCACTTTGACCGGAGAAGTCTCATGTCTACCGAATTCCAAGAGCCCGTTGCCCCCGCCTGCGTTCGCCAAGCCCTGCGTGAAATCGACAAGCAGGGTCTGGCCGCCCTCGGCGAAAAAGGTCGTGCCAATCCCAATAACGTCGTGACCCTGAAAGCCAAGACCGTTTGCGAAGGCCAGTTCCGCAACCTCACTTATATCCGCAGCCTCGATCCGGTGATCGTCGACGAGCCGCCGCATCTGCTGGGCGAAGACACCGCACCGAACCCCTCCGAAGCGTTGCTGGCCGCCTTGGGCGCCTGCCTCGCCGTGGGCGTGCATGCCAACGCCACCGCACAGGGGATCAAGCTGACCAAGCTCGAATTGCATCTGGAAGGCGACATCAACGTTACGGCCGTCTGGGGTACCGGCGATCTGGACGAGAACAAGCCACTGGGCTTCACCGCGATCCGCGTGAAGTTCGACATGGAAACCCTCGAGCCGATGACCGACGAAGCCAAGGACGCGCTGCTGCAGCATGCGAAGAAGTGGTCGCCGGTGGCCAACACGATGACCCGTCCCGTCGCGCTGGATTGCGATCTGCTGTAACCCGCTTTCGGTCGCCGGGCGATCGCTGTTTTTTTGAGGAAGCACATCATGAACATGGTTGATTCGATCACCGCACCCGCGCCGACGACCGCTCCGGTCGCTGGACAGGGCAGCGCGCCCGATTTCGATGCCATTCGTGCGGTGGTGCGGGAGACGCTGGCGCCGCTGACCCTGAAGATCGACGAGGGCTATTACCCGGCCGAAGTGCTGCGGGCCCTGGGTGCGGCCGGTACGTTCCGGCAGCATCTGCCGTCGCAGAACGGGCGCGGTACGGTCGATATCCAGGCAGCGCTGACGGCCATGGATATCGTTTCCCAGGAGTGCATGTCCACCGGATTCATGGTGTGGGCGCAGGATGTGGCCTGTTGGTACATCGAGATGTCCGGCAACGAATACCTCAAGGAAACGCTGTTGCCCAAGCTGGCTTCCGGCGAGGCATTGGGCGGCACGGCGCTGTCCAATCCCATGAAATATCTGGCCGGGATCGAGCCCTTGCTGATCTCGGCCGAGGAAACCGAGGATGCCTTCATCCTGAACGGCACGCTGCCCTGGGTTTCCAATCTCGGGGTCGACCACTGGTTTGGCTCCATCTTCAAGGTGGGCGGGGAAAACCCGCGCGACGTGATGGCGATGGTCAACACGAGCTGGCCGGGCATGGAGCTGAAGCAGCTCGCCAAGTTCTGCGGCATGGAGGGCACCGGGACTTACGCACTGTCGTTCGACAATGTGCGCGTGCCCAAGAGCCATGTGCTCGGCGATCCGTTGCTGCCCTACCTGAAGAAGATCAAGGCCGGCTTCGTGCTGCTGCAGACCGGCATGGCGACGGGGGTGATCGAGGGCTGCATCAATCTGTGCGAAGCGGTCGAACCCCGTTTCGCCCACGTGAACTGCTATCTCGACGACCGTCCGGACGAATTGCGCGAGGAACTCGAGGATGCCCGCGAGCTGATCGAAGCCCTGGCAGGAGACGTGTTCAACACGGACAAGGACTTCATGCGCAGCGTGCTCGAGGCACGGCTGCTCGGCTCGGAGCTGTCATTGCGCGCGGCGAACGCGGCGATGCTGCACACGGGCGCCAGCGGCTACCTGCACGACGCCCCGGCACAACGCAAGCTGCGCGAGGCCTACTTCGTCGCCATCGTGACGCCGGCCATCAAGCACCTGCGCAAGGAGCTGGATGTGTTGGCCGCCGCCTGACATTACAACGACCAACCTTGGTGGAAACCCTCCCGAGCCCTTCGCGGATTCGGGACCGAACCGGGGAGAGACTGGAGCCATCATGACGACGAATACGGATGCCGAAAAACCGCGCTGGATCTGCACGGTCTGCGGCTGGATCTACGACGAGAAGGAGGGAGACCCGGACAGCGGTATCGCGCCCGGCACCCGCTTCGAGGATATTCCGGACGATTGGTCCTGCCCGTTGTGCGGCGTGACCAAGGCCGATTTCATTACCCTGGACGAATATGCCGCCCAGCGCGCCGCCAGTGCCCCGACCGCGCGGCCGCGCCGGGCCAAAGGGCAGGTGGGCGGATCGGATGCCGTGGTGATCGTGGGTAGCGGCGTGGCCGGCTGGACGGTGGCTGAGCAGATCCGGGCGCGGGATCCGGATCGGCCGATCACCCTGATCACCGCCGACGACGGTTGCGTCTATCCCAAGCCGGCCCTGTCGATGGCGATCGGCCAGGGGCGCGGCGCGGACGAGCTCGTGGAGATGTCCGGCGCGGTGAAGGCCAAGTCGCTGAACATGACCCTGCAGGCGCTCACCCGGATCATGTCGATCAAGCCCGAGGCGCGCCGACTGGTGACGCCGCGCGGCAGCGTGAATTACGGAGAGCTCGTGCTGGCCCTGGGTGCCAGCCAACGCCGGCGCGATTTCGGCGGGGAGGCAGCCGAGGAGATTCTGCGGGTCAACGATCTCGCGAGCTATCGGCGGATGCGCGAACGCCTCGAGGGCGGGCCCAAGCACGTCACGCTGATCGGCGCGGGCCTGATCGGCGTGGAGCTGGCCGAAGATCTGCGGGCCGGCGGTCATGCCGTGACCCTGCTCGATATTGGCGATCAGTTGTTGGGCCGCCTGGCACCACCGCCCGTGGCCGCCCGTCTGCTGGCAGCCTTGAAGGCCAAGGACATCGCCTTCATGCCCGGCGTGAGTCTGGCCTCCCTGGAACCACACGACGGTCGCTATCTGGCCCTGCTGAACAATGGCGGCGCGCTGCAGACGGACCTCGTGATCTCGGCCATGGGCCTCGTGCCCAACGTCGATTTGGCCCGGAAGGCTGGCCTGCGGGTGAACCGCGGGATCATCGCGACGGCGGCGGACATGCGCACCAGCGACCCGCATATCTTCACCGTGGGCGACTGCGCCGAAGTCGACGGCCGCAGTTACTTCTACATCGAACCGATCCGCCGACAGGCCGAGACGGTGGCCGCCACGCTCTGCGGCGAGTATCGCCCGTTCGAACGGCTGCCGGTCGCCATCCGCGTGAAGACGCCGAGCCTGCCGCTCAATCTCTGCCCGCCGGACCTCAGCGTTGCCGACCTCGGCGGCTGGCATGAGAAAAGTGCCGATGGTGCCGATGGTGCCGATTGCCGCATGGATTTTCTGGTGCAGCAGCAATTGGCCGGCTATGCGCTGACCGGTCGCTGCGTCACGCAGAGCGACGGCCTGCAAGGCACCCTGATCGCTGCCGCATCTTCCCTGGTTTCCGCTGCCTGACCCCCCACCCCTGACCATCCTTTGAGGAGAATCGCCATGAGCTCAGTTCTGTTGACCGCTGCCGAATTGAACACCCTGATGGGTGCCGAGCCGACCGTCGTGATCGATGCCCGCAACCCGGATGCCTATGCCGCCGGGCATATCCCCGGTGCCGTGAACATTCACGACATCTTCACCTTCCTGGCGACCTCGACGCCGGAGGGCCTGGCCGAGCTGAAGACCAAGTTTGCCGAAACCTTCGGCAAGGCAGGGCTTTCCGGTGCGGAAACCGCGGTGATCTACGAGGATGCGATGAATACCGGTTTCGGCATGTCCTGCCGCGGCTACTTCCTGCTGAGCTATCTCGGCTACCCGAAGGTCAAGATTCTCCACGGCGGCTATCAGGCCTGGCTGGCGGAGAAGCTGCCGGTCAGCACCGAGGTACCGACGCCGACCCCGGCGGCCTTCCCGCTGAAAGACACCGGCACGGATCTGATGATCGGCAAGGAGGAAGTGCTGGCGGCGCTCGGCGGCGACGGCCCCGTCCTGCTGGACGTGCGCGACATCGACGAATGGATCGGTACCAGCTCTTCGCCCTACGGCAAGGACTTCTGCCCCCGCAAGGGTCGCCTGCCGGGCGCGGTCTGGATCGAGTGGTATCGCCTGATGAAGCCGGGTTCCGTACCGATGTTCAAGGCGCCCGAGGAAGTGCTGGCCGAATGCGCGACCGTGGGCATCACCAAGGACACGCCGGTGTACCTGTACTGCTTCAAGGGCGCGCGGGCATCCAACACCCTGGTCGCGTTGAAATCGGCGGGCGTCGAGAACGTGAAGCTGTATTTCGGTTCTTGGAACGAGTGGTCGCGCGATCCCGAACTGCCGATTGAGGAAGGTCTGCCCTACGCCGCAGCCTGACGGGCTGCGGGCGCCCCGTTCCGGTTGCAAATGCCGGGCGGCGCGCCATACTCGGTCCTTCCGTTTTACGTCATCCGACATGGACTACCAAGGAATGCCCCGATGTTCGCCCTGATGAATGCGCTGATCTCGATTCTGCACAGCCTCGCCGCCATCCTCTGGATCGGCGGCATTTTCTTTGCCTTCATGGTGCTGCGACCGGTGAGCACGATGCTCGAGCCGCCGCCGCGCCTGCAATTGTGGAGCGCGGTATTCGCCCGGTTCTTCCCCTGGGTCTGGGTGTTCGTCACCACGCTGGTGGTGACGGGCTATGCCGATCTCTACATCCGGTTCGGCGGTCTGCCGGGACCGGGCTATCTCGTGGCGATGCAGGTCATCGGCTGGGTGATGATCATCCTGTTCGCCTGGCTCGCCTTCGTGCTGGTGGGGCGACTGCATCGCGCCGTGCGTGAGCAGCGCTGGCCCGATGCGGCAGCGGCCATGGTGCCGATCCGCCGGATTATTGCCACCAATCTGCTGCTGGGCATTCTGATCACTGTGGTTGGTGTGGCTCGACCCGTATTGGGCTGAGTGATCCGGCGGGCGAGGTCACGGGCGCTTCTTGGCCGGATCGGGTCGGCATCAGCAACAGGAACGCCTGAACGGTAAACAACATCGCGACGCCCAACAGGTGGAGCGGCTGGGCAAGGGTCGGCAGATTCTGCGTGATCAGGATGAGACCGAGCAGGATCTGGATGAGCACGATCAGGGCAAGAGCGACCAGCGCGCGTTTCACCAGCGCCCCGGCGCCGACCAGCCGCGCGATCAGCCAGAGATTGACCAGGACGACCGCTACTGCCCCGGCGATATGGATGTTCAGTACCGGGCCGATGTTCTCCAGCCAGTGCGTGCCGACAGGCAGCCCTCCAACGGTCGTGCCGATCTGATCGACGCGTTCGCGCACCTGAGCGCCGAGGCCGGTCTGTACCAGGGTCACCAGGGTGGCGAGCGGCAGGGCGGGGAACCAGCGTGACTTGATGTCCGCGGCGATGCCGCAGGATGTCGGCAAGGTCCGCGCGACCAGGGCGACCAACAGCAGAATCACGCCGAAGGACAGCATCATGTGGGTGGTGACCACCGCTGCATGCAGATTCGTCTCGATGACGACCGCGCCCAGCCAGCCATTGAGCCCCACCAGGAAAAAGGCCCCGCCCGCGAGCCAGGGCAGCCGGGCGTCGTGACGGCGCGCCAGGAAGGCGAGCACCAGCGTCAGGATCGACAGCAGGCCGATCAGCGAGCCCGTCAGGCGATTGAGGTATTCGGTCCAGGTCTTGACCGGATCAAAACGCATCTTGTCGTAACCCAGCCGGGCGTAGGTCTGCCGGTAATCGGTCGGCAGGTCGGCCTCGCTGAGCGGCGGCACGATGCGGCCGAAGCAGGTCGGCCAATCCGGGCAGCCCATGCCGGCCCCGGTCGCCCGCACGGTGCTGCCCACCCAGATCAGGAACAGCACGGCCAGTACCGTCACGATGGCCATGATGCGCAGCTGTTTCAGTCGTTTCACGCTTTGGTGTCTCCCAGTTCAATCATCTGATGTCGGGTCATGTCCGGTTTCCGGGCTGCCCGCCGTGCCCGGCCTCGCGAGGCCAGCAGGCCCGCGAGCATCGCAAAGGGCAGCAGCAGCACGCCCCAGAACCAGAGTACGCGCCCGCCGATGCCGAATATCGCGCCGGTGTGCAGGGCGGCCAGCCAGTCGCCCGCGGAAAGTCCGGCCGATTCCCGGGGGCCGCTGCGATAGCTCCGGCCGAAGGGCCCGACGCTGCCGGGGGCGACGCATCGGGCCAGGGCGGTGCCATCGGCCCGCCACCAGATCAGATCAACCTGCTGGGCGTCGCAGATACCGGTCAGATCCTGCGTGGGCTGAAACAGTGCCTGGCTGGGCGGTTGCAGGGGGTTGAAGGAGTCCCCGGCGAATACGGCGAGCACGCCCGTGCCGGCGCAGATCAGCCACAGCCCGGCGGCGATGGCCACCAGTCGAGGGTGCAGCGCCACGGTACGCCCATCCATGCGGCGACGGCGCCAGAGACGCCCGGAGAGGAACAGCAGGATCACGCCCAGTGACGAGAGCACCACGAGGATCCGCCCGGGTAGACCAAGGCTGAGCGATCGATGGAATTGGCCCAGCCAGTACACGGGGTCGGTATCGGCCGCACGTTGCCCGACGATCCGTTGCCGGTACGGATCGATGAAGAGTTCCTGTGCCTGCCCTTGGGAATCCCGCACGGTGGCCACGATCGTGTCCTGCGGCCGGTCGGGCATTTCCAGCCGCAGCAGGCGATCCTCGGGGCGGGCGTGATGGATGAATTGCAGTGTTTCTGCGGGTGTCAGCGTCTGGGCTTCGCCGAGTGCCGAGACGGTCCACAGATCGGGGGCGAGCACGCGCTCGAATTCCCGGGCGAATGCCAGCCCCACGCCGGAGAGCGCGACCAGGGTCACCGGAATGAGGAGCAGCGCCCCGAGCCAGACGTGCAGGCGGAATACCCAGGTCGGGCGCGCTTTCGTGGCGGGTTGTTGAAGGCGGCTCATGTCGTCAGATGCTGAATTCACGCGTGGTCACTGAGGCGGTCGATCGAAACGGCAGATTACTGCCCCGGCCAGGATTCGGCGATCAGTTGTTTGAGATCGGCGGCGATCTGCGCACTGGTTTCCTGCTGATCGACCAGCAGCCGCGCCTTGCCCTGGGGGTCGAAAATGTAGATCGAGGCGCTGTGATTGACTTCGTAGTACGTGTTCTTGTCGGGGTAGCCCTTGCCGTAGCTGTAGGCCACGCGATACCGCTTGGTCACGTCCTGCAGCTGGTCCTGAGTGCCGGTGAGTCCGAGCATCCGTGGGGAAAAATACTTGACGTATTCGCGCAGAACCTTGGGCGTGTCGCGGTTGGGATCGACCGAGACGAACAGCACCTGAACATGCTCGGCCTTCTTCCCGAGTGCCTTGAGGGCGGTGGCCAGCCGGGTCAGGGTCTGCGGGCACACATCCGGACAGAAGGTATAGCCGAAGTACAGCATGACCACCTTGCCGCGATAGTCCTCGCCGGTGACGGGTTTACCGGTGTCGTCGGTGAGGTGGAAAGTCAGCGGTTCCATCACCCCGGAAATGTCCGTGGCATGCCATTGGACCGGTTTCTTGCCGCCACAGCCTGACAGCGTCAGTGAAAGCAACAGGGCAACCAGGGCAGGGACAATGATCCGGGCAGCGGAACGGATGTGAAGGCCAGTCGAAAGCATAGGTTCTCCTCAGGATGCAGCGATCGGATTCTTGGGCGATTCCGCTTCGCGCCAAGGGTCAGGAAATACAGGGTCGTTCGCCGGCGCGCTGGCCTGCGCCCTTCGTGTCCATTTCACCAGGAGCACCAATGCCCCCAGTACACTCATCATGGCCGCCGGGATCCAGGTCACCAGGCCCCCGAGATGTTGTCCCTCCATTTCGCCGATGGGCAGCACGCGGCCGCACAAGGCATAAATGCTGAACAGGTCCGTGGGACTCAGAGCGATGTACGCGCCCAGCACGATCTGCGGAAACATCACCAGAAAGAGCACCAGCAGACGCACCCCGTAATGGCGTGCGACCGGTTCGCCGGGCCGGTGCAGGTTGAAGATCATCCACCAGAACAGCAGCCCGTCGATGGCCATGCCCCAGTTCATGGTGTTGTAAAGCGGCAGGCTGAGCATGGCGTAGAAGTGGATGTCCGGCTCCAGCCAGAAATAGATGATGGCGACGAACAAAAATCCCGCGACAAAGGGTTGCTGGATCACCCGTAACGGCCCGCGGATCAGCGGGCTCTGCACGAGTGGATCGACGATACGACTACGGATGGCCAGGGGCAGGCCGGCTTCCAGGATCGGTGCCGGGGCGGACACCGCGATCAGGAACGGTCCCAGGTGATGCAGCACCAGATGTTGCAGTCGGTGAATGAAGAAGCTGAACCGCCCGTAGTAGTCCACCTGGGTCTGCAGGACGAGATAGATGCTCACGAGCCCGATCCCGAAGAGCAGGGCCCCCCAACCCGGTCGACGCCTCAGGCGACGCAGGCCGCGAATGTACAGCCAGCCGGCGAGCAGGCAGACGGTCAGCACGGTCGGGGAGAATTCGTACGGCAGCAGGAATGCCGCAAGGGTGCTCAGCTGATGGTAGAGGGGGTCTAGCACCGATCGGTCACCCTGCTCATGTCCCGATCCGGGCGCGCCGGATTCCGGATCGGTGCCTGATGGCTGAATTCGCCCGGCTTCATGGGAATCGTACCGGTCCGGTTACCAGGCCCAGCCATGGACCGGCAGGTAATGATCGACCAGCAACAGGGCGAACAGCAGGGTCAGGTAGGTGATCGAGAAGCCGAACAGGCGCATGGCCAGCTGATCGCTGTCGACATACATCAGCTTGTAGGCACGAACGGCGAACATGCCGCCCAGGATGGTCGCGCCGATCAGGTAGAACGGGCCGCTCAGTCCCACGGTGACCGGCAGGTAGCTCACCGGGATGAGGAACAGGGCATAGGCGAAGATACTGTGCTTGGTGTAGGGGACACCATGCGTCACCGGCAGCATCGGTACGCCGGCCTTGGCGTATTCCTCGCGACGCGCTACCGCCAGGGCCCAGAAGTGCGGCGGGGTCCAGACGAAGATGATCAGGAAGAGGGCAAACGCCTCCCAGCCGATCGTTCCGGTAATCGCGCTCCAGCCGAGCATGGCCGGCGCGGCGCCGGATGCCCCGCCCAGCACGATATTCTGGGGCCCGATCCATTTGAGGTAACGGGTGTAGACCACGGCATAGCCGATCAGCGTCAGCAGCGTCAGCACGGCGGTGAACGGGTTGACCATCGTCCAGAGGATGAGCATGGCCAGGGCGCCGAGCGTGGTGGCGAATACCGTGGCCGAAGTTCGGGAGATATTGCCGCTGGGCAGGGGCCGATTCTGCGTGCGGCCCATCACCTGATCGATATCGCGATCGGCGATATGGTTGAATGCCGCAGCGGAGGCGCCCGCGAGCGCAATCCCGATGGTGGCGGCCAATACGGTGACCCAGGGCAGATTGCCCGGTGGCGACGCGAGCACCATGGCCACCAGGGCCGTGAATACGACCAGCGAGACGACCTTGAGCTTGCACAGTTTCAGATAGCAGCGCCAAGCGGAGGGCGGCGCGAGGGTCAGGCTTTCGGTACGGACTGTTGTCATTGGATGGCTCCCCTTCGTCTGGTACTACCGCTTTCGAGCGGCGTTGTGTTTTGTTCTGATCGAATCCGGCATAGGGACTCTTCGTGGATCACTTGCCCGCCAAACGGAGCAGGCGCTTCAGGTCCTTGAGCAGTCCGGTCGGCTCGAAACCCGGGGGATAACGCAAGGCCACGAATCCCTGGGGATCGATGAGATAAACCGATCCCGCCTGCAGCGGCCAGTCCGTTGCCGTGACGACGTTCAGACCCTTGTCGAACTGATCCGCGATGCCCGGAACCTGGGCGGCGGACGCCGGCAGAACCAGCACGCGCTGCACCTCACGCATCGAGCGATCCTGGGCGATGCGCACGCGTCGCAGGGTGTCCATCAGAGCGAGACAATCTGCGTTACAGGCGCTAATCGCGCCGTCTGCATTGGCGTTGCCGCCGTCCGGGGCGCGATAGAGCAGCGTCCACTTGCCGCGAAACAGATCGGCGGACACCATCCCGCCCTGCAGGTTGTGCATCGGGGGCGGGTCGAGTTGCCTGACCGGCGTGATCAGTTCGCCGTGTTCCAGGCCGCCCCGGAACGTATCGCCGTAGTAATTGAAGACAAACCACGCCATCAGCAGGGGCAGACCGAAAATCACCAGCAAGCTGGCGACGATGGGGATCTTGCGCTGAGGCAACATGCTGCTTACGCCTTCCATTGTTTTTCTTCTCCGATTTTTGCTCTCTTGAATCCATGCAAAAGGTAGATACCGACCAGAATCGCCGCGAACCCGAACCACTGGGCGGCATAGCCGTAGTGGCGAGAGGGTCCGAAGGCGTGCATGGATCGATTGCGATCCTTGGCCACCTCCGATCCGTCCGGGTACAGCACGACGGGCAGTAACGAATACCCCAGCGCCTTCTCCAGTTGGCCGGGTTGTGCGTTTTGCACGACTTTCGGCCAGCCGGAAGCAAATTCCTGCCGATTCGTCAGATGGAATGGGGGAGCGTCCGGGGTCAGCGCCAATCCCGTCACAGTTTGGGGCGTTTCCGGCACCGAGACCTTCGGCAGTTTCTGTCGACTCTCGCCCTGGGGAACCCAGCCGAGATTGACCAGCACGGCCTTGGTATTCGGCCCCGCCCCACCGAGTTGCAGGGGCGCCAGCAGGAAATACCCCACCCGACCGTCACGCACCCGGTTATCCAGCAGGAAGAGGTGATGCGTGTCGTACCGACCCTGCGCCTGGGCATGCAGCGAGGGCTTGCCTGTGCTCGCGGCGTCGAGCAATTGCGGTGCGGCCTGTTCGGCCGCCGCCTCCGCCGCGAACAACTGCTTTTTCTCGGCAGCGCGGTGCATCTGCCAGACGCCGAGCGCGATGAAGCACGGCAACAGCAGGACAGTCACCACGGTCTGAACCCGTGCGGGACGAAAACGCATCCCGTTCCCCCTAATCCAGTCCGGCATTTCGGCAAAAAAAGACTTCAATGTGCCTGACTCCTTGCCATGGCCTGTGTAAACGGTTGGCGGAATCTGCTCCGGACGCCGGGCTGTGGTTCGCCCGGGCTGGCAGGCATTCCTCCAATACCGTCACTTCTCGTAGGCCTGCGGACCCTCGTCATGGATCTGCTTCGCCGTCGGCGGGGTGGTGAACGTGTGATAGGGCATCGGTGACGGAAGCACCCATTCCAGTCCGCGCGCACCATCCCAGGGACGTACCGGTGCCGGCTTGCCGCTGCGTATCGTCTGGATGAGCAGCCAGATGAACAGCAGTTGGGAGAAGCCGAACACGAAGGCACCCACGCTGGAGATCATGTTGAAGTCGGTGAACTGGATCGCGTAGTCCGGAATCCGGCGCGGCATGCCCGCCAACCCGGCGAAGTGCATCGGGAAGAAAGTGACGTTCATGGAAATGACCGACAGCCAGAAGTGCCACTGTGCCAGTCGCTCGTTGTACATGCGGCCGGACCACTTGGGCAGCCAGTAGTACACGCCGGCGAAGATGGCGAACAGGGCACCGCTCACCAGGACATAGTGGAAGTGCGCTACCACGAAGTAGGTGTCCTGATACTGGTAGTCCGCCGGTACGTCGGCCAGCATCAGTCCGGAGAAACCCCCGATGGTGAACAGGATGATGAACGCGATCGCCCAGAGCATCGGTGCCTCGAAGGTCATCGAACCGCGCCACATGGTGGCAACCCAGTTGAAGATCTTGATGCCCGTCGGGATCGAAATCAGCATGGTCGAGTACATGAAGAACAGCTGACCCCAGACCGGCAGACCCACGGTGAACATGTGGTGCGCCCAGACGATGGTCGACATGAACGTGATTGCCGCGATGGCGTAGATCATCGACTTGCGGCCGAAGATCGGCTTGCGGGCGAAGGCCGGAACCACCTCGGAGATCACGCCGAAGGCCGGCAGGATCATGATGTAGACCTCGGGGTGACCGAAGAACCAGAAGATGTGCTGGAACAGCACGGGATCACCGTTGGCCGCGAAGAAGTGCGTCCCCCAGTGACGATCCGACAGCACCATGGTGGCGGCAATTGCCAGGGTCGGCATGGCCAGCAGCAGCAGGAAGCCCGTGATCAGCCAGGACCAGGTGAATAGCGGCATGTCCATCAGCTTCATGCCCGGCGTGCGCAGCTTGAGAATGGTCAGGATGATGTTCAGCGCGCCGAAGAACGAGGAGATCCCCATGATGTGGATCGCGACGATCATCCAGTCGATCGACTCCGGCCCGTAGGTGGTGGACAACGGCGGGTAGAAGGTCCAGCCGCCGGCCGGCGCGCCGCCATGCATGAAGAAGGTGCTCCAGAGGATGAGCGCCGCGGGCGGCATGGCCCAGAACGCCCAGTTGTTCACCCGCGGCCAGTACATGTCGTCGGCCCCGACCTGGAGCGGCACCATCCAGTTAGCCAGACCGGTCAGCGCCGGCATGATGGCCAGGAAGATCATGGTCAGACCATGCATGGTGGTCAGTTCGTTGAAGAATTGCGGCTGCATCAGCTGCATGCCGGGCTGGAACAGCTCGGCGCGGATCATCAGCGCCATGATGCCGCCCACCATCAGACCCACCAGACTGAGGACCAGGTACATGGTCCCCACGTCCTTGTGGTTGACGGTCAACAGCCAGCGAAGCCAACCCTTGCGCGGCCCATGATGGGCGTGATCGTCATGGGCGTGGCCCACGTGATCGATTGAAGCGCCTGCAGCCGTGTTCTGCATGACCTGTTCGGCTGTTTGATTCATCGTGCGGCCTCCACTTCTTTCGGCGTAATGAGATCCCCGGTGTGGTTACTCCAGGCGTTTCGTTCGTAGGTGATGACGGCGGCGATGTCGCGATCGCTCAACTGCTTGCCATAGGCTTGCATGACCGGATTCTTCTTGCTGCCATGAACCACGATATGGATGTGGTCCTTGACGGATAGCTTCATGCCGTCGAGTGCCGGGAAGGTGCCCTTGATGCCCTGGCCGTTGGCCTGGTGACAGGCGGCGCAGATCGAGCCATAGACCTTCTCGCCTTGTGCCATGGCAGTTTTCATGTCCCACGGTCCGGCTGCTTCGGCCTTGGATGCGGCTGCGGCCGCCTTTTCCTTGTTCACCCATTCGGCAAATGCCGCTGGCGTGACCGCCTTCACCACGATCGGCATGAAGGCATGTCCGGCGCCGCATAGCTCGGCGCATTGCCCGCGGTACGTGCCCGCTTTCTTGACGACGAAGGTCATGTTGTTGATTTTTCCGGGGATCGCATCTGTCTTGAAGCCCAGCTGCGGCACCCACCAGGAGTGGATGACATCGTCGCTGGTCACCCGGATCTGCACGGTCTTGCCGACAGGGACGACCATCGGGTGATCGACGTTCAGCAGGTAATACGGTGCGCTGGCAGGGGATTCCTTGGCGCCCAGCTGACTGGCGTCGCGGCTGGAAGTGGCGAGGTTGCTGAAGAAGGCAATGTCCTGATCAGGATATTTGTAATGCCACTTCCATTGTGAACCATGGACATCCACGATCACGTCAGGCTTGGGGGGCTGGGCATTTGCCGCGACCAGTGCCATGGTCGCAGGAACCGCCACGGCAATCAGAATCAGGGCGGGGACCAGGGTCCAGATGATCTCGATCGTGGTGTGCTCGTGGAATTGGGCGGCCACGGCACCGCGTGAGCGGCGATGTCGTATGAGCGACCACGCCATGACGCCAAACACGCCCACGCCGATGAGTACGCAGACCCAGAACAGCAGCATGTGCAGATCGAACGCATCATAGCTGGTAGATGTCACCCCATAGGGCATGTTGTAACTGAACGGGTCCTGCTCTGCGGCTATTGCTGGCGTAATTGACGTGATTAGCGTCAAAGCCAGCGGTATTAATCGCTTTACCATCCTGACTCCTTTTCGATTTATTCGAACTTATCGAGCAATGCAAAAACTAATTATTAATTCCTCGGGTCGCGGCAAGTGCTGTCCGCGATAAAACGAAATCATTCTACATTCGGGTTGAAGAAAATTGTCAATAAAAATATTGAGCATTGCTATTTTAATTTTGTATATCGTTAATTACTAAAGTTAGTTTGCAAGACTATTTAAATAGAATAATATTCTTATGGATGAATAACTGTATTTAATGTGTGGTTATTCTGCATCAGACAATAATCAACTTCTAATGGATCTTTGTCTGTCTGATTCTGCCCAGGTTTGCCCTGGTTTGCCCGGGGTTTGAGCTGGGGTTTGTGCTGGCACTTGTGCGGGTGTTACGGTTTTATTTATGACGGATTCAGCTTTTCCGTTGTGTTTCTGCGTGGGTTTTTCGGGGCTATATTTCTGAGGCGAGTCTGCTTTATACGGTTTCTTGTCGAGATTCCGCTGGGTGGGTTCGCTGATTTTAATTTTTTAACATACTGTTTCGTAATGTTTTCCGTGATTGCCTGCGGTGTCGTTTTTCGGAAAGTGGTCTGCGTGTTCCTCTCGGGGATAATCCCGACAAGTCACAATGCAGAGGGTTGGTGGATTCAAAAAACATTTTATCGGGTGCGGTTGGTCGTCTGGGGTATATAAACCTAATAGCCAGTAGAATTGATATAATTGATAGGTAATCTTTTGGGCATTGGCTACTATTGTGGCGTGATATGAATCACAAACTGGAGATAGGATATGCACTACATTGGCAAACTTGCGGAGATGCCAGGAGTCATTGCCGCAGGGAGTTTCACCTATAAGGGTGAAGTAATTAAATATGTGGGCCAGTTGAGCCAGAAAGAGGCGCAGCAATTGTCGTCTCTATGTGTCGCAAACCTGCGAACGGTTCGAATGCAGGGCAATATGCTTCAAGCGCTCACCGCCTATAAACCGGGTAATGATCGTTGCGGTCTTCACTCCGCGAAGGGGTGGGTCGTGCATGGCGCACAAACGACGGTATGCGTTGTTTCGGATTCCTTCTGCATCCTCAAGAATCGTGACGGCTCCCTGAACGAAGTTCTTCACTTCATGCTCAACGAGAAAAGGAACGCAAAAGACAATCTCATCTAATCCAGACATGGCCTGTTCATGAGCGGACTTCAGGCCAAAAGCATAACCGTAGAGCGGACATACCAAGGAGCACCATCATGGCCACAATGAGTGAATTGACCCAAGTTCCCGGCGCAATTGCTGGGTTCACGTTTTCGCAAACCGGAGAGCTCATCGAATCCGATATCAAGCCCGGCAACCATGAACTCGACGAATCAACCCTCGGGCTGCTGGCGCACATCTGTGTCGCCAATATGGCGATCAGCAACATGCAGGCGACCGGATGGGAAAAATCCAGCGATCTCAAAGGCTTTCATCCCGTCGAGGGATTCACCTTCGTCTGCGTCGATGTGTCGGTCGTCAGCCGGGGCCATCAGGCAATCGTTCTGATCAACCACGGCGCCGATTACGACAAGGCCTTTCGAGCCCTTGCTGGCTGAGGAGGGCACATGATCAAGCAACTGAAGAACATTGAGGGTGTCCTGGCCGTGGTCGTGTTCAGTGAGGGGCTGAATCCGGAACCGATGGCCGTCCATGGCGACATGCCGATTGAAGAAGCCAAGCGCCTGTCCCGTTTCGCCAATGACTACATGCGCATGCTGCAGGGCATGGTCGACCAGTTTGCCCACTTTGCCCCGTCCACCCGGTGGAACCCGGTCGACGGCTGGGCCGTGCATGGCCCGATGTTCTCGGCTTATGGCTGGGGCAATCTGGCCTGTGTGGTCGATAACCGGAAGGTGAATCACAACTTCATTCAGGAGGTCCGGGACGCGTTCGTCAACATGTAGGGGTGGATGGTCGAGCGCACGATGTGGCGCTGGCATATAGAGACCAACACCGAACGCTTGCCGCGCCGTCTTCATCCACCGCCCGCTTCATGATTCGCCTGCTTGCATTCAACGGATGCAAGCAGGCTTTCCTTATTTTGGCACCCGATACGCCGCCCCTGGCGATTTCAGGGCGCTCATGTCGAATGAAATCCCAAGGCACGTTCGTGCCGGTATTACCTTCCCTGTGGGGTTTTGTCCGTCGACTCTGTTGGGGATTGCCCTAAACGGCTGGCGTGCCCGAAGGAGGGAGTTTATCCAGCAATCCCAGTCGCTCCAGGCGGTAGCGGAACTGGCGTGGCGTCATGCCGAGGGTCATGGCCGCGCGGGTCTTGTTACCGCCGGTCAGGCGCAGGGCGTCGAGCAGGCTTTGCCCCTCGTCGGCGCGCACCCAGCCATAGCTGCGCTGGGCGACGTTCGGCCGGGGATCGAACAGGGGCATCGCAGGCGCCGATGCAGCGGGCATGACCGGCGCGGGCGGCGGGATGATTTTCTGCTGGGTGCCGGCTTCCAGGTGTTCGCCGATATGCGCCTCGTGCTGGAGGATCAGAATGACGTCGTCCACGGTGATCTCGCGGTTCTGCGCCACGAGCACCGCGCGCTTGATGACGTTCTCGAGCTGGCGGATGTTGCCTGGCCAGTTGTAGCTTTCCAGGCGCTCCAGTACGCCCATGCCGAATACGGTGTTGCGATCGAATTCGTGGTTGGCCGTCTGCAGGAAATGCCGGGCGAGGTGACGCACGTCGCCCGCCCGTTCGCGCAATGGGGGCAGATGGATCGGGAAAACGTTGAGCCGGTAGAAGAGGTCGATCCGGAACCGCCCTTCATTTACGGCCTTCTGCAGGTTCTTGTGGGTGGCCGCGATGATGCGCACGTTGACCGGAATGTCCTGCGTGCCGCCGACGCGCTTGATGGCCTGTTTCTCCAGCACGTGCAGCAGTTTGGATTGCAGGTCGAGGGCGAGATCGCCGATTTCGTCGAGGAACAGCGTGCCGTGGTTCGCCAGTTCGATGATCCCCTGCTTGCGCACCACCGCGCCGGTAAACGCGCCTTTCTCATGGCCGAAGAGTTCGGATTCGAGCAGGGCCTCGGGGATGGCGGCGCAGTTGATGGCCATGAAGGGGCCGTCGCGGCGCTGGCTCGTGATGTGCACCATGCGGGCGAAGCGCTCCTTGCCCGTGCCGGATTCGCCAGCCAGTAGCACCGTGGCCTGGGTCGGCGAGACGTGCAGGGCCTGGCGCAGTGCATGCCGCAGGGCCGGGCTTTCGCCAAGGATGCCGTGGGTGACCTCCGTCTGCTGGTCCAACGCCTGTTTGAGGGCGCGGTTCTCGTCGGCCAGCAGGGCGGTTTTTTCCGCGATGACTCGGTTCAGGCTCAGGATCTGCGCGATCAGGGTCGCCAGTACGCGCAGCAGGGTGATGTCCCGGCTGAAGGGGCGTTTGCGCCCCCGAAGGCGATGGGCGCCCAGCACGCCGAGTCGGGCGTCATTGTGGACGATGGGCACGGCGAGGAAGGCCACCGTTTCCTGGGGGAGCGTGCGACGCTCGACCGCGCGTGTCAGGTAGACGGGTTCGTCGTCGATGTTCTGGATCACGGCGACCTGGCCTGTCTGCATCACGCGGCCGGTCACGCCTTCGCCGATCACGTAATGACCGCGTTCCCGTTCCGGCGTCGTGAGGCCATAGGCGTAGCGGATGCTCATGGTTTCAGCGCCCGGGTCCTTGAGCGCGACGCGGCCACGGTTCAGGCCGATCATCTGCGACATCAGGCGCAGGATGCCGTTGATGGCTTCGTCCGGCGAACCCCCGTGGGTCATCAGTCGGGAGGCTTCGTAGATGATGAGGAGTTCGACATCCTCGATATCGGTATCGGTTTCGAGATTCTTGATGGCGGTCAGGGTCATGATGCGGACTCCGGGGCGTCGAGGGGCTTTCCCGATACATCGCAAAATGTGCGCCAATCTGTCCGGTGCTTTGTAGAACATTGTTCGACAATGTGCGGCGGGGTTCAGGCGCGATTGGCAGGCGCGCAAGCGCACCGATTTTCCTCGTTAGGCGGTCTGGCGTGCGCCATATTGGTGCATTGTCCGCCGATGGCGCGTCATTCCTTGCTGGCGGCCGGCATTTCCTGATCTTTTTCGGGGCAGTTTGCAACTGGGGCTTGTTTGGCATGGGGCTTGCGTTGTCCCTAGTGCCAACTACCTATTCGCATACTTGTTACCCCGGGAGATCGCCCATGTCTGCATTTAAAAATCCCTTTGATTCCGCCATCCGACTGAAGGGCGGATGCTCCTGCGGCCAGCACAAGAGTCAGGCCGAGCACGATGCCGAGCGTGTGGCCCAGGCCGTGCCGCAGGACGAAGAGGCCGGATTGAACCGGGTCATCGAATCCACCCTGGTTCGGGCGATCTTCCCTCATGACGAAACGCGTCGTGCCTTCCTCAAGGCCGTGGGCGCCGGTACGGCCATGGCGGCCTTGTCGTCGATCTTCCCGCTGGCCTCGGCCCAGGCCCTGGCCGCCGAGGGTGCCGGCGCGCTGGAGAAGACGAAGCTGAACATCGGCTTCCTGCCGATCACTTGCGCCACGCCGCTGGTGGCCGCCGACCCCCTGGGCTTCTATGGGAAGCAGGGCCTCTCCGTCACCCTGCAGAAAACCGCCGGCTGGGCCGTGGTGCGCGACAAGACGCTGTCCGGCGCGTTCGACGCCGCGCACATGCTGGCGCCCATGCCGCTGTCGATCAGCCTGGGCGTCGGTGCCGATCCGAGCCCGATGATGATGCCGGCCATCGAGAACATCAACGGCAACGCCATCACCCTGCACGTGAAGCACAAGGACAAGCGCGATCCCAAGCAATGGAAGGGCATGACCTTCGCGATCCCCTTCGATTACTCCATGCACAACTTCCTGCTGCGCTACTACCTGGCCGAGAACGGCCTCGATCCCGACAAGGACGTGAAGCTGCGCGTAATGGCGCCGCCGGACATGGTGGCCAACTTGCGTGCCGAGAGCATCGACGGCTTTA
Organism: Halothiobacillus diazotrophicus; assembly: GCF_001663815.1. NCBI lineage: Bacteria > Pseudomonadati > Pseudomonadota > Gammaproteobacteria > Chromatiales > Halothiobacillaceae > Halothiobacillus > Halothiobacillus diazotrophicus. The sequence goes on from NZ_CP016027.1 coordinate 2,553,864, forward strand.
TCGTGGCCGAGCCGTTCAACCAGCTGGCGGTGTACCACGGCGTCGGTTTCATCCACATGCTGACGAGCGAGATCTGGAACAACCATCCCTGCTGTTCGCTCTCCGTCTCGCAGAAGTTCGTCACCGAGAACCCCAACACCTTCGCCGCCTTGTTCCGGGCCATCCTGACTTCCACCATGCACTGCTCCGACATGAAGAACCGGCCGGCCGTGGCCGAAGCGATCGGCGGGCCGAAGTACCTCAACCAGCCGAAGGTCATCCTGGATCAGGTGCTGCTCGGCAAGTATGCCGACGGTCTGGGCCACGTGAAGGACGATCCGAACCGCATCAACTTCGATCCGTTCCCCTGGGACTCCATGGCCGTGTGGATGCTGACCCAGATGAAGCGCTGGGGCTACATCAAGAAGGATATCGACTACAAGGCGGTTGCCGAGCAGGTGTTCCTCGCGACGGACGCTCGCAAGAAGATGGCCGAACTGGGCTTCACCGCGCCGGAAACCAATTACAAAAAGGACGTGATCATGGGCAAGACCTTCGATCCGTCGAAGCCGACCGAATACCTCGAGTCCTTTGCCATCCGGAGAACCTGACATGCCGCTGTCGCTCAACCTGCGCGCCGTGATCGTTTCCCTGATCTTTCTGGCCGCATTCATCGGGATCTGGCATCTGGCGACCCTGCCGGAGCAGTCGCAGACCACCTACGCCGATCCGGCCTACGCCGCGCTGATGGGCGGGGCGTCGCCGGCCAAGTCGGGCATCCCGTCGCCGGGGATGGTCTGGCATACCGCCATGACCAACCTGTCGAATCCGTTCTACGACAATGGGCCGAACGACAAGGGGGTCGGCCTGCAATTGGCTTACTCCCTGGGCCGGGTGCTGGTGGGTTTTCTGCTGGCGATCGTGATTGGGGTCCCGCTGGGGTTCGTCATCGGCATGTCGCCGCTGATGCGCAAGGCCATGCATCCGTACATCCAGATCCTGAAACCGATCTCGCCCCTGGCCTGGATGCCGCTGGCGCTGTACACCATCAAGGACGCGTCGTTCTCGTCGATCTTCGTGATCTTCATCAGCTCGATCTGGCCGATCCTGCTCAACACGGCCCACGGCGTTGCCTCGGTGCGCAAGGACTGGCTCAACGTGGCGAGAACGCTTGAGGTAAACCCCGTGCGCACCGCCTTCAAAGTGATCCTGCCCGCCGCGGCGCCGACCATCCTGACGGGCATGCGGATTTCCATGGGCATCGCCTGGCTCGTGATCGTGGCGGCGGAAATGCTCGTCGGCGGCACCGGGATCGGCTACTTCGTGTGGAACGAGTGGAACAACCTGGATCTGTCGAACGTGATCTTCGCGATCTTCGTGATCGGGGCGGTGGGCATGATCCTCGACATGATTCTCGGTGCCATCGCCAAACTTGTGACCTATCAGGAGTGATTGAATGAGCCAGCCTTTCCTCAAAGTCGAAGGACTGAAAAAGGTCTTCCCCGGGGTCGGGGGTGGCGCGGACGTCACCGTATTCGAGAACATCCATTTCGGATTCGAGAAGGGGGAGTTCGTCTGCATCATCGGCCACTCCGGCTGCGGGAAATCGACGATCCTGAACGTGCTGGCCGGGCTGGATTCCGCCACGGCCGGCAACGTCTTCATGAACGGGCGCGAGGTATCCGGGCCGAGCCTGGATCGCGGCGTGGTGTTCCAGAGCCACGCCCTGATGCCCTGGCTCACCGTGATCGAGAATGTGGCTTTCGCGGTTTCGTCGCGCTGGCCGGATTGGTCGCGCGGCAAGGTTCAGACCCAATGCGAGAAGTACCTCGATCTCGTGGGGCTGGGCCACGCCCTGCACAAGAAGCCGCATCAGCTGTCCGGCGGTATGAAGCAGCGGGTGGGGATCGCCCGAGCTTTTTCCATCGAGCCGAAAATGCTGTTGATGGACGAGCCCTTCGGGGCGCTCGACGCCCTGACCCGGGGCGTGATTCAGGACGAACTGGTGCGGATCTGTTCGGCCACCCAGCAGACGGTGTTCATGATCACCCACGACGTGGACGAGGCGATTCTGCTTGCCGACAAGATCGTGCTGATGTCGAACGGACCCGAGGCCAAGATCGCCGAAATCGTGGAGAACCCGCTGGCGCGACCGCGTCTGCGTTCGATCATCCACCACGAGCCGGATTTCTACCCGCTGCGCAATCATCTGGTGGATTTCCTCGTGACGCGTTCCAAGCGGATTGCGGAGGGGCATCTGCCCGAGGGCTACGATCCCATGCATCCGCCCCTGGTTCGTCCGACTGCGCCGGCGGAATCGCCGATGGCGGAAGTCGGCTGATCACCCGGCAGTTATCTAATCCCCCGGTTCCAGCTCCGTGGGGAAACGATCCCGGTCGGCGACCTCCGTCGGCCGTTCTTTTTTCCGGTTCGGAATCATGGTGATGCTCAACCCGCCGAGCACGATCGCGCCGCCCACCAGTTGCGCCATCGTCGGCAGGGTGCCGAGCGCGATGCCGGTGAGCATGGCGAACACGGGGACGAGATTCATGAAGATGGCCGTGCGTCCCGATCCCAGACGCTGGATGCCGATGTTCCAGAACAGATAGAAGCCGACGGTGCCGCCGATGACCATGATGGCCAGCGCCAGGGCCGCTTCGGCGCTGGGCATGTGGATCGGACCGGCGTGTATGAAGGCACCGCTGGTCAGGATCAGGGCGCCGGCGCCCATGACGAGGGTGGTATTGACGAGGGCGTTGCTTTCCTTGGGCATGAGCCGCCGGCTCAGCACGTTGTACAGCGCCCAGGCGATGTCCGCGCCCAGCATCAGCCAGTCGCCGTCGACTACCTTGAGACTCAGCAGGTGCCGGAGATCGCCTTCGGTAATCACGATGGTGACGCCGAACAGGGCGATGGGCAGGGCGATGAGCTGCCGGACGGTGGCCTGTTCGCGCAGGATCAGGGCTGCCAGAAGCGTCGTCAGCAGGGGATTGGTGGCCATGATCAGGGCCGCATTGTCGGCGCTGGTCGTGTTCATGGCATCGAAGAACAGCAGGTTGAACCCGGTGATGCCCACCCCGCCGAGAATGAGATAGGCCAGCCAGTGCCGGCGAATCAGCGACAGGATGGGCGCGCGTTGCCAGAGAATGATGGGCAGCAGGAACAGTGCCCCCAGCAGGAAGCGCAGCGCCGCCGCCCAGCCGGTCGAAATTTCCGGCAGGATCATGCCGGCCAGCACGAAATTGGCCCCGCCGAAAAAGGTGGCGGCAATCACCATGGCGTAAACGGGCAAGAGGTTCATCAGGGGACTCCCTATGAGTCGGATCGTTGGTGGGTAATGCAAGGGACGAAAAACGCCAGCGACAGGGTGCTGGCGTCCGGAATCGGGCGAGCGATCCTGTCGTCGCCCGTCTAAGCCTAGCTTAGATCAGAAATCCCGCTCGACCTTGAAGGTGTTGAAGATGATGTCGGCCGAGACGTTGCGGGCAGCGTGGGCCACGGCGTCGAAGATGTCGCGATCCGTCCAGCCGAGCGCCTTCAGGGCGGCGATATCGTCGGCGTTCACCGCGAGCGGGGTTTTCACGGACTTGAGCGTGAACAGCAGCATCGCCTTGTCCTTGGGATCCAGGATCGCCTGATTGGGATCCTGTCGCGTCGCCGCGACCTGCTCCGGGGTCTGTTCGCAGCGATTGATGAGCAGGGCGGCATTGAAGTCCACGCAGTAGTCGCAGTGATGCGCCTGCGAGACCAGCATCCGCGTGGTCGCCAGCAGCGGCAGGCTGAGGGTGGGGTGGTTGAAGAAGTACCCGAGGACCTCCAGATTCATGCGGAGCTGCTCCGGGCTCGCGCTCATCAGTTGCATGATGTTGGGCACCCAGCCCAGTCTTTCCTTGAGTTGGTCGTAGCTTTCGGCCAGTGCACCGGTCGCCTGTTCGGGGGGGACGGTTGAGATCAAAGACATGACGGCTCTCCTGTGTTCAACTGCGTATCGGTCATAAAACTGTCATACCGACCATTCGGTATGACGCGTGCCCAAAAAAAATCGCGACTCCTTGGGCGCGATTCCCCGGGTTGGTTGGTGCCGTCTCAGCCGCTATGCGGCCCAAGATTCAGCACGTAATTGCGTAACTGCGAAAGGCATTGCTGGAACACGGCCACCGATTGGCGGTTCTTGGCCATGCCCCAGCAACCCTCCCAGGCGGAAACGATGAACAGCGCCGCGCTGCCGCAATCGACGTCCGGACGGATCTGGCCCTGGGCCTGACCCGTGACCAGGGCCTGTTCGATGACGGATTGCCAGGTCTGGAGAATCTCGTTGAGGCGCGCCTTGAAGTCATCGTCCAGGGGGCTCATTTCCTGCGTCAGGTTATTCAGCGGGCAACCCAGCCGGATCGATTCGTCGGTCATGGTCTCCCGGCGGAACTGCAGGTAGTCGAGCAGGGCCTCCACCGGCCTTTCGGCGTGGCGAAGGGGATCCAGTATCCGTTCTGCAAGGCTGGGAAGGATGACCTCGTCCACGACGGCCAGCCCCAACTGCTGCTTGGAGGGGAAGTGATGGTACAGCGCGCCCTTGGTCAGTCCGGTGTCGGAGAGAATCTTGGCGATACTGGCCGCCTGGAAACCGCAGCGATGAATCTCGCTGGCGGCCGACTGCAGGATCTTTTCCCGGTTGATGTCGGGCGTCTGATCCCGGGGCTCGTCCGGGGCGGGCGTGCTGCGCGTCTCGTGTGCTGTCTGGTTCATGGATCGTTTAGATACCGACCGGTATGTATGTTGGAATGATCTTAGTCTCCGTCCGGTATTTTGGCAAGTCGCACCGCGAACATTCGTGGCTTGACCCCATGCGGGCCCGGCGGTAATTTTTTTCGCACGCGACGCCAGCAACAAGGCAGGGAGCAACAGATGATTGTCGATCCGAAAACCGAAACATTGAGTGGCGTGCGCTATGTCCATAGCCCGCATTGCGACGATCGCCCGCCCGACATGGCGATGACCCTGGTGGTCATTCATGGTATCTCGTTGCCCCCCGAGCAATTCGGCGGACCGGCCATCGAGCAGCTGTTTCTCGGACAACTCGATCCGGCCGGTCATCCCTATTTTGCGGAAATCGCCGGGCTCAGGGTGTCGGCACACCTGCTGATCCGCCGCGACGGCAGCATGGTCCAGTTCGTGCCCTTTACCCGGCGGGCCTGGCATGCGGGCGAATCTCGGCTGGGCGATCGCACCCGCTGCAACGATTTTTCCATCGGCATCGAGCTGGAGGGCACCGATACGCATCCTTATACTTCGGTTCAGTACGATCAGCTGACGCAGGTGTTGGCTGCCCTGAAGCAACGCTATCCGAGCCTGCGGGACGTCCGCGGACACAGCGCGATCGCCCCGGGGCGCAAGACCGACCCTGGGCCGGCGTTCGACTGGGGACGACTGGCCAATTATCTGCCGTCCGGTCTGAGTCTGGCTTAAGATAGTTTCTGGCTTGTGGTTCTTGGCTTCTGGTCCTTGGCTTCGGTCAGGGCGGGTTCGTTTATCCCGAAGTCATGATTCCTCGGCATACTGTCCGCTGAACGTGCATGAATAAGAAGAATATCCGGTTGCCCTGTCGGGCGGATCAATACCATCAAAGGGACAAGAAACCATGAAACTCATCGTATTGCTGCTGGTGCTGGCCCTCGAACGCTTCTGGCGCCAACTGGTTTCCTGGCGGGCGGATCGTCAGGCCGAGCGTGCGTTCAATCGCGTGTATCAATCGCTGGGTGACGTGATCGGCCGAAAGCCGGCTGCCATCGTGCTCTGGCTGGTGCTGCCGGGGCTCGTGTGGTGGTTCGTCGATACGATCGGCGACGGCTTCTGGGGCGTCATCCTGTATATCGTGTTCTCCCTGCTGGTCCTGGTGGCCCTGCTGGCGCCGCGCCAGGCCCATGTACGTGCCCAGGCGCTGGAAGCGGCGTGTCAGACCGGCGACGAGGCGCAGGCCATGAAGGAGCGCGAGGAACTCACCGCGGACACGAACCTGGATCCGATCTCGGCGCGCCCCCAGCAGCTGGCCGAACGCATCATCGTGCTCGGTTTTCACGAGTGGTTCGCCGTGCTGTTCTGGTTCGTGCTGGCCGGTCCGGCCGGTGCCTTGCTCTATCGGCTGACGGACTGGTTTGCCCAGCCCCAGCCGACGTCGACGCCGGTGGAAGACGAGAACGCGGCGGAAGAGGGCGTGCTCGTCGTCGACGACACCCTGACCGACCAGCCGGCGGAATCCCTGGACGAATCCTCGGATGAATCGGTACGGACCCCGGCGGCGGAACCCGTTTCCGTCGCCGACGAATTCCGACGGATCCAGGGCTGGCTGGATTGGCCGGCGGCCCGCGTGTTCGCCCTGTTGCTGCTTCTGGCCGGTGGGTTCAACCGGGGCTGGTCCGCCTGGATCAATGGCGGCACGGGCCTGAGCAGCAGCACGATGTACGAGCGCAACCAGCACCTCATCGGCCGCGTGGGTCATGCCTCCCTGGAACTGGAACGCGAGGACGACTGCGGCGATGAGCAACCCTGCCTTCTGGATCAGTCCCGCTGGTACAAGGACGCCTCGGGCATGGTCCTGCGTGCGTTGATGCTGGGCCTGGGCGGCGTGGCGCTGATTACCTTGTCGGGTTGGATTCAGTGAGTGGCGCCCAAGCGCCCGGCCAGTCGGATGCCGTGACCCACTTCGACCTGATGCGGCATGGCGAACCGCGGGGCGGTCGTCTGTATCGCGGCGATCGTGTCGACGATCCGCTGAGTGAGCTGGGCTGGGTGCAGATGCGCGATCGGGTCGAGCTCTGCCGGCAGACGGGGCAGGACGACTGGACCGCCATCATTTCATCCCCCCTGTCACGATGCCGGGCTTTTGCCGAGGATCTGTCCCTCGCGCGCAACCTGCCGCTGCATATCGAACCGAACCTGCGCGAGATCGGGTTCGGCGTGTGGGAAGGACTGGCGCATGCCGAGGTGCCCGAAGTCTATCCGGAACAGTACCGGGCCTTCCGTGCCGATCCGGTTCATGGCCGGCCAGAAGGTGCGGAGGACATGACTGCGTTTTTCGAGCGGGTATCCGGCGCCTTGCGCCAATGGTCGGCCACCCTGGCCGGGCAGCGGGTTCTCGTGATCGGCCATGCCGTGGTCATGCGGGCGGCGCTGGTCTGGGCGACCGAGGCGCCACTGCGTTCCATCACCCAGATCGACACGGAGTACGCCAGCCTGCTCAGTCTGCGCTGGCGAAGTCAGACGGCGCCTCTCCCCCGGGTGATCGGTCTGCAGAATCATCTCGCCTCCGTAAAGCCGGTGCCCATGCCGCCCCCGGTGCCCCCCGCATGAGTCGGGCGGTTTCCGCGCCGACGCCTGCCGAATCCCCCGCGCTGACCCTCACGATTTTCGGCCTGCAGCCCGTCGAGACAGTGCGGGATGCGGATTCGGCACGGCATCACGTCCATGCCTTGGCGGCGGTCGATTCCGTCTGGCAATGGCCCCATCCGGAATCCGCCGATCACGAGGGGGCGGATCCCGAGGTTCGTCCCGGGGCGCATCGTCCCCTGTTGGAAGCCCTGCAACGCCGTCGCCGACGGGCGCCTGCGGCACCTGCAGGCGCCTGTGCCGACGATCTGGCCGCGCTTGCCCGGCTGCGACTGCACCAGTCGACGGTCGAGCCGGCGGCGTTGGTTGCGCTGCGGGCGGATCTGGCCGACGATCCGGCATTGTCCGACCTGCTGGCAGGACATCCCGAGTGGGTGGCTGTCAGCCGCCTGGCGCTGGTGCATCTTCAGGCGGGTACGGACCATGCCCTGGTGTTCGGCCCGCGCTATCTCGATCTCGCCGCAGCAGATTGGGCGTCGCTGGCCGGCGATCTCAACGACTGGTTGATCGAGGACGGGCTGGCGGCGTTCACGACGCGTTCGGGGCGGCATTATCTCGCGTATACGGCAGCGGGTCTGTCCCGCGTCGGGCAGCACGATCTGCCGCCGCTGGCCTGCGCCCTCAATCGCAACGTCCAGCCTTTTCTGGCAGGCGACGACGTGCGCCCCCTGCGTCGCTGGCTCACCGAACTGCAGATGTGGCTGTATGCCCACCCCCTGAATGCCGCCCGGGCGAAACGGGGCCGGCCGGAACTGAACAGCCTGTGGGTGTGGGGACGAGCGCTGCTCGCGGATTTGCGCGCGCAGCCGAAATCCGCCGAAGGATCCGACCCGGGCGATGGGGTGCTCGTGTACACGGATTCGGCCGAGCTGGCCGGCGCTCTGTGGGTCGGGCAGGGCGCCGATGCGGCGGTGCTGATGACCGGGGCGCTGCCCGATCTGTCCGACTTGACTCAGCGGGGGGGGCGGCCGGGGGCTCGCCCCCTCCATGTCGTGTACACGGAACCGGCCTGGTGCTTTCTCGAAGGCGATGTGGCCGGATGGGCAAACGCCCTGGATGCTGCGGACGCGTTCCTGAAGTCTTGGTTGGCCGCCACCGGGCAGCAGCAGGGCTCGTTCGCACTGGATGACGGGCTGGGGCAATCCTGGCCGTCGGCAGGGAAGGGCTGGCGCAGCTGGCTGACACGACTGCGCCGGATGCGCTTGTTCCCGGGTTAAGATGCCCGGCCTGACTTTTCCCGTCCCCCTGCCATGAACGAACTGCCCCTGATCGAACGCCGACCGATCCCGTCCATCCCCGAGGCGATGGCCGACCTGAACCCGCGGCTGGCCCAGGTGTTGGCGCTGCGCGGGATCACGCATCCCGATCAGCTGGATCTCGGCCTTTCCCGATTGCTGGCGCCCGCCGACCTGCCGGGCATTGAGGTCGCGGCCGAGCGGATAGCCGCCGCCGTCCAGGCCGACGAACCCATCCTGATCGTCGGCGATTTCGATGCCGACGGCGCCACCGCGACGACGCTCTGCGTGCGTGCCCTGCGTGCCTTCGGCACGACGCGGGTGGCCTACACGCTGCCGGATCGCCAGCGTCACGGCTATGGTCTGTCGCCCGCGCTCCTGAGGGATTGGCTGGATGAAGCGGCGGAACCGCCCCGCCTGCTGATCACGGTCGACAACGGCGTGGCCGCCCATGCGGGTGTGGCTGCCGCGCAGGCAATGGGGACCGAGGTCGTGGTGACCGACCACCATCTGCCCGGTACCGAACTGCCGCCCGCCACGGCCATCGTGAATCCGAACCTGGCCGGCTCCGCCTTCGGTTCTCCGTCGCTGGCGGGGGTCGGCGTGGCGTTCTACGTGCTGGCGGCGGTACGTGATGCGCTGACCCGCGCGGATTGGTTCACGGATAGCCGTCCCCGGCCGAATTTGGCCCAATGGCTGGATCTCGTGGCTGTCGGCACGGTGGCCGACGTGGTGCCGCTGGACGACAACAACCGTCGTCTGGTGGCGCAGGGACTGGCCCGGATCCGGGCCGGGCAATGCCTGCCGGGTATTTCCGCCCTGTTCGCCGTGGCCGGCAAGGATCCGCGCCAGGCGGCGAGTACGGATCTGGGCTTCGTCGTCGGCCCCCGGCTGAATGCTGCCGGGCGTCTGGAGGATATGCGCCTGGGGGTGGCCTGCCTGCTGGCCGACGATCCCGCCGAGGCGCGTCACCGGGCGATCGAACTCGACCGCATCAATCAGGAACGGCGTGCCGTCGAACAGGAAATGCTCGCCAGCCTGGGGCCGGATGCACGCAGCGATGCGCTGTCGCTGGCCGATCTCCCCCGGCCCGTCAATCCCGCCGATTGGGTGCGCTATGACGTCGGATTCCATCAGGGGGTGATCGGTATCGTCGCCGGTCGGCTCAAGGAGCGTTGGCAACGGCCGGTATTCGTGTTCGCACCGGAAGACCCCGAGGCGGGCGACGCGCCCGATGCGCTCATCAAGGGCTCGGGGCGTTCGATGCCCGGTGTTCATCTGCGCGACGTGCTGGTGGCCATGGCGACGGCCGAACCCGAGTTGATGCGGGCCTTTGGCGGTCACGCCATGGCGGCGGGCGTCAGCATCGAGCGACGGCAGCTCGACCGTTTCCGAGGATTGTTCGCCGGAGAAATGGCGAAATTCGCGGATCGCCTGCCCGAACGCCTGGTCATCCCGTCCGATGGCGGGCTCGGTCCCGGGGAACTGACGGTCGATTTTGCCGAGACCCTGCGCGACTGCACGCCCTGGGGGACGGATTGCCCGGAGCCGGTCTTCGACAATCGCTTCGAGGTGCTGGATCGTGTACCGATGAGTGGTGGAAAGCATTGGCGGCTGACCCTGCGTCTGCGCGATCCCGATCGGCCCGAGCCGTCCGCGGGCGCGTCGTACACCGCCGTCTGGTTCGGCATCGGCGATCGCCTGCCCGCCAACCGCTATCTGCATCTGGCCTATCGGCTCAACATCAACCACTTCCGCGGTCGGCAAAGCCTGCAGCTGATGGTGGTCGGCGGGCTGGTCGCCTGACCGATTCTGATTGACCCGGGGGAATTCTGGGGAATTCTGGGGAACCTTTGTTAATCCCGGGGAATCCGGGGCGTGTTAGGTCGCCCCGAACGCTCAGCCGGGCGGAATGATCACCCCTTGACGACCAGCCAGGCAACCACGGCCAGCGCAATCAGAACGGCGATCACGATCGCGGCCCGTCCCATGCCGCCGGACGAGCCCTGAGCGGCCCCGTTTTCGTCCCGGTCCATCCAGTTGGCGGCCCAGGTGGACGTCCAGGGGACGCATTGCTTCCATTCGTCATCCTGCGCGAAAAAGTGCAGGAATACCCCGATGACCTCGTCCTCGGTCAGGTTCGGGTTCTCGCAGCTGTAATGCTGGTCTGGCGTCCCGTCTCGATATTCCAGTACGTAGCCGTCCTGCGGAGTGCCGGCGACCTGCACGTAGGTCTGCGTGCTGAGCGAGAGGATGACGAAACCCTCTTCCTGGTCGGCGAGACCGCGAATCGCGCCCTCGATGGCCTCGGCCGTGACGGCGCCCGAGTATTCCGTTCCACTGATCGTCAATTGCATGATCGGCTGCTCCTAGGTTTCCCCGGTGTCGGGGCTTGGGCGCATGGCACCATAATCCGCCGGAGCGGGGAAATAAAAAAGATTACCGATGTTTCTGTGTGGTTTATCCCGGGTCGGATGTTCGCGGTGGTATGGTGGGGCACTATCCGCAGACCGGCACAGCGGTCAGCGATGTTCGAAACGATTGCCCGGTTTTTTGCCGACGAGGTGCCATGTCGATTCCCACGTCCCTGTCCGAACCGGAGCTTCAACTGCGCCAGTCGGAGATCATCGGCGCCCTGTCCCATGCCCTGGACCTGACGGAAGGCCTTCCGGCCGGACACGCCCAGCGTTGTTGCTGGATCGGCATGCAACTTGGCCAGGAATGGGGTCTGGGCGATGAGGAACTCGCCGACCTGTACTATGCACTGCTGCTCAAGGATGCCGGGTGCTCCAGCAATGCCGCCCGCATCTTCAGCGTGTATGGTTGCGACGACCGGGCATTAAAGCGGGATTTCAAGCAGATCGACTCCGAGAAGTTTCTTGATGTGGCGAAGTTCGCCTGGTCACACATCAGCCCGGGAGAGTCCTGGCAGGCGAAACTGCCGCGTCTGCTCAATCTGGTGGCAAAAGGGGAGCAGATCGGCGAGGAACTGTTCCTGACCCGCTGCGAGCAGGGTGCGGAGATCGCGGAGCGGCTGGGGTTTTCCGGCCGGGTCTGCGAGGCGATCCGGGGGCTGGACGAACATTGGGACGGGCAGGGTAGCCCGAGAAAACTGGCGGGCGAGGCGATTCCGCTCTTTGCGCGCATCGCCCTGCTGTCCCAGGTGGTGGAAATCTTCTTCGCGGATGGCGGTGCGCCGCGGGCAATCGCGACCGTGCGGGCTCGGCGGGGCAGCTGGTTCGATCCCGCCCTGGTCGATGTCTTCGAGCGGATTGCCGTCCGGCCCGAACTGTGGGACGGGCTGCGCGACCCGGACATCGGCGCGCGTCTGGTCGCGCTGGAACCGGCCGAGTATGCCCATGGCGTGGACGACGACGAATTGGATCGCCTGGCAGGCGCCTTCGCCGCGGTCATCGACGCGAAAAGCCCCTACACCTTCGGCCACAGCAGCCGCGTCAGCCAGTACGCGCAGCTGATCGGCGCGGAAGTCGGCCTCACCGACCGGCAACTTCTGTGGCTGCGCCATGCCGCCCTCCTGCACGACATCGGCAAGCTGGGCGTCAGCAACAGCATTCTCGACAAGCCGGGCAAGCTCACCGATGCGGAATTCGATCAGGTGAAACTCCACCCGGTGTATTCGATGGACATTCTCTCGAAAGTTGGGATCTTCAATTCCCTGGCGCCGGTGGCGTCCGGCCATCACGAACGGCTGGACGGCCGGGGCTACCCCTGGGGCCTGAAGGGCGAACAGATCGATTTCGCCACCCGCATTATCAGCGTGGCGGACGTCTTCGATGCCGTGTCGGCGGAACGGCCGTACCGGGGCGCCATGCCATTGGATCAGGCGCTGGCCATTCTGGACGAGATGGCGGGGCCGGCGCTGGATGGGGATCTTGTGGCCGCCCTGCGGCGGACCTTATGATCGGGCACATTCCATTTCCAGATTGAATTCTCTCGACAGAAACTCGCCAGGGAGGCGCCTCGAATGAGCCAAGCAGTCGATCTTTCCACACAACCGGCCGACGACGTTGCCCGAGCCGGGCAGCCGCACGACATGGGAGGCTTTGTGGCCGGTACCCTGGTGCATACCGAGGACGGACTCAAGCCGATCGAGCAGATCAAGGTGGGCGATCGGGTGCTTTCGCGGCACGAGTCGGGCGAAGGCGAGCTGTGTTATCAACCGGTGACGCAAACCTTCCAGTACGAAGACCGGGAACTCTATTACGTGTCCTGGCAGGTGCTGGATAAAGAGACGCTCAAGCCGAAACAAATCCGTGGGGAAATGGCGGTGACCGGTGCCCACCCCATCTGGGTCAGGCGGGTGGTGGAAGAGCGCATGGATGCGGAGTGCGTTGATCTTGAGGAGACCCCACATGAAATCAACCGCTGGATGAGCATTGAAGAGATTTACCTATGGTATTGGAAGGCCTATTGGGACTTCGAATGGAACCGTGGCAAGGGGGGTGGGGCAAACGTCTATGTCGAGCTGGCCGATGGGCCCGCCTTGTTCGGGTACATTCAACCCATCTTGCAAAGCGACGATCCCGATGTCGGGGTGGGATTTGATGATGAAATACAATGGCTAAGAAATGCAGATACGGAGGGGTGCCGGGTTGATTTCAGGAGCGAGGAAGGGGTTCCCCGCAACGGATTGTCCTCGTCGGAATACGGCACCTTAGATAACGATCGTGTCGCAGCTATGTTGATCGATGATTTACAAGAAGCCTACGATCATCCGGATGCCTTGAATTTTACCAAGCGCTCGGGAGGCTACTTGCCCATGCGCCGGCGGGTGTACAACCTGGAGGTGGCCAATACCCATACCTATTTCGTCGGTGATCTCGGCTTGTGGGTGCATGACAGCAGCGTCCTTTCTTGTACCCAAATCAGACGATCTCCGCGCATAAACCCTGAACATTTAGATGGCTGACCCGCTGATGGGCCGATTCATACGGCAAACGGCAGGCGGTCGCGACGTTACCCCGAATTTGAGTAGCACAGGCATTTAGAGTCCAATCCCATGAATCAAGGAGATTGGATGTGGAGAAACGCTACAGCGAAGAACAGATCATTTGGTTATTGAAGGAGGCGGACACCGGTGTCCCGATCATTGATCATCGCTTGTACGGAAGCATTCACTCTAGTTCACCGTTCTTGTTGAGCCGAAAAATCCAGGCGTCGCCGAAGCCCGCGCCCTTGGACGAGGTATAACCGGCCACGGTGAAGCCGCCGTCGACGTTCTGCACGACGGCAGAGGCCCAATCCACCTTGCGGCCGCCGAAGGTGCGATCCCATCGCAGCTTCCCTTGAGCATCCAGGCGGATGACCCAGGCGTCGCCCTTGCCCGCGCCCTTGGACTGGGTGCTGCCGGCCACGGCGAAGCCGCCGTCGGCGGTGCGCACGATGGTAGTGGCCCAATCCTCCTTGCGGCCGCCGAGGGTGCGATCCCACAGCGCCCGGCCTTGCGCATTCAGGCGGATGACCCAGACGTCGGATGAGCCCGCGCCTTTGGAGTGGGTCTCGCCGGCCACGGCGAAGCCGCCGTCGGCGGTCTGGACCATGGCGCCGGCCCAATCATTTTCGCTGCCGCCGAAGGTGCGATCCCAGAGCACGTGACCTTGAGCATCCAGACGGATGACCCAGATGTCGGCCTTGCCCGCGCCTTTGGACTGGGTATCGCCGGCGACGGCGAAGCCGCCATCGGCGGTCCGCACGAGGGCGGTTGCCTCGTCCTCCTCGCTGCCGCCGAAGGTGCGGTCCCAGAGCACCTGGCCGTGAGCATCCAGGCGGATGACCCAGGCGTCCCCCTTGCCCGCGCCTTTGGACCGGGTGCCGCCGGCCACGGCGAGGCCGCCGTCCGCGGTCTGCACGACGGCAGAGGCCCAATCGTCCTTGCGGCCGCCGAGGGTGCGATCCCAGAGCACCTCGCCTCGGGCATCCAGGCGGACGACCCAGAAGTCGATGTTGCCCGCGCATGTGGCATCGTCCTGGTTCGCGCATGTGGCATCGCCCTGACCCACGCCCTTGGCATCGCCCTGGTCCGCGTCCTTGGACCCGATATCGCCGGCCACGGCGAAGCCGCCATCGGCGGTCCGCACGATGGCGTTGGCCGCGTCGTCCTCGCTGCCGCCGTAGGTGCGATCCCACAGCGCCTCACCGTGAGCATCCAGGCGGATCACCCAGGCGTCCACCTTGCCCGCGCCTTTGGAATCGGTGTAGCCGGCCACGGCGAAGCCGCCGTCGGCGGCCCGCACGATGGCGGTTGCACCGTCATCCTCGCCGCCGCCGAACAGGTGTTTCCAGAGCAAGGCCTCAGCCCTCGGCGGCTCCGCCTTGATCCTCAACGGCGGCGGCTGCGCATGGCTCGGCATTGCGACAGACAGGGCGCAGAGAAAGTATGCAACGGTGGCGAGTTTTTTCATGACGAATGGATCTCGGGTATTTCGAGCGTGTAGACCTCCGATTGTCACCACCGGATAGGTTATGCGAACAGGGGGGTGATCGTCACCATTCGGCTAGATTTGCTCCAGCTTTGTTTGTGGTGACGTCGCTCGTAGTCTCCGGGCGACATCAACTCTTTAGAACCGAGACGACGTCGGGATAAATTGGGTCATAGTTTTTGATCATAGGTTATACGGCTTAGGGGCAATACTCATTCCGAGTACTCGATCATTGTTCGGGTCACTAACCGCTATGCGCGGCCGAACCACTAATCGCCGCAACCATTACCCATTGTGGTAGAGCCAGTCGAGCAGGGCGTCCTGTACCCGGCTGCCGCCGCCGTTCTGCACGTTGGGTTCGTTCTGGAGGATGACGACCACGTAGCGGCGGCCAGATTCGGTGATCATGTAGCCCGCCCCCGCGCGGACGTCGCGCAGCGTGCCGGTCTTGAGGTGGATCATGCCGCGGGCGGGTTCGCCGCGCAGGCGTTTGCGCATGGTGCCGTCCACGCCGGCGATGGGCAGGGAGGCCATCAGCTCGGGCATGATCGGACTATCCCAGGCATAGCGAAGCAGCTCACCCATCTGCCGGGGTGAGATGCGTGCCTTGCGCGACAGGCCGGAGCCGTTCTCAATGTCGAACCCCTGCCAGTTCATGCCGATTTCCTTGAGCCAGGCGTCGATGGCGGCCTTGGCCTTCAGCGGGGTGCCGGGCGGACCTTTGATCTCGGCGCCAATGGTCAGGAAGATCTGCCGGGCCATCAGGTTGTTCGACCACTTGTTCTGCAGATACAGGTACTGGGTGAGGTTTTCCGAATTGTGCTGGGCGAGAAAGACCGCCGAGGACGGCGTGATGCCCTCGCTCCACAGACCGTCGATCTTGCCGCCCTGCTGGGTGAGCATGTGCTTGAAGGCGTAGTAGATGGCGTCGTTCGCGTTGCCGGCCACGAAGTAGTACTGGTCGGGCGTGCATTGGGCGCTGTAGGTGCCGTTCACGTCGATGCTGGGCGTGTTGGTGTCCGAGCCTTGCACGACGATGCTGGGTTGGTTGGCGCGCCCGGTACACGGCCCTTTCACGAGCTTGAGGTCGTTTTGCACCTGCAGGTTGGGGTTCGGCGGCCAGGCGCGCACGACGGCACTGCCGCCGGTGCGATCCGGCGGCGTGATGAGTACGCGGGTGGCGCGGTTGTCCAGCAGTAGGGCTTGCGGCAGGGCGTTGTAGACCCGTTCGGGATGGTTGTCGAAATCGGCGGGATCGGCCGGGCCCGGATCGAAGTAGCTGTTGTCGATAATCAGCTTGCCGGTGATTTCGCGCACGCCGAGGTCGTTGAGTTGGCGCATCAGGTCCCAAAGGTCTTCGCTGCGGAACCAGGGATCGCCGGATCCCTTGATGTAGACGTTCCCGTGAATGACGCCGTTCACCGGCAGGGCGTCGGCGTAGACACGGGTCGGCCATTGGAAATTGGTGCCCAGAATGTCGAGCGCCGCCACGGAGGTGACGAGTTTCATCACCGAGGCGGGGTTGTACAGATTATCGGGCAGATGGGCGAGCAGCGGTTTCTTGCTGTCGACGGCCTGGATCCAGATGCCCAGATCCTTGGCGCTGAGCTTCTGCTGGCGCAGGGTGTCCACCACCGACTTGGGCAGATCCGAATCGGCAGCCAGCGCCGCGGGCGGCACGCCGAGGCAGAGACCGATCAGGCCGGCGATGACAAGATTTCTGAACGATAAATCGAATCGGTGCATGGTGCGACTGCTCTGCGGATCTGCTCTGGGGGTGTCGTCTATGGCCGTTCAGCCTGCGATCACGCGTGAAACTTGCAGTGGTAGGCAACGTCCGCCGTGCAGCGCATCTGCAGGTTGCTGTTGGCCGGTGCTTCGAACACGGTGCCAGCGGGCGCCTTGAATTCAGCGGCATCGTCGATGGTAACAAACATTTCGCCGTCGATGACCGTCATGGTTTCGGCCGCCTTGAGGGGGAACAGGTAGGTGCCGGGCTGGAGAACGCCGACGCTGGCGCCGTTCTGGCCGTTGTCGAAGCGGAGGGATTGAACGGCGTCGTCGTGGTAGCGGCTGTGCTTGATGGTCATGGAAGTTCCTGAAACGGTGGGATGGAAAAACGGATTGTCGGAAGACGAACGCCCCCAGCGGGGGCGGTGCGTTTCGGTGACGCAGTCTAGCTGAAACCCGGGGGTTTTTTTAGTGGGTGTTTCATTGCGGTGACCGCATCTAGGCGTCGATGCGGTACACTACGCGGCCTTGAAAATGCAACACGAATATTCCCCATGATCGAAATCAATCCGATCCTGTTCAAGATCAAAGACCTGTCAGCGCGCGCCGCCGCGCTGAGGGGGTATCTTTGACTTTGACGTCAAGAAAGAACGTCTAGAAGAAGTCGACCGCGAACTCGAAGCGCCGGACGTCTGGAACGATCCCGCCCGTGCACAGGCACTGGGGCGCGAGCGCGCCTCGCTGGCCCGTGTGGTGGAGACCCTCTCGTCCATGGCCCAGGGGCTGCAGGACAACGCCGACCTGCTGGAAATGGCCGCCGAGGAAGACGATGCGGCGACCGTGGATGCCGTCGATCACGACGTGACCGAGTTCGAGCGGCAGATCGCCGATCTGGAGTTTCGCCGCATGTTCGCGGGCGAGATGGACGAATCCAATGCCTATCTCGACATCCAGGCGGGCGCCGGCGGTACCGAGGCGCAGGACTGGGCCAGCATCCTCCTGCGCATGTATCTGCGCTGGGGTGACCGGCGCGGATTCAAAACCGAAGTGGTGGAAGTCTCCGACGGCGAAGTCGCCGGCATCAAGTCCGCAACCATTCGTTTCGAGGGCGAATATGCCTTCGGCTGGCTGCGCACCGAAATCGGCGTGCACCGTCTCGTGCGCAAGTCACCGTTCGATTCGGACAACCGACGGCACACGTCCTTTGCTTCGGTGTTCGTCTCGCCGGAAATCGACGACAACATCGAGATCGAGGTGAACCCGGCCGACCTGCGCGTCGACGTCTACCGGGCCTCGGGCGCGGGCGGTCAGCACGTGAACCGGACCGAGTCCGCCGTGCGTTTCACCCACATCCCGACCGGCGTGGTCGTGGCCTGTCAGGCCGAGCGCTCGCAGATTCAGAACCGCGAGCGGGCCATGAAGATGCTGAAAGCCAAGCTGTACGAAATCGAAGTGCAGAAGCGCAACGCCGTCAGCCAGGCGCTGGAGGACACCAAGTCGGACGTTTCCTGGGGCAACCAGATCCGCTCCTACGTGCTCGATCAGAGCCGGATCAAGGATCTGCGCACGGGCTACGAAACCGGCAACACCCAGGCCGTGCTCGACGGGGACCTCGATCCCTTCATCGAGGCCAGCCTGAAGAGCGGCCTGTAAGCCATGGGCGCCTGTCGCCATCCGTCTTTCGACCGCACGCCCCGAGCTGTCGTGGGCGCGCCTGAACATTCATCTACCGGAAACTGACCAGCATGTCCGAATCTACCGCCCCCCAAGCGTCCGAAGTCATTGATGAAAACCGCCTGATCGCCGAGCGTCGCGACAAGCTCAAGCGGATTCGCGAAGCCGGCAACGCCTTCCCGAACGATTTCCGCCGGGATGCCAGTGCCGGTGACCTACAGGCCCAGTACGCCGAGAAGGAAGCTGCCTTCTTCGAGGAAAACGCCCTGCGGGTGATCGTCGCCGGACGGGTGATGGCCAAGCGGGTGATGGGCAAGGCGAGTTTCCTGTCGATTCTCGACCACACCGGCCGCATCCAGCTGTACGTGGCGCGCGATGCACTGGGCGAAGCGGTCTACGACGACTTCAAGACCTGGGACATCGGCGATATCGTCGGTGGCGAGGGCGCGCTGTTCAAGACCAACAAGGGCGAGCTGTCGGTGAAGGTCGACAGCCTGCGCCTGCTGACCAAGAGCCTGCGGCCGCTGCCGGACAAGTTCCACGGCATCTCGGACACCGAGCAGCGTTATCGGCAGCGCTATGTCGACTTGATCATGAACGAGCCGGTGCGCGACACCTTCCGCAAGCGTACCCAGATCATCCAGTTCATCCGCAACTATCTGAATGGACGGGACTTCCTGGAAGTGGAAACGCCGATGATGCACGTCATCCCCGGCGGTGCTTCGGCCAAGCCCTTCACCACGTTCCACAATGCGCTGGACATGGATCTGTACCTGCGGATCGCCCCCGAGTTGTATCTGAAGCGCCTCGTGGTCGGCGGTTTCGAGCGGGTCTACGAGATCAACCGCAACTTCCGCAACGAGGGGTTGTCGACTCGCCACAACCCCGAATTCACCATGATCGAGTTCTATCAGGCCTACGCCGATTACATCGATCTGATGGACATGACCGAAGACCTGCTGCGTCATCTGGCCGAGAAGGTGTGCGGTTCGACGACCATCACCTATCAGGGCACGGAGTTCGACTTCGCACAGCCGTTCGCCCGCCTGACGGTGGTGGATGCGATTCTGGCGCATAACCCGGATCTCACCCGCGACGACGTCACCGATATCGACCGCGCGCGGGCCGTCGCGCAGAAGCTCGGTATCCACGTCAAGGACAGCTACGGCCTCGGCAAGATCCAGATCGAGATTTTCGAGGAAACCGCCGAACACAAGCTGATCCAGCCGACCTTCATCACCGAGTACCCAGCCGAGGTGTCGCCGCTGGCGCGCCGTAACGACGACAACCCGTTCGTGACCGACCGTTTCGAGTTCTTCGTGGGCGGTCGCGAGATCGCCAACGGCTTCTCGGAGCTGAACGACGCCGAAGATCAGGCCGAACGCTTCCGCAAGCAGGTTGAGGAGAAGGATGCGGGCGACGAGGAAGCCATGCACTTCGATGCGGACTATATCCGCGCCCTCGAACACGGCATGCCGCCGACGGCAGGCGAGGGGATCGGCATCGACCGGCTGGTGATGCTACTGACGGATTCGCCGTCCATCCGCGACGTGCTGTTGTTCCCGCACATGCGGCCGGAGTGACGTCCGCCACCTGCTATGCTATCCGTTCGGATGGCGTGGTAAGGGTCTGTTCATGCACAAGCAACTGTCACTGCAGGAAAAGGCCCGACGGTTCTCGGCCTCGAACCGCCGGCGCATCGCTGGCAGCTTCCTCCTGGAAGGTATCGTACTGGAGGGGGACGCGGGGCCGGCCATTGGGCGCGAACCCGATGCCTCCCCCATCATCGCGCACAGAATCCAGACCCTGATCGCCCGCTATGGGCTGCGCTACGGCCTGGGCGACGATCCTTACTGCTATGCCGGGACTCGTGTCCTGAAAAATCGCCTGCATATTGCGGATGCCCAGCTGCTGGGTAAAGTCGAGGGGGAGGTCGCCGCCCTTCGTGCACTGACGCTCACCCCCCAGTTCGAACGCTTCGATGCCGCCCGGTTTCGTCAGATCCACGCGCATCTGTTCCAGGACGTGTATGCCTGGGCGGGCGAGTATCGGACGGTGGATATCCGCAAGGGGGACAATCTGTTCTGTACGGTTGGACGGATCGACGCTGAGTTGAATCGGATTTTTCAGCGGATGAGCAACGAAGCCGGTTTGCCGGGGCGTCCCTTGCCGGATTTTGTTCGCTGTATTGCTGACTATTACTGTGAAATCAACGTCATTCACCCATTCCGGGAGGGGAACGGACGGGCGCAACGCCTGCTGTTCGACGAACTGATCGTGCATGCCGGCTTCGATGTGGATTGGGCCTTGATCGAGGCCGAAGAGTGGATCGCGGCGAATATCGCGGGGCACGCTGGGGACCTTGAGCCCTTGATCGAGTTGTTCCGTCGTGTGGTTTCCGAGCCCCCGCCCTCTGGCGGGGCGGTCTCTGGGAGCGCAGCCTGCGGAACCTAGGGGTAGGGGATCCAGCCCCGCATGCCGGAAGCCCGGACCCGGTCTAGGTGGGGTCCCGATCGATCCCATCGCCCCGTTTCCGCACAAAGGGCTCCGGTCATCCACGGTGCGCCAGGCCCGACATGTCGCCAAGCGTTTGAAAATGGGTCAATCCCGATTCATCAACTCTTGCGTCGTGTCGGTTTTCTTCGCCGTGCGCCCCGTGCTGCGGTAGTCTTACCCTAATTTGTTTGCACCCCCGCAGGATGGTCGGCGGCCGGCCTGCGGGTCGATCATCCGGATCAGTGGGGAGGTTGAGACATGGGCTTGTTTGGCAATAAGGCGGATCCGACGAAATCGGCAGCCTTGAAAGCGGCGATCGGCGCGCTGGTGGATCCGCACAGTGGGGAATCCCTGGCGACCGCGCAGGCGGTCGAGCGGGCGGAAGTCCGCGGCGATCAGGCCGAGGTCGACATCGTGCTCGACTACCCCGCGGCGGGTTGGGAAGACGAACTCGTCGGCCTGGTCCAGCAGGTCGCGCGCACGGTGGAGGGCGTCCGGGACACGAAGGTGACCGTCGCCTTCGTCAGCCCGCTGGGCAGCCAGTTGCAGGGCAAGGCAATGCCCGGCGTGCGCAACATCATCGCCGTCGCCTCGGGCAAGGGGGGTGTCGGCAAGTCCACCACCAGCGTCAATCTCGCCCTGGCGCTGGCGGCCGAAGGCGCGCGCGTCGGGCTGCTCGATGCCGACATCTACGGACCCAGCCAGCCCAAGATGCTGGGGGTGCGTCAGGAACCCGAGATTCAGGACGACCGTTCGATGAAGCCGGTGATGGCGCATGGTCTGCAGACCATGTCCATCGGCTATCTGGTCGAGGACGACACGGCCATGATCTGGCGCGGCCCGATGGTGACTTCGGCCCTGATGCAGCTCCTGAACGACACCCGCTGGGATCAGCTCGATTATCTGATCATCGACATGCCGCCGGGGACCGGCGATATCCAGATCACGCTCGCGCAGAAGGTGCCGGTCGCCGGTAGCGTGATCGTCACGACCCCCCAGGACATCGCTCTGCTGGATGCGCGCAAGGCCATCAGCATGTTCGAGAAGGTCAACGTGCCGGTGCTGGGCATCGTCGAGAACATGGCCCTGCACGTCTGCTCGAACTGCGGCCATATCGAACATATCTTTGGCGCCGGTGGTGGGGCGCGGCTGGCGGCGGACAATCAGGTCGAGCTGCTGGGCAGTCTGCCGCTGGACCTGAACATCCGCACCGACGTCGACGAGGGGCTACCAACCGTGGTGCGCGCCCCGGACTCGCCGATCGCCCGTGCCTATCGCGAAACCGCGCGCCGACTGGCGGCCGCCTTGGGCCGTTCCCAGCGGACGGGCGTCCAGGATCACGGACCGCTGATCACCATCGAGGAATAAGTGCGGATGCTGTCCATTCCGATTCCCGGCGGTCCTCAATTCGCGCTGGCGCATCTCGTTCTGGACTACAACGGCACGCTGGCCGAGGACGGCCTGTTGCTGGCCGGGGCGGCTGAGCGCATCGCGGTCCTGGCCGAACAATTGACCGTGCACGTGGTGACGGCGGATACCTTCGGCAGTGCTGCGCAGCAGCTCGACGGTTTGCCCGTTCAATTGCAGGTTTTGCCGGGCAGCGGACAGGATGTGGCCAAGCGCGCGCTCGTCCAGTCGCTGGGTGCCGCGCAGTGCGTCGCCGTCGGCAATGGGCGTAACGATGCCCTGATGCTCGCCGAGGCAGGCCTGGGCATCGCCGTGATTCAGGCGGAGGGTGCGGCCCGTGCCGCCATCGATTCGGCCGACATCCTGTGTCGTTCCCTGTGCGATGCGCTGGATCTGCTGTTGCGGCCCAAGCGGCTGAGCGCAACCTTGCGCAACGCCTAGTCTTTCCGCGCCCAAGGCGCATCGCTGATCACCGGTTCCCCCGGACGGTTGGCGTTTTCCGGGTATCTGTTCCGGAGTAAGCTATCCGCACAGGAGCGCACAACCAGGGGAGGTGGGCGATGTCACAGGGAGATTTCCAGACGGCCTTGCAGCAGCTGAAGCAGGCGCTGTACAGCCACGAGCAATGGCATCGAGACATTATCCGGTCGATCGTGTGCCGGATGCCCTACGATCTTCGGGATACGCAACCGGACGCCCATCGGCAATGTCGCTTCGGGCAGTGGTACTACAGCGAGACTTCATCGGTGCTGCGCGTTCAGGCCGGATTCGCCGCGATCGAGACGGAGCACAAGCGCATGCACGCGTTTGCGGCGCATATGCTGATCACCCTGGCGCAGACGGATCTCATCAAGCCCGAGGATTACGACAACTTCACCAATTCGGTCGAGCGGCTGCGTCTGGAGATGCAGTCGCTGATCAGTGAGCTGGAATATTCCCTCTACAAGCTTGATCCGCTGACTGGGGCTGAAAACCGTGTCGAGATGCTGCCGGTGCTTCGACAGGAGTTGGCGCTGGTCCAGCGTAACGCACACGCCAGTTCGATCATGATCATGGATCTGGATCACTTCAAGCGCATCAACGACACCCATGGGCATGTGGTGGGGGACAGCGTGCTGGCGACCGCCGTGCGCTACGCCAAGACGATTCTTCGCCCCTACGACCGGATATTCCGTTACGGCGGGGAGGAGTTCCTGGTGCTTCTGCCCCAGACCAGTCTGGATGAAGCGCAAGCCGTGGCCGAACGCATTCGCGAGGCGCTGCATGATCAAGTGCTGGCACATGACCACGAGGTTGCCGTCTCCATCACGACCTCCGCCGGGGTCGGCCTGCTCGAGCCCAATCTGACCGTGGAAGAATCGATCACGCGCGCCGACACCGCTCTGTACGCCGCCAAGCAGGGAGGCCGAAACCAGGTACGGGTGAGCGCGCCGGCATCCCCGTTCACTGCGGGGACCGCTTGAGGCGCCCTCAATCCTGAATGAGCCCCGGGAAAGGGACCAGGAAATCGGATGAGGGAATGGGCTCAGGCAGTAGGCTGGCGTATGGCAACGGGGGTATGGCCCTGGGATATGGTCCAGGGGTATGGGTCTGGTCTATCGACGACACTGCCGCGCCGGCTGCGGTACACTCGACGGGGTTCGTGGTTGAAAGGACGAGGATGACGCATGTTGCGATTAGGCGTGGATCTGGGCGGCACCAAGATCGAGGTGGCGGTTCTTGACGATCAGGGCACGACGCTGTGGCGTCAGCGGTTGCCGACCCCTCAGGGCGATTACATCGGCACCATCGAGGCCATGGCCACCCTGATCGCCCGGGCGGAAGACGATCTCGGCCGGGTGGATTCGATCGGCGTCGGTACGCCGGGTACGGTCTCACCGCGCACGGGCCTGATGAAGAACGCCAACTCAGTCGTGCTGAACGATCGTCCGTTGAAAGGAGATCTGGAGCAGCGCCTCGGGCGGCGCGTCGCCATGGCCAACGATGCCAACTGCCTGGCCCTGTCCGAGGCGCGCGATGGGGCCGCGGCCGGGGCCAAATCCGTGTTCGGCGTCATTCTCGGTACCGGGGTGGGCGGGGGACTCGTGATTGATGGTGTCCTGCATGCCGGCCACAACGCGATCGCCGGTGAGTGGGGGCACAATCCCCTGCCGTGGCCTGAGGCGGGCGAGTTTCCCGGCCCGACCTGCTGGTGCGGCATGAAGGGCTGCATCGAGCGCTGGCTGGCCGGGCCTGGGCTGGCGCGGGATTTTCATGCCGTCACGGGCCGCGACGGGACGGGGCACGACGTGGCCGTCTGGGCCGGCGAAGGCGATCCCGGCGCGGTGGCGGCGCTGGAGCGGTATACTCACCGCCTGGCCCGGGCCCTGGCCCATCTGATCAATATCGTCGATCCGGAGGTCATCGTGCTGGGCGGCGGCATGTCGAACGTCGCCAGCCTCTATACGGACGTGCCGAAGCTCTGGGATCGGTTCGTCTTTTCGGACCCGATCACGACACGGCTGGTCGCCCCGCAGCATGGCGATTCCAGCGGGGTACGCGGCGCGGCGATGCTGCCGCCGGCGGAATGAGTCGGTCGGTGCGGCTTGGGCGGCAGCGCCCAAACAGGTAGCATACCCAACCTTCCGTTCCGGTTTTCCTTTCCTGACGATAGTTCACGCCACACGGCTCGCCGCATATGTTGCCTGCAATACTGATTTTCCTGCTTACCCTGACGCTCGTGATCTGGCAGCCTCGCGGCCTTGGCATCGGTTGGGGGGCGTCGATCGGTGCCATCCTGGCGCTGCTGGTGGGCGTCGTGCAGATTTCGGACATCGGGCTTGTCTGGGGCATCGTGTGGAACGCCACTCTGAGTTTCGTGGCGATGATCATCATCAGTCTGCTGCTCGACGAGGCCGGCTTCTTCGAGTGGGCGGCCCTGCACGTGGCGCGGTGGGGTCGGGGCAGCGGCCGCCGGCTGTTCGTGCTGCTGGTGTTGCTGGGTGCGGCGGTGGCGGCCCTGTTCGCGAACGACGGGGCGGCGCTGATCCTGACGCCGATCGTCATTGGCGTGTTGCTGGCCCTGCGGTTTTCGGCGGCCACGACCCTGGCCTTCGTGATGGCGGCGGGATTCATCGCCGATACGGCCAGCCTGCCGCTGGTGGTATCCAACCTCGTGAACATCGTCTCGGTG
The DNA here is from genome assembly GCF_001663815.1 of Halothiobacillus diazotrophicus. Taxonomy (NCBI): domain Bacteria; kingdom Pseudomonadati; phylum Pseudomonadota; class Gammaproteobacteria; order Chromatiales; family Halothiobacillaceae; genus Halothiobacillus; species Halothiobacillus diazotrophicus. The sequence goes on from NZ_CP016027.1 coordinate 2,579,378, forward strand.
GATTATTTCCATATTGAGTTTACCCGGTACGCCTCCGTGATGTGGCCGGTGAACCTCGTGTCCGTTGCCGCATCCCTGGGCGTGCTGCTCCTGTTCTACCGTCGCGACATTCCCCCCGAATATGACGCAGCACTCCTGAAGGATCCCCGCTCGGCGATCGTCGATCACGCCACCTTCCGCATGGGCTGGTGGGTGCTCGGCTGGCTGCTGATCGGCTTCTTCGGCCTGGATCGCTTCGGCGTGCCGATCAGTCTTGTGGCCGGCATCGGTGCCCTCGCGCTGTACGTCATCGCCTTTCGCGGGCATCACATCGACACGCACCGGGTATTGCGTCATGCACCGTGGCAGATCGTGGTGTTCTCCCTGGGGATGTACCTCGTGGTGTTCGGACTGCGCAATGCCGGGCTCACCGATATCGTCGGGCAGTGGTTGGCCGCGTTCGGCCAGCATGGGGTCTGGGGGGCGGCCTTCGGTACCGGTCTGCTGGTCGCCGGGCTGTCGGCGGTGATGAACAACATGCCGACCGTGCTGATCGGCGCTCTGTCCATCGATGCGAGCCATGCCGAAGGGGCGACGCGTCTCGCCATGATCTACGCCAACGTGATCGGCAGCGATCTCGGCCCGAAGCTGACGCCCATCGGCAGTCTGGCGACGCTGTTGTGGTTGCACGTGCTGGCGCGCAAGAACGTGCGCATCGGCTGGGGCTATTACATGCGGGTCGGTGTGGTGCTGACCCTGCCGGTGCTGCTGGCGACCCTGGCCGCGCTGGCCATCCGGCTGTCGTTCTAGGCCGGTGCCTGAATCGGTTCTTGACACGATGATCGCCCTCATCCGTCCTCCGAATCACCTCATCTCATGAGTACCTCGATTCTCTCCGTCTATTCCCTCAACCAGCTGGCCAAGCAGACGTTGGAGGCGCAGTTGAGCGGCGTGCAGGTGGCCGGGGAAATCCGCTCGCTCACCCGCGCGGCATCGGGGCATATGTATTTCACGCTCAAAGACGATCAGGCCGAGGTGCGTTGCGCCCTGTTCCGGGGGCAGGCCCAGCGGATCCGGACGGTGTTCGCGAACGGCGATGCCGTCGTCGTGCTGGGTTCGGTCTCGCTGTATGCCCCGCGCGGGGACTATCAGCTCATCGTGCAGGGCGTGGAATTGGCCGGGGATGGTCGCCTGGCTGCCCTATTCGAGGCATTGAAGAAGAAGCTCCTGACCGAGGGCCTGTTCGATGCGGCCCGCAAGCGCCCGTTACCGATCACGCCCCATCGGATCGCGGTGATTTCCTCCCCGGTGGGGGCTGCGATCCACGACGTGCTGTCGGTACTGGCGCGGCGCTGGCCCCTGGCCGAGGTCACGCTGTATCCCGTGGCGGTGCAGGGCGAAGCGGCGGCGGGCGAACTGACGGCGGCCGTCTCGTCCATTCGGGACGCGATGGCGTGGGACGTGGTGCTGATCGTGCGGGGCGGGGGGTCCATGAGCGATCTCTGGGCCTTCAACGACGAGGCGCTCGCGCGGGCTATTGCCGCCTGCCCCGTGCCCGTGATTTCCGGCGTGGGCCACGAGGTCGATTTCACCATCTGCGATTTCGTGGCCGACGTGCGCGCCGCGACGCCGACGGCCGCAGCCGAGCTGGCAACGCCCCAGACACTGGCGGAATGGGCACAGCGCAGCCATTTGCTGCATCAGCGCCTGAATCAGATCCTGAGCCGTCGACTGAACGAGGCGGGGCAGCACCTCGACCGGCTGACCGGTCGCCTGCGTGCGGCGGCGCAACGCTTTGCGTCCGAGCATCATCGCCGAGTGGCGCTGGAACTGCGCTTGCAGCATGCCCTGCGTCAGGATGGCCAGCGGCGGCATCAGGCGTTGCGCGACCTGGCTGCACGCCTGGCGCGACACAGTCCGGTGCGCTGGCTGCGCGAGAATCGGGGCCGGACGGATCGTACCGTCTGGCGATTGCAACGCGTGTCGGCAACGATGACGGTGGCGCGCGCGCAGCGCCTGCACCTGTTGCAGTACCGATTGCATCAGGCGGGGCGCCGTCCGTGGCAAAGGGCGCATGATCGTTGGCAGCAGACGGGCGACCTGCTCGCGGCCCTGAGTCCGCAGCGGATTCTCGAGCGCGGCTATGTGCTGGTAGAACACGAATCGGCGTTGCTGATGCGCGCGGCGCGGCTGGATGCCCTGATGGCCGAATCCGATCGGACCACCTTGTTGACCCTGCGCTTCGCGGATGGCGCCAAGCGGATTCTCGCCCGCCCCGACGGATCGGAAGAGGCGGGTGAATCCTGAGGGATAGACCGTGGATGAAGCACGCTGGCCGTCGCACCTGAACGGCGGGATCTAATCCGCTTCGTCTTCGCTGGTACGGTGCTGCCGTGCTGCGCGCAGTACTTCTTCATGTTTTCCGCTGACGTAAAGGGCGTAGCTCAATACCTCCGCGACGGCGCGGAACAGCGGTTCGGGAATGCTGTCGCCGAGGTCTAGCTGGCCGAGGGCCTGGGCCAGTGTCGGATCTTCCACCAGGGGAATGTCCTGTTCCCGGGCCCGTTCGACGATTTCACCGGCGACGAGCCCCTGGCCGGTGGCCACGACCTGCGGCAGGTCGTGGCCGTCGTATTTCAGGGCGATGGCCCGGGACGGCTTGGACGCGCCCTTTTTCGGCGGTGTGGGACGGGACGGGCTCATACGCGCCAGCTGTGCCGGGTCGTGTCGTCCGGCCGGGCCGGTTCCGGACTGAGGCGGGCCTGAACCACCGCCGGCGGCGGGCCGGGGTAGACACTCAGTTGCGGGTTCAGATGGGCGCGGCGCAACTGAGCATCGAGGCGATCCAGCGATGCGCTCAGGCGCTGGCGCGCCTCGGTCGCGTCGGCGTAGAGACGAACCGTCAGATCGGCCGATTGCAGGTGCAGGCTGCCGTGCAACGGGCCCAGTTCCGGCAGGTCGATGGCGAAATCCAGCTGCCAGCCACCGCCACTTCCCGTGCCGTCATGTGCGCCGTCGTTTTCCTCGTCCTGATTCACCGCTAACTGCAGACGGCGTGGCTGTTCGGCGACCACCACCGGGAGGTCGACGATCCAGCTCGCTTGCCCCTGAACTTGCTGAAGGGCGGTTCGTAACTGGCTGACGTCCAGGTTGTTCACCCAGTCGTTGAGGGTGTTGAGCACGTGGGCCTGTTGTGCGGGCCCTGGTGGTGTCGGCATCGGCGCCGTTCGGCCTTCGGTCGTTTGCGTGCCGGTCGAGGGCGTGTTCAGGCTGGTCTTGATGGCCTGGGCGGCCAGTTTGAGCTGGGTTTTCAGGTCGCCGGTGGCAACATCGCGGGTGGTTTGGCGATCGCCGAGCGTCGGCAGGCTGTAGGTCGTCACCAGCTTGGCGAGGGTGGTCGCCATCGCTGCCGGGGCGGGTGGGACGTCCAGTCGTGGCAGGGCCATCCGGACGGCGGTCGGCAAAGCGGCCAGCGTGAGGTTGGTGCCCCTGGCAATGTTGCCCGACATCAGCCCGCTTAGTGCGGTGCCGCTTCCTGGCTGCAACAGGGCAGCGGTCGTCGTTGTGCTCGTCTGCATCTGCCCGGATGAGGTCACGCCCGGTGTCTGGGCGGGATTCGTAGTGGCCATGGACGGCGAGAGCTGGCCGGAATAAGTGCCGGCCGGGGTGGGGGATACCGTGCCTGTTGACGTGTTCTGCGCGGTCATTTGGCTGGTTCGCTGGAACAGCATCGTCAGCAGTTGGGTTTGCACGGTCTGCCCGGTGGTCGCCGGACCGGTGCCTCCGGACGTCCCGGGGAGGGGCTGCAGGACCAACGGCGGTCCCAGGGCCCGAACGTTGAGTTGCAGTGCGGTACCTGCCTGCAGGGGCAGGCGGGTCTGAACGGACAATTGGCCACCGGCCAGGGAAAGGAGGGCCTCGCCCTTGGCATTGTCGCTCCTGAGGACGATGGCCGCCAGCACCTGTCCCTGCCTGAGCGGCATGCCGCGCAGTTCGGTGCTGGTGCTGGTGATGAGCTGGCTGTCGACCTTCATGGATGCCGGTTACCTGGGGCAGTGTCAAAGCGGTGGCGCCAAGACGATCACGTATTCATGCGGGTTTATCGGCGCCAAGTCAAGCACCCGGTGGTCGAGCGGGATCGTTCTTCCCCCGTTCCGCTTGCCGACAAAATTTTGACAGCGCGGGGCTTGTCCGGTTAGGGTTCAGCGTGAATGGCCTCGCGGACATCCCGTACGTATTGTCTCTGAGTCCATCGTGATGGGCCCTTTGCGCAGGGTCTTCGGTTCCGGCCTCATGGGCACGTCATCTCAGGAAGCTTGCCGTTATGTCAGATCTTCAGCCTCATGCCGTCATCGCCGCACCGCCCGAAATCGCGTCGGCGCTGCAGGAATGGTTGGCCCTGCTGGGGGTGGCGACCATATCCCGGGCCGATCCGGGTATCGTGCGTCTGTCCGATCAACTGATCGGCGGCTTCTGTTATGGCGATCTGTGCGGTGACAGCCTGCAGGCTGCGCAGGGCTTGCCCTGGGTGGCACTGGATCCGGAGCCGGGACGCTGGCTGGGAGAGGCACGTCCGCCGTTTGCCGGTTTGCCCTGGCCTTGCACGTTGTCGGCGTTGCAGGGCGTCACCGGCCGTTTGCTCAGCCGCTGGCGCAATGCCCAGCTGGTGGCTGCCGGCCGGGGACTGGTCGGGGACAGCCCCGGCATGCGTCGATTGCGGGCCGAGATCGAGCAGGTGGCGCCGAGCGAAGCCACGGTGCTGATTCTGGGCGAGTCGGGCACCGGCAAGGAGGTCGTGGCCCGGATGATCCACCGGTTGTCGAATCGCGCGAGCAAACCGTTCATCCCTGTCAACTGCGGGGCGATTCCGGCGGAACTGCTGGAATCGGAATTGTTCGGGCATGAAAAGGGTGCCTTTACCGGGGCCATCAGTGCACGGGCCGGTCGCTTCGAACTGGCCGAGGGCGGGACGCTGTTCCTGGATGAGATCGGCGACATGCCCCTGCCGATGCAGGTCAAGATTCTGCGGGTGTTGCAGGAACGGACCTTCGAGCGGGTGGGCGGCCGTCAGACCATGACGGCGGATGTCCGGATCATTGCGGCAACCCATCGCGATCTCGAGGCCTATATCGAGGCGGGTACCTTCCGCCAGGATCTGTACTACCGCCTCAATGTCTTCCCGCTGGAAACCCTGCCCCTCCGTGAGCTTCGGGGGGACATCCCGCTGATCGTCGAGGCGCTGACCCGCCGCTTCGCAGCCGATGGCCGGACAGTTGGTCAGCTGACCGAGCGAGCGTTAGCCGCGTTGGCGTCCTTGCCCTGGCCGGGCAACGTCCGCGAGCTGGGTAACGTGGTCGAACGTCTGGGCATTCTCTACCCTGGGCAGACCATCGATCTGGCGCAGTTGCCGCCGAAACTTCGGGATCAGCTGCCGCCGGAGTGGCAGGCGGACATGGCGTCGGCTATCGTCGACCCCCCGATCGAGGATGCTGCGCCGACTGAATCTGTCCGGTCGGTCGAAACCGTTGAGGCGACCCTGGAAGATCCGGATCCCCGCGATATCTTCGCCATGGGGCGGGTCGAAACGGCCCAAGTCGTTGGCGCCCCTCCGGTTTTGCCGACCGATGCCCTGACGCTGGCGTCGTTTCAGATCGAGCTGCCGGACGGCGGTTTCGACCTGAAGGGGCAGCTCGAGGCCATCGAGCAGGCCTGGATCGATGCCGCGCTGAATCAGAGCGACGGCGTCGTGGCCCAGGCGGCGCGCCTGCTGGGCATCCGGCGGACGACCCTTGTCGAGAAATTGCGCAAGTACCAGATGTCCTTCCGTTCCGGCGCTCAGGAAGACGACGCCTAAAACGCCCACCTTGCGGTTTGTTGGCACAAACCGTGCTTATCTACTCCCCACAGTGTTCGTCCCGGTTTCTGGCGACAGAAATCGGACAGGCAAGGAGATTTGAGATGAGCAGTTCGATGTCGGTGGATCAGATTCTTTCCCAGATGCGGGTCATGCGGGCCGAGGCGCAACAGCGTCTTTCGGCGCCGGCACCCGTGGCCCCGCCGGCCGGTGGGGACAGTTTTTCCACGCTCCTGTCCCAGGCGGTAGGGCAGGTCAACGCGTTGCAACAGACTTCGGGTCAGTTGAAGACCCGCTTCGAACTGGGCGATCCGAACGTGGATCTGACGCAGGTCATGCTGGCGGCACAAAAGGCTTCTCTCGGCTTCAATGCCACCTTGCAGGTGCGCAATCGACTGGTTCAGGCCTACCAGGATGTCATGAATATGCCCATCTAGGGCCACCGAGGCATAACCCTTTAGGCATACCCCCACGGATTGAGAGATCGTCATGGCGCAAAATACCCTTACCCCTACCTCGATGAATCCCGATGCCGGCATGGTGCCGGGCGGCGGCACGCCGCGCTGGATCCAGCAGCTGGACGGGTTCACCCAGTCGAACAGTTTCCGGCAGCTCCTGATCCTGGTGGCGCTGGCGGCGACGATCTCCTTCATGGTCGGTTTCTTCCTCTGGGGACAGAAACCCGCACTGGTGCCGCTGTACAGCAATATCAGCCCCAAGGAATCCGCGACGGTGGTCGATGCCCTGCGTGCCGCCAAGAAGACGTACCAGTTGAGCCCCGACGGCACGGTCATGGTCGAACCCAGCCAGTTGCCTTCGATCCGCATGCTGCTGGCCGCTCAGGGCCTGCCGGCAAGCGACTCCGTAGGTCTTGAGATGCTGAACAAGGATCAGTCGCTCGGCACCAGCCAGTTCGTCGAGCAGGCACGCTACCAGCATGCCATCGAGGTGGAACTGGCCCGGTCGATCGAGACCATTCAGGGCGTACAGGCTGCCCGCGTTCATTTGGCGACCCCGAAGCAATCCGTGTTCGTACGCGAACGCCAGCCCTCGACCGCCTCGGTGGTGGTTGAACTGGCGCCGGGGCAGTCGCTTTCCGCGGAGCAAGTCCGGGCGATCGTGCATCTGGTCGCATCCAGCGTTGCGGGCCTGAAGCCGGCAGACGTCAGCGTGATCGATCAGCGTGGGGAGCTCCTGAGTCAAAATTCCGACGATGCCAGTGGCATGGGATTGACGGATAAGCAGTTTGCCTATCGCCAGCGCGTGGAGCGAGCCTATCAGCGACAGATCGAATCGCTGCTGACGCCCATCGTCGGTGCCGATCAGGTGCGGGCCCAGGTATCGGCCGACGTGGATTTCAATCGTCAGGAGGGCACGAGCGAAACCTACGGGCCGAAGCAGGGTGTCGTTCTCAGCGAGCAGACCCAGGATACGGTACGTGCTCTGGGCGATCAGGGTGTCAATGGCGGTGTGCCGGGGTCGCTGAGCAATCAGCCGCCGGGCGGCGGTACCGTCACGCCTCAGGCCAGCGGCGGCCTCCAGCCCCCGGGCAACCTGAACGTGCAGCAGTACCAGCAGATCATCCAGACGCCGGTCAGTACCCAGAAGAACGAGACGCGCAATTTCAATGTCGACAAGGAGATTCGGCACACCCGATACGCCAGCGGTGCGGTTCAGAAGCTCAATGTGGCCGTGCTGATCAACGAAAAAACCGTCACGGAGAAAGACGGTACCGTCAAGCCGGAACCCATGAGCGATGCGGAAATTGCCCGGATCAAGGATCTGGTCGCCCAAGCGGTGGGGCTTGACGAGAAGCGTGGCGATAAATTGACGCTGGCCAGCATCCCGTTCGTCGAACAGAAGATCGAGAAAGTTTCGGTGCCGCTCTGGGAGCAGGCCTGGTTCATGCCGCTGCTCAAGAATCTCGGATTGGGTATCGCGATGCTGCTGATCTTCCTGATGGTCGTCCGCCCCCTGCTGAAGATGCTCGGCGAAAAGCGTCAGCCGCCTGAGGTCGCGGGTGCGCTGGCAGCACCGGAAGAAGGCGAGGAAGGGAGTTACGAAGAGCGTGGCGAGGTATCGGTCGTCGGTGGCGAAGGCGGGCGCCAGCCGGGCGCGTTGGGTGTCGAGGATAGCGACGACCTGGAAGGCGTGCCTCAGTTGGTGGGCGCAGCCAGTTATTCCGATAAACTACGTCAGCTGAAACAAAGCATCAACCAAGATCCCAAGGCCGTGGCCTCGGTGATCAAGCAGTGGACCCATTCGGAGAGTTAATCGTGGCTGAAGCAGCAGTATCTGAACCGACGGGCGCGGATCTCATCGCGAACCTCAAGGGGCCGGAACGCGTCGCCATCCTGATGATGGCGCTCGGCGAGGAGTCGGCAGCGCAATTGTTCACTCAGCTGGACCCGCGCGAGGTTCAGAAAATCGGTCAGGCTATGGCCGTGTTGCCGAACGTGACGCGTTCGCAGATCCAGGCGGTGCTCGATCAGTTCGTCGTCGATCTCGGCGATCAGACCGGTTTGGCCCTCGGAACCAGCGATTACATTCGCAATGTGCTGACGAAAGCGCTGGGCGAGGACAAGGCGGCCGGCCTGCTCGAGCGGATCAGCTCCACCGGCAATCGACGCAACCTGGAATTCCTCAAGTGGATGGATTCCCGCTCCATCGCCGAGATCATCCGCTACGAGCATCCGCAGATCATCGCGATCGTGCTGTCCCATCTGGAAAGCGACCAGGGTGCAGAGATCCTGCAGATGCTGCCGGAAAACATGCGGTCGGACATCATGTTGCGCATCGCCCATCTGGATGGCGTTTCTCCTCAGGCACTGATGGAGCTCGACGACATCATGGAGCGTCAGGCTTCCGGCGCCTCGGGCGGCAAGTCCTCGAAGGTGGGGGGCGTCAAGATTGCCGCCGGCATCATGAACTTCCTCGAAAGCAACGTCGAGGAAACGGTCATGGGCTCCATCAAGAGTGCGGATGCCGATCTGGGCGGTCAGATCGAGGATCTCATGTTCGTATTCAGCAACCTGATCGACGTCGACGATCGCGGGATTCAGACGATTCTGCGCGAAGTGCCGTCGGATCGCCTGCTGCTGGCCATGAAGGGTGCCGATCCGGAACTCAAGGAGAAGTTCTTCAAGAACATGTCGAAGCGTGCGTCCGAAATGATGCGCGACGACCTCGAGTCCCTGGGCCCGACCCGTCTGTCCGATGTCGAGGGGGCTCAGAAGGAAATCCTGCAGGCCGCCCGGAAACTGGCTGAGGAGGGCAAGATAACGCTGGGAGGTGGCGGTGAGCAGTTCGTCTGATCCTGCCGCCACGAAGGAATCCCCGGTCATTCGGCCGCTCGATCCGGGGCCGGGCGTGACTGCTTGGTCGTTGCCCGAGTTGAATCAGGTGATCGAGCCGGTAGCTGCCGACCCCGTGGACGAGGCCTCGGCGCCCGTACCGAGCGAAGCGGATCTCATCGAGGCGCATCGGGCAGCGGCGCAGAACGGGTATGCCGAGGGAAAGGCCCTCGGGCACAAGGCGGGGTATGAGGCTGGCTACGCCGAAGGCATGGCTGCGGCGCGCGATGAAATCGAACGTCTGGAGCGGCGATTGCAGGGCTGGCTGCATACCTTGGCGCAGCCCCTGGCCGACCTGGACAAGGAGGTGAGCGCCCAGTTGGCCCGGCTCTCCATGCAGATCGCCCGGTCTATCCTCTATCGGGAATTGACCCTCGCACCGGAGCAGATCGAGGTCGTTGCCCGTGAGGCACTGACCGCTTTGCCTGCGGCGGTTCGCAAGGTCGTGCTGATCTGTCACCCCGAGGATCTCGCGGCGCTGGAAGCTTCGGTACAGGCCGGTTCGCTGGCGCAGGCGCGCGGCCAGTCGTTCGAGATCCGATCTGATGAATCGATCCTGCCGGGCGGACTGCGGATCGAGTCCGGAGACTCGGAAATCCAGGCTGCGGTGGACGCCCGTCTGGATGCCCGTTGGGCGGCGCTAAGTCTGCGCTTGCTGGGTACCGCGGTTCCCGGACCCGGCGAACCCATTCCCGTCGATCAGGCCGACGATCAGCCGACCCATCATTCGGCGCCGGAAGCGAATGGTCCGTCCGTATCGACGTCCGGAGATACTGCATCATGACCGCCCGCCTCGATCCGGCCGTATTCGATGCGCCCGTGACTCAGGGGTTGCCGCAGGGCCTCGATTGGGCGCGCCAGCTCATGGGGTTGCAGGCACGAGTACAGCGACCGGCATACCAGTCCGAGGGCCGGATCGTCCGGGTGGTCGGCTTGGCCCTCGAAGCCAGCGGATTGACTGCGGCGATCGGCGATCAGTGCCGCATCTATCTCGACGAACGGGATGCCGAGCGACCGGGTGAGACCTCGGGGCGCTACGTCGATGCCGAGGTGGTGGGCTTCACCGAGCGCAATACGTATCTGATGCCCCTGGAAGTCTTGCGGGGCATGGCGCCCGGCTGCCGGGTGGTCAACCAGGGCGGTTCGGTACGGGTGCCTTTGGGGCTCGAATTGCTGGGTCGGGTACTGGATGCGCGGGGGCAACCCCTGGATGGCGGGGCACCTCTGTTGAGCGATACCCCCGTCGACCTGCAGGGCCGCGCCAACAATCCGTTGAAGCGCCGACCGATCCGGGAGCCGCTGGATGTCGGGGTGCGGGCCATCAATGCCCTGTTGACGGTGGGCCGGGGGCAGCGCATGGGGATCTTTGCCGGCAGCGGTGTGGGTAAGAGCGTGCTTTTGGGGATGATGACCCGCTACACCGACGCGGACATCATCGTCGTCGGCCTGATCGGCGAGCGGGGGCGCGAGGTGCGCGAGTTCGTTTCCGAGATCCTGGACGACGAGGCGCGCAGCCGTGCCGTCGTCATCGCCGCGCCGGCGGACGCCTCGCCGCTGATGCGGTTGCACGGTGCCAGTCTGGCGACGGCGATCGCCGAGCATTTTCGCGAGCAGGGGCTGAATGTCCTGCTGCTGATGGATTCGCTGACGCGCTATGCACAGGCGCAACGGGAGATCGGGCTTGCGATCGGCGAGCCACCCGCCACCAAGGGGTATCCGCCGTCGGTGTTCGCCCGGCTGCCGTCGCTCGTCGAACGGGCCGGCAATGGCGAATCCGCAGACGGGAGCATGACGGCCTTCTATACCGTGCTCGTCGAGGGCGACGATCAGAACGATCCCATCGCCGATGCGGCTCGGGCGATTCTGGATGGCCACATCGTGCTGTCGCGGGCCATCGCCGAGCGGGGACGTTATCCCGCCATCGATATCGAGGCGTCGATATCCCGTCTGATGCCGAGTCTCGTGCCGCCCGAGCAGCTGGATCTCATGCAGCGCTTCAAGCAGCTGATGAGCACCTATAATCAAAGCAGGGATCTGCTTGCCGTGGGCGCGTACCGGCGTGGCCATGACGTCCGATTGGATCGGGCAATCGACGCGCAGCCGGATCTCGAGGCCTTCCTGCGCCAGTCGATGTTCGAGCGGGCGGATATGGAAAGCAGCGTGCTGCAACTCGAACAACTGATGAATCACGCCTGACCGCACAGCGATCGGCAAGGAGTGAACGACGATGAATCAGGAGCGCATCAACCGCGTCAAGGGCGTGGAGAAGATCACCGAGCACGGCGCCGCCCTGGCGAAGGAAGCGGTGCTGCGGTGCCAGCGGAATCTGGACGAGCAGCAGGCGCGATTGCAGCAATTGATCCAGTATTTCGAGGAATACGCAGCCGGGATCGGCTTTGCGGCGGGTGGGCGGGCACAGGCGTTCGCATTGCAGAACTATCGGGCCTTCATGGAGCGCATTGAGGAAACCATTGCCCATCAGCGGGCAGTATGCGCCCAACTTGAGGCCGAATTGGCAAACCATCAGCGTGCTGCGGCGGAAGCCAACAGTCAGCATCGTTCCGTGGAAAAGCTGCGCGGCCGCTTCGAGACGGAGCGGGATCGTTTGAACGACAAACTGGAGCAGCGGAACAACGACGCCCATGCGGCGCAGAATCACCGCGGTCCTCTGGGTGGATAGTCTGGGTGGGTAGTCTGGGTGGGTAGTAGGTAGGGGGTATTGAGTCATGGCCGATTTGAATAGTGGTCCGGTAATGAGTTTGACGTCGGGCACCCGGGTGGATCCGGCGCCGGCGGGCGCATCCGGTATCGGAGGCGGCAAATCCGGGGCGGGTTCCCAGGGCTTTGCCCAGATGATGGCGGGTGCCATTCAGGCCCGTGCGGCGGTCCAGTCTGCGTCAGACCAGGAGGGATCGAAAAGCGGTACCGTGAACGCGGCCAAGGATCTGATCAAGAGTCTTCAGGCCCGTATCAGTGAACTGCTGGGGCAATCCGGGCTACCCTCCGATGTGGCCGCCAGCCTGGGGGCGTTGCAAAAACAGTTGGCTTCGCTGACAAAGCAGCTTGGGGTGCCGGTTTCTACAACCGGATTGTCCGGTCAGTCTGCCCTGGATGCCCTGATGGCCCGTCTGCAAAAAATCGACGACCTGTTGAGTCAGGGAACCGTGGGCGATTCTGCCTGGGGAATGCAACTTCAAGCCGCGGCCGCCGGGTTGATGCCGCCACAATCGGCTGTCCATGAGGGACATAAGCAGGTTGTGACGGATAGTGTTGGGGATGGTCGTTCCATCACGGAAGAACACGCCGGTCTTGCTCGGGGGGATCGCAGGGCGGGCTTGCCCACTGCGGCGGGAGCGGATGTCCGGGGGGGCGGGCATACTGCAACAGGGAGCGTGGCTGCCCAGGATGCAACGGACGGATCCGCAAGCTTTTCCGGCGATACGGTTTCGTTCGGGCACGGGCAGAGCAATAAAGCGCAAAACGATAAATCCGTAAATAACTTAATACAGCCCTCGGTAATGTCCTCTGGTGACATGAATAAAAAGACGGATGAAGTGCTTAACCTTGTTCGTACTGCGGATTCTGTCACGACAAATGCTTCAATTTCGAGTGCCAATTATGCGAGCGCCGGCAATATCGGTTCTTCAGTACAAACTAATTCTCCATTGCCCTCCTTGCCTGGCGTGCTGGATTTGAATCAGCCGAAGCTGGCGGACAATATGGGGCAGCAAATTCAGTGGATGTTGGGTAAAAACATGTCCCGGGCAACGCTGGAATTAAACCCGGCGCAATTGGGGCCGCTGAAAATCACGATCGATATGCAGCAGAACCAGACGCATATTCAGGTTCTTGCCGCACACCACCTGACGCGAGATGTGCTGGAGCAGAGCCTGCCCCGCCTCCGAGAATTCCTTCAGGATGCCGGAATCGGCAATGCGCAGGTCACCGTGGGTCAGGATGGCAGCCAGGGCCAGGGGGCGAATCAAGGGCACATGGCGGATACCGGTGGCCGTTCGGCATCCGGCGGTTCTGCGGCCGCAACTCCGTCGGGTGGCGGGCAAGCAAGTCCTTCGTCCACAGTCGATCCGGTGGCGACCACGACGACGAATTGGCGATTGGATACCTTCGCCTGAGTTCGATGGCCTCGGTTCGGGGCATATTTCCGCCGAGTTGGAGCGTTTAATGAATGCCCAAGAGGCGCATTGGGGCATATGCGTTTTATCCTTGTTTTTTCGAAGGAATTTAATGTGCGCCTTAATTAAATGGTTCGCTTCTTTTGGTGTGGATTTGACGCGCGAAAACATCTTGCTAAAATATTACCGTTCTGGATTCATCCAATCAGTAATATCAAGGTGAAAATAATGGGTTCCATCGATTTAAACAGTCTGTCTGCTGATGATCTCAAGCAGCTGATGGCGAATGCCGAGCGGACGCTACGCGAGCGTCATCAGCAGCGCGTTCTGAGTTTGCGTAAGGAAGCCGAGGAATTGGCTGGGTTATTGAACGTATCTGTTGCCGAGCTTTTCGGTTTGGAAAAATCATCCAAGCTCGCCAATAAGAAACTGCCGGCCAAATATGTGAACCCGGCCGATCCGAGTCAGACCTGGTCCGGTCGTGGGAAGCGCCCGCACTGGTTGGCCGATGCACTGGCACGTGGCGAGTCCCTGTCCAGCTTCGAGGTCTGATGGAGGCGCCTTTGGCGCGATGCAGTGAAAAAGCCGGCATTTGCCGGCTTTTTTCGTTCATGGGGTGGGTTCGGCCGTGCGCTGCGGATTCGCAGGCAAGTCAAGCCAGGCCGGCGGGGTTTCCAGTTCACTGCGCAATGCTTCGGCCGCCCGGTCGATGATGCCGTGTTCTCGGTACAGGCGTTGATCTTCAGCCCACAGCTTCACGGCGGCTTCCGGTACACCTTGATGTTTGGCGACACTGATCAGTTGAACCATGCTGTCCCGGTGCCAGTGGGCACGCTTGATACTGCGCTCGTCGGGGAGTTCGGCGAGTGCCATGGTGGCTGCGGCGATCAGCGGCGCTGACTCGGTCTGGCGATCCTGGTCCCGCAGCAGCAGATTGGCGGCGAGTGGGGCGGCGACATCGATGGGTGCCCGGTACTTCAGCGCAATGATGAAGGCGATCAGGGTCAGGTCGCGGTCGCGTGTTGCCTGAGCCTGCTTGTACAGGTATTTGATCAGGGGATCGGGTTTTCCTGTACCCAGGAAAAGTTGGGCGCCGCGATCGACGATTTCGGGCGAAAGCTGGTCCGCGAGCCGCATGAAGGCCAGTTCCCAGAGCGCCAACTGGGTGGTAGAGGGCGTGTCCGACAGGAATTCGGCAAGGTTGTCCCAGGCTTCGTCGGCACCGCCCTGCTCGATGAGCTGTTCCACGAGAAAACGCAGGCCATCGATCAATAGGTCGTCCTGCTGGTCCCGCTGGGCGAGGGCGATGGCCCGCTTGGCCGGTCCGATGGCCTTGAACAGGGATTTGTTCTGTTGATATAGATGAGCCAGATCGAGCCAGGCCTGGCCGATGTGCGCCAGGGGCATGCCTTCGGCAACCAGGGCGTCGGGAGCATGGGTTTTCAGGGCATGCTCCAGGGTGGCGATGGCCGCATCCCGCGATCCCTGGGCTGCCTGAGCCAGAGCCAGCGTATACGAGACGCTGAAGTCGGCGCATTTGGCGAGCATCGCCTCGGCTAATTCAATGGCCTCGGAAATTTTGCCGCTTTCGATCAATTGCACACAGACGGCATCGGTGATTTCGGCAAGCGCCGGGTTGTCGCAGGCATCCATCCAGTGGCGAACCCAGGCCAACTCGTTCTGATCCGCGCGCCCGGTGTGCCACCGCGCCTCGTAGAACCAGTCTGTCACCGCACGGATTTCCGTGCGGCTGGGCGGATTCGGCGCGCGCCCTTCTTGATTCATGCGTTCAAAAAGGGGGAGCAGTTCGGCGGGAAGATCGGAAGGTGGGGTAATCGGGGTCATATCGGGTTCATTGTCGGCAATTTGGCGGTAGTTTATCAGGCTTGCGCTGCTGCAACCCGCCCGCTTTCTGCTAGTATGCGCGCCTGAGTTGGCCAGACTGTCGCGGCGCAGGAATGCGCGGAGGAAAGTCCGGGCTCCGTAGGGCAGGGTGCCAGGTAACGCCTGGGCGGCGTGAGCCGACGGAAAGTGCAACAGAAAACATACCGCCGAACGGTGTCGCAAGACATGCGTGGTAAGGGCGAACCGGTGCGGTAAGAGCGCACCGCATCCGTGGCAACACGCGATGGCATGGAAAACCCCACCCGGAGCAAGGCCAAATAGGGAAACGATCACGCGGCCCGCGTGGTTTCCGGGTAGGCTGCTTGAGGTCATCGGTGACGATGATCCCAGATGAATGACAGTTCTCGACAGAACCCGGCTTATCGGCCAACTCTCCCATTTCCCTCCTGGCTGCAGGTTTCTGCGGCCTGCTCTTGAATCGGGCGTAGCCCCCGCTTCGGCTGCGCCTGTGACGCGATCCTTGCCAAGCGGCAAATGGCTATGAATTTCAATTGGTTGTGCTTGTTGGTGGTTTTTGCTCCATCGGCCTCTGCACGATTGGCGGGCAAGTTCGGTCCCCCAGGCGACTCTTCGCGCGTTTTCTCATTAATAACGCGTAAGCTGCTGTTTTAGTCCAAAAATCACACCGCGTCCCTTTGTTTTTTTTATTCCGTAACCCTATGTGATGTAAAGAAAAATAATCAAAAAGGGGGTTGTTTGTGTCGATGGGTGTCGATATAGTGCACCCGAGTGGGAAAAAGTGGGGATCGGTGGGAAAAAGTGTTTCGGGGTATCACCAACCTGAATCTGGATGGCAAGGGTCGTTTGGCAATGCCGACGCGCCATCGGGCGGCTTTTGCCGAAGATGAGGGACAGATGGTGATTACCATCGATACCGACGAGCGCTGCCTGTTGCTGTATCCCCTGTCCACCTGGCTGACGATCGAGCGGCAGATCGATGCGCTGCCTTCCTTCAATAAGACGGCCAATCGCATCAAGCGGATGCTGATCGGTCATGCCACGGAAGTGACCCTGGATGGCGCGGGGCGCATTCTGGTTCCGGCTGAATTGCGCGGTCATGCGGAACTGGAGAAAGAGGCGGTTCTGGTCGGCCAGGGCAAGAAGCTGGAGCTGTGGGCGCAGCCCAACTGGACCCGCCTGACGGACGCCTTCCTGGGCGAAGACGATGATGAGGCCCTGCCTGCCGCGTTGGAGTCGCTGTCCCTATGAGTACCGACACCGTCCTGACCCATCAGACCGTGCTTCTGGATGAGGCTGTGGATGCGCTTGACCTACACCCGGGTGGCGTCTATCTGGATGCGACCTTCGGTCGGGGTGGGCACAGCGCCCTGATGCTGGCGCGTCTGGATGATTCGGCGCAGCTGTACGCGACGGATCGGGATCTACGCGCGATCGAGACGGGCGAGGCGCTGGCGGCCCGGGATCCGCGATTCCATATTCGACACGCCCCCTTTTCTGCCGCTGCGGATTGGCTTGCTGAGCTCGGGTTGAGCGGCCGCGTGGATGGTGTTCTGTTCGACCTCGGCGTTTCCTCGCCGCAGATCGACGAGGCGGCGCGGGGCTTCAGCTTTCAGCAGAACGGTCCCCTCGACATGCGCATGAACCAGCAGGCGGGCGAAACGGCGGCCGAGTGGTTGGCCCATGCCGAAGAAGCGGAGATCGCGAATGTCCTGTATCGGCTTGGGGATGAAAAATTCTCCCGGCGCATTGCGCGGCGGATCGTGGAAACCCGTGATGCACATCCTTTAACGACCACCTTCGATCTCGTGCGGTGCATCGTCGAGG
Source organism: Halothiobacillus diazotrophicus (assembly GCF_001663815.1). Taxonomy (NCBI): domain Bacteria; kingdom Pseudomonadati; phylum Pseudomonadota; class Gammaproteobacteria; order Chromatiales; family Halothiobacillaceae; genus Halothiobacillus; species Halothiobacillus diazotrophicus. The sequence continues at coordinate 2,596,387 of NZ_CP016027.1, forward strand.
CAACGCCGCGCCGCGATCCCCACAAGCACCCGGCGACGCGCAGCTTCCAGGCCATCCGTCTCCATATCAACCGCGAACTCGACGAAATCACCACGGCCCTGTCGAAGGTGGTGGATCTGCTTGCCATCGGCGGTCGTCTGGTGGTGATCAGCTTCCATTCGCTTGAGGATCGTATCGTCAAGCAGTTCATCCGCGAGGAAAGCTCGGTGGATCGGGATTTCTTCGGGCAGCCCGTCGGTACGGCGCGCCTGGCGCGCGTGGGTGGCGCCGTGCGGGCCTCCGGGGCCGAGGTGGCGCGCAACCCCCGTGCCCGCAGCGCGATCATGCGAATCGCGGAGCGTGTGGCATGAAATTCCTCGTTGCCTTGCTGGGCTTTGCCGTATTCGCTTCGGCGCTGGTCGTGGTCGATCTGGCCCAGCGTGACCGCGACCTGACCCGGTCGCTCAGCGAGCAGCGGCAGGCCATTCAGAAGCTGAACGTCACCTACGCTGAGTTGCAACTGGAGGAGGGTGCGTTGGCCGCGCAGGGTCGGGTGGATCAGATTGCGCAGACGCGTCTGGACATGCACATGCCACGTCCTGACCAGATCACGATGGTGTTCCGATGAGCCGCGCCGTCACGACGCCCCTGAGGAATCAGAAGAAGGCTGCGCCGACGCCGTCTGCCAAGGATCGGGCGCAGTGGTGGTCCTGGCTGGGTGCGCGCTGGCGGGTCGCCGTGGTTTCCGGGGTTTTCGGCCTGTCGGCACTGATCCTGGTCGGGCGCGCGGTGCAAATCCAGATCAGCGAACAGGGGTTTTATCTGCAGCAGGGGGGCGATCGGCAGCAGCGGGTCCAGGTCATTCCTGCGCATCGCGGCATGATAACGGACCGCAACGGCGATCCGCTGGCGATCAGCGTGCCGGTGGATGCCGTCTGGGTCAACCCAACCGAAATCACCAAGTATTACCAGCAACTGCGAACCGACCCGAATCCGAAATCCAAGAAGGATCCGGATCCCATCAAGACGCTGGCGGCCTTTCTCGAGATCCCACGATCCGTTCTGCAGGCGCAGATCGACAGCAACCGCAGCAAGCAATTCATCTATGTGCGTCGCCAGTTGCGCCCCAGCGTGGCACAGCAGATTCGCGCCGCGAAACTGCCGGGCGTCGGACTGCAGCGCGAATACCAGCGCTTCTACCCGACGGGCGACGTCAGCGCACCGCTGGTCGGTTTCACGAATATCGACGACCACGGGCAGGCGGGTCTGGAGGCCAGCTACAACCAGTATCTGTCCGGGAAGGCCGGACAGCGCCTGATTCTCAAGGATGCCTACGGACATGAGATCGACGATCTGGGTGTCATTTCGCCGGCGCAACCGGGCAACGATCTCGCGCTCTCCATCGATCGTCGCCTGCAATATCTGACCTACAGCGAGCTGGCCAAGGGCGTGGTCGAGACCCAAGCCGAATACGGGTCAGCCGTGCTGATGAATGTGGCGACCGGCGAAGTGCTGGCGATGGCCAGCGTTCCGTCGTTCAATCCGAACAACCGGGCGACCATGACACCGGCCCTGACCCGCAATCGGGCCATTGTCGATCAGTTCGAGCCGGGTTCGTCCATGAAGCCGTTCACGATCCTCGCCGCCTTGGAAAGCGGCCGCTGGCAACCGCAAAGCACCGTGAATACGAGCCCGGGCTGGGTGCGCGTGGGCGGTTTCACCATTCGCGATCACCGGAATTATGGGGTGCTCGACCTGCGTGGCATTCTGGAAAAATCCAGCAACGTCGGGGCCAGTCACATCGCCGAAGATATCGGCAACAAGGCCCTCTGGACCGAGTTTCATGATTTTGGCTTTGGCCAGGATGCCGGCGTGGGTTTTCCGGGTGAAGTGTCCGGGCGAATGGAGAACTGGCGGGACTGGAGCGTCAGCGGAACGGCGGCCCATTCCTATGGTTACGGCTTGAGCGTGACGACGCTGCAGCTCGCCACCGCGTATGCCGCCCTGGCCAATCATGGGCGCTACATTCACCCGACACTGTTGCGGCGAAGCCAGCCGGCACATGCCGTGCAGGTGGCATCGGCGAAAGATGCCGATACGGTGGTGTCGCTCCTGCAGGCTGTCGTCTCACCGGAAGGTACTGCGCCGAAGGCGCGCATCCCGGGGTTTCACATTGCCGGCAAGACCGGTACCTCCCGCATGATCGGGCCGGACGGCAAATACTCCACCGACAAGTACAACACGGTATTTGCCGGGATAGCACCGGCCAGCGACCCGCGTCTGGTGCTCGTGGTGGTGGTGACCGATCCCCAGAAAGGCAGTTACTACGCGGGCGATGTTGCGGCACCGATTTTCCAGCACATCATGGCGGGTGCCCTGCGGATGCTGAATATCCGACCGGACGATCTGCCCAACGAGCCGGCACAACTGACGGCGCAACAGACGACTCGATTGATCCCCATGTCGCTGACCAAGCGGACGGAAGGGGGCTGACATGAGTTTCCTGGTATTGAATCGGCAGACCGTGGCGAGCTTGCTGACCGCTTGGGGCTTCCCGCTGACGGTGTCCGCGGAAATGGCGGCACAGGAAGTTCGTGCATTGACGGACGACAGTCGGGAAGTGGGGCCGGGTGTGGTGTTCGTGGCGCGTGCCGGCGTGCATCATCAGGCGACGGATTACATTCCGATGGCTCTGGAGCGGGGTGCCCCGCTGGTGCTTTGCGAGCAACCGTGGGCAGATGGCCGTTGCGTCCAGGTCCCGAACCTCACCAGTCAGCTCTGGCGTCTCGTGAGCCTGGGTTGCGGCGAGGATCTCTCCTGTCTGCAGATCGTTGGCGTGACCGGCACGAACGGCAAAACCAGCGTGACCCACTTCATCGCCGGCGCGCTCAAGCGGAGTGGCGCCCAGCATACCGCCGAGATCGGGGTGATCGGTACCTTGGGCGCGGGGTTGTGGTCTCCCGGCCTGGACCGTTTGAAGCCGACGGGGAATACGACGCCGGGCCTCTTGGAGATTCTGGCGATCTGCGTCGACTTCGTCCGTACCGGCGTGCGCTATGTGGCCATGGAGGTCTCGTCCCATGCCCTCGATCAGGGGCGCCTGGACGGCGTGCCGATCACGGCCGCCGTGTTCACGAATCTCAGTCGGGATCACCTGGATTATCACGGCGACATGACCCGCTATTTCGCGGCCAAGGCGAAATTGTTCATGCGTCCGGAGCTCAAGGCGGCCATCGTGAATTTCGACAGTTCAGTGGCCGAGGATTTGCTCGAGGCGATGAGTGGCTCGGCGGCATGCTGGGTGTACGGGCTTGGCGATCCGGACTGGCGCGTGGCGGATTGCCAGCAGGTAACCGTACGGCACATGGTGGCCAGCCCTGAAGGTTTGCGACTCACGGTGCAGTCGCCGTTGGGCGAACTGTCCCTGGCCACCGCCCTGATCGGCGCCTTCAATGCCAGCAATCTCCTGGCCGCCCTCACCACCCTGCTTGCGCTCGGCATGCCGCTGGAAATGGCGGTTTCCGGGCTCAATCAGGCCGAGGCGCCCCCGGGGCGGATGGAGCGTTTCGAGCTGCCCGGGGCGGGACACGCGATCGTCGATTACGCCCACACGCCCGATGCCCTGGATCAGGTGCTGCGAGCCGTGCGCGACCACCGGGGCGATCGGGGGCGGACGATTTGCGTGTTCGGCTGTGGCGGGGAGCGGGATCGGGGCAAGCGTGCGTTGATGGGTGCCGTGGCGGATCGCCTGGCGGAGGTCATCGTGCTGACGAACGACAATCCGCGCAGCGAGTCGCCGCAGGCGATCATCGACGACATCATCGCCGGGATCTCGGTCCATGCCAACGTCACCATCGAACCGGACCGGGCCGCGGCTATTCGCCAAGCACTGGATGCGGCCGGACCTGAGGATTGGGTGGTGATTGCCGGCAAGGGGCACGAACGTACGCAGGAAATAGCGGGCACGTTCCTGCCGTTCAGCGATGTCGATACGGTCCGGCAGTGGATCGATGGAGGGGCGACATGATCACGACGTCCCTGACGCAAGTGGCGAATTGGCTGTCCTGTGCGCAGGTCCCCGAGGGCCTTGCGGTGCGCGGCGTCAGCACCGATTCCCGTCAGCTGCAGCCCGGAAACCTCTTCGTGGCGCTGAAGGGCGCGCGTTTCGACGGCCATGACCATCTGGCCCAGGCCCTGGAGCAGGGTGCGGTGGCTGCGGTCGTATCCACCCGTAACGTCAGCATCAATCTGCCGCAGTTAGTCGTGCCCGATACGCTCGAGGCATTGCAGATCCTGGGCACGCGCTGGCGGGAGCAGGTCGATCCGACAGTCATCGGGGTGACGGGCAGCGCGGGGAAGACCACGGTCAAGCAGCTGCTGGCCGCAATATTTTCTCAGGTCGGTCAGACTCGGGCGACCGTCGGGAATCTCAATAACGAGATCGGCGTACCGCTCACCCTGTTGTCGCTGGACGAGCGCGATCAATACGCCGTGATCGAGATGGGCGCGAATCATGTGGGGGAAATCGCCCGTCTGACGGCAATGGCCAAGCCCGATCTGGGTGTCGTGACGATGGCCGGCAGTGCACATGTCGGCGAGTTTGGCTCCGTGGATGCCATCGTTCAGGGCAAGGGCGAGCTGTATGTCGGGCTTGCGCCGGATGCGCAGGCACTGATCAACCTCTGCTCTTATGGCGCGGAATACTGGATGGCGCACAGCACGGCAGCCTGGACCGGTTTTGCGCTGAAGAACTGCCCGCTGGCCGAACGCGCGCGTTGGGTCGGGGATTACGACGAGGCGACGGCGACGCTGACCATTCAGGAAGCGGGGCAGGCGCTCCTCGCTGGGTGTCCGTTGCCGCTGCCCGGTGCCCACAATGCGGTGAACGTGCTGGCGGCCGTATCCGTGGCGCGCGCCCATGGCCTGGGTGCCGACACGATCGCCGCCGGGCTGCGGGCCTTTGCGCCACCGTCGGGTCGGATGACGCTCATCGCCCTCGATGCCCAGGTGATGCTGATCGACGACAGCTACAACGCGAATCCCGAATCGATGCGTGCCGCACTGGATTACCTCGTGGGAAGACCAGGGGCTCATATTGCCGTTCTGGGCGACATGGGCGAACTGGGTGCGCAGAGCGCCGAGCTGCATCAGGCACTGGGCGAGTACGCACGGGGCCTGTCTTTGGATGCGGTTTTTACCCTGGGTACGGACATGTTGGGCATGGTGGCGCACTGCGTCAGAAAACCGGGCGCGATTGCGGCGTGTGCCTGTTCGTCACCGGAAGAGGTGGTCGAGCGGATATTGCCGTATCTCGCACAATTCCGTCAGGCCAATACCCCGTTGACGATCCTGTTCAAGGGGTCCCGCTTTATGAAAATGGAACGGGTGATGCACCTCCTGCAATCCCGAACTCGCACCGAAGGAGCGCTCTGAGATGTTGTTGGCCCTGTTTGACTGGTTGGCCCATTACCACAGTGTGTTCGGCGTCTTTCACTATCTGACGTTCCGGGCGATGCTGGGGGTGCTCACGGCGCTGATGATCGCGTTGTGGATCGGCCCGCCCATGATCCGCTGGTTGCAGTCCATCAAGGCGGGGCAACCCATTCGCGGGGACGGCCCGCAAACCCATCTCACCAAGGCGGGCACGCCGACGATGGGCGGCGCGTTGATTCTTGCCGCCATCGGGGTGGCCATGCTGCTCTGGGGCGATCTGACCAACAAGTACGTGTGGATTGCCCTGCTGACGACCTTCGGCTTCGGTGTGATCGGCGGTTGGGACGACTACCTCAAGTTGAGTCGGCGGAACAGCAAGGGTCTGGCTTCGCGCTACAAGTATTTCTGGCAATCCGTGGTCGCCCTGATCGTGGCGGTGATCCTGTTCACGATCGCCAAGACGCCGCAGGAAACCGGGCTCATCCTCCCGCTGTTCAAGGATGCCCTGATCCCGCTGGGGTTCGGTTTCATCCTGCTGACCTATTTCGTGATCGTCGGCAGTTCCAACGCCGTGAATCTCACGGACGGTCTGGATGGGCTCGCCATCATGCCGACGGTGCTGGTAGCAGGCGGCCTGTCGGTATTCGCCTACGTCACCGGTAACGCGAAATTCGCGCTGTATCTCGGTATTCCCTATGTGCCGGGTGTGGGCGAGTTGGCGGTGTTCTGCTCGGCCATGGTGGGTGCCGGTCTCGGGTTCCTCTGGTTCAACAGCTATCCCGCCCAGGTCTTCATGGGCGATATCGGCGCCCTGGCGTTGGGTGCGGCACTGGGCGTGGTCGCCGTCATGGTCCGTCAGGAAATCGTGCTGTTCATCATGGGCGGGGTGTTCGTGCTGGAAACGGTGTCCGTGATCCTGCAGGTGGCCTCCTTCAAGCTCACCGGCAAGCGGATCTTCCGCATGGCGCCCATCCATCACCATTTCGAGCTGAAAGGCTGGCCGGAACCGAAGGTGATCGTCCGTTTCTGGATCATCACCGTGATTCTGGTCCTGATTGGTCTGGCCACGTTGAAGGTACGGTAACGATGAGCGATACCCTGATCATCGGCATGGGCAAGAGCGGATTATCCGTGGCGCGGCATCTCGCCCGCCACGGTGTGCCGTTCCGCGCCGCCGATTCTCGGGGTGACTTCGATTTGCTCAAGGCTTGGCAGGCAGAATTCCCGTCCTGCACGTGTACGCTTGGGGCCTTGCCGGCCGACCTGGTGACCGGGGCACGGGAAGTCATCGTGAGTCCCGGCGTGCCATTGACAGGGGCCTGGTATGACATGGCGCTGGCACTGGGTGTTCCCGTGCGCGGCGATATCGACCTGGCCCTGCATGCGGCAAAGCGGGAACGGACGCCGACCGTTCTGATCACGGGCTCCAACGGCAAGAGTACCGTGACTGCCCTGGTGGGCGCCTTGATGGACGCGCTGGACATGCAGGTCGGCGTCGGCGGGAATTTCGGAACGCCGGCACTGGATCTGCTGATGCAGTCAAATGACGTGCTGGTGCTGGAGGTTTCGAGCTTCCAGATCGAGTCCGTGGACTTTTCCGATCTGACGCCCACGGCATCGCTTGTCCTGAACATCAGCCAGGATCATCTGGATCGGCATGGCACGATCGAGCGCTATGCAGCCATCAAGGAAAAAATTCTGCATCGGGCCGAGGTCGCCGTCATCAATCGGGATGATCCGCTGGTCGCAGCGATGGCCGGTCGAGTCCGGGGTCGTCTGGTTTCGTTTGGACAGCAGGCGCCGGAACGCCGCGAAGATTTCGGATTGTTGACGACCGACGAGGGCGTCTGGCTGGCACAGGGCCCGCGCAAACTGTTCCCCGTCAACGAGCTGGGCATCCAGGGGCTGCACAATCAGATGAATGCGCTGGCCGCTCTGGCGCTGCTGCAGGGCGCGTTGCCGGAGATTGACCTCGGGGATGCGCGCATTGCAAGCGTTCTTCGCCAGTTCACCGGGCTGCCCCATCGTGCGCAGCTGGTGGGCACCGTGGAGGGCATCCGGTTTGTCGATGACTCCAAAGCCACGAATGTCGGTGCGGCCGTGGCGGCGATCATGGGCATGGATGGGCCGCTGGTGCTGATCGCAGGCGGACAGGGCAAAGGCCAGGCGTTCGATGCGCTGGCGGAAGCCCTCCGGGACAAGTGCATCGGGATTGTCCTGATCGGGGAAGATCAGGACGTGATCGCCAAAGCAGTCCGTTCGGTTTTGGGCGAAACCCTGCCCATGCGCCGGGTTGAGCGTATGGATAGGGCTGTGTTCGAGGCGGCCCGTCTGGCCGTGCCGGGCGCCACCGTTCTTCTGGCGCCTGCCTGCGCCAGTCTGGACATGTTCAAGAGTTACGTGGATCGGGGCGAGCAGTTTGCGGCTGCCGCCGCGACGCTCGCGGTACGGGGTGTCGAAGCGACACCGGGAGTCGCACCATGATGCATCATCTCGAACGCCTGCTGCCCTGGCTTTCCGCGAGTGCCTCGGCCAATCCGGTCAATCCGCGCCACAACGAGGAAGCGATCCGTATCGACCCCATTCTGCTGGTCGCCGTGCTGGCGCTGTTGGCCTGGGGGCTGGTGATGGTGATGTCGGCTTCCGCCGAACTGGGTGAGCGCTTCGGCAATCCCTTCTATTTCGTGATCCGCCAGAGCGTGGCGATCGTGATCGGGGTGGTGCTCGTGATGACCGTGTTCCTGCGCCAGCCGATCGCCCGTTGGGTGGAGTTCAAATCGGTGATCCTGATCGGATCGCTGCTGCTGCTGGTTGTCGTGATGATCCCGGGTATCGGTCATTCGGTGAACGGCGCCAATCGCTGGATTCCCCTGGGGCCGGTGAACATCCAGGCTTCCGAGTTCGCGCGACAGGGATTCATCCTCTGGATGGCGGGTTATATCGCCACCCATACCATCAAGTTGCAGAACCGCATCACGGGCATGTTCGGCCCGGCTCTGGTGATCGGGCTCGCCAGCTTCCTGCTGCTGATGCAGCCGGATTTCGGCACGACCGCCGTACTGGCGACGACCCTGTTCGCCATGGCCTGGCTGGCGCGCGCCCAGTGGCAGATGATGGTCGGTTCGACCGCGATCCTCGGTTTTCTCGGGGTCATCGTGGTGCTGTCGCAGCAATATCGGGTCGAGCGGCTGCTGTCGTTCTCGAATCCCTTCGCCGATCCCTTCGGCCATGGCTATCAGCTGGCCAACGCGCTGATAGCGATCGGAACCGGTGGCGTATTCGGGCGGGGTCTGGGCGAAAGCGTCCAGAAACTCTCCTATCTCCCCGAAGCGCACACGGACTTCATTTTTGCCGTACTGGCGGAAGAACTGGGGCTTGTCGGGGTCATCTGTCTGCTTGCGCTCTATGGCGTGATCGTGTGGCGGGGGTTCGTCATCGCCGGCATGGCATGGCGCGAACATCAAATCGCGGGTGCGGCGCTGGCCTGGGGCATCAGTTTCTGGTTCGGCATGCAGGCCCTGATCAACATGGGCGTGAACATGGGTGTCCTGCCCACCAAGGGTCTGACGCTGCCGCTCATGAGTTACGGGGGGTCGGCGATCATCGTCGCCATCATCTCTTTGGGCCTCCTGATGCGTGTGCATCACGAGGCAGCACTGGTTATGGAAATGCGGGCGTCGGTCGCATCGAGGCGCCGACAGAAAGTCACGATGGAGCAGACACAGGAGGTGTTCTCATGAATCCGGCGGGTGGAAAGGCGGCAACGATCTATGTCATGGCGGGGGGAACCGGGGGGCATGTCATTCCTGCCCTGGCCGTCGCGAAACGTTTGGCCGACCAAGGGTTCGACATCCGCTGGCTGGGCACCCCGGCCGGTATCGAGGCAAAACTGGTGCCGGATGCCGGATTCGCCATCGACTGGCTGGCGATCGGTGGACTGCGTGGGAAGGGGTGGATGACTCGGTTGACCATGCCGTTCCGCTTGCTGCGGGCCGTACTGCATGCGCGTCAGCTGTTTGCGCGCCACAAGCCGGTGCTGGTTGTGGGGATGGGGGGCTACGCGGCCGGGCCGGGCGGGTTGGCAGCGTGGTGGCTCGGCATCCCATTGATCGTGCATGAACAGAACGCCGTGGCGGGACTGACAAACCGGGTTCTGGCGCGGTTGGCCCGGGACACGTTGTCGGCCTATGTCGGCGCCTTTTCGAATCCGCCGAAGCATTTTACGGTGGTTGGCAATCCGGTTCGTCCGGACATCGTCGCTTTGCCGGCACCACGTCAGCGGTTGGCCGACCGAACCGGACCGGTCCGAATTCTGGTGTTGGGCGGAAGCCTGGGCGCCAAGGCATTGAACGAACTCGTTCCGGCGGCACTGGCGCGGATCGGTCAGTCGATTCCCCTGTCGATCCGCCATCAGACCGGACGCCAGCATCTGGACGCAACGCAAGCGAATTACGGCCAGAGCCGTTGGGCGACTCACTGCGACTATCAGGTTTTCGATTTCATCGAAGACATGGCGGAAGCCTATGGCTGGGCGGATTTCGTCATTGCGCGATCCGGTGCCCTGACCGTGGCCGAGATCAGCGCGGCGGGAATCGGGGCCTTGTTCGTGCCGTTTCCCCATGCCGTTGACGACCATCAGACCCGCAATGCCCAAGGGCTCGTACAGGCGGATGCCGCCTATCTCATCCAGCAACGTGATCTGACCGTGGCCGGCATGGTCGACGTGTTGACGCCGGTTCTGGCCGATCGGGATCGGCTCCGGGAGATGGCCGTGGCCGCGCGGAGCAAGAGTTTGCCGAAGGCCACCGAGACCATCGTTCGAATTTGTATTGAAGCACTGGGGCAACCCAGGCTGGAAGGTGCCCAATGATTAATCCGGTGATGATCGATCATCGTCCCGTCGCCGAAATCCGGATGCGTCGCGTCCGGCAACTGCACTTCGTCGGGATCGGCGGGGCGGGGATGAGTGGCATCGCCGAGGTGTTGAAGACGCTCGGATTCACGGTGACGGGGTCCGACGTGGCCGAGTCTGCGGCCGTTGCCCGTCTGCGGGCATTGGGGATCGAAGTTTGGATCGGTCATGAGGCCGGTCATGTGACGGGTGCGGACGTCGTGGTCATTTCGACGGCCGTGAAGGTGGACAACCCGGAATTGCTGGCAGCGCGCGAGTTGCGACTGCCCATCGTCCGTCGCGCAGAAATGCTGGCCGAACTGATGCGTTTCCGCATCGGTCTGGCCGTGGCGGGCACCCATGGCAAGACGACGACGACCTCCCTGCTGGCCGCGATTCTCGCCGAGGCAGGCTGGGATCCGACCTACGTGATTGGCGGCAAGCTTCTGTCCAGCTCGTCGAATGCCCGGCTGGGGCGGGGCGAATATCTCGTGGCCGAGGCGGATGAGTCCGATGCCTCGTTCCTGCATCTCCAGCCGCATGTGGCGATCGTCACGAACATCGATGCGGATCACCTGGAAACCTATCAGGGTGATTTCGAGCGGCTGGTCGATCATTTCGTCGAATTCATGCACAACTTGCCGTTCTACGGACTGGCCGTGATCTGTGCCGACGACCCTGTGGCGGCGCGGATCGTGCCGCGTATTGGCCGGCAGGTGTTGACCTATGGCGTCGAGCAATCGGCCGACGTGCGGGCGACGAAGGTCGAGGAATCGGGGTTCTGCAGCCGGTTCACCGTCGAGGCGCCGGATACGCCGCCGTTTGCCTGCGAACTGGCCATGCCGGGTCGGCACAACGTGCTCAATGCCCTGGCGGCCATTACAGTCGCCCATGATCTGGGTGTGCCGATCCATGCGATCCAGCAGGCCTTGAACGGTTTTCAGGGCGTGGGCCGGCGGCTGGAACGCCGGGGGCAATTGGTCATCCATGGCCATGCCTATCCGCTCATCGATGACTACGGGCATCACCCGCGCGAGATCGAGGCGACGATCCAGGCCGTTCGGTCGGCATGGCCGGATCATCGGCTGCTGGTGATTTTCCAGCCCCATCGCTTCAGCCGGACGCGCGACCTGTTCGAGGATTTCGTTCGGGCGCTGTCCACGGTCGACCAGTTGGTGCTTCTGGACGTCTACCCGGCCGGCGAGTCGCCCATCGCCGGCGCGGACGGTCGTAGCTTGGCCCGCGCCATCCGCAATCGCGGCGTGGTGGATCCCGTGTTCGTCACCGAAGCCGACGAGGTGCCCGGCGTGCTGCCGGACATGCTGCCGTCGACAACCGAATCCGCCGCGCCCACCCTGATCCTGACGCTGGGCGCCGGCAACGTCGGCAGTTTGCCCGCACTCTTGCTGGGCCGGTTTGCGGAGGTATCCGATGCGTGATCCCAAAGCATTTGGTCGGGTCGTGCTGCTGATGGGCGGATGGTCCTCGGAGCGTGCGGTGTCGCTCAAGAGTGGTGCCACCGTCGAAGCGGCATTGAAGCGGGCCGGCGTGGACGTCACCGTCATCGATGTCGGCCCCGATTTTCTGGTTCCCCTGGCCGCGGCGCATGCGGAGCGGCCCTTTGATCGCGCCTTCATCATCCTGCATGGCCGCGGGGGCGAGGACGGCCGTATCCAGGCCGTACTGGAGCTGCTGGGTATTCCCTATACCGGGACTGATGTGACCGGCTCGGCCATCGGCATGGACAAGCTTGCCTGCAAGCGCATCTGGCGCGGCGAAGGGTTGCCGACCCCGCCCTGGGCGCTGGTGGATACCATCGACGAGGCTCGGACTGCCCTGGACGACCTGGGCTTGCCGGTCATGGTGAAGCCTGTGGCGGAAGGGTCGAGCGTGGGCGTGGCGAAGGTGGATCGCGCCGAGGATCTGCCGGCGGCATTCGAAGAGGCTCGCCGGTTCGGTCGCGTGATGATGGAGCGATTCGTGCGCGGTGGGGAGTACACCGTGGCGATCCTCGACGGTCGTCCGTTGCCGGCGATTCTGCTGGCTACGCCCCATGCCTTTTACGACTACAACGCCAAGTACCTCGCCGACGACACCGAATACCGCATTCCCTGCGGACTGGATGCAGCGGATGAAACCCACATGCAGCAGATTGCCCTGCGCGCGTTTGCGCTCATCGGCGGCTCGGGCTGGGGACGCGTGGATTTCATGCGCGATGCCGAGGGCAACTGCTGGCTGATCGAGGTGAATACCGTCCCGGGCATGACGGATCACTCGCTGGTGCCGATGGCGGCGCGTGCAGTGGGAATCGATATCGAAACGCTGTGTCTCGAGATTCTCGCGACCGCGGGACACACCGATGCGAAGCCGGCAAGGGGTGCAGGTGATGCTTTGGGCCAGTCGTGATGAGAACGGCGCGGCGTCCGGTTCAGGCAAGGCCACGTTCGCCTTCGTTGCGCGAGCAATGGGCCGTGCTGTGGGCAGGAATCAAGCGGCTGCTGACCGTGCTGTTCACCTGGGCGATCACGCTGAGTTTGCTCGGGCTGTTTGTCCTGGCCGGCTGGGGCTTCTGGCAGAAACTTCAGGTGCCGGTCACCGAGATCCGGGTGATCGGTGCGGGCGGGGAAGTGAGTGCGGATTGGGTTCGTTCAGAACTGAAGCCGCTGATCGGTCAGGACATCTGGCAGGTCAATTTGCCGGCGGCGCGGGCTCAGCTCTTGCGGAACACCTGGTTGACGGATGCGCGAATCCGCCGGACCTGGCCGAATGCATTGGTGGTCAGCGTGTCGATTCATCATCCGATCGCGCGCTGGCAAAGCGATCAGTTGCTCGACTCGGATGGCAACGTATTTCGTCCGACGGACCGGGTGCCGGATTCGTTGGCTCGGCTGCCGCTGCTGAGCGGCCCGGAAGGACAGCAGTGGGCGCTCTGGGAGCGGTATCTGAGTATCAAACCGGCGTTGCAGTCGGTGGGGCTCGACACCATGGGGTTGGTCGAGGATTCGCGCGGATCGCTGGATGTGATGGTTCAGGACGGTGTCCGGATCCGTCTGGGCGTACAGCAGGTCGAGCAGCGGCTCCAGCGTTTGCTGGACGTGTATGGCAAGACGGTGGCGGGCAAGCTGAATCAGATCGTTGCCATCGACTTGCGGTACAGCAACGGATTTTCGGTGCAGTGGCGGGACGATCCGCAACCGACTGGTAAGTCGGCGGATCGCAAGAAGCAGAAATGATTGAGGGGAATGAGATAAAGCCATGTGTGCAATAGCAGTACGAAAGGGAGAGCGGGACCTGGTGGTCGGCCTCGACGTCGGTACCACCAAGATCGCCGCACTGGTGGGTGAATACGATGCCGATGGACATCTCAGCCTGATCGGTTATGGCCAATCCCCAACTAACAAGGGGCTGCGCCGTGGTTCGGTGGTCGATATCGATTCCACCTCCCGGGCGATCAAGCGGGCCATCGATGCCGCCGGCGCCATGTCCAACTGCGAGATCGGTTCGGTCTGGGTCGGCGTGGCCGGCGACCATGTCATCAGCATGGACTCCAAGGGGATGACGGGCACGGCGGGGCGCGAGATCACCCAGGCCGACATCAATCAGGTCGTGCAATCTGCCAAGGCCGTGAAGATCCCGGACGGCCAGCAGATCCTGTACTGCGAGCCGCAGGAATTCCGCATCGACGGGCAGGACGGTATCCACAAGCCCCAGGGCATGACCGGACACCGGCTCGAAGCCGACGTGCATATCGTGACCACCGCCACGAACAACGTGCAGAACATCATCAAGTGTGTGGAGCGTTGCGGGTTGGCGGTCACCGGCACGGTGCTCGATCCGATCGCAGCCGCGACGGCCGTCCTGAACGAAGACGAAAAGGAACTGGGCGTCGCCCTGATCGACATCGGCGGTGGCACGACGGATATCGCGATCTTTACGCGGGGAGCCCTGCGCTATACCACGGTGTTGCCGATTGCCGGCGAGCAGGTGACCAACGATCTCGCCTACGGATTGACCACGCCGCCCGCGCAGGCCGAGGAAATCAAGCGTAAGTATGCCGATCTGCGCCCCCTTGACGACCGCAGTCACAGCGAGGAGATCGAGGTGCCCGGCGTAAGCGGTCGCCCACCGCGGCGGATTTCCCGCGACATGATGATGCGGATCTGCCGTCCGCGGGTGGAGGAGATCCTGTCCTATATCCAGGAAGCCATCCGTCGTTCGGGCTATCACGAAATGATCAATGCCGGTGTCGTTCTGACCGGTGGGTCGGCGGCGATGCCGGGCCTCGTGGAACTCACCGAGGACTATTTACAGATGCCGACGCGTCTGGGGTTGCCGCAGGGAATCAGCGGCAACCACGAGGCGTTGAAAAATCCGGCCAATGCCACCGGTATTGGTTTGATCCTGCATGGTCGCAAGGCCGAGATGCAGAACGAGTTCGCCACGCCCATGGATGGGCAGGGCGAGCCCATGCTTCAGCAGCTGAAGCGGTGGTTCAAGGACCACTTTTGATTGTTTGACAGAGCCCAACCTCTCATTGTGTAGGAGACGAAATCATGACCTGGAAAATGCTGGAAACCCAAGGCGAAAGCGCCAAAATCAAAGTGATCGGTGTCGGCGGCGGTGGCGGCAATGCCGTGGCCCATATGCTGTCGCGCGAACTCGAAGGTATCGAGTACATCTGTGCGAACACCGATTCGCAAGCCCTGCGCAAGAGTCAGGCACAGGCTCAGCTGCAGATCGGCGGTAACATCACGAAGGGGCTGGGCGCTGGCGCGGATCCTGAACTCGGTCGGCAGGCTGCCCTTGAGGATCGCGAGCAGATCCAGGAAGCCATCAAGGACGCGAACATGCTGTTCATCACAACCGGCATGGGTGGTGGTACCGGTACCGGCGCAGCCCCGGTAATCGCCCAGATCGCCAAGGACATGAACATCCTGACCGTCGCCGTCGTGACCCGTCCGTTCAGCTTCGAAGGAAAGAAGCGGACCAAGACCGCGATGGAAGGCATCGAGGAACTGGAAAAGCACGTGGATTCCCTGATCGTGATTCCGAACGACAAGCTGACCGCCGTGATGGGCAAAGGCGCCTCCCTGCGCGACGCATTCTCGGCAGCCAACGAGGTGCTGTTCACCGCCGTTTCCGGCATTTCCGAACTGATCACCCGTCCCGGTGAGATCAACCTCGACTTCGCCGACGTACGCGCCATCATGACGGAGCGGGGCACGGCGATGATGGGTACCGGTATCGGCCGTGGCGACAATCGTGCCGCTGAAGCGGCCGAGGCGGCGATCCACAGCCCGCTGCTGGACGACATCAGCCTGACCGGGGCCGAGGGGATTCTGGTAAACGTGGCCTCCAATGGCGATCTGTCCATCGGCGAGTTCATGGAGATCGGCGAACTGGTTCAGGCGCTTGCCGGTGACGAAGCCCTGGTCAAGGTGGGTACGGCGATCGACGAAACCCTGGAAGGCGAACTGCGCGTGACCCTGGTGGCCACCGGTCTGGTTCGGCATCCGGTCATGGTCGACGTCGATCAGCGCAAACCGCGCGTCGTGGTGCATAACGAAGCACCGCGTCAGGCGATCCCGGAAGTCGAGGCGACACAGGAACCGCTGCATCGCCAGCCCGTGGTGACGATGCGCGGCAATACCGCCGTGAATCTCGACGTGATCGACATTCCGTCCTTCCTGCGCAAGCAGGCGGACTGATTGGGCAACAGCTCGACTTGACGAGGGCAGTCATGTCCTACGGTCGGCGCGTCTGCCCATCGACCGCGAACCTTGGGCAAGGGTGCGGGTGATGGAAATCCGTCGGAGAATGCCAGGTTTCGTCTCAACGTGGCGACCTTCGGCGTGTCCAGGCGTGTGGGCTGTTTGTCTATCGATGTTGCGTGCCGCTTCGGAGTGATGTGAGGTAGATGGTCGCCCCGGGATGGGTGATCGATGATCTGCGAGTCGCAACGACAAAACCGTGCTGCAAGGTTGGGCTTGCGGCACGGTTTTTTTATTGGCAGAAATCACCTGATCGATGTCTTCGCCCCGGGCATCCAGGTCCGAGCACGGGTAATCCGTTGGTGGTATCCCGCTGTGCGCAGGCCATAAAAAAACCGCCCCGAAGGGCGGTTTCATCAGTTGATTCGGAACCGAATCGAATTAGAACTTGTAGGAATAGCCTACGGTCGCTTCATACTCCTTCATGCGGATTGTCTCGGTGCCGTAAGCAACCGGGGTGCCGGAAGAGGTGTCGTAAAGCGTACCGGTGACGGAAACTTTCGGCGCATACATGACGGCTGCGCTGATTTCCTGGTGCTTGTCGACCGCATAGGTGAAGCCAGCGGTGTAATGGGAAGTCATGACGCCCGGTGCCAGGGTGTTGAACAGCACATCACGTCCTTCGATCGGGTTCTGGCCATGGTTGTAGCCGAAACGGACCTGCAGATCGGGCGTCGCCTGCCATTGTGCACCCAGCTTGACGATGTTGATGCTCTTCCAGCCAAAGCCCGGACCGTTGTCGCTACCCAGCGGTGCCTGATTGGTGCTGGGATTGGAGATGGCCTTCACCTCAGAGTAGTTGATTCGCTCGAAGTCCGTGGTCAGCGTCCAGTCCGGTGCGACGCGGAACGCACCGCCGACGGTCCAGGTGGAAGGGATGTCGAACTTGCCACCCTGAGCAAACAGACCGGAGTACTTGTCGAATTTGCCCATATGGACTTTGGACTGGTAGCTGGCCCCCAGGGATACGACGTCGGTCGCATGCCAGAGCACCCCGATCTTGCCGCCCCAGCCATTGGATTTGGCATATTCGTTGGAAGTGACGTTGGACGGCGAAGAACTCATGCCGGCAAACGCCCCCAGTCCCTTGGCGCGGAACTTCTGGTGCGCGAAGATGAGGCTGGCGCCGACGGAGAGCTTGCCGTCCATGAAGGTATGCGCATAGGTCGGCGTGATGAACAGCTGCTGGAGATCTACGCCGGTCGGGCCGCCTGTATAGCCCGGAGGCGCCAACGGGCTGTAGAAGGTGCCGTAGGGTTGCGTGGAGAACAGGGAGGCGGCCGTACCGCTGTAATCGGTATTCAGACCGCCGTTGCCGTACATGGCAATACCCACGGTGTTGCTGCTGTCCAGCGCATAGGTGAATGCCAGTTCCGGGATGTAGAAATTGTTGCTGCCGCTGTCTGCGGAGATGTGGTTCCCCATGACTGTGGCGTCGTAACCACGCTTCGGGCTGAACCAGGATACGTCAAAATCAAAACGCGTGCCGACGTCGGCGATACCAGCCGGGTTGGTTGCCATGCTCATGGCGCTTTGCGGCAGTGCGACGCCAGCGCCTGCCATGCCCATGCTCTTGACGCCAAAGCCATGCGAGAAATAGCCATTGGTTGCGTGGGCGGCACCCGCAGTGAACAGAGTGGCGGCAACCGATGCAGCCAGAAGTGAGCGCTTGAAAACCATTAATTCAATCTCCTGTGAATTTGCTTTTTTTATATGCAGCTTTGCAACGATATGCATCGAAGCAGACTGCTTATTTGGATCGTTTTAAGTTAATCGGGCTATTGAGCTCGCTAGATTAAAGACGATTCGTGCTGAGGCATTTACAAGCTAACAGAAACGCAACACATACAAATTCAAGAAAATTAAGTCTGGCTGAAAAATATTAATAAATCAGCGTGTTATTTATTAGAAAATTCTTATTTAGTTATATTGTTGATTGTATTTAATTAATGTAACCCAATGTTTTTGTAAAATTTATGTCATGGTGTCCGCGGTTTTGACTAATGGGTTTTGTGGGTGAATTCGGGTGATCCTGGCCGGTTCGGGTGCTTGGTACAAGGAGGTCGCGACTGTTTGGTGTTGCCCTTGTGCAACATTTCTGAGGCGGTCTATTCCGTGAGGGTGCCCTCGAAAACCGTTTGGGCGGGTCCGGTCATGAGGACGGGGGCATCGGTTGCGCCCGCCCAGGCGATCGACAGGGATCCGCCGGGCAGATCCACCTGGCAGGGGCTATCCAGAAGCCCCCTGCGGATGCCGCTGACGACGGCGGCGCACGCGCCGGTGCCGCAGGCGAGGGTTTCTCCGGCGCCGCGTTCGAACACGCGAAGGCGAATCGTATGGCGATCCACGATGCTCATGAATCCGACATTGACGCGCTCGGGAAATCTCGCGTGACGCTCGATCGCCGATCCCAGGAGATCGACGGGCGCCCGGTCGACATCGGTGACATCGATGACGGCGTGGGGGTTGCCCATCGATAGGGCGTCGACGATGACTTCCGTTTGCCCGGCAATCGGTGTTGGCAGGGCGATGCGGTAAGCCGTCGATGCTTCATCGGCAATAAAAGGAATACGTGACGGCTCGGTGATGGGCGCGCCCATGTCGACCGTGACGTTACCGTCGTCCGTGACATGCAGGGTAATGAGGCCGCTTTTCGTGTCGACGGGAATATCGCGTTCGGTGGTCAACCCCTTGTCGAGGACAAAACGGGCAAAACAGCGCGCCCCATTGCCGCATTGGCCCACCTCGCTGCCATCCGCGTTGAAGATGCGATAGGTGAACAGTGCGTTCGGCGTGGTGGGCGGTTCCACGATGAGCAATTGGTCGAAACCGATGCCGAAATGACGATCGGCCCATTGGCGGATGCGCTCTGGCGTCAGGACGGGGGATTGGTGGATGCCGTCAATGACCATGAAGTCGTTGCCGAGGCCGTGCATCTTGGTGAAGTGAAGCGTCATGGGTGCGCCTTAAGTGGTGATCGCGATGAGATGGGCGCGCGGCGAGGGCGCGATGGCTTCCATTCTAGAGGAATATGGGACGGGTGGCGTAGGTGGACGGTCGGGATAAGCGACAGGGCGGCCGGGATCGGTATTGCCGGCGCGGAGATTGTCGCGCGCGTTCACGTAAATCGCTATTTGCAGGTATACTTCTGCGCCAGTTTCTCTAACTTTTGGATACCCTTGTGATTTCTCATCTGCGCAATATCGCCATTATCGCTCACGTCGACCACGGGAAAACCACCCTCGTCGACAAGCTGCTTCAACAATCCGGCACGCTGGACGCGCGTACCGATACCGGCGAGCGGGTGATGGACTCCAACGCCAT
Source organism: Halothiobacillus diazotrophicus (assembly GCF_001663815.1). Lineage (NCBI taxonomy): Bacteria > Pseudomonadati > Pseudomonadota > Gammaproteobacteria > Chromatiales > Halothiobacillaceae > Halothiobacillus > Halothiobacillus diazotrophicus. The sequence goes on from NZ_CP016027.1 coordinate 2,615,785, forward strand.
CGAAAAGGAGCGGGGTATCACCATCCTCGCCAAGAATACGGCCATTCGCTGGAAGAATCCGGCTGGCGAGGAATATCGCATCAACATCGTCGACACCCCCGGCCACGCCGACTTCGGTGGCGAGGTGGAGCGGGTGCTTTCCATGGTCGATTCGGTGCTGCTGCTGGTCGACGCCGTGGATGGCCCGATGCCCCAGACGCGTTTCGTGACGCAAAAGGCGTTCGAGCATGGCCTGAAGCCCATCGTGGTCATCAACAAGATCGACCGTCCGGGCAGCCGGCCTCAGTGGGTCGTCGATCAGGTGTTCGACCTGTTCGACCGTCTCGGCGCCTCCGATGAGCAGCTGGATTTCCCGATCGTCTACGCCTCCGCCCTGAATGGTTACGCGGGCATGGAAGACACCGTGCGCGAAGGCGACATGACCCCGTTGTTCCAGACGATCGTCGACAAGGTGGCCTCACCCGACGTGGACGCGGTCGGTCCGTTCCAGCTTCAGGTCTCCAGCCTGGATTACAACCCGTACATGGGTGTGATCGGTGTGGGTCGCATCAAGCGCGGTCGCGTCAAGACGAACACCAACGTGAAGGTGATCGATCGCGAAGGCGAAGTCCGCTCCGGGCGTATCCTGCAAATCATGGGTTTCCACGGTCTGGATCGGGTCGAAGTGGCCGAAGCCCAGGCCGGCGACATCATCGCGTTCTCGGGGCTGGATCCGCTCTATATCTCCGACACGATCTGCGATCCGGACAACGTCGAAATGCTGCCGCCGCTGACCGTCGACGAACCGACCGTCAGCATGTCCTTCCAGGTGAACACCTCTCCGTTCGCCGGCAAGGAGGGCAAGTTCGTCACCAGTCGCCAGATTCGCGACCGCCTGCACAAGGAACTCATTCACAACGTCGCCCTGCGTGTGGAAGACACGGACGAGGGCGATCGTTTCCGCGTTTCCGGCCGCGGTGAGCTTCACCTGTCCGTCCTGATCGAGAACATGCGTCGCGAAGGATTCGAGATGGGCGTCGGTCGTCCTGAGGTCATCATCCGCGAAGTCGATGGCGTCAAGCAGGAGCCGTACGAGCAACTGGTCGTCGACATTGAGGAAACCCACCAGGGTGGCGTGATGGAAAAGCTCGGTATCCGTCGTGCCGAACTGCGTAACATGGAGCCGGACGGCAAGGGGCGCGTTCGTCTGGAATACATCATTCCGTCCCGTGGCCTGATCGGTTTCCGGACCGAGTTCATGACGGCCACCCAGGGCACCGGTCTGCTGTTCTCCGTGTTCGATCATTACGGCGAATACAAGCCGGGTACGGTCGGCCAGCGCATCAACGGCGTGCTGATCGCCAACGAGACCGGCAAGGCGCTGTCCTACGCGCTGTATAACCTGCAGGATCGCGGCCGCATGATGATCGGTCACGGCGACGAGGTGTACGAAGGCCAGATCGTGGGTATCCATTCCCGCGACAACGACCTGACCGTGAACGTGCTCAAGGGCAAGAAGCTCACCAACATGCGGGCTTCCGGTACCGACGAGGCCCTGACGCTGGTGCCGCCGATCCGCTTCACCCTGGAGCAGGCGCTCGAGTTCATCGACGACGACGAGCTCGTGGAAGTCACGCCCAAGTCCATCCGAATCCGCAAGAAGCATCTGACCGAACTGGATCGCAAGCGCTACGGTCGCGGTGACTGATCCGCGCAAAGCCGACGGCGCGCGACGATGAATGACGGGGACCTCGTGAATGTTTGAAAACCTTTCCCAGCGTCTGGGCGGCCTGTTCGACGGGCTGCGCGGTCAGGGGCGTCTGACCGAGGACAACATCAAGGATGCCTTGCGCGAAGTGCGCATGGCCTTGCTGGAAGCCGACGTCGCCCTGCCCGTGGTGCGGGATTTCATCAATCAGGTGCGTGAACGCGCGGTCGGGACCGAGGTGCTCAAGAGCCTGAAGCCCGGCCAGGTGTTCATCAAGATCGTCAGCGACGAGCTGACGGCCTTGATGGGGGCAGAGAACGCGACGCTCGATCTGTCCGCGCAGCCGCCGGCCGTCGTGCTCATGGCGGGTCTGCAGGGTGCGGGCAAGACGACGACGGTCGGTAAGCTCGGCCGACTGTTGCGTACCCAGTCGAACAAGAAGGTGCTGGTCGTCAGTGCGGACGTCTACCGTCCGGCCGCGATCAAGCAGCTGGAAACCGTGGCGGGGCAGGTCGGCGTCGATTTCTTCCCGTCCGAGGCCGACCAGAAGCCCCTCGACATCGTTCAGAATGCGCTGAAGCAGGCCAAGACCGGCTTCTACGACGTCCTGATCGTCGATACCGCGGGCCGGTTGCATGTCGATGCCGACATGATGGACGAGGTCCGTCAGTTGCATGCCGCGCTGAAGCCCGTGGAAACCCTGTTCGTCGTCGACGCCATGACCGGCCAGGATGCGGCCAACACGGCCAAGGCGTTCAACGACGTGTTGCCGCTGACCGGCGTGGTGCTCACCAAGGCCGACGGCGATGCCCGTGGCGGTGCCGCACTGTCCGTGCGTGCAGTCACCGGACAGCCGATCAAGTTCATCGGTATGGGCGAAAAGCTCGATGCCCTGGAGCCGTTCCATCCGGATCGGATCGCCTCGCGCATTCTCGGCATGGGCGACGTGGTGTCCCTGGTCGAGCAGGCGCAACGTTCCGTCGACACGGACAAGGCCCGTGCTCTGGCCGACAAGGTTCGCACCGGCAAGGGGTTCACCCTCGAGGACATGCGGGACCAGTTCGAGCAGATGATGAACATGGGCGGGATTCATGGGTTGATGGACAAGCTGCCCGGTATGGGGCGCCTGTCCGCCGATGCCAAGGCGAACATCGATGACCGCGACGTGCGGCGGATGATTGCCATCATCAATTCGATGACGCCCAAGGAACGCCAGCAGCCGGACCTGATCAAGGGGTCGCGCAAGCGGCGCATCGCCCTGGGTTCGGGCATGCAGGTCCATGATGTGAACCGGTTGCTCAAGCAGCACCGGGACATGAGCGACATGATGAAGAAGTTCTCGGGCGGCGGCATGAAGAAGATGATGCGCGCGATGAAAGGGCGCGTGCCGGGCCTGCCGTTCTGACTGTTTGCCTGCCCGTCGTTTGGCGGGCAGTGCTTGGCTCGTTTTGGGAGGGTGTTGGGCTAGCTGCCAAGCTCAGGTATACTCCCCCGCCTGTTTTTTCGCGAGAGTGGCGGAATTGGTAGACGCACTGGATTTAGGTTCCAGCGCCTTTGGCGTAAGAGTTCGAGTCTCTTCTCTCGCACCAGAATCGTGGTCCGGCGATCCGGCCGGCCGCAGCGGGCACGCCCGCTGTTTCATTTTTTGTCTTCGATAGAATTGAGGTTGAGTGTCCATGCAGGTTGAATTGCAGTCGTCAGAAGGTCTGGTGCGTCGTTTGGCGATCGAAGTGCCTGCGAACGAGATCGATGTTGAAGTCGAGCGCCGTATCAAGGATATGTCCCGCCGTGTCCGCATGGACGGCTTCCGTCCGGGCAAGGCGCCGATGGCCGTCGTCCGTCAGCGCTACCTGGGTCAGGTTCGCGACGAGGTGGTCGGCGAGGTGATGGGTCGGAGCTATCAGGCCGCCATTGTGGAGCAGAAGCTGCGCCCGGCCGGTAACCCCAGCATCGAGTCCGTTGCGGGCGAACCGGGACAGAACCTGTCGTTCGTCGCTGCGGTCGAAGTGTATCCCGAGTTCGAAATCGGCGATCTGAGCGCATTGGCGGTTGAGGTCATCGAGGCCGACGTGACCGATGCCGACGTGGCGGACATGCTTGAAACCCTGCGCGAACAGAATGCCGGCTGGCAGACCGTCGAACGCGCCGCGAAGACGGGCGACCGCGTCACCGTGAACTTCACGGGCCGTATCGACGGTGAAGTCTTCGAAGGTGGCAGCGGTACCGGCATGCAGGTCGTGCTGGGCGAGGGCCGGATGCTGGCCGATTTCGAGAAAGGTCTGGCCGACATCGCGGCCGGTGAGCCGGAGCGTGTTTTCGCGGTCGCGTTCCCGGACGAGTACCCGGTCGAGAATCTCAAGGGCAAGACGGCGGAATTCACCGTCGAGGCCACCGAGGTCGAAGAGAAGACGCTGCCCGCGCTGGATGACGAGTTCGCCAAGCGTTTCGGTTCGGACTCCCTGGATGCGCTCAAGACCGACGTGCGCAAGAACATGGAGCGCGAGCTCAAGCAGGCCAAGAAGCGCATGATCAAGGATGCGGTCCTGACGGCCGTTGCCGACAGCCTGACTTTCGATATTCCCAAGGCGCTGGTCGAGGAAGAAGCCGTGGCGATGCGTGATGGTTTCGTCCGTCAGCAGATGCCGGATGCCGATCCCAGCAAGCTCGATGCCGGTCTGTTCAAGGATCAGGCGGAGAAGCGCGTCAAGATGGGTCTGATCATCATGGAGATCGTCCGTGCCGCCGACCTGCAGGTCGACGAGGCTCAACTCGAGGAGTTCATCGCCGATATCGCTTCGGCCTATGACGAGCCGGAAGAAGTCGTGGCTGCCTACAAGGGCGATCGGGAAATGATGGGCAATGCCCGTACGGTCGTGCTCGAGCAGCAAACCGTTGATTATGTTCTGGGCAAGGCCAAGGTGACCCCGAAGCCGATGACCTTCAAGGCGGTCATGAACCCGCAGGGCTGATGCCCCGACGCGTGTCATTTCAAGTCTGCGGATCAGTAACGCCCGAAGGATCGTGATGGGTCCTTTGGGCGAAATTTATTGGCAAACAGCCCGAGACCGGTAATTATTTGGTTCTCGAAGTTTGCAATCCGGAAATCGGCCGCCGGTCTGTTGGCCGATTTCTCCCAGTCAGATCGTTAAGGTGAAATTCATGTTCTTTGGTTCCCAGTCCGGTTCGGGCGCATCGTTTCCGCCCGAAGCCTCCCTCGTCCCCATGGTGGTCGAGCAAACCTCGCGCGGCGAACGCGCCTACGATATCTATTCGCGACTTCTGAAGGAGCGGGTGATCTTTATCGTCGGTCCGATCGAGGACCACATGGCCAATCTGATCGTGGCGCAGTTGCTGTTCCTCGAGTCGGAAAACCCGGACAAGGACATTCATCTGTACATCAACTCGCCCGGCGGGTCGGTGACGGCCGGTCTTGCCATCTACGACACCATGCGTTTCCTCAAGCCGGACGTCAGTACGATGTGCATCGGTCAGGCGGCGAGCATGGGCGCGTTCCTCCTCTCGGCCGGGACCAAGGGCAAGCGGTATGCGTTGCCGAACTCCCGCGTGATGATTCACCAGCCTTCCGGCGGCGCCCAGGGGCAGGCGACGGACATCGAGATCCAGGCGCGGGAAATCCTGTACCTGCGCGAGCGTCTCAACATCATGCTGGCGGAACATACCGGCCAGAGTCTGGAAAAAATCAATCGGGACGTCGAGCGCGACTTCTTCATGAACGCGGCCGATGCCTGCAGTTACGGTTTGATCGATTCGGTGCTGGAAAAGCGCAGCTGAGTCGAAGTTGATGATTCGGGCGCGTGCGGACGCGATGCCCGAACGAACGGGAGGGTAAACCACCATGGCAAGAAGTACGAAATCCGATCAGGACATGGCCTGCTCATTCTGCGGTAAGCCGCAGGCCGAGGTGCGCAAGCTGATCGCCGGCCCGTCGGTCTACATCTGCGACGAATGCGTCGAACTGTGCAACGACATTCTGCGTGAGGAAGTGACGTCGGCGCAGTCCGAGTCTCCGGCCCGTCTGCCGACGCCCAAGGAGCTGGTTGCCGCACTGGACGAGTACGTCATCGGTCAGGAACAGGCCAAGCGGGCACTGGCCGTGGCAGTCTACAACCACTACAAGCGGCTGAATCTGTATGGCGAAACCCGTGGTCGGAAAACCGATCCGGATGCCGAGCAGGTCGAGCTGTCCAAGTCCAACATTCTGCTGATCGGGCCGACCGGTTCGGGCAAGACGCTGCTGGCGCAGACGCTGGCGCGCGTGCTGGACGTGCCCTTCGCCATCGCGGACGCCACGACCCTGACCGAGGCGGGCTATGTGGGTGAGGACGTCGAGAACATCCTGCAGAAACTGCTGCAGCGGTGTGACTACGACGTCGAAAAGGCCCAGCACGGAATCGTCTACATCGACGAGATCGACAAGATCACCCGCAAGTCCGAGAATCCCTCCATCACCCGCGACGTATCCGGCGAAGGCGTGCAGCAGGCGCTGCTGAAGATGATCGAGGGGACGCAGGCCTCGGTGCCGCCGCAGGGCGGACGCAAGCATCCCCAGCAGGAGTTCGTGCAGATCGATACGACCAATATCCTGTTCATCTGCGGTGGTGCCTTCGATGGTCTCGACAACATCATCCGGCAGCGGATCGAGAAGGGCGGCATCGGTTTCTCCGCCGAGGTGAAATCGAAGAACGACAAGCAGGCGGCCGACGCGCTGCGCGCGCAGATCGAGTCCGAGGATCTGACACGCTATGGTCTGATCCCCGAATTCATCGGGCGTCTGCCGGTTATCGCCACCCTGAACGAACTGGACGAATCCGCCCTGATGCAGATCCTGCTCGAGCCCAAGAACGCACTGGCCAAGCAGTACGTCCGGCTGTTCGAAATGGAAGGCGTTGATCTGGAATTGCGCGAGGACGCCCTGCGCGAGGTTGCACGTCAGGCGATCAAGCGCAAGACCGGTGCCCGCGGGTTGCGGACCATCGTGGAGCGGGTGCTGATGGACACCATGTATGAAGTGCCCTCCGTGCAGAACCTGTCCAAGGTCGTGGTGGATGCGGCCGTCATCCGGGGCGAGAGCAAGCCCTACTGGGTGTACGAGCAGCAGGATGCGGCCCTGCCGAAGGCAGCCTCCGACCAGTAATCCGTTTTTGCGCCGTCCCGAAGGCCCTGACCGGCGTGCCCGGTCGGGGTCTTCCCGTTTTCGGGAACTGGCTGAACGGGCGTCAGGCCGTTGTTTGGGGCGCTGTCCCGTCGATAAATTCAATGAGTGTCTTGAAAACAGGTACGCATGCCACCAACTATTGGCTATGCTTTAACAAAAGCTTAACCAATCGCCGGTTCGCCAGGCTTCAGAATGGGTAGCAACATGCCACAGAACGACACAATCTCCGAAATCATTTCAGGTTCACCCCGTAACGTGCCGGTTCTGCCGCTACGCGATGTGGTGGTGTATCCCCACATGGTCATTCCCCTGTTCGTCGGTCGTGAAAAGTCCGTGCTGGCCTTGGAAGAGGCGATCAAGGACAACAAGCAGCTGCTGCTGGTCGCACAGAAAGATGCCGAAAAGGATGATCCGGGCCGTTCGGATCTGCATGCCGTCGGTACGCTGGCCTCGATCCTGCAGCTGCACAAGCTCCCGGACGGCACGATCAAGGTGCTGGTGGAGGGTATCGAGCGCGTACGCTGCGCTCAGGTGCACGAGGTCGACAACTACCTCATGGCGGAAGTCCACTCCATCGAACAGGCCGTGGCCTCCGACCGGGAACTCGAGGTGGAGGCGCGTGCGTTGCTCAACCAGTTCGACGGTTATGTGAAACTCAACAAGAAGACACCGCCCGAGGTCCTGACTTCGTTGGCGGGGATCGATGACGTATCGCGTCTGGCCGACACGATTGCCGCCCATATGGCGCTTAGTCTCGATGAAAAGCAGAAGATTCTGGAGACCATCGACCTGCACGCCCGGATCGAGCACCTGATGGTGCTGATCGAGTCCGAAATCGACACCCTTCAGGTCGAGAAGCGGATTCGTGGCCGCGTGAAGCAGCAGATGGAGAAAAGCCAGCGCGAGTACTACCTCAACGAGCAGATGAAGGCGATCCAGAAAGAGTTGGGCGAGCTTGAGGAGGGGGGGAGCGACATCGATGAGCTGGAGCGCAAGATCCTGACGGCTGGCATGCCCAAGGAGGCGCTCGATAAGGCCAAGTCCGAACTGAACAAGCTCAAGATGATGTCGCCGATGTCCGCGGAAGCATCGGTCGTGCGCAACTATCTCGACTGGATCGTTGCCGTTCCCTGGAAGAAGCGTAGCAAGATCAAGCATGACCTCGGCGCGGCCGAGGAGGTGCTGGATGCCGATCATTTCGGCCTGGAGAAGGTCAAGGAGCGGATCCTCGAGTATCTCGCCGTGCAACAGCGCGTGCGCAAGATGCAGGGGCCCATCCTTTGTCTCGTCGGGCCGCCGGGCGTCGGCAAGACGTCGCTGGGCCAGTCCATCGCCAAGGCGACCAACCGCAAGTTCGGTCGAATCGCCCTGGGTGGGGTCCGTGACGACGCCGAGATTCGCGGCCATCGTCGGACGTACGTCGGTGCAATGCCCGGCCGGATCGTCCAGACGCTGACCAAGATCGGCAGCCGCAATCCGTTGATCCTGCTCGACGAAATCGACAAGATGGCCTCGGATTTCCGCGGCGATCCGGCCGCGGCTTTGCTGGAGGTCCTGGATCCCGAGCAGAACAAGGCGTTTGCCGATCACTACATGGACATGGACATCGATCTTTCCGAGATCCTGTTCGTGTGCACCGCGAACAGCCTGAACATTCCGGGCCCCTTGCTGGATCGGATGGAGGTCATTCGCATCGCCGGTTATACCGAAGACGAGAAGACCGAGATCGCCGAACGGTACCTCCTGCCCAAGCAGCTGGAAAAGAACGGCTTGAAGGACGACGAGCTGAGCGTGGACAGTACGGCGGTTCGGGATGTCATCCGCTACTACACCCGGGAAGCGGGTGTGCGGAATCTGGAACGCGAACTGGCCAAGGTATCCCGTAAGGTGGTGCGTCAGCTGGTGACGAACGAACAGGCGGCGCCGATTCACGTCAATGGCGAGAATCTGGATCAGTATCTCGGCGTGCGTCGCTTCGATTTCGGCAAGGTCGAACACCCGGACCAGATCGGTCAGGTGACGGGGCTCGCCTGGACCGAGGTGGGTGGCGATCTGTTGACCATCGAAGCCGCCACCATGCCGGGCAAGGGCAACCTGAAATACACGGGCCAGCTCGGCGAGGTGATGCAGGAGTCGATCCAGGCGGCCATGACCGTGGTGCGCGCCCGCGCCGTTTCCCTGGGGATCGATCCGGAATTCAGTCAGAAGGTCGACATCCACGTGCACGTGCCCGAAGGCGCGACCCCGAAAGATGGGCCTTCCGCAGGCGGCGCCATGTGCACGGCGATCGTCTCGGCGCTGACGGGTATCCCTGTCAAGGCCACCGTCGCCATGACGGGCGAAATCACCCTGCGCGGGGAAGTACTGCCGATCGGCGGGCTCAAGGAGAAACTCCTGGCCGCCCAGCGGGGCGGTATCGAGCTGGTGCTGATTCCGGAAGGAAATCGCAAGGATCTCACGGAAATTCCCGACAAGATCAAGGACAGTCTTGATATTCGACCGGTTCGCTGGATCGACGAGGTGTTGGATCTTGCCCTGATCACGCCGCCCACCCCGAAGTCGGTGGCGCCGCTGGAAGCGCCCGTCCGGGAAGACGTCAAGCGCCCCGACGATACGAGCAACGCGACGGCACACTGATCCGTGCGTTCGGATTGCCGCTCAATCCCCCCATCGCCCCGCGCTTCGTCAGTGGACGCAATCGGCATGGGCACGGGGATTGGCGTCCCTCGCGCGCTTCATTTCACCCAAACCTGGATCACCGCTCGTCACAAATCGTCTGCGTTGTTGACAGCACGCGCATGCGGCTTGTATAACTGGCAGCGGAATCCATGTTCTGCCACTGGAATCGGTCGATTTGACGGGCTATCCCGACGGATCTGCGTACCGCCGATTTCATGCTAACCCCCCTGTCCTAAACCTAGTGAAAAGGATTGCAACGATATGAATAAATCAGAATTGATTGACGCAATGGCTGCCAAGAGCGGAATGAAGAAAAATGATACGGCTGCCGCGCTGGATGCGTTTATCGAGGCAGTAGGCGAAGCGCTCAAGCAGGGGGATCAAGTCACCCTGGTGGGCTTCGGTACATTTTTGGTACGCGAGCGTGAGGCACGTACCGGTCGCAACCCGCGTACCGGCGCGACGATCGAGATCGAAGCCTCCCGTCTGCCTTCATTCAAGGCTGGCAAGGGCCTGAAAGACGCGGTCAATTAATCTGTCTTGAACCGACGGTGTTTTTGCGGGGCGCAATGAGCCCCGCCGCCGGACCGAGTTCGGTAACCGTTGGACTTTCGACTAAGAAATCGAGTACATAGGCAGGGACGACAACGTCCCTGTTTTGTTGTGTGGGCCGGTGAATCGGGCGTTGTCCGATTGGTGATAGCGGGATCGTGCTCTGACCGCCTCCCGTGAGGGATAGGCGATCGCGTGCGAACACCGGCCACGGATGCACCCGACGGGTGTCCGCGCGGGTAAATGAGTGCCCGGAGCGGTCCGTGTGCTGCATACTTGGCGACCCGAGTCGCCGCTACTTCAAGGTGTGTTTTATATGTTGATGGATTTGCGGGAACGCATTCAGGGTTGGATTGCGTATCTCATCATTGGCTTGATCAGCGTGCCGTTCGTTCTCTGGGGGGTCGGCGAGTACTTCAGTGGCGGCAAGAACAAGCCGGTTGCGGAGGTGGAGGGCATGCCCATTACCGAGCAGGCCTTCGAGCAGGCAGTCAGTGCGCAACGTCAGCAGCTGATCCAGAAACTGGGCGGCAAGGTTTCGGCCGAAATGCTGCAGAGCCTCAACATCAAGCAGGAAGTGCTCGATCAGATGATCAACGAGCGGGTACTGAGCCTGTTCGTGCACCGTGCGGGCTTCAAGGCCCCGGACAGCGTCGTGGCGGATCTGATCCGTTCCGAGCCCGCGTTCAAGACGAATGGCGCCTTCGACGTGAAAAAATACGAGGCGTTCGTCGCCGGCCAGGGCTCGACCGTGCCGGCGTTCGAGGCACGTCTGAAGCAGGATATCGTCATGCGTACCCTGGAAACGGCGTTGCGCGAAAGTGCGTTCACGGTCCAGCCGGATCTGGATCTGCTGGTGCGCCTGCGTGATCAGCGTCGCGAGGCGGGGTACATTACCCTGGCGCGCAGCCGGGCGGTATCGGCCGTATCGGCACCGACGGACGACGCGATCAAGGCCTATTACACCGCGCATCAGAAGAAGTTCGTTCGGCCCGAACGCGTGAAGTTGCACTACATCGAGCTGTCTCCCAAGACCCTGGCACCCCTCGTGAAGGTGACCGATGCGGAAATCCAGCAGGCCTACGAACACTACAAGCGCAAGCAGACTGCCGATGTGACGCGGACGGTGCGACACATCCTCATCGCCGTGCCGAAGGATGCGGATGCCGCCACGGTCGAGGCCGCGAAGAAGAAACTGCTGGCGGCCCGTGCGGCCATTCTGGCGGGCAAGACGACCTTCGCGGCCGAGGCCAAGAAGATTTCCGACGACCCCGGTTCCAAGGCACAGGGCGGCAACCTGGGTGAGGTCGCTCCGGGCCAGATGGTCAAGCCGTTCGAGACGGCGATGGATGCCCTGAAGGTGGGCGAAATCAGCGAGCCGGTGCGTACCCAGTACGGTTGGCACCTGATCGAGGTGACCGGTGAAGCGAAACCGGACATCAAGCCGCTGGATGACGTGCGTGCGCAGCTGGTTGCCGAAGTTCAGGCGCGGCATGTCGAGAAGATCTATTACGACGAGAGCGAGAAGCTGTCCGACGTGAGTTACGAGCATCCGGACAGTCTGATCCCGGCGGCCGAGGCCCTGGGCCTCACGGTGCAGACGTCCGACTGGATTACGCGGAATTCCGGCACCGGTATCGGCGACAACGAAAAGGTTCGGCATGCCGCGTTTTCCAAGGATGTGCTCACGGACAAGCTCAACAGCAACCTGATCGAACTGGGGACGGACCACGCCGTGGTCGTCCGGGTGGATACGCACGAACCCGCGGCCCAACTGACCCTGGATGAGGTTCGTCAGCAAATCACTGAGCGCCTGCAGGCTGAAGCGGTCGACAAGCATCTGGCTCAGGAAGCCGAGCAGGTCCGAAAGGCTCTGAGCCAGGGAACCGATCCCCAACAGGCCGCCACGAATGCCGGCGGTGTCTGGCATGCCGCGACCTGGTTGAAGCGCCAGGAAACACATGCGGACGTGCCGCAGGAAATCGTCCAGGCCGTCTTTGCGACACCGCCGTCGCCAGATGGCCATCCGGCCAGCAGCGCCGTCCATCTGAACGATGGCGACGAGGCCGTGGTGGTGGTCACGCAGATCAAGTCCGGCGAGCCCGGCACGATCAGCGCCGAGGACAAGCAGCAGCTCGCGGCCCAGATCGCTCAGGCCGAGGGACAGGCTTCTCTGTCCGCGCTACTGGCCACCCTGCGTCAGGAAGCCAAGATCAAGATTAACGATTCGGTTGAGAAATCCATCACGCCCTGATCGACCGAAGCATGGCGCCTGCGCGCGCCAGGGGCTTAGCCCGTATCGCGGCGGCTCGGGATGCTCCGGAGCCGTGTCCATCCATCGGTCAACGCCGTCGATACCCGGCGGAAATGCTGACCGATCCGAGCATGATTGAGGAGCAGGATCATGGCACTTCATTGGCAAATCCTGATCGCCATCGGGGCGGCGTTCGTCTTTGGCAGCCTGTTCGGCGCCGGTGTTGCCGGTGTTCCGCTGCTGAGCATCTACGAGTTCGTGGGCGGGATGTTTCTCGATGCGTTGAAGATGCTCATCGTGCCGCTGATCGTTTCGTCGATCATCAGCGGTGCCGCCAACCTCGGTCAGGGCCGGGGCGTGGTCGCCATTGCCCGGCGTACGATCACCTATTTCCTCGCGTCGACCACGCTGGCCATCGTGACCGCCCTGGTGGTAATGAACGTGATCCACCCGGGCGTATCGGGCACGCAGCCGCTGGGCGAGGTCGTTCATCTGCCCAGTCTGGGCGGGGATGTCGCCGACAAGTTCTCCAGCCACCAGTTCAGCGATTTCGTGCAAGTGCTGCGCGACATGGTGCCGCCCAATATCGTCAATGCGGCGGCACACACCCAGATGCTCGGTCTGATCGTGTTCTCCCTGCTGTTCGGCTTCGCCCTGACCCGGGTGCCGGAGCCGAGTCGTCAGGTGGTTCACGATTTCTGGAACGGCGTGCAGGAAGTGATGATCCAGATCACCCACTGGCTCATGAAGCTCGCGCCCATCGGCGTGTTCGCCCTGGTGGCGGCCGTGGTCGCCAAGAGCGGCCTGGCGCTGCTGCTGCCGATGCTGGGGTTCTTCCTCACCGTGGTGCTGGGGCTCGCGATCCACGCCTTCGTGACACTACCGCTGATCCTCTGGCTGACCACGCGCCTGAACCCCGTCCGCTTCGTGCGCGCGGTGTGGCCGGCCATGCTGATGGCCTTTTCGACCAGCTCGTCCGCCGGGACCCTGCCGGTCACCATGGACGTGGTGGAAAACCGGGCGGGCGTCTCCAAGGAAATCGCCTCGTTCGTCCTGCCCCTCGGCGCGACCATCAACATGAACGGCACCGCCCTGTACGAGTGTGCGGCGGCGCTGTTCATCGCCCAGGCCTATGGCGTCGATCTGTCGATCTGGATGCAGCTGATGATCGTGGTGCTGGCTCTGATGACCTCCATCGGCGTGGCTGCCGTGCCGTCGGCGAGTCTGGTCGCGATCGCGTTGATCCTGGGTGTGCTCGGCCTGCCGCTGGAGGCGATGGGGCTCCTGCTCGTCGTGGATCGGGTGCTCGACATGCTGCGCACTTCGGTGAACGTGTACTCGGATTCCGTGGGGGCGGTGATCGTGGCGCATCGGCGCGGCGATCGGGGTCTGTTGACCTGATTCCGGTCTGCCCGGGCGGAGGTGGATCGGGTATGCTTCGATTCATCCTCCCCGCAGGTTGCCCTGATGAGTCGAGCCCGAATAACCGAAACGGATCGGGCCTGGATGATTGGGCCGCGAAAAATGGGGCTGATGTGAATTGATGCCGGATACGACAAGGCCCGGGACGGATATCGTCCCGGGCCTTGTCCTTTCTGAAGCGTCGTTGGCGGAGCCGGGCGTAACGATCCCGGTTCCGTCAGGCTGCGATCACTTCGGGCAGTCGCCCATGCCGGTGATGAAGTAGCCGGAATCGACGTAGATGTTCTCGCCGGTGATGCCGGAGGCGAGATCCGAGCACAGGAAGGCGGCGGTGTTGCCGACCTGCTCGATGGTCACGTTGCGCTTCAGCGGGGCGTTGGTGGCCACGTAGTCGAGGAAGCTCTTGAAGTCCGCGATGCCGGAGGCGGCCAGGGTCTTGATCGGGCCGGCGGAGATCGAGTTCACCCGGATGCCGCGGTCGCCGAGCGTCGATGCCGCGAGATAGCGCACGTTGGCTTCCAGTGCCGCCTTGGCGACGCCCATGACGTTGTAGTTCGGCATGGCGCGTTCGGCGCCGAGGTAGGACAGGGTGACGATGGCGCCGTTGTCGCGCATGGTGTCGCGGCCGGCCTTGGCCAGCGCGGCCAGGGAGTAGGCGGAAACGTCATGGGCGACGCGGAAGGCCTCGCGGGACATGCCGTCCAGGTAGTCGCCTTCCAGGGCTTCGCGCGGCGCGAAGGCCACGGCGTGCACGAGAATGTCGAAGCCTTCCGGCCAGTGTTCGGCCAGTGCCGGGAACAGGGCGTCGATCTGGGCGTCGTCGGTCACGTCCAGCGGCAGGTAGATGTTGGAACCCAGCTCCGCCGTGGCTTTCTCGACTTTCTCCTTGAACCGGTCGCTCAGGTAGGTGAAGGCCAGTTCGGCGCCTTCACGGTGCATCGCTTCGGCGATGCCCGAGGCAATGGATCGGTTGTTGGCGATGCCGATGATGAGGGCGCGTTTGCCGCTGAGAAATCCCATACTATGCTCCTGGTTCATGTTTGAATGCGCGCTGCGGGCACGGTCGTGTGCGCCGCCCGGGCACCGTGTCGCAGACGACGGCCCCGCTGATCCGCATATTGTAGGGATGAAATGCAAAACGAGCACCCCAGAAGACGATTTTTACGGCAAATACTGGCTTCCGGCGCGGGATTGGGGGCGGGCAGCGCACTGATCTCCCCCGGGGTGAAAGCGGCCGGTTTTGCCGAGGCGCTGGGGTATTCCCCCAAATATCCCGCCGACTTTCCCGCATTCCATTACGTGAACCCCGACGCACCCAAAGGCGGCCATCTGGCCCTTTCGGTGTTCGGCAGCTTCGATTCACTGAATCCCTTCGTCCTGAAGGGGCTGGCGGCCGATGGACTGAACCAGCTCTGTTTCGAGACGCTGACCGCCCGTGCCTGGGACGAGCCGTTTTCCGCCTACGGCCTGCTGGCGGACCGGGCGGATCTGGCCGAGGATGGCCGTTCGATCACCTTCCGGATCAACGACGCCGCCCGGTTTCACGACGGCAGCCCGGTGACGGCGCGGGACGTCGCGTTCAGCTTCGATCTGCTCGTCGGGCCCCAGGGCCACCCCCGTTACCGGGCCTACTGGGCGGACATCCTGAAGGCGGAGCTGCCCGACGAGCGGCATGTCCGGTTCGTGTTCCGCCGCGTGAACCCCGAACTACATCTCATCATCGGCGAGTTGCCGGTATTTTCCGAACGCTGGGTCGGCAATCGGGATTTCGCGACCCTGTCCCGCGAGCCGTTCCTGACCAGCGGACCCTACCGGGTCGACCAGATCGATTACGGCAACACGATCAGCTACCGGCGCAACCCGGACTACTGGGCGCGCGATCTGGACGTGCGGCGGGGGCAGTTCAATTTCGACCGGGTGGTGTTCAAGTACTACAAGGACGAAACCGTGTCGCTCGAAGCCTTCAAGGCCGGCGAGTTCGACGTGTTCTACGAGACCAATTCCAAGCGTTGGGCGCGCGACTACACCGGCGCGGCCTTCGACGACGGGCGCATCGTGCGCCGCGAGATTCCCCATCACAACAACGCGGGTATGCAGGGCTTCGGCATGAATACCCGGCGGCCGCTCTTCCAGGATCGGCGCGTGCGACGGGCACTGGATCTGGCACTGGATTTCGGCTGGTCCAACACCCACCTGTTCTACGGGCAATACACCCGCTGCGACAGCTATTTCAGCAACAGCGAACTGGCCTGCCGCGGTATTCCGACCGGGGCGGAACTGGCCCTGCTGGCGCCGTTCCGCGATCGCCTGCCGTCGGAACTGTTCACCCAACCCTATCAGGTGCCGGTCGCGAACAACCCCGCCGAGCAGCGGGCGAATCTGCTGGCGGCGCGCGATCTGTTGCATGCGGCGGGCTGGACGGTGCGCGACGGCCAGTTGCGCAATGAGCAGGGCGACGTGTTCCGCTTCGAGATCATGCTGGCCATGCGCGGTTTTGAACGGATCGTCGCGCCTTATGTCTATAACCTCAAGCGGCTCGGCATCCAGGTGAGCTACCGCACCATCGACGTCGCGCTGTACCAGCGGCGCCTCGATCATTTCGATTTCGACATGACGGTGGTGGCCTACGGCGAATCCATGTCGCCGGGCAACGAGCTGCGGGATCGATTCAGCAGTGCGGCGGCCCATACCGACGGATCGAGCAACTACATGGGCATCGACAGCCCCGTGGTGGATGCCCTGATCGATCGGGTGATCTATGCGCCGGACCGGGCGGGCCTGGTGACCGCCTGTCGCGCGCTGGATCGCGTGCTGCTCTGGGGGGAATATCTCGTGCCAAACTGGTACATTGGTGCCCATCGGATGGCGTGGTGGAATCGCTTCGGTTTCCACCAGCCGCTGCCCTTGTATTTCGATGCCTTGACCTGGGTGATTCAGACATGGTGGCAAACGCATGAACAACCGCAGAAACAGACTTGATCGCTGGCTTGCCGCCGGTGCCCTTATCGCGGCGCTCGTGACGCTGGGCGGGTGTGCCTCGGTCCCGCAGTACGCGACGCAAACCACCTATCGCCCGCCCGCGACGGCGGCCGGCCAGGCCTGCATCGCCACCTGCCACACCAAGCTGCAGCAGTGTCAGACGCAGTGTGCCGCCGAGCGCGAGGCCTGCATCAGCAACATCGAGCCGATCGCCAAGCAGGCCTTCGAGGACGATCTGAAACGCTACGAGGCCGCCCGCAAGCAGTACGAATCCGACCGCCAGATCTACGAACTGAATCAGGCGTTCCGTTCGGGGTGGAGTTACCCCGTGTTCGTGCCGCGCTACGGCTGGGTGATGGGCCCGGGTTGGTACGGACCCGGCTGGTTCGGCCCGAACGACGATCCGCCGACGCCGCCCCCCGCGCCGAGCCTCAAGGCCGAACGCGACCGCCTGATCAAGGAGCGTTGCGACAGCAAGCCCTGTCCCTGCCAGAACAACTTCGAGCAGTGCTACATCGGTTGTGGCGGTCAGGTGGAGAAATCCGTAGTGTGCATTGCGAACTGCGGCGACAAGGATCCGCGCCCCCAAATGTCGCCCATGTCGTCACCGGTTGGCAACGGCAATGCCAGCCAGACCCTGACGCCGCTGCCGGCCACCAAGCCCGCAGCGCCCTGATCCAGACCGTCGCGAGTCCGCCGATCCGATGTATCGCCCCGAATCGTTCAAGGAAACCGACCCGGATCGCATCGCCGATCTGATCGCCGACTATCCGTTCGGGGTATTGATCACCGCGCAGGACGGCCTGCCGATCGCCAGCCACCTGCCGTTCCTCTTCGAGCCCGTGCCCGGCAGCCCCGGTCGCCTGCGGGGCCACATGGCCCGGGCGAATCCCCAGTGGGCGCAACTGGCGGCGGGCGCACCGACGCTGGTGGTGTTCCAGGGGCCGCATGCCTACATCTCGCCGGCCTGGTACGAATCCCCCGGCGTGCCGACCTGGAACTATGCCGCCGTGCACGTGCGCGGCACCGCCCGGATCATCGAGGACGACCGCGAACTGGCCGGCCTTGTGGAGCGGCAGATCGTGGTACACGAGGCCGCCCGCACCGAACCCGGACAGGCGGGCTGGCAACTGGGTGGGCAACAGGACATGCCCGAAGAGCGGCTGGCCCAGCTGCGCGCGATGATCGTGGGCTTCGACATTCAGATCACCGAAATCGAGGCCACCTTCAAGTTCAACCAGAACCGCAGCGCAGCGGATCGTCGGGGCGTGATCGCCGAACTCGGCGCCTCGGCGGATTCGCAGGATCGGGCCGTGGCCCGGATCATGGCGGGCGAACTCGCCTCGGGCGAGGGCGAATGACGGGGTACATCCTCAAGCGCCTGCTGCTGATGATCCCGACCCTGTTCGGGATTCTGGCGATCTCCTTTGCGGTGATCCAGTTCGTGCCCGGCGGGCCGGTCGAGCAGCTTGTCGCCCAGCTCAAGGGCGGCGGCGCCGGCGGGGCAGGGGGCGAATCGGGCGGCGCCCTGAGCGGCGGTCTCTATCGCGGCGACCATGGCCTCGAAGGCGCGCAACTGGCCCAGATCAAGGCCTTCTATGGTTTCGACAAGCCGGCCTGGCAGCGTTTCGGCGAGATGGTCGGCAACTACCTCACGTTCAATCTGGGGCAGTCCTACTTCTATCAGCGTTCGGTCACCGATCTGATCCTGGAAAAGCTGCCCGTGTCGATCAGCATTGGCCTGTGGACGTTCTTCCTCACCTATCTCGTGTCGATCCCCCTGGGCATCGCCAAGGCGGTGCGCGACGGTAGCGTCTTCGATTCCGTGACCAGCACGATCATCCTGGTGGGCTATGCCATTCCGGGCTTCGTGTTGGGACTGGTGCTGATCGTGCTGTTCGGCGGCGGCAGCTTCCTGCAGTGGTTCCCCCTGCGCGGCCTCACCTCCGACAACTTCGCGCACCTCTCCTGGTTCGGCAAGATCACCGACTACCTCTGGCATCTGGTGTTGCCGGTCACGGCGATGGTGGTGGGCAACTTCGCCGTGATGACCATGCTCACCAAAAACAGCTTCCTCGAGGAAATCCGCAAGCAGTACGTGCTCACGGCGCGCGCGAAAGGACTCTCCGAACGGCATATCCTGTACCGGCACGTGTTCCGCAACGCGCTGATCCCGATCGTCACCGGCTTTCCCTCCGCGTTTCTCGGCGCGTTCTTCACCGGCAGCCTGTTGATCGAGACCATCTTCTCGCTCGACGGGCTGGGCCTGCTCTCCTACAACGCGGTGATCCAGCGCGACTACCCCGTGGTGCTGGGCACGCTCTACGTGTTCACCCTCATCGGCCTGATCGGCAAGCTGCTCTCCGATCTGGCCTATGTCTGGGTCGATCCGCGCATCAGCTTCCGGGCCGTGAATTCATGATCGTTGCCGAGCCCACGGAAGCGATCCTTGCCGACCCGATCCCGGCGCGCTCGGTGCAGACGCCCGGCCGCCGTGCCTGGGCGCGCTTCAAGGGGCATTGGCGCGGGTACGTCAGCCTGTGGATCTTCGCGGTGCTGTTCGTGCTCAGCCTCGGGGCGGAGCTGATCGCCAACAACCGTCCCCTGCTCATCGAGTATCAGGGGCAGTTCTACTTTCCGCTCTGGCGCGCCTATCCGGAAACCACCTTCGGCGGGGACTTCAAGACCAATGCCGACTACACCGACCCCTACGTGATCGGTAAGATCCGCGAACACGGCTGGCTGTGGCGCGCCCCCATCCCGTTCTCCTACGACACCATCGACTACTACAACCCCGCGCCGAACCCGGCCCCGCCCAACGCGCGGCACTGGCTCGGTACGGACGACCGGGGGCGTGATGTGGCCGCACGGCTGATCTACGGCTTCCGCATCTCCGTGCTGTTCGCCTTCGCGCTCACGGCCATCGGCATGGTCGTCGGCATGCTGGCGGGCGCCGTGCAGGGCTATCTGGGGGGCAAGGTCGATCTGGCCATGCAGCGCTTCATCGAGGTCTGGGGCTCCCTGCCGGAGCTGTACCTGCTGATCATCTTCTCGTCGATCTTCGCGCCATCCATCGGCCTGCTGCTGATCCTGCTGTCCCTGTTCGGCTGGATCGGCCTGTCGGACTACGTGCGAGCGGAATTCCTCAAGGGCCGCAACCTCGAATACGTGCGCGCCGCCCGGTCGCTCGGGGTTTCCGGCCCGCGCATCATGTTCCGCCACCTCATGCCCAATGCCCTGACCCCGGTCATCACCTTCCTGCCTTTCCGAGTCTCCGGCGCCATCCTCGCCCTCACGAGCCTGGACTTCCTCGGCCTCGGCGTACCCCCCAGCACCCCGTCGCTCGGCGAACTGCTCTCCCAGGGCAAGAACAATGTGGATGCCTGGTGGCTGTCCCTCACCACCTTCGGCGTACTGGTGGGGACATTGATGCTGCTGATCTTTATTGGAGAAGCGGTACGGGCGGCTTTTGATACACGGCAGAAGTAAGTAACAGGGAATCGGACGTTACAAATATTATTTTTCTTAGCTGTTCCGATGTCAGATTTGTTTGCCATATTCTTGGCTGTTTTTTTGGCAGTGTTTTTTTACTTCATTTAACCAGGACTCATACCAATACCATGTTTTTGCGATTTGAGTACCAAGTCCATGTGCAGGGTTTTTGGCATCCATGCTTTTCCAGAGGATCGTATGGCTGTGTTGGTTGAACTTTAAGAAACCATCGCTCTGCATTAATTCAACTATTTTGCTTGGTAGAAATTTTGGTTTTTCTTTTTCCTTGATTAGTACGTACTCTTTGTTAAGAAGCTCTGCTTCAGGGGAGTTGGCGGGAAGGAATTCGATAACCTTGTCGGCTTGGCCTTTATTGTTTGCTGATTTTGGAACATAAAGGACGCGATATGAGTATCGGAGGTCATTGTACTCATCTGTTGCTAAATTTGAGTCATAGGCGTTAATGTATGCTGAAATATTGTTAGGTAAGTCTGAAAACTCTTTTAGTTGGTGTGCGTGTTCCTCTTTAATTGAAGAAAACTGCAATGAAAAGGATAGGTGCTTGTCAATGCCGAAATCCTTTCCAAATAGTTTTTTATGCTGTCATTGTAGTTTAAGCAGCAGGCTTGGAATCGCGCACTTAGATGGTCGTCTATCTTTGTGGTCATCTGATGCTCTATTTCATGACGTAATCCAATTAAAAATTTTAAATTTATTTTGACTATGTCGTCGATAGGGCAAATGTCGTGAGTTAAACATTTTTCTAGCTCCCAGTATTTGAACGCGCCCATTTTTGTTTTGTGAAATTTTTTTCTTAATCGTTTTATTTCGTGGTATCGATAATCTATGTTCTTTGACCGATAATAGGCATGAAGCAGGTATGTCCAGGCAATATTTGACAATACGATAAAGCTTTCTGATTTAAATTGGACGTTTGGGTTGTTAAATATTTGAACTGCGGTAAGCATAGACTCTCTAGACTTGGTTAGAAGTTCTATTTTTACTGATCCTATTTTTCTAATTCTCTTTGGCATTAGTATAGCCCTCTGCATTTTCCTCTAGAATAAGAGAGGCTCTAAGGGTCGTATGAGCTTCACTTTGATATAAATCCGATCCTGCTTAGACTTTTTGTTTTTCTTGATCATTGCATCATTTTTTCGTTGAATCAATATGTTGAGATGTATATTTTTGGGGTTTGTGCTAAAGCAATCTGCGTCGCTATAAGCTTTGACACTCCCTGGTCTCCATTGTTTGTGTTAGCTTGCAAATACCGATAGACCCCTGCCTTTAAGTAGGGGCATAAATACAATCCCACAAGGAAGTCACCATGTCCTTATTTTTTGCACTGAGCGTTCGGTGGCGTTTTGCCCGTGGCGTGATACTTGCCGCGCTGGTTCTTGCCCTGCCCACCTTGCAGGGCTGTAACTCTGGCTCCGAGTCGGCGGTTTCCGATGCCTGTATGACCTACTGGGTCTCGCCGACGGGCAGTGACGACACGGGCGATGGCAGTGCGGCGCATCCGTTTGCCTCCATCCAGAAGGCGCAGGCGACCATCCGCGATGGTGGGTTGCGGGGGCAGTGCAAGATCGCGGTGAATATTGCGGGTGGGGTGTATCACCTCAAGGCGCCGCTGGTGTTTGGCCCGGGCGACTCCGGTGCCAAGGGCGCGGAGATCGTCTATCAGGCCGCGCCGAACAGTACCCAGCCGGTGGTGTTGTCGGGCGGGCTGGATATCCATGATTTCCAGTGCAGCGGCGGTCGCTGCGTGGCGCAGGTGCCGGATCTGCCGGCCGGGATTCTGCCGCGCCAGTTCTATGTGGACGACCATCGGGCCATTCGGGCTCGCTCGAACACGAGTTCGGCCATCAACCCGGACTATGGCTGGGTGGCGGCGGGGTACAAGCCGGTGCACAGCGTACCGACGCTCACCCATCCGGAACTGGTCGAGGCCGTGAGCACGACGCAGTGGAAGATGATGCGTTGCCCGGTCGCCCGCGACGACGGGGGCACGCTGGTGATGGCCCAGCCCTGTTGGGACAACGGCAAGACCTTTCCCGCACCCTGGAATTTCTACCAGCTCAGCTGGCTGGAGAACGCGCCGGAGTTCCTGACCGATCCGAATATGTGGTACCTGGACCCGTATACGAAGACGCTCACCTATCTGATGGCGTCCGGCACGCCACCGCAAACGGCCACGTTGCCGGTGCTGGAGTCACTGTTGCAGATCAAAGGGGCTTCGGCCGCGCCGGTCGCCTATCTGCAGTTCCGGAACCTCGAGTTTGCTT
Organism: Halothiobacillus diazotrophicus; assembly: GCF_001663815.1. Lineage (NCBI taxonomy): Bacteria > Pseudomonadati > Pseudomonadota > Gammaproteobacteria > Chromatiales > Halothiobacillaceae > Halothiobacillus > Halothiobacillus diazotrophicus. Next base: position 2,638,311 of record NZ_CP016027.1, read on the forward strand.
ATGCGACCTGGTTGCAGCCGAATTCCGGCGATGGATACATGTCGGACCAGAGCGGCAACCGGCTGATCGGCAGCGGTTATCAGAAGAATCTGATTGGCCACCAGCCGGTGACCTATGCCACGCCGGGCAATGTTTCCTTGCGCTACGCGCAGCATATCGACTTTATCGGCAATACCTTCAAGCATCTGGGTGGCGTGGCGCTGTCGCTCGATACGGGCAGCCAGAACAATACGATCCGGGGCAACCGGTTCACCGATATTTCCTCGTCCGCCGTGCAGATCGGCGGGGTTTCCGCGCAGGATGCGCGCCCGGATGCGGCGGCGGCCAACAGCGGCAACGTGGTGGAGAACAATACGATCGCCTATACGGGTGTGGATTACTGGGATACGGCGGGCATCTATGTCGGGTTCGCCAAGGACACCGTGATCGCCCATAACGCGATCAGCCACGTCCCGTGGAGCGGGCTGGCCATCGGTTGGGGCTGGGGCTTGTTCGACCAGAGCGGCTACCCCGGTCTGCCCCATGCCACGCCGGGCATGTGGGGTGCCCACGCTACTCCGACGATCATGAGCAACAACCGGATCGTCGCCAATCGGTTTAGCCATTTTCTCGAAAAACTGTGGGACGGCGGGGCGATCTACACCAATGGTGCGCAGGGCACGAGCATGGGCAACGGGTTGCTGATCCAGGGCAACGTCGCCGAGTCCAAGCGCCCCGGCGCCGGCGGCAATATCTTCTATACCGACGGCGGTTCGCAGTTCATCACCCTGACGCAGAACGTGACGCTGAACGACCCGACGGGCACGGTGGATTTCGGGGCTTGCGGCTATCCCACCTCGTTCGAGGGGCCGCTGCTGACGGAGGATCTGTGCCTGCTGAACTGGGTGCCCTACGGCGCGGACATGGGCGGTTGCCTGCCCGTGGGCGACCTGAAGTTCAGCAACAACTACTTCAGCGACCCGACCACCTTCTACGCGATCTGCCATAACCGCTACGATCCGCCGAAGCCGGTCAACGTGTCGATCGCGAATATCGGGATCACCTCCGCCGCCGACGTGCCGAGCTACATTCTCGACAACGCGGGGCCGCAGTAGCCGCTCGGTTGGCTGCCTAGAACTGCATCATCCGATCGGCGAGATTGTTCATGATCCAGATGGTGCCGCCTGCCATGATCGCGAGCAGCAGGACGGAGAACAGGATCAGGTGCAGGTCTTCGCGCTTCTGGCTCGATAGATCGATGTGCAGGAAGAAGCGGAAGTGGACGACGACCTGGACGAGGCCGAGGAGACCGATGGTCCAGTACAGCACTGTCGGCGGGGCGCCATGGAAAGCCACCAGACCAAAGGGGATGGCGGTGAGCAGCAGGGCGAGGCCCAAGCCCCATTGATAGATCCGCAGATCGTAGCGATATTGAGCGACGTTTCGTTTCATGACAGCCCTGCCAGATAGACGATGGAGAAGATCCCGACCCAGACGATGTCGAGAAAGTGCCAGAACAGGCCGAGCCGGAGCAGGCGCGTTTTGACCCTTGGCGTCAGCCCGAAAACGCGCATCTGAACCAGCATCACGATCAGCCAGACCGAGGCGGTCGCGACGTGCAGCCCGTGCAGGGGCACGAGACCGAAAAAGGCGGAAAGAAAGCCGCTGCGCCAGGGGCCGGCGCCCTGGTCGAGCATGCTGGCGAAATCGTGCAGTTCCAGACCGAGAAAGACCAGACCGAGCAGCAGGGTCACGACCAACCACCGCACGACGGGCCGGCGCCGGTCGCCATGCTTGAGATTCAGCGAGGCCATGCCGAAGGTGAAGCTGCTGACCAGCAGCGCCAGGGTTTCGATCGAGATGCTCTTGAGATCGAACAGGTCCTTGGGCCCCGGCCCGCCCGCCGTATGGCCCACCATCGTGGCGTAGGTGGCGAACATCAGGCCGAACAGAATCAAGTCGCTCATCAGGAACACCCAGAAGCCGAATACGACGCCTTCCGCCTGGGTGTGCGCCTCGCCGTGCGCTTCGCCGAGGTTGATCCCCGGATGCTTCAGTGCCTCGGTATTGATGCTGCCTGCGCTCATGTGGATGCCTCCGCGATGGTGGTGTCCGCCAGTCCCCGGTTCTCCGGTGCGGTTTCGTGGCGACGGTCGATCGGCGTGGCTTCCCGAGCGCGCGCGAGCCAGGCTTCATGCTGCCGGCGTACCTCGTCGGCGGGGATGATCCGTTCGGTGCGCGTGTCGAAGCTCTTGACGATGACCGCGACGGGAATGGCGACGGCACTCAGCAGGGCCAGCCACCACATGTGCCACACCAAGCCGAATCCCAGGAAGCCGCCGGCCAGGCAGAGGACCATGCCCATGGCGCTGTTGGTCGGCATGGGGATGTCCTCGTAGCGCGGCGGGGCCTGATAGGCCGTGTGGTGCCCCTTGGCCACCATGAACGGATCGCGGTCCGTCACGGTGGGAATGGCCGAGAAGTTCCACTCGGGGCTGGGTGCGGCCACGGCCCATTCGAGGCTGCGCCCGTCCCAGGGGTCGCCCACCGGCACCGCATTGGCCTTGCGATCGCGGATGCTGACGACGAGCTGGATCACGAGGGCGGTCAGGGCGGCGGTGAGCACGAGGGCGCCCACTTCCGCGACCAGCATCCAGGGCGTGTAGGCTGGATCGAAATAGGACACGGTGCGCCGCGTCATGCCCAGCAGGCCGAGGACGTACAGTGGAAAGAAGGCCAGAACGAAGCCGCCGATCCAGAGGAAGGCCGCGATCCGGCCCCAGCGCTCGTCCAGTCGGAAGCCGATGGCCTTCGGAAACCAGAAGTGGTAGCCGGCCAGCATGCCGAACAGCAGGCCGGGGATCAGCATGTTGTGGAAATGGGCGACCAGAAACAGCGAGTTGTGTACCTGGAAGTCGATGGAGGGGTTGGCCAGCAGCACGCCGGACAGCCCGCCGACGACGAACAGGACCGAAAAACCCAGGGCATAGATCAGCGGGACGGTCAGACGGACGCGGCCCCGATACATGGTCAGGAGCCAGTCGTAGATCTTCACGCCGGTGGGGATGCCGATGACCATGGTCATCAACCCGAAGACGGCGTTGATGTTCGCGCTCTGGCCCATGGTGAAGAAATGGTGCAACCACACGGTGAAGGACAGGACGGCGATCGCCATGGTGGCGTACACGAGTGAGGTGTAGCCATAGAGCCGCTTGCCGGAGAAGGTGGCGAATACCTCGGAATATACCCCGAAGGCAGGCAGGATCAGGATGTATACCTCGGGGTGACCGAACAGCCAGAACAGGTTGGCGTAGTTCATCATGTTGCCGCCAAGGTCGTTGGTGAAGAAATGGAAATCCAGGTAGCGATCCAGGGCGAGCATCAGCGTTACCGCCGTGAGCGGCGGCATGGCGAAGATCATCAGGATTGCGGTACACAGGGCCGTCCAGGTGAACAGCGGCATGCGGAACAGGGTCATCCCCGGTGCCCGTTTCTTGTAGATGGTCACGGCGAAGTTGATGCCGGTCATCGTGGTGCCGATCGAGGACAGCGTGATGGCCCAGATCCAGTAGTCGACGCCCGGGCCCGGACTGAACGCGGCCTCGGTATAGGGCGGGTAGGCGGTCCAGCCGCCGGTTTCGAACTTGCCGAGCACGAGTGAGATCATCACCAGCCCGGCGCCGGCCGCCGTGAGGCCCAGGCTGATGGAGTTCATCATGGGGAACGAGACGTCGCGCGCGCCGATCTGCTGGGGCATGACGAAGTTGATCAGGCCGGTCAGGAACGGCATCGCCATGAAGAAGATCATGATCGTGCCGTGGGTGCTGAACAGCTGGGCGAAATGATCGGCGGAGAGAAACCCGCCGTTCAGTCCGTCGGCCTGCTGGGTGCGCATCAGCACCGCTTCGATGAGCGCCCGGGCCAGCATCACGAAGGCCAGCACGATGTACATGATGCCGATTTTCTTGTGGTCGACGCTGGTCAGCCAGTCGAACCAGAGCACCCCCCATTTTCGGTACTTCGTGATCAGGAACACCGTGACCAACGCCCCGATGACCACGACGGAGGCGGCGCCCGTGGCGATGATGCCGTTGATGATGTGGTTTTCGGTCGGGTGCTGGATCATGTCCCAGAAGGGCAGGGAGTGCAGGCCCAGTCGGCCGAAAACAAGGTGCCATAAATCGCTTGCCGTCATGCTGTGAACCTCAGGTGCCTAAACCGGTTTTGCCCTGGGGGCTTGGGGATTCCTGTCCGCCATGGGCCTGGGTGCCGGGCTGCTGGGCGGGCGACAGCGCATGGCCGGACAGGTAACGCGCGATGATGCCCCGGAAGAAGTTCGGCGGGACGCTGGAGAAATAGAGGATGTTCGCGGGCATTTTCGGTGTGCCCAGGGCTGCGAAGGATTCCGCCCGGGTGGACTGCTTGTCCAGCGTGCCGTAGCGCTGCGCGTTCAGGGCGACGCCTCGCGACTTGACCTGAGAAACCCAGTTCGCGAACCCATCCGGCTTCAGGCCCAGGGCAAGGAATTGCTGGTGTTCGAACCCCATGCCGTTGAACTGGGTGTTCAGGCCACGGAACTGTCCCGGTTTGTCGGCCAGCAGGTGAAGTTTGGTCCGCATGCCGGGCATGGCGTAGATCTGGCTGCCAAGGGCCGGAATCCAGAACGACTGCATGACGGTGTCGGTGGTGAGGTGCAGGGCGACGGGACGACCCACCGGCAGGGCCATTTCGCCAACGGTGGCAATGCCTTCGTCGGGGTAGATGAACAGCCATTTCCAGTTCAGGCCCACCACGTCGATGCGCAGGGGTTTTTGCGTCCCCGCGATCGGGCGGTAGGGATCGAGCTGATGGGTGCTGGTCCAGAGATAGATGCCGAGAATCACCACGATGATCGCCGGGATGCCCCAGATCAGGATTTCCAGTACCCAGGAAAATTCCCATTTGGGGCGGTATTCGGCCTTTTTCGCGCCGTAGCGATAGCGCCAGGCGAGATAGGGCGTGAGGATGATGGCGGGGAGTACCACGATCAGGGTGATCAGGGTCACCCAGATGAAGTGATCCTTCTGCGCGGCGGCCACCGGGCCGGCCGGGTCGAGAAAACTCGTCATCGGATAGGCCCAGGCCTCGGCGGACAGGGCGGAGATGGCCAGCAATGCGAGTATCGAGATCACCCCAAGGCCGATGCGATGCAGGATGGGCGCTGCGGGACGCCGTGGCGGGTGCGTATCGGGTTTCATGGGGCTTCCCCGGTGGCGTTCGTGATGGCTGTTTCGACGCGGCTTCAGCGGCATGACGATCCCTCCCTACCCGAAATGCGCGCGGGGTACGTAGTTGATGGCCAACATGAGGCTGACGAGACTGATCGCCAGCACCGAGAAGGTGAACTGGCGCCGCGCCCAGGTGCGCAACCCGGTTTCGTCTTCGGGATCGAACCCCTGCGCGGCGAGCAGCAGCCAGTACGCGCCGATGGCCCCGATGACCAGGAGATAGCCTGCCCCGGTGTACCCCGTGAAGGTCATCGACGCGGCGACGGCGGTGAAGGCAGCCACGTAGGCAAAGATCTGCCGACGGGCGGCCGACGCCCCCAGGCGCAGGGGGGCGAGGGGAATGCCGGCAGTCCGGAAATCCGTCGAACGGTGCATGGCGATGGCGTACGAGTGGGGTACCTGCCAGAGACAGAACATCAGAAACAGCAGCACCGCCCCTGCGTCGATCTGACCATGCACGGCGGTATAGCCGGCGAGGGCCGGCGTCGCGCCCGCCAGACTGCCGACCAGCGTGCCATGAACGGACTGCCGCTTGGTGCGCAGACTGTAGGGGCCGACGTACACGATCAGGCCCGCCAGCACGACGAGGAAGGTGAGGGTGTTGGTCTGGGCGAGGAGCAGGCCGAGCCCCGTCGTACCGAGGACCAGGGCGTACAGGAACGCCGACCCCGGGGCGATCTCGCCCCGCGCCATGGCTCGCTGGCGCGTCCGAACCATGAGTCGGTCGATGTCGCGGTCGATGACGTTGTTGAGTACGCATCCCGAGGCGACGACCAGCCCGATACCGAGCAGGGTCAGCATGAGGTAGGCCGGATCGATTTCGCCCCGGGCAGCCAGAAGGAATCCGCCGAGGGCGGCGATCCCGTTGCCCAGGATGATGCCGGGTTTGGTCAGGCCCAGATAGCGCCGCAGACGCTGTAACGATGGCCGGTGAACAATGGGTCGAAGGGGGTGCGCGTGATCCATAGCATGCCGCCTGTCGGTTTTTGGGTGTACTGCTTCGAATGATCGCGTCGGCCAATCGCTGTGGCGGCCGATGAGTCCCTGCATCGGGACCAAAACGAGCCCGGGCCGGCGTTATCAGGCCAGTTATCAGGCCGATATGTTGGCCAAGATGCAAAATTCAGGAACAGTTAACCAATTAGTCGGGCGAACGATGCTTGTCAAATCCATTCTCGGGCCAGGGGAAAATCGGTCGAAGGTTTTTTCCGGCGCTGTTGCTGGCCTTGCGCCGGGCGATTCATGGCCCCGAGTCTGTTCGGGGCGGCGGGTCACTCCTCGTCCAGCAATTGACCGGCAATGGCCCAGTCCTCGTCGGGTTGGGCGTCGAAATTGATGTAGACGTACTCCTTCGGTTTGTTGGCGACGCGTTCCAGGGTGTTCGTGACTTCCTGGGCGATCTGCCTTTTCTGTTCGCGGGTCAGGTTGCCGGCAAGCTTGATGGTGACGACGGGCATAATGGGACTCCTCGCTGATGGGGTGATGGCGGGTCGGGCAGTTTTCCACCGGGGTTCGGGGTAACGCCGACAGGACCGAGCAGCGGGCATTATCCCTCCGTCTTCGCTCTTCAGGTATCTGAGCAATCGACCGCGCAATCGACTGCGCAATCGGTCGCGTCGCGATATGCTGGTGGCGGGCTGGCGGAAGGGGGTTGGCGGCCGTTGGTACCCTGCGAAGGAACGCCTTGATCTGAAGGAGAGCAGACGATGACGATAACGCTCACGCTGGTGGGGTTGATTCTGGGCATGGCCTGGGCCGGAGTCTGGGGTGCCACGACCGGCGCACTGATCGGCTTTTTGCTGGGGCAGGTGAGTCGCCTGAATCGGCAGGTGCGGGCGCTGATCGCGGATCAGACCCTGCTGCGCAAGGATCTGCGCCAGTTGTTGCAGCAGACGCCGCCGGCCGCCGCCGTATCCCGGTCCACAGCACCCGAGGCGCCGGGTATGGTCCCCGCATCTTCTTCGGCTCGTTCACCCGAACCAGGGCCGGAATCTACCCCAGAGCCGGTGCCTGAACCGATGCCGGTGGTCGGTTCGCTGCCTGAGGGATCCTCCCTGTCTGCGATGACGCCCGAACCGACGCTAGCCACGGCCCGTGCTGCCGTACCCTCCGTCGAGAGCGCGTCCGGTATTTCCCCAACCGTGTCTGCTCAGAAGATTCCGTTTCCGCAGGAGGCTGCCGGTTCCGGATCGGAATCTGGTCCGGTCTGGGGCGCGCCCTCATCCGTCGACCGGGATACGGCGCCCGATGGCCTGTCCCAGGCTCTGTCTGCAGTATATCGCTTTCTGACCGAAGGCAATGTGGTCGCCAAGATCGGCGTGATTGTGCTGTTTTTCGGTCTGGCCTTTTTGCTGAAGTATGCCGCCGATCAGAACCTGTTCCCGATCGGTCTTCGTCTGACGCTGGTGGGGATCGGCGGGCTGGTGCTCCTCGGCATTGGCTGGCGACTGCGCGAAGGGCCTAGCGGTTATGCGCTGGTGCTTCAGGGGGGTGGGATCGGCATTCTGTATCTGGTGTTGTTCGCCGCCTTCCGGCTCTATGGGCTGCTGCCCGCCACGGTCGCTCTGCCATTGATGATGGGTGTGGTGATTCTGGCCGCCGCGCTGGCGGTGGTGCAGGATGCGCGCAGCCTGGCGGTGCTGGGCGTCGTGGGCGGTTTTCTCGCACCGATCCTCACGGGTAGCAACAGCGGTCGCCATGTGGAACTGTTCACATTCTACCTGCTGCTGGACGTGGGCATCGTGCTGGTGGCCTGGTTCAAGGCCTGGCGGGAACTGAATCTGCTCGGGTTCGTGTTCACCTTCGTGATCGGCACGGTGTGGGGGGTGCTGAAATATCGCCCCGAGCTGTTCGCCTCGACGGAACCCTTCCTGATCGGCTTTTTCGTGATTTTCCTGGTCACGGCGATCCTGTTCGCACGGCGCCAGTGGGCGGCGCACGAGGATTACGTGCAGACGAGCCTCGTCTTCGGCCCGCCGCTCGTGGGCTTCGGCCTGCAGGTGGCCCTGGTGCAGCATTTCGCATACGGGGTGGCGTGGAGCGCCTTTGTGCTGGGGGCGGGGTATCTGCTGCTCGTCACCGGCCTGCGTCGCCGTTTTGGGGATGATTACCGGCTGCTGACCGATGCGTTTCTGGCCTTGGGTATTGGCTTCGTCTCGCTGGCCGTGCCGTTTGCGTTCGATGGGCAGTGGACGAGCACGACCTGGGCGCTGGAAGGCGCGGCGATGCTGTGGATCGGCCTGCGTCAGGGCAAGACCCTGCCGGTGGTGTTCGGTTTGCTGTTGCAGTTCGGGGCCGGGGTGGCCTTCGGCGACGATCCCCCCGGCCGGAACCCGGCACTGCCGTTGCTGGATGCGATGTTCCTGAGCGGTGCCCTGATTGCGCTGGCGGGGCTGTTCAGCGCCTATCTGCTGCGGACATATCGGGGCAGTCTGGCGCTGTTTGCCTGGGGCCTTTGCTGGTGGTTCGGGGTGGGCTTCTACGAACTGGCGGAAAGCCGGCTCGATTTCGTGCAGCCGTTCGTGCCCTGGCTGGTATTCGCCTCCCTGTCGTTGCTGGTGGCCGATGGCCTGCGGCTGCGCATTCGCGACTGGGCCGTGCTGGACTTCATTCCCGCTGCACAGATGGGCTTCATGCTGTTGCTGGGGATCGAGGTGCTGCTGGCCGGTCCTTATCCCTTCTACGACGGAGGGTGGCTGGCCTGGCCTCTGGCATTCGGCGTGGCGTACGGCCTGCTGGGTTGGCACGAGCGGCGCGACGAACCCGTTGCCCTGGTCGAGGGCGTGCATGGCGTCGGGCTCGGGCTCTTCACGGCGCTGCTCGCCGCCCAGCTGGTCTGGTCGCTCTATCTCCTGCTGTTCGGCCTGAATCTCGATCTGAGCCTGAGCGCTCATGGGCGACTGACGGAGATTGCCGCCCCCGGCGCCTGGGAGGCTCTGGGCTGGGGGTTGGTTCCGGCCCTGGTGCTGGTCTGGGTGGATCGCGCAGGGCATTGGCCTTTCGGCGATCGCTTCGGTCACGCCGCCACCTACCGGGGCTGGGTCGGGCTGATCCTTGCTGCCTATCTGCTGCTATGGCTCGTCGGCACGCATGGCCTGCGCCTGTTCGATAGTGCCCTGGGGCAGGGCTGGTCAGCCCCGGGGCATTGGGGCTATCTGCCGCTGCTCAACGGCGTGGATCTCGTGACGGCCGTCGTGTTCTGGGCCGTGTTCCAACATCGCCGGTTGGGCGACGATGGGCTGCCCGAAGGAATCGTCCGCCGGGATCGCGTTCAGCAGGGGATGCTTTGGGTGATGGGCGGTGTGGCCTTCCTCTGGCTCAATGCGGTGCTGGCGCGCAGCCTGAACGCCTTCGCGGCGCTGCCGCTGAGCCCCAACACCTTCGCCCATTCCGCCCTGGCGCAGACGACCTACTCGATTGCCTGGGCCGTGCTCGGGCTGGTGCTGATCCTGCTGGCGAGCCGGTGGGGGCGCCGTCCTCTGTGGCTGGTGGCCGCCGCGCTGCTGGGCGTCGTGGTGCTCAAGCTGTTCCTGGTGGATCTATCGGGCAGCGATACCCTTGCGCGGATCGTGTCGTTCGTCGGCGTTGGCGTGCTGCTCCTGCTGGCGGGGTATGTGGCGCCGATTCCGGCCCGGCAAATGCCGGAGGATGCGATGCCCGAATCGGCAGCGGCGGGGTCGGGTTTACCTGCACACGATCCAGCAGCCGCCCATGGGAATGTCCAGAAGGATAGTCAAGAGGGTGCCCTCGGCGATCAAGGTGATCGGGGTGGTGCCTCCTGATGGCGCGTTGTGTGGTGGGTGCTAACCCGCGCAGCAGGACAGCATCGATACGTCCTTCGAGAAGGTCTGGGCGGCGAGCTTGATGCCTTCGACCATCGTGAGGTAGGGAAAGAGCTGGTCGGCCAGTTCCTGCACCGTCATGCGGGCGCGGATCGCCAGCGCGGCGGTCTGAATCAGTTCGCCCGCTTCTCCGGCTACGGCCTGAACCCCCAGCAACCGCCCGGTTTTGGCATCCGCGACGAGTTTGATGAATCCCTGGGTTTCGAAGTTGGCCAGTGCACGGGGCACGTTGTCGAGGGTGAGCGTTCGGCTTTCGGTTTCGATGCCCTGTACTTGCGCCTGGGCTTCGGTCAGGCCGACTGTGGCGATCTGCGGGTCGCTGAAGACGACGGCGGGCATGGTGGTGAGGTCGAGCGTCGCTTCGCCGCCGGTCATATTGATGGCCGCCCGGGTGCCGCCTGCCGCTGCCACATAGACGAACTGGGGCTTATCGGTGCAATCGCCCGCCGCAAAGATGTGGGCGACGTTCGTGCGCATCCCGGCATCAATGGTAATTCGGCCCTGGCGATCATGGTGGATGCCTGCGGCATTCAGGTTCAGGCGGTCCGTGTTGGCGGTGCGACCGGTGGCGATCAAGACCTGCTCGGCTTCGATCGCGCCTTGATTGGTTTGCAGGGTGAAGACGCCCTGATCGTAGGCGACGGATTGAGTTTGGGTTTGTTCCCGCACGTCGATGCCTTCGCTACGGAAGGCTTCGGTCAGGGATTCGCCGATGGCCGGGTCGTCGTGGCTGAATAGGGTGTCGCGCGCCAGGATGCTGACCTGACTGCCCAGTCGGGCGAAGGCCTGCGCCAGTTCCACCGCGACGACGGAGGAGCCGATGACGATGAGACGGGCTGGGATTGTGTCGCTGGCGAGCGCTTCGGTGGATGTCCAATAGGGTGTGGCCGCCAGCCCATCGATGGCCGGTACGGACGCCCGCGCGCCGGTGGCGATCAGGCAGCGGTCGAAGGTCACCGTTTCGCGGCCCCCTTCGGCCAGATCCACGACCAGACTGTGCGCATCCTGGAAGCGGGCTTCGCCCTTAACCACCCGGATGGCCGGGGTTTTTTCCAGGATGTTTTCGTATTTGGCGTGACGGAGTTCGTCGACCCGCGCTTGTTGTTGGGCATGGAGGGTGCGCTGATTCACCGCCGTTGCGGTGGCGGTGATCCCGTTGTCGAAGGGGCTGTGGCGGCGCATGTGGGCTACGTGCGCCGCGCGAATCAGGATTTTGGAGGGGACGCAGCCGATATTCACGCAGGTGCCGCCGATGGTGCCGCGTTCCATCAGCGTGACCCGTGCGCCGCGTTCCACGGCTTTGAGTGCGGCGGCCATTGCCCCACCGCCACTGCCGATCACGGCGATATGCACGCCGCTAGCCGGTGGGGTATCCGGTGCGTCCGTGGCGGATGGCGCATCCAGGGTCGCGCGATAGCCTAAGTCGTTGATGGCGGCGATCAGGCGTTCGGTATCCTGTTCGTTCTTGGCCGTGACTTTAGCCAGACCGGCAGGATACGACACATCGGCCGTTTCGACGCCCGGCATCTGGATCAGGGTGTCGTGGATATGGGTGGCGCAGGAGGGGCAGGTCATGCCGTCGATTTTGAGGGTAATCATGGGGGCGTCCTCTGGAGCGGGAGAAGGTCGGCTTTGGCGCCGCCTTTCCTTTTTGGATAAGGGGGCCGTGGTCGGTGCGTGACTGATTCCTCACGGATATCATTCGCCCGTTCCCCGGACTGATCGGATCAACCGTTCCGGCAACGTTTATTTCTGGACTTCGGACGGATAGCCCGCATCGGTGGTTGCCTTGATCAGGGCAGCGACGTTCGTTTGGGCGTCATCGTAGGTGACGGTTGCTTCACGAAAATCGAAGTCGACCTTGACCTTGCTGACGCCCTTGACCGCCGTCAACGCCTTCTTGACGGTGATCGGGCAGACGGGGCAGTACATGCCCGGCACGGATAGCGTGACAGTCTGGGTGGCTGCCCAGGTCGGTAAGGAAACGAACGTCAGCAGAAGAACAGCGAGGATTTTTTTCATGATGGACTCCAGATGTGGGGATCAATAAAACAGCGGCGCGATATACGGGAAGGTCAGCGCAATGAGGACGAGTAGGGCGACGATCCAGAACAGCAGCTTATAGCTGGTGCGAACCGTGGGGATGGCGCAGACTTCGCCGGGCTTGCAGGCCGTGACGGGGCGATAGACGCGCCGCCAGGCAAAGAACAGGGCGACGAGCGCGATGCCGATGAAGATCGGCCGGTAGGGTTCCAATACCGTCAGGTTGCCGATCCAAGCGCCGGAAAATCCGAGTGCCAGCAGAATCAGCGGACCCAGGCAACAGGTGGAGGCGAGAATCGCGGCGACACCGCCGGCCAGTAGGGCACCACGCCCTTGTTTCGATGGATTCATGACTTTTCTCCTTTCGACAAATTTAGCGAAATACTCTGCAACAGGCTAACCTTACTGCTGTACTCAGGTACGGAGTCAAATGCGATGACCAAAACTGATGTCTCGATCACGATCGGTGTGCTGGCCAAGAGGGCCGGCGTGAATGTCGAAACCATCCGCTTCTATCAGCGTAAGGGGCTGCTGGCCGAGCCGGACAAGCCCTATGGCAGCATCCGCCGGTACGCGGATACCGATGTGGCGCGCGTGCAGTTCGTGAAGTCTGCGCAGCGCCTGGGGTTCAGTCTGGACGAGGTGGCCGATCTGCTGCGGCTCGACCAGTGTGCCGATTGCGAGCAGGCCCGGCATCTCGCCGAATACAAACTGGGGATGGTTCGGGAAAAACTGGCCGATCTGACCCGGATGGAAACCGCGTTGGTGCAATTGGTGACGGCTTGTCAGACCGCCGGTAACGCCGAGGTCTCCTGCCCGTTGATCGCTTCCTTGAAGCGTTGAGTTTCCGGCGTGAATCATGTTCTTACGATTCTGCGCGCGCGACCGGAGGATACGGCAGAGATTGCGCGGATCCATGTCGCTGCCTGGCAGACCGCTTACAGGGATATCGTTCCGTCCGAATTTCTTGCCAAACAGTCTGTCGAGAAGCGACGCCATTATTGGCTGTCGGTCGTCGCGGGGGAATTACCGGCACTTCTTGTGGCCAAGCATTCCGAGCAGGTGGTTGGTTGGATTGCATGTGCTGCGTTCAGGGGGGCGGACTCCATGGCCCGCGACGCGGAGGTCTGGGCGAGTTTTTCGGGGCTTCGTGTTGTCTCTGCTTGTCGGTTCGCCGTTGGTTCGGAAGTATCCCGCCCATGGATCGCTTCCTTGAAGCGCCGCGGCGATTAACGTCCGTCGCGGTGGGCGCCGTCGCTTGCGGCGTCCATTGAATCGAGTCGTTGCTCCCGCTGGTCGATGAGCCAGAAAACCAGTCCTAGGGCCAGGATGCCGGCGGCAAGCGCGACGATCGTCATGGGGTCGAGATCCGCATAATCGAGAATGATGAACTTGCGGGTCACGGCCAGCATGGCGATCAGGATGACGATTTTCGTCTGAATGATATGTTCGCGTCGTTCGATCACCTTGATGATCGAATGCTGAAACTCCATGGCGATCAGCAGGGTCATGATGCTGCCGAAGAGCGTTTGGAAGTTGCGATGGCTCAAAACCTCCGCATGTTGAACGAACAGGTATTGGTAAACCTCTTTCATCAACTCCCACAGGGCCATCATGATGATGAGCGCAATGACGAGTCCGAGCACGGTCGCTACCACCTGCTCGAATCGTTCCGGCAGATTCATCACCGACCAGTATCGCCGGATATCGGTTTGCCTGGGGTGGCTGCGACGAGAGATCATGCTCATGGTGTTTGTGCCTCCTGTTCTGATACGGATACCCCAAAGTAGCGAAGCGGTATTCGGTCGCAGAGGTAGGGTTGGTCACCGTGAAATCAAGGGGCATGTCGTCAGACATGATCGTGCTAGCTTCAGAGATCCAGAGCGCCGATGGCGCCCACGTTCTGTGTCGGCTCGGGATCGATCGGAGGTTTATTCAGCAGTTTGAGCGTTCGGTTGGCTTTCGGCCAAGGCCTGCTTGATTGCCTGGATCCGTGCCCGCCGGAGCGCTTCGCCAAGTTGCACGCCCGTGAGACCCCGTTCGAGAAACGGTGCCGGGGAAATGCCGCGGGCGATGTCGGCGGCAGCGCGTACCCGATCCGCCTGGGGATAGTCGCAGGTTTCCGAGCCCAGCCGGCCGCGGGCGTCGGCATGGCAGGCGGTCAGCACGTCGGCCATGCGCTCGGGGCGGCGCAGGCCGTCGAGGCTTTCGATGAGGTCGAGGAGGGTGGCGGGGCGCATTTCCATCGCGGCATGCACCCGGCCGTGCTGTGCCGTGGTGAGCACGGCCAGTTCCTTCACGGCCCGGGGCACCTTCAGGCGCGCGCAGAGGGCGCGGGTCGGTGCCACGCCGCGCTGTTCGTGCCCGATGTGGCGCGGCCATTCCTCGGGCGGGGTGAGCGCCTTGCCCAGATCGTGGCAGAGCACGGCAAACCGGACGGCCACGTCCTGACCCACGTCATTGTTCAGGCCCACGGCGGCCGTGAGGGCCAGCAGGGTGTGGATGCCCGAGTCGATTTCCGGGTGGTAGTGGGCCGGTTGCGGCACGCCGAACAGGGCATCGACTTCGGGGAACAGGACCTTCAGCGCGCCGACCGTGCGCAGGATCTCGAAGTAGCGGGCCGGGTTCGGGCTGGCGAGTGCCTTGCGGGTTTCCTGCCAGACCCGTTCGGCGGTCAGGTCGTCGAGTTCGCCCGAGGCGGTCATCGCCGTCATGAGGTCTCGGGTTTCCCCGGCGAGTTCGAAGCCCTCGGCGGCCAACTGGGCGGCGAACCGGGCGACGCGCAGAACCCGCAGCGGGTCTTCGGCGAAGGCGGGGCTGACGTGGCGGAGGATGCGGGCATCGAGGTCCGCCTTGAAGCCGAAGGGATCGACGAGGGTGCCGTCCTGTTTCTGGGCAAGTGCGTTGATGGTGAGGTCGCGCCGCTGGAGGTCGTCTTCCAGCGTCACGTCCGGTGCAGCATGGAACACGAAGCCCTGATGACCGCGCCCCTGCTTGCGTTCGGTGCGGGCGAGGGCATATTCCTCGCCGGTTTCGGGGTGCAGAAAGACGGGAAAATCCTGGCCGACCGGGCGGAAGCCGCGGCGGCGCATGTCCTCGGGGCTGCTACCGACCACGACCCAGTCCCGGTCCGAGGCCGGCCGACCCAGCAGGCGGTCGCGCACGGCACCGCCCACGACGTAGCAGTTCAGATCCTGTTCGATGGCGGGACTCATTGCAGCGTGGTCGGGGGGCTCACGAGCGCGGCCAGTTGCGTCTGTAATTGATGCAGCAGGCGGTGGAACGTAGCACTGTTCCGGCCTTGGGCCTGCTCGCTGTCATGCAGCTCGCGGTGAATCATATCCAGTTCGCTGCCCAGCAGGCCCTGTTCGACGATGAACTGATGGATGGGGCAGTGGTTGACTGCGCCCAGACTCGGAATTTGGCTGATGGACGCCTGTGGGTTGTTCAGTTGCCACTGCGTGGCGATCGCGCCCAGTGCCGTATGCGGGAAGGTTTGTTCGTCAAGGGCGTTCTGTGCCCGGTACAGCGTCAGGAAGTCCTCGGCGTACAAGGGGTGGGCGATGGCGTATCCCTGCGCCAGGTCGGCTCCCAGAATTCGTGCGACTTCGATCAGATCGGGCGTTTCGAGCCCCTCGGCGACGACGTTCAGATCCAGCGCATGCGTCATGTGGATCAGGGCGCCGATGAATTTGATGATCCGGACGGGATCGCTGTAGGCGGAGCGGATCAGGGCCTGGTCGATCTTGACCGTATCGAACGGCAGGTTGTTCAGGCGGATCAGGTTGCTGTAGCCGGCGCCGAGATCGTCCATGGCGAGTTGCACGCCCATGTCCGAGAGCGTGCGCATCTGACGCTGCGATTGGTTCACGTCGATCATTTCGTGGTGTTCGAGCATTTCCAGGGTCAGTCGCGAAGCCGGGATGCCGTGACGAAGCAGGGCGTCGTGGACCCAGTTCGGGCAGTCGTTGTCGGCCAGCGCTTCGAGGGGCAGGTTGAGTGCGAGTCCCAGCGCCGATCCCGGCAGTTCCCGATCCCATTGGACGAGTTGTCGCAAGCCCTGCTCGAGACCCATTCGGAAGAGCTGGATGATCTGCTGTTCGTTGAGTCGCGGGATGAAGGCGCCGGGCATGATGATGCGGCCGTCTTCGAGACGCAGGCGGGCAAGCGCTTCCACTTTCTCGATTCGTCCGGATGCCAGCCCGATGATTGGTTGATAGACGAGTTTGAGTCCCATGCCATAGAAGGCCTGACGCCAGAGATCGAGTTCCTCGATCGAGGTGTTGACGATCTGCGTTTGTTTGAACTGCTGCCAGGTCTGGCTGACGATGAAGCCCAGCTGCTGGCAGAACGACTGGCGGAACGGGGTTTCGAACATGTTCGGATAGTCGCCGTACAATGTCAGGGTTGCCAGCGGACGTCGTTGTTCATCCGTGATGGGAATCCCGACGGAGCTGCGGATACCGACGTTGAGGGCCGCCGTTCGCCAGGGTTCGGCTTCCGGGGCGGTGGAGAAACTGGCGATGCTCTGGATCTGTGCCTGGCGGAATGCCCGGGCGGTCGAACCGGCCATTTCGGGTTCTCCGGGCGCAATCCGCGGCATGCGCAATCCGCCGTACGCTGCCTGCATGGCTTCGCTGAAGGCTTCCACCCCTTCGCTGAAGTTGATGATGAATACCCCATCGGCATCGGGGGCGCCAATCCAGGAGGCCTGCACGCCGGGGCATTCGCGCAGCTTGCTGAGCAGTCGCTCGTTGAATTCCTGCCATGACAGAGGCTGGCGGCCCATCGCGTCGATATCCAGCAGAATCTGTTGGTAGCGGTTGTTGATCGCGTGTTCGGACTCCAGTTCCTCGGAGAGTTCGATGCTCAGTCGTTCGGTCAGCACCAGTTCGAGTCGCGAGTGATCCTGGGGGGTGAGGCGGTGCTGCGCGATCAGCGTGTCGAACTGGTGCAGGTAGATGGTCATGGCCCGGACCAGACTGCTGGCCGTGAGTCCGATCAGGGCATGGATTTCACCCACGTGCTTGGCGGTGCTGCGATGCATGGCCTCGGTGAGCTCCGGGTCGAGGAGTTGTTGCAGGTGGACCGACTGCCGCGCCTTGAGGTGCGTAAATTCCGCCTCGCTAAGCTGGAGAATGATCTTCCGGGCGTCCGGGTCGGCTTGAAGCTCCGCATAGAAACGGTTGACGAAGTCCTCGACCAGACCGCCCAGTTGCGGGACGAAACGTTGCAGCAGGTTGGCCGCCGCCATCCCATAGGGCGGGGTGTGCAGATCCTGGACAGGTTGTTCCAGGTCGTCCGTCGTATTGTCGTTCCAGATGCACCAATTGTGCTTGCGGCCGCGCTTCTTGTTCTTGCATAGATAGAGGGCTGCGTCCGCATTGCGAATGAGTTGTTCGGGCTCGCAGTCGTCCTGCGGGAACAGAGCCACACCCATGCTCGCGCGGACACGTGCCGGCCCCTCGGGCAGTTCGACCGGTTCGGTCAATGCGTGGTTGATCCTTTCCAGGGTCTTCTTGAGGTGTTTCTTCTGCTCGATGCTTTCGATGAGGAGCAGAAATTCGTCGCCGCCCAACCGGGCCGCCATGTCGGTCTCCCGGAGCGTGGATTTGATCCGTTGCGCCAGTGCCTGAAGGAGCGCATCGCCGGTCGCGTGACCGAAACGATCGTTGATGGGCTTGAAATCATCCAGATCGAGCATGACCAGGGCCATGTTCCGCTGGTTGCGCCTGGCTCGAGCCATCGCCTTGGGCAGGGCCTCGTCGATGCCGCGCCGGTTGGTCAACCCTGTCAGGGCATCGTGGTGGGCCAGAAACGCGGCCTGCTCACGCTCGTTGACGAGGCGCGCACGCAGGTCCAGCTGATCGAAGGCATTGGACAGCAGTTCGCCCAGTCGGCCGAGCATTTCGGTGAGCAGTCGGTCCAGCGGGCCTTCGTGTTGTGCCAGTACGATCAGAACGGCCCAGGGCTGACTGGCACGGGTGATGGGTACGAAGATCAGTGTGGTGGAAAATCCGGGGAAGATCACGTCCTGCCAGGGGGCGATCAGTGTCAGGTCCGTTCCTGGCTCGATCACGGTCGTCTGGCTGCTCTGAACCTGGTTCAGATGGGCGGCCCAGACCGATCGGGCGTCTTCACCGAGATCGGATAGCAGTGTCATCCCGTCGCCGCCGGCAGCGAGAATATCGCAGGATGCGGGTTCGTCCGGTCGGGTACGGGCAACCCAGGCGCCCAGAAAGAGGCCGGTGGCGAGGAGTTGGGTACAGACGACGTCCAGCAGTTCCTGCTCGTCGTTGGTCGACATCAGGGTGCCGATCTGCCCCAGCAGGGATTGCATCAGTGCCTGCTGTCGTTCCAGTTGTTCCTGGAGGCGTTGAAGCGCGGCCGACTCCTGCGGGGCGTCAACTCGTTCGGACTCAACGAGCGGGTTGAGCGGATCACTGATGGTCACGATGCGTTAGGTATCCAGTCGAAAGTCGGCCGAAAATCGGCATTGCGGCGGACGGATGGGCGAATCCGAAGTCCCCTCGTATGGTGAATCGCATCGTGCCGATCGGGCGGCGGCGACAATATCTGCCGTGCCGGGACGCGATGACCCTATGAACTTGATTAGGTTAAACAAGGCGCTCAGGCTTGTCTATGCCGTTTGAACCGTTGTGCCCGCCTTGCTGCGACAGACACGAAAGCAGGTGGTCGGGCTGTATCGGGCGGTCTTCATTGGCCGGCGGGATGGGTGACTGTACGCCAAACGGGTTTTCGCTCAGAATGATTGCCCTATGACCCTACAAACCTCCCCTTTTTCTCCGCCTTTGCCAGCAATCTCCGAAGAAACCACGGACGAGCGCACCGAACTGCTGATCGGTTCGACGGGACTGGCCCGATTGCGGGCCGCCCGCGTCCTCGTGGCCGGTTTGGGCGGCGTAGGCGGCGCCTGTGCAGAGTCGCTGGTGCGTGCCGGAGTCGGCACGGTTTACCTGCTGGATCACGACCGTTTCGGCCGTTCAAACCTGAACCGGCAGATGCTCTCCACCGAAACCGTGCTCGGACAGGCCAAGGCCGAGGTCGCAGCCGCCCGTTTTGCCTCGATTCGCGACGACATCACGACGATTCCCCTGCCGATGTTCCTGCAGGAATCTGCCGTCACTGAGTTCCTGACGGCGCACCCGGTCGACGCCATCGCCGACTGCATCGATTCGATCGGGGTGAAGGCCGTGTTGCTGGCCGAGGCGCGTGCGCGAGGCATCATGACCATGACGGCGCTGGGCGCGGGCAATCGGATCGATGCGCGGGCGGTTCGCGTCGGGGTGCTGGCCGAGGTGCAGGGTTGCGGTCTGGCGCGGGTCCTGCGGACCCGCCTGCGGCGGCTGCAGTCGCCGCTGGACGTGCCGGTGGTTTATTCGACCGAACTGCCGAAGAAGCCCGCCAAGCACGTGCCCACGACCAACGGGGTCAGACCCCGTGCCGTCAACGGGACGATCAGCTACATGCCCAATATCTTCGGCCACATCGTCGCCGGCGAAATCATCCGTCACCTGCTCGCTGACGAGGCGCCATAAAAAAACCGACCGGGGGGAGCGGTCGGTTCTGGGGATGGGGGCGTCGGCCCGATGGCCGACTTGCGGGATTACTGATCGTCGTCGATATCCAATTCGTCGTCGCCGATTTCCTCAATCCGCTCCAGATCCAGGAACCCTTCGATTTCATCGGCGAAGGCCATGGCGGTGTCGGCCCAGATCATGGGGCGCACTTCCGTGGTGATCTCGCCTTCCTCGTCGCTTTGTACCAGAGCGAAGCAGGTGAGGGGTTCGTACCCCGTGCCCTCTTCTTCGTCCGCAATCAGGGCATACCAGTCATCCGCAGGCATGATGCTCAGAATTTTCGTGGCCATGGGGTGCTCTCCATTGGTGGGGATTGACGATCGATAAAACATATCATGGCAGTAGGATATGACGCTTTCATGGCGCGTCCGGCGTACTGCCTCGCCAGAATACCTTCTTGCCGTTCACCCAGGTGGACTGGACTTCATGCCGGAAATCCCAGCCGAAGAACGGGGTATCCCGACCGGCTGAGCGCATGGTCGTGTCGTCCAGCGTCCAGAAGGAATCCGGATCGACCAGGGCAAGATCGGCCCGAGCGCCGATCTCGATGCGCCCGGAGTCGTGCAACCCGAACAGGTCCGCCGGTCGTCGCGTGAGTGCGTCGAGGGCGCGGTCCAGGGTGATCACGCCATCGTCGGCGAGCTTGAGCATCAGCGGCAGGAGGGTGTCCAGGCCCGAAATGCCCGGTTCGGTCTCGGGGAAGGGCGCCAGCTTGCCATCGGACTCGTGCGGTTGATGATCGGAGATCACGCAGTCGATGATGCCCGCGGCCAGACCCTCGCGCAGGGCGTCCCGGTCCCGCAGGCTGCGCAGGGGCGGCAGCACGTGCGTACTGCCGCAGAGGGCGTCGGTGTCCATCTCGGACAACCACAGCTGATGCGCACTCACTGAGGCGGTGATGGGCAGCCCGTCGGCCTTCGCCTGCTCGACCAACCGCAGGGCGGCGCGGGAGGAAATGTTGTTGACGTGGATGCGCGCGCCGGTTTCCGGCAGCACGGCCAGCATCTGGGCCAGCGGGGCCGTTTCGGCGGAAACGGGGATGCCGGGCAGGCCCAAGCGCGTGGCGATGACCCCTTCGTGGGCGCAGCCGCGTTTGCCGAGCGACGGATCCAGTGGCTGGACGATCACCTGGATGTCGAAGGTGGCCGCGTATTCGAGCGCCCGGCGCAGCAGGCGCAGATCCTTCACGGGGTAGTGGGCGTTGGTGATGCCGACGCAGCCGCCTTCGGTCAGTTCGGCCATTTCGGCCAGCAACTCGCCCTTCAAGCCTTGCGTCATGGCGCCGATGGCGACGACCCGGGCGCGTCCGGCCAGTTGAGCACGCCGCTTGATGAAGCGCGCGACGGCGATCGTGTCGAGCACCGGATCGGTATCCGGCGGCATGCAGAGGGTCGTGATCCCACCGGATACGGCCGCCAGGGTCTCGGTGGCGATGGTGGCCTTGTGCTCCAGGCCGGGTTCGCGCAGGCGGGCCCAGCCGTCGATGACGCCGGGGATCAGCCATTGGCCGTCGGCGGAAATCGTCCGGACGTCCTGCGCCGGGAAGTGCTCGGGTTTCGCGCCGATGCCGACGATCTTCCCGTTGGCGAGATAGACGTCGGCGACCTGGTCCTGACCGCTGGCCGGATCGAGCACGCGGGCGCCGCGGATCAGCCAGGTGTCGCAGTCGAACCCGGGGCGGCAGCCTTCGGGGTGACGCACGGGGTCGAGATCGATGCCGAGGTTGGGCGGATTTTGAATCATGAATCTGTACTCGCGCTCATGCACAGGGCCATCACGGCCATGCGCACGCCAATGCCGTTGGAAACCTGCTCAAGAATGACCGATTGCGGTCCGTCGGCCACCCGGGACTCGATCTCCACGCCTCGGTTGGCGGGGCCGGGGTGCATGACGATGGCATCGGGTTTCGCCCAGCGGAGTTTTTCCTCGGTAAGGCCGTACAGGCGATAGAACTCCTGTTCGGTGGGCAGCAGGCCCGATTCCATCCGTTCCCGTTGCAGGCGCAGCATGATGATGACGTCCACGTCCTTCAGGCCGCTCTTCATGTCGTGGAACACGCGGACGCCCAGCGGTTCGATGTCGTTCGGGATCAAGGTGCGCGGACCGATGACCCGCAGTTCGCCGACGTTCAGCGAATTGAAGGCGTGGATCTGCGAACGGGCGACGCGGGAATGCTTGATGTCGCCGACGATCGCGATGCGCAGCGGGGCGAAATCCCCCTTGATGCGACGGATGGTGAAGGCGTCGAGCAGGGCCTGGGTGGGGTGGGCATGCCAGCCGTCCCCGGCGTTCAGGACCGACACATGCGGCGCAACGTGGCGGGCGATGAAGTGCGCGGCGCCGGATTGGTCGTGTCGCACCACGAACATGTCGGCCTGCATGGCCTCGATGTTGCGCAGGGTGTCCAGCAGACTCTCGCCCTTGGTCGTGGCCGAGGTCGACAGGTTGATGTTCAGCACGTCCGCCGACAGTCGCTTGGCCGCCAGTTCGAAGGTGGTGCGGGTGCGGGTGGACGATTCGAAAAACAGGTTGACCACGGTGCGCCCGCGCAGCAGCGGCACCTTCTTGATCTCGCGGTCAGTGACCGACATGAAGCCTTCCGCCGTGTCGAGAATGCGCGTGATCCAGGTCGGACCGAGGCCCTCGATCGTCAGCAGGTGCTTGAGATGCCCCTGACTGTCGAACTGAATCGCCCAGGGGTCCTTGGCCAGCTTGGGGATGATCGGTCGGACGAAGTTCACGGCCATCAGCGGGGTTCCTCTCGGGTCACGATGCGGGCGCTCAGGGGGGCCGGGCCATCGACATGGATCTGTTGCAAGGGGCTGAGCGCCAGCCGCTGGCCGACGGTCTGCGCGGCGATGGGCAACTCGCGACCGTCCCGTTCGTAGACGACGGCCAACCAGATGCGTGCCGGTCGGCCGTAATCGAAGAGTTCGTTCAGCGCGGCGCGGATCGTCCGTCCGGTATAGAGCACGTCGTCCACCAGGATGACATCCCGGCCGTCGATGTCGACCGGCAGCTGCGACGGCGCCACCTGCGGATGCAGGCCGATGGTGTCGAAGTCGTCCCGATAGAAGGTGATGTTGAGCTTGCCCAGCGGGTCGGGCAGGCCGAGGCGCTGGCGCAGCGCTTCGGCTACCCACACGCCGCCGCTGTGGATGCCGACCATCAGGGGATCGGTCAGGATGCCCTGATCGATGGCCTGCTGCAGGTCGTGGTGGATCTGGTCCATCAGACCGTCGATCGGACTGAGGGTGGGCGTATCCGGCGTTGATGGCATCATGGTCGGTACATCGTCGTGTTAGGGCTGCGGGGGAGAATCGGCAGCGGTGCCCGGATTCTGGCTGAAAAACGTGTCAAGAATAATCGCCGCGGCCTGGGAGTCAATCAGACCCGGATTTTTTTTTACGGCCTGTTTGCCGTGTCGCGCGGTCAGCGCCAGTTCGGCCTGCTCGGAGCTCAGGCGTTCGTCCACGTAATGCACCGGCAGGTTGAATCGACCCGAAAGCCGTCGACCGAAACGACGGATGAATTCGGCTACGGGGTAGGTCTGGCCGTCATCCGTCAGGGGCCAGCCCAGAACGAATCCCACCGGCCGCCATTCGGTCACGAGGTCGGCGATGGCCTGCCATTCGATCTGGTGGGCGTTCTGATGGGCAATGGTGGTCAATGGCCGCGATGAGCCGATCAGCTGCTCGCCGACGGCGATGCCCATCCGCCACGCCCCGTAGTCGAACGCGATCCAGGTGCCGGGTGTGCCCGTCATCACGCCGCGCGAGCTCAGGCGTGTCCGGCCTCGCCCGACACGAGATTCATGTCGATGCCCAGCGTACGTGCGGCTGCCGTCCAGCGCTCATCGACCGGTTGATCGAAAATCAGTTCGGGCGTGGCATCCACCGTCAGCCAGGTGTTCTCGGCGATTTCCGTTTCGATCTGACCGGCCGACCAGCCGGAGTAGCCGAGGGCGATGACGGCACGTGCCGGACCAGCGCCATCGGCCAGTGCCTGAAGAATGTCCTTGGAGGTGGTCAGCCCGATCTCGTCGGTGACTTCCAGCGTGGATTCCCAGCCGCCGTGCGGGGTATGCAGGACGAATCCGCGTTCCATGGCCACGGGGCCGCCCATGAATACCGGCCGGTTGCGAATGGCGGGGTTGGTGCAGGTGATCTTCATGTGGTCGAGGATGTCCCCGAGGGTCACGTCCAGAGGGCGATTGATGGTGATACCCATCGCGCCTTCGTCGTTGTGTTCGCAGATGTAGGTTACGCCATGGCTGAAATTGGGGTCCAGCACATTGGGCATGGCGACCAGCAGATGATTTTTCAGATCCAGATCATCCTCGTAGATGATGGCAGTGTCGGCATCGTTGGTGTGCGCACGGGGAGTGGCGGGCGCTTTGGGCTCCCGGTCGTCGTCGTGCTCGGATTCGGCTGAATGCGGGTATTTGATCATGCGTTCGTATGGCCTTCATAGGGCCTTCGTCAGGCCTTAGGGCCGGGCAAGGGGTGCCCGGCATTCGTATTGAGTCTTTCTAGGCTCTAGTTTAATCGTTCTGGGCAGGCTCTGCCCAGTTAAGACCGACGATGCCAATACCGACGATGCCAGTCCAATGGGGGCGGGTTTCGGTGAATGTGCCGGTCAGCTGCGACCCCGGGGCGGTTTCCGACCCGGATTTCCGATGGGCTTTGATCCGGACTTGGTGGGGGATTTCGTTGCAGGCTTGCGACGGGACAGGGTGCTCCGGCTGGTCGTGCCCCCGATATTGGGTTCGGCGTTCGTGGCGCCGCGTGCGGGGGGCTTGGCTTTCAGAGCGGCGGCAAACGGCTTTTTGACGTCGCCGGCCGTCGTCTCGGTGCGGACCTTTGGCGCGGGCGCCTGACTCCGGGCCCGATAGGGTTTGAGGGCGCGGCGCTGTGCATCCACATCCAGCACCTTGCGACGGGTTTCCGGACGCAGACCGACCAGGCGGACGAGTTGGTCTTCGATATCGGGCGGCAGATCCTGGGCCCGGCCGGGTTTCAGCCGGGGTGGCAGGGCGATGCCGGCATAGCTGATGCGAATGAGGCGGGAAACCGTCCCCTCCACGGCGTCGATCATGCGGCGGATTTCGCGGTTGCGCCCTTCGCGCAGGGTCACGTGATACCACTTGTTGGCACCGGTGCCGCCGGCCTCGACCAGCTGATCGAAGTGGGCCGGGCCGTCTTCGAGCATGACTTCCGTGGTGAGTTGACGGATCTGTTCCTCGCTCAGTCCGCCCAGGACCCGGACGGCGTAGGTGCGCTCGATCTGGTGGCTGGGGTGCATCAGCCGGTTCGCGAGTTCGCCGTCGTTGGTGACCAGCAGCAGGCCGGAGGTGTTGAAATCCAGGCGGCCGACGGTGATCCAGCGCCCCTGGCGGATGGGCGGCAGCGAACCGAACACGGTCGGACGACCCTCGGGGTCCGAGGTAGACGTGATTTCGCCTTCGGGCTTGTGGTAGATCAGGACGCGCCGCACCAGGCCTTCCTCGGGGACCGTGATTTTCTGTCCGCGCAGGTCGATGACGTCGCCCGGCCCGGCCACGCTGCCGAGTTGCGCCGTTTCGCCGTTGAGCTTGACCTCGCCGGCGCTGATCCAGCCTTCGATGGTGCGACGGGAACCATAGCCAAGGGTGGCCAGAATTTTTTGTAGGCGTTCTTTACTCACGCGGGGGATACTCTCGGTACTGAATGAAGGGCGCAACAACGCACTTTCCGGATCAGAATGATAAGCTCCCAGTCAATCATCACCAAGGGATACCGATCGACGTACCATGACTTCGGCTTTGCTCCCATCCCGCCAGGGCGCCGCGCCGCCGCAGGCCACATGGTCCATGGAGACGGAATCCGCGGTCCTGACCCTGTCCGGGGCCTGGACGGTGCACAATCTGCAGCATGTGCCCGCGCTGAAGATGCCCGAGGCCCGGACTATTCGCCTGCAGAGCGCGTTTTCCGGGTTCGACAGTTCGGCCGCCATGGTCATCGCCCGCTGGTTGCATCAGTGGCGGGCTGCGGGCATTGCCGTGGACGTCAGCAGCTTGCCGGAACAGGAGCGCACGCTTCTGGGGTTGCTGGATGCGCGTCTGGTCGATGAACCGCCGGAACGGACGCGGCGGGCGTCGTGGCTGGTGCGGGTTGGGCAGGGCGCCATGGGGCAGGTGGACGAGGCAACGAGCTTCCTCCGGTTTCTCGGCGAACTGTTCTGGCGCGGTGTTCCGTTACTGCTGATGTTCTGGCGGATCCGCTGGTCGGCGGTGCTGACCGAGATCGATGCCGCCGGCGTGCGTGCCCTGGGGATCGTGGGGCTGCTTTCCTTCATGATCGGCATGGTCATGGCCTACCAGGGCGGGGCGACGCTTTCCAATTACGGCGCCAACATTCTTCTCGTCAACCTGGTGGGTATTCTCACCTTGCGGGAAATGGGGCCGTTGCTGGCCGCGATTATCGTGGCGGGCCGTACCGGTTCGTCCTATACCGCCCAGCTCGGCACGATGCGGATCACCGAGGAAATCGATGCCCTGCGTGCGTTGGGCGTGCCGCCTTTCGAGATCCTGGTGTTCCCGAAGGTCGTCGCGCTGATTCTGACCTTGCCATTGTTGTCGATCTTCGCCGATTTGATGGGATTGCTGGGCGGCGCCGTGGTGGCCAATTACGGGTATGGTGTCTCCTTCGCCGTGTATTTCGAGCGCATCCCGGTAGTGATCGGCGTATCGACGTTGTGGTTGGGGCTGATCAAGGCGCCGGTGTTCGCGATCGTGATCGCCCTGATCGGCTGCATGCAGGGTCTGCGGGTCCGGGGCAGTGCGGCGGAGGTGGGGCGAGCCACGACCGTGAGCGTCGTTCAGGCGATTTTCATGGTCATCGTGATCGATGCCGGATTCTCCGTGTTGTATAACTTGCTGGGTTACTGATCGATGGGTGCGGATACGGATCTCGTGATCGACGCGCGGGGGCTGGTGAACCAGTTCGGTACGCATCGCGTGCACGACGATCTGGATTTTCAGTTGCAGCGCGGTCGGGTGATGGCGCTTGTCGGCGGGTCCGGGGCCGGCAAGACGGTCCTGTTGCAGACGCTGATCATGTTGCGCGAGGCGACTTCGGGTCAGTTGCGTCTGTTCGGCGTGGACACCGCAACCGCAGATCAGGCGACGCGGCAGTCCCTGCGCGAGCGCATCGGCGTGCTGTTCCAGGGCGGTGCCCTGTTCACGTCGCTCACCGTGCTGGAGAATGTGCTGATGCCGATCCGTGAGCACGGGCGCTTCGATAAGGGCTGGCTGACGGAACTGGGCATGAGCAAGATCCTGTTGGCGGGGTTGCCGGCCGACAGTGCCGACAAGTATCCGATGGAATTGTCGGGCGGGATGGTGAAGCGGGCGGCGCTGGCGCGGGCGCTGGCGCTGGATCCGGAGCTGTTGGTGCTCGACGAGCCGACATCCGGGCTCGATCCGATCGGTGCGGCGGCGTTCGACGATCTGATCCGGACCCTCAGCGAATCGCTGGGGCTGACCGTGCTTCAGGTGACGCACGATCTGGACTCGATCTGGCGCGGGGTCGACGAAGTCGCGTTTCTGGCGCGGAAGAAGGTGCTGGCGGTGGGGACGGCCGTCGAACTGGCGGCGCGTGACGAACCGGAGCTGGTGGCGTATTTTCGGGGAACCCGGTCGGAGGCGTACTGGGCCGCCGCGACGCGCAAGACTCGGGATGACGGCAGCATGGCTGAGCCGCATCGCAACGGAACACAGGCTTAGGGCTTCGTTATGGAATCAAAGATCAATTACACCGCTGTGGGCCTGTTCGTGGTGCTGCTTGGACTGAGTCTGGCGGCAACGGCGTACTGGCTGGTGACCGGGGGCAAGCAGCAGCAGTTCATCCCCTACGTGATTTATGCGACCGACAGCGTGACCGGCCTGTCCGTGAACAGTCACGTGCTCTATCGCGGGGTGGATGTGGGCGAGGTCAAGAGTATCCGGATCGACCAGAAAAACCCGGATCGCATCCGAATTCTGGTCTATCTGGATGCGAACGTGCCGATTCGCACCGATACGGTCGCCCAGTTGCGTCCCCAGGGCGTCACCGGACTCAGCATCCTCAACCTGACGGGCGGAAAGGCCGCCACCCCCCTGACGCGGCGTAATGAGGATGGCGATCTCGTCATTCCCTACGAACCGTCCATCTTTTCCCAGTTGGAGGGCGGTCTGAGCGAGAGCATGGTGAAGGTTTCGCGGATGACCGATCGGCTGGATCAGCTATTGAGCGAGAAAAACGTTCAGACGCTGACCGACACGTTGAACGATGTGCACCAGCTGACCTCGACCCTGGCGGCCCGACGTGTCGATATTGCCGATGCCATCGTCGCCGGAAGGAAGACCCTGCAGAACACGGCTGACGTGACGCAATCGACCGCGGCCCTGATGAAGCAGGCACAGGCAGTTCTGAACAAGTTCTCTCGGGCCATCGATGCCCTGGAAGCGACCCTGGACACCACCAATGCGGCGGTCGGTCAGGTGGCCAAGGCCAGCGAGAGCACGGTCCAACTCACGCATTCCGGCACGAAAACGCTCGACGAACTGCGACAGCAAACCTTGCCCGAGTTGGGCAGTTTGCTGGAACGGCTTCAGAACGCCAGCGCCTCGATCGCGCAGCTGGTCCGACAGATCAATGCCAATCCGAGCCAGATTCTCTACGGCGTACCGCCGGTGCCACCGGGCCCAGGTGAGGGCCCGAGGAATGACTTGGGGACCGCGCGGACCGACGTTCGTGGCACGGCTACGACTGGGACGGCACCATGAGCGCCGGGCACGTCGCTCCGGACTTTCGAAAGGACAGTGACATGAACGCTACCTACTCTTGCTTACGTATTGGCGGACGACTCGCCGCATTGGCGATATTTGCGACAACCCTTGCCGCGTGTAGTCTGCCGATCAAGCCGCAACACGCCCAGGACACGTATCGCATCAATCCGCCCGCCGCCTTGTCCACGCCCGCCATCGTATCGGCGCAGGGCAAGGCTCGGGCATTCCTCGTTCGGTTCGGGTCCATCGAGGCTGACAGTGGCTTCGAGTCGGCAGCCATGATGTACAGCCCCGAGGCGCAGCAGTTGCGTCCCTACCGGGACAATCGCTGGTTGGCGCCTCCAGCGGAAATGCTGACGGACGCGGTGACGCAGACCCTGATTCGGCAGCCCTGGATACTGGGCGTGGTGCCCAATTCTGCGGGTGCGCCCGTCGCCTTGAATCTGCGTTGTCATCTGAACCGCCTGGAGCACGATGTGTCGGGCGACAGTGGCCGGGTGCGCCTGGCGCTCGATTGCCTCTGGCTCGATCCGAAAACCCGTTCGGTGCGGGCGCACTGGTATTTCGACGAGTCGCAGGCTGTACCGCACAATGATGCGACCCAGTTTGCGCAGGCCAGTCAGTCCCTGGTCGACAAGGCGATCGGGGCGATTGTTCGCCAGACGCGCAATTTGCTGGCGACACCTGAAGCCCCGGTTGAGAAGGATGCGGACGACTCGTAAGTCCTGTCGCGGCGTATTCGATACGTTGTCTATTCCCGAGTCGAGAATCGAGGCGGGCAAACATGAAAAAGGCGCTGTGTTCCAGCGCCTTTTTCGGCCATTGAGGGGTATCCCAGCGTTACTGCAGATCCAGATCGGCCAGATTGAGTTTCGAGGCGCCGGGAACCCGGCCGGCTCCGGCGAAATGCCGACGCCAATAGGCATCGTTCAGCTTGGCGTACTGGACATGTTCGCCCTTGCGCGGCGCATGGATGAATCGGTCATTCCCAATATAGATGCCGACGTGGTCGATCTTTCGGCTGCGGATCTTGAAGAACAGGAGATCCCCGGGTTTGAGCTGGGATTTACCGACTCTTGCGGTGAAGGCGTACTGATCCCGAGCTGTGCGTGGAAGATTGATATCGGCCTGCTGATAGACGTAACTGGTAAGACCGCTGCAGTCGAATCCTTTCCCGACCGAGGCACCCCCCCACTGGTAGGCCGTGCCCAGTTGCGACATGGCCTGAATGATCGCTTCCGTGGCGGCGGTTCGGTCGCCATTGTTGCCTGCGAGGGACTTGAGCGGTGTTTCGGGGAGTTTGGCGTTGAGATGGGTGGGTGCGGTGCGGGTGTTTTCGGCCTGGGTGGTGTTGTCCGTGTTGAAGTCCAGCCAGCTGTTGCCGGCATTGTTCGCTTCGGGCGCCGTGCCGGTCGGCACGCTGGCGCAACCGCCCAGCGTGAGGGCGCCGGTAATGAGCGCACCCGCCACGAACACACGCACCGGGCGCGCTTCAGGCATCGTTCCGGTGCCGGATTTCGAACACACTGCGTCGATGCGGTGTGCGGGCGAAATCCATGGGCAGAGTTTTTCGCGATAAGTCATTGATTTGGTATTCATCCGTCAAACTTGGCGACAATTTAAAGCCTTTCAGGTTATTTGAAAAGATTAATGTGCCTTCTGGCGCTAACAGATGCATGCATTGTTGCACGAGTGTCACATGATCCCGCTGGATATCCAGGGTGTCCGCCATGGATTTCGAATTCGAGAAGGTCGGTGGGTCGCAGAAGATCACATCGTACCGATCCGGGCGATAGGGCCCTTGCTGGCGCTGATTCAGCCAGTCCAGCACGTCGGCGCGCAGCAGTTGGTGCGCATTGCCGGTCGGAATGTCGTTGAGGGCGAAATTGTCTTCCGCCCAGTCGAGGTAGGTGTTCGACAGGTCGATGGACAGGGTCTGCGCGGCGCCCTGGTGGGCGGCTCGGACCGACGCCGTTGCGGTATAGCAGAACAGGTTGAGCAGGCGTTTCCCTCGGGCGAGTTCGGCGACCCGGTCGCGTACCTGACGGTGATCGAGGAACAGACCGGTGTCGAGATAGTCGGTCAGGTTGATCCGCAACCGCGTGCCGCCCTCGATCACGACCCGCTCCAGTCGTTCCTGGGTGATTTTCTGATACTGATCCTGCCCCGTCTGTCGGCGGCGCTGGCGGACCACGGCGTGGTTGGGGGCGAGTTCCAGCGTTTCCATGGCCTGATGGACGGCAACGGCCAAACGGCCACGCGCCAATTGGGGATCGACGGAGTGCGGCGCCCGGTACTCCTGGATATCCGCCCAGGTCTCGCCCTGCTCGTCCCGGTAGAGATCGATGGCCAGATTGAAGTCCGGCAGATCGGCGTCGTATACCCGGAAGCAGCAGAGCCCTTCTCGTTCGGCCTGGCGTTTTACGTGGCGGAAGTTCTTCTGCAGTCGATTGGCGAAGGGCGTCGGGTCGACCAGTTCACGGGCCTGCTCGGCCGCGTTCGCCAGCTTGTTTGCCAGGCCGATCGGCCCGGGTGCCTCCCGTCGACTCTTGGTGTCGAACGTGCCCCGGATCAGTTCGATCGCAATGCCGCCATGATCGAAGGGAAAGGCCCGCTCGTAGCGCAGCGGCCAGCGCTGCCCCATGCCTTCGGGCAACAGGACCGCCCAGTGCCAGCCGTTGAAGCAGCGCTGCCAGGCATCGATCAGCGGGCCCCAGTCCGGGGTCTCGGTGGATGTGTAGGCATCGAGTCGGTGCCCGTAGGGCAGATTGCTGATCAGCAACCCGGTGTCGTGCCCTTCAAGTGGCGTGGGGCAGGGCTGCGCCCAGGCATCGGCCACCTGGAAATCGATGAGATGATCCACCTCGGCCAGTCGGGCGTTTTCCCGGGCCGTGGCAATCTGTTCGCCATCGATGTCCCGACCGATCAACAAAGGCGCGTCGGCGGGTTCAATGAGCGGGGCGGATTGGTCGAGCACGGCTTGCCGGGCGGCGGTATCGTGGCCGAGCCAGCCCGGCGAACCCAGTCGGCGCGCCCGCATGGCAGGCGGCAGTCCGGTCAGGCGGAGGGCCGCTTCGATCAGGAGCGTGCCGGAACCGCACATGGGGTCGAACAGCGCGGCACCGTTCTGCGCCAGCTGCGGCCACCGTGCCCGCCAGAGGATGCCTGCGGCCAGGTTTTCGCGCAGGGGCGCCAATCCGCCCAGTTGACGGTACCCGCGACGATGCAGGGAGCCCTCGGACAGTTCGATCGAGATGTTCGTGTGCCCTTGTGCCGTGATGTGGCAGTGCAGCCGCAGGTCCGGCTGTTCCGTGTCGATGCTGGGTCGACGGCTGTCCCGCTCGCGAAAATGATCGACGATCGCGTCCTTCAGGCGGGTGGCGATGAACCCGGTATGACGCAGCTGCTCCGTCCCGCCGGTGGCGGAAATGGCGAAATAGGTGTCGGCGGTCATGTGCCGGTGCCAGGGAATCTGGCGGCCGAGGGCATATAGCTCGTCGGCGGTCGCTGCCTGTCCGCTGGCCAGCGCGTAGTACACATGACCGGCGATGAGGCTGTCGCAGACGATGCGGTAGGTTTGCGCGGGGGTCGCGTCCAGTTGCACACCGAAGGGCCGATCGGAGATCCGGGCGTCTACGAGACTGCGGATTTCCTCGGCCAATGGCGCCTGCAGGTCGGCGGCCGTCACGACGGTGATTGGCCAGGTCGGCGTTGGCAGCGATGCGTCGGTTGCGTTTTCGCGATCGTTCGCGGCGGGGTCTGCGGGATTCATTTCGGGCTTGTCTCTATCTTCAATCGCGTGACTGTACCGGAATTGCGGCGGTTTGTTCACAACTGCATGGTTGGTCCGTGACGTTGCTGCCTGCAAATGTCGCGGCGGAGATTGCTCGGGCCTGTTCACACTAAATCCAAATCAGCGCTGGAGCCCCAACACGGGCCAGGCAAGGCACGAGGAGCGCGGTTTGGTTTTTCCATATGAACCACGAGCAACGCCGCATGGCCCGTGTTAGGGCCCAGCCCCAAGGGACGGGACCGTTTTTCCCCGGAACTGCGTTGCATTTCGCTTGTGTGCACAAAGCACACCGCGCTCAATGCGCCTTGTTCCGCGGAAAAACGGCCTACGTCGCTGGTTTGGATTTAGTGTGAACAGGCCCTAGACTGCATACAGCCCAGTTTGCCCGCTTGTACCGAGGATGTTGAAGTCATGCCCCTGGCGCACCCCGCCCCATCATCGGATTCACCGCTGCTTTCCATTCAGCACCTCACGGCGCGTTTCGATGCGGCATCGCCCGTGCTTTCCGAGATTTCCCTGGACATCCAGCCAGGCCAGCGGGTGGCGCTTGTGGGGGAATCCGGTTCGGGCAAGACGATCACCGCCCTGTCGATACTGCGTCTGCTGGATGCCGTCCAGTACGATTCGGGCAGTATCCGGTTCGGCGATCTCGACCTGCTGACGGCCCCCGAATCCACTTTGCGTACCGTGCGGGGGCGGTCGATCGGCATGATTTTCCAGGAACCGATGACGGCGCTCAATCCGTTGAAGACGATCGGTGCGCAGATCGCCGAGGTGATCGTCGAGCATGAAGGCGGGAGCAAGACGGATATTCAGGAGCGTGTCATCGAACTTCTCCGGCAGGTGCAGTTGCCGGATCCGGAATGGCGGGCTCGGTCGTTTCCCCATCAATTGTCGGGCGGGCAGCGGCAGCGGGCGATGATTGCCATGGCGCTGGCCTGTCGTCCGCGTCTGCTGATTGCCGATGAACCGACCACGGCGTTGGACGTCACTTTGCAGGCACAGATCATGGAATTGCTGACCGCCCTGCAGGCGCAGTTCGGCATGGCGCTGCTCCTGATTACCCACGATCTGAATCTGGTGCGGCGGCATGCCGACTGGGTCGCGGTGATGCAACATGGTCGGATCGTGGAGCAGGGGGATGTTGCTGGGTTATTCCGTGCGCCGGAACACCCTTATACCCGCACGCTGCTGGCCGCCGTGCCGAAGCCAGAACCCTTGCCCCCGGTCGATCCGAGCGCGCCCCCTGTTCTTGCCGCCGAGCGCCTGTCCGTTCGGTTCGCCCAAGGGGGCGGGGCGCCGCGTCGCTGGTGGCAAAGGGCACCGGATTTTCGGGCGCTGGACGGGGTGTCGCTGAACTTGGCACCCGGGGAAACCCTCGGCGTGATCGGCGAGTCCGGTTCCGGGAAAAGCACCTTGGCTTTGGCCCTGCTGCATCTGATTCCCGCCGAGGGACGGATCGATGTGGTCGGGCAGTCGGTTCAGGGTTATTCAGAGCGCCGATTCCGTTCCCTCCGGCGTCATATCCAGATTGTGTTTCAGGACCCGTTCGGCGCCTTGTCCCCCCGCATGACGGTCGGCGAGATCATCGGCGAGGGACTCAGCGTGCATGAACCGCAGCTGGATGCCACTGCCCGCCGGGCGCGGATCCGTGCCGCGATGGCGGATGTGGGGCTGGACGAATCCGGCATGCACCGGTATCCCCACGAGTTTTCCGGGGGACAGCGCCAGCGGATCGCTATTGCGCGCGCCCTGATCCTGCGCCCCAAAATCCTGATTCTTGATGAGCCGACCAGCGCACTGGATGCCACCGTGCAAAAGCAGACGCTGGATCTGTTGCGTCAGTTGCAGCGCGATCATGGCCTGAGTTATCTGTTCATTACCCACGATCTGCGGGTGGTGCGGGCGATGGCACACCGCGTGATGGTGCTGTACCGGGGGCAAGTGGTCGAAACGGGGAACACCGGCGACGTGTTCTCGGCCCCACAGCATCCCTATACGCAGACGCTGGTCGCCACCGTGTGATTGACCCATGACGAAAGTGCTTTCGCCAAGCGCGGTGGCAGTATTCGTCCCATGAAAAAACGCCGGACATGCCGGCGTTCATTGCTACCAGGGGCGGGAAAGTCCCGTCCGGATTTACGGCGCGAAACGCTGCAGAACCAGAGAGGCGTTGGTACCGCCAAAGCCGAAGCTGTTGGATAGCACCGTATTGAAACGGTGGTTTTCCAGCGTCTTTGTCAGGATGTTGACCCCTTCGGCCTTGGGGTCGAGTTCCGCGATGTTGGCCGAGGCCGCGATGAAGTCGTTCTGCAGCATGAGGATCGAATAGATGGCCTCATGCACGCCCGCCGCCCCCAGGGCATGGCCGGAGAGCGACTTCGTCGACGTGATGTACGGCATGTTCTCCGGGAAGATCTTCGCGAGGGATTCCAGTTCACGCATGTCACCGGCCGGCGTACTGGTGCCATGGGTGTTCACGTAATCGACGGGCCCCTTCACGGTGGCCAGTGCCTGCTGCATGCAGCGCAGAGCACCTTCACCCGAAGGCTGGACCATGTCGTAGCCATCGGAAGTCGCACCATAACCGACCACCTCGGCCAGGATGTTCGCCCCACGGGCCAGCGCATGCTCCAGTTCCTCCAGCACCACGACGCCGCCGCCGCCGGTGATGACGAAGCCGTCACGGGTCGCGTCGAAGGGGCGGGAGGCCGTCTCGGGGGTATCGTTGTACTTGGAGGACAGCGCGCCCATCGCATCGAACATCGCGGTTTGGGACCAGTGCAGCTCCTCGCCGCCGCCGGCGAACACGATATCCTGCTTGCCGAACTGGATCTGCTCCACACCGGAGCCGATGCAGTGCGCCGAGGTCGCGCAGGCGGAGCTGATGGAGAAATTGATGCCCTTGATGCCGAACGGCGTGGCGAGACAGGCCGAGGTGGTGGACCCCATGGTCCGGGTCACCATATAGGGACCGACGCGCTTGACGCCCTTCTCACGGACGATGTCCGCAGTCTCCACAATGTTGGCGCAGGACGAGCCGCCGGAGCCGACGATCAGACCGGCGCGCGGTTGGGAAACCTGTTCCGCGGTCAGACCGGCCTGTTCGATGGCTTCGCGCATCGCGATGTAGGTGAAGGCGGCCGCATCGCCCATGAACCGATAGAGCTTGCGGTCGATGTGTTCTTCCGGCTTGATCTTCAGGGTGCCGGCGATATGGGAGCGGAAACCGCGCTCGACCTGTTCCGGGTTGGTTTCGATGCCTGAACGGCCGGTCTTCAGTGCGGTGAGCACTTCGTTGGCATTGTTGCCGATGCTGGAAACAATGCCCATGCCTGTAATGACAACACGGCGCATGGATGTTTACTCCGACATTGACTGTGTATGAGTGAAAAGGCCGACGCGCAGATCCTTCGCTTCGTAGATGATCTTGCCGTCGACAGACATATGGGCATCGGCGATGCCCATGGTCAGCTTGCGCATGATGACGCGCTTAATATCGATCTGATAGATGATCTTTTCGTTACTGGGCAACACCTGACCCGAAAATTTTACATCGCCGACGCCCAGGGCGCGGCCGTGGCCCTTACCGCCGCTCCAACCGAGATAGAAACCAACGAGCTGCCACATGGCGTCCAGTCCCAGGCAGCCCGGCATGACCGGGTCGCCTTCGAAATGGCAGCCGAAGAACCACAGGTCGGGCTTGACGGTCAGTTCCGCGATCATCTCGCCCTTGCCGAATTTTCCGCCCTCGGTGGCGATGCGGTTGATGCGATCGAACATCAGCATCGGCGGTAGCGGTAACTGGGCATTGCCTTCGCCAAACATCTCACCTTTGGCGCAACGGATCAAATCATCGAATTCAAAACTGGACTGTGTCATGTGTACCCGGGAATGATTAAACACAAAGCCGCCATGTTAACCGAAAATCGGTGTTTTTTGCCGGTTTGTTCCAAAATGAGGCGCTCAAAGACCCGTTTGCCATGAGTTAAGGCGTGGGAAATCGCATCGGTCTTTGCGGCCCGTGCCTCGGGCGGAATTGGTGCGTCTTGGAGCCGCAAAGGGGCACGCAAGAGCCGTGGTGAGGCGGTCAGCCTGCCGCAACCACACGACGGGCGCCGCCTTGCCACTGTCTAGAGGCCGCCGGCCGGCTGAAGCGGTTGGCCGGCACCCAATCCCGAGCCGCTACTGCCCGGCGGCGTGAGTGCGTAGGGGTCGCTTGCGGCGCCATTCTTGTGGGGGGCATCCGCATCGTTCGCTGAGGGCTCTGTCGTTTCCGCCGCCGGCTCCGCCCCGGGGCGAAGTGCCTCCGGAAGATCCTGCGGGGGTGTCTGATCCAGCGGATCGCCGCTTTGCTCGATCTTCGCCACGCGGCCGTTGGCGTCGTAAATCACGACCAGGATATGCTTGAAGGCCTTGTTCTTCCCGCGCTTGTCGTAGAAGACGTAGGTTTCCCGCTGGTTGTGGTGAAAGATGTCCTTCAGGGCCGGCGTGCCGAGGATCTGATTGACCTCGCTCTTGTCCATGCCCACCTTGAGTTGTTCGACCTGCTTGGTCTCGAGGATGTTCCCCTGGGCGATGTCCGGCTGGTAGACCTTGATGAAGCTCGGGATGTACACGGACGAACAGCCGGTCAGCGCGAACATCAGAAGGGTCAGGGCAGACAGGGTGCGGTAGGGAAAGGGATGCATGGCGTTATTCTGGTGTGGGAAAAGGGGTGCGCCAATCATACGCAACTGCGCGCGGTTTGTTCCAGTGGTAACGAATAAATTGCCGTCGGACGGCTGAAAATCTCTGGAATAATGAGAATCAGGTACAATCCGGTTCCAGTTGCCGCCGTGGCGCCCCAAGCGCGCGGAGTGTCCTGTCGGACGACAGGGGTGCCGAAGTCCATCGGGTTCTTGGCAGGGCGGCTGCCCGATGAAGTCGCGCATGGCTTATCGGGGAATCATGCGATAGAGGGACGAGATCTTGGAACAGAACGAACTTAAGAAAGCCGGGCTCAAGGTCACCTTGCCGCGTGTCAAGATCCTGGAGATCATCGAGAGCAATCCGGACTGGCACATGAGTGCCGAGGACGTCTACAAGGAGCTGCTGAACCGGGGCGACGACGTCGGACTGGCCACGGTGTACCGGGTTCTGACGCAGTTCGAGGCGGCCGACATTCTCAAACGACATCAGTTCGAGGGGGGGAAGTCGGTTTTCGAGCTGATTTCCAAGGGCGATCACGACCATCTCGTCTGCATCAAGACCGGTCTGGTCGAGGAGTTTCACGACCCCGTCATCCAGGAACGCGTAGCGGCCATCGCCGAACAGCATGGTTTCGATCTGACGGATTATTCGCTGGTCATCTATGGCATCAGCGACCAGGCCAAGAACAAGAAGAAATAAACCTCGCCCGTTGATTTGGGCCGAATCCGGCCCGTTGGCATCCCTAATCTATGCCTGCCCTTGCGCGATCATCTCGCGTGCTGCCTCACGCGTTTGCTCCGTCACCGCCACGCCCGCCATCATCCGGGCGATTTCCTCGATGCGCGTGGCGTCGTTCAGGGGGGTGATTTCGGTGACGGTCCCGCTTTCGTGGTGATGCTTGTGCACCTGGATCTGGTGCTGGCCCTGTGCGGCCACCTGGGGCAGGTGCGTGACGCAGAAGACCTGGCGGGTCTGTCCCAGTGCGCGCAGATGACGGCCGACGATTTCGGCGATCGCACCACCAATCCCCGTATCGACCTCGTCGAAAATGAAGGTTTCGACCGGATCGAACGCCGCCGTGAGGGTCTTGATCGCCAGACTGACCCGGGCCAGTTCGCCGCCCGAGGCAATCTGGTCCAGCGGCTGCTTCGGCTGCCCCCGGTTGGCGCTGATCAGGAACGTGATCTCGTCATGACCGTGCTCGGGTCGCTGATCCTGCGCTGAATCGTTGGGGGCGACCCGGATCTCGATGTCGCCATGAGGCATGCCGAGCTGCCGAATCGACTCGGTCACCGAGCATTCGAGCTTGCGTGCGGCCGCCTGCCTTTGTTCCGCCACCTGTCCGGCCAGTCGGTCGTAGGTTTCTTCCAGCTGGGCAATCTCTGTGTCGATCGAGGCGCTGGCGGCATCGACCTGTTCCAGATCGGCAGCTTCCGCGCGAAGCGCCGCCATGTGGTCGTCCAGCTGCTCCGGTGGAATCCGGTGCTTGCGCGCCAGCTGATGGAGCGCGTCCAGCCGTTGTTGCACGCGATCGAGTTCGGCCGGGTCGTTGTCGTTTTCGTTCAGGGCGTCCCGCAGGCTCTCTGCCGTCTCGTTGACCTGGATGCGCGCGACCTCCAGGGCATCGACCAGCGGTGACAGCCGCTCGTCGAGTCCGGTCAGGCGGCTCAGGGCGTGCGTTGCCTGACCGAGCTGGTCGTGGACGTTCTCGTCGGCGTCGAACAGCCGATCGAGCTGGGCGGCAAGGACGCTGCGCCACTCGTCCTGTCGGGAGAGCCGTGTCAGTTGTTGGTGGAGCCGGTTGAATTCGTCCGGTTCCGGCGCCAGCATGTCGATTTCCTCGAGCTGAAAA
Source organism: Halothiobacillus diazotrophicus (assembly GCF_001663815.1). NCBI lineage: Bacteria > Pseudomonadati > Pseudomonadota > Gammaproteobacteria > Chromatiales > Halothiobacillaceae > Halothiobacillus > Halothiobacillus diazotrophicus. The sequence goes on from NZ_CP016027.1 coordinate 2,677,188, forward strand.
GCAAGCAGCTGTCGTCGATCCGCCCGAGTTCGGGCTTCCCGAAGGGCTTCATCCCGCAAGGTCTTCAGTCGCCGCAGCTCCCGGGCCGTCTGCCCGAGCGTTCGCACCGTATCCTCCAGCCCGCCGAAGCTGTCGAGCAGTGCGCGCTGATAGCGTTTTTCCAGCAGTTTCTGGTTGTGATGCTGGCCATGCACGTCGATGAGCAGTGCGCTCAATGCCTTCAGGGTGGCCGCGGTCGAGGGACGCCCGTTGATCCAGATCTTGCCGCGGCCTTCCCGGTTGAGCGTGCGGCGAATGATCAACTCGTCTTCCAGCAGGTCCTGTTCCTGCAGAAACGTTGCGACCGGACCGGGCGTGGCGTAATCGAAGACCGCGATGACCTCCGCTTCCTCTTCCCCGGCGCGAATCAGCTGGGTGTTCGCGCGATCCCCCTGGATCAGGCCGATGGCATCGATCAGGATGGATTTCCCGGCGCCGGTTTCGCCGGTCAGGGTGGTCATGCCCGGGGCGAAATCGAGACTGAGTCGGTCGATCAGTGCGATATGTCGAATCGTGAGCGCGGTCAGCATGGTGCTAGCGGCCTGTGGCGCTGGGAGTACGGACGGGATTAACCACTTTGTTCGCCCCAGCAGAGTTTGGTGCGCAGCAGGGTGTAGTAGTCATGGCCGCAAGGGTGGATCAGCCGAATGTCGTGATGGTGACGCCGAATCACCAGGGCGTCGCCGACCTCGAGCGGCTGGTTGATCTGGCCGTCGAAGCTCACCGAGCCACCGCCGCGGGACTGGGCTTTGGGGACGATCTCGATCACGTGACTGTCGCTGATCACGATGGGGCGGTAGCTCAGGGTGTGCGGGCAGATGGACACGATGCCGATGGCCGGCAGATCGGGGGCGATCAGCGGGCCGCCCGCGGACAGGGCATAGGCCGTGGACCCGGTGGGGGTGCAGATGACCACCCCGTCGGAACGTTGGTGATTGAGCAGTCGCCCATCGATACGCATTTCGAACTCGACCATGCGGGCGGGGTCGCGCATCTTGAAGGTGACGTCGTTGAGGGCGATGGCATTCATGACCCGCGTATCGCCGCGCATGAGCGTGCCTTCGAGAAGAAAGCGTCGATCCTCGACGAATCGTCCCCGGAGAATCGCGCTCAGGTACAGCTTCAGATCGCTGGGCCGGATGTCGACGAGGAACCCCAGGCGTCCCAGGTTGACGCCCATGATTGGGATGTCCCATTGACTCAGGCTGCGGGCCGCATTCAACAAGGTGCCGTCGCCGCCCAGCACGATGATCAGGTCGCGATCGGGCTGGTTGCGTTCGAATCGTGCCGGCTGCATGCGGCTGATGGGGCTGTCGCAGGATTGCTCCAGTGCCCAGTCGATGCCCATCTCGTCCAGCAGGCTGGTCAGCTTCTTGAAGGCCGTCCGGATGGCCAGGTCGGCCGCCGGTTTGGTGATGATGCCGATCCGCTTGAAGTAGGGCGCAGCATCCCCGGGTGTCCCCGCCCTGTCGCGGCAGTCGTCGATGTCTGCGGCGGGGTCCGTGGTCGGTCCGGTTCGTGTCTGGCGAAGATCTGCCACAAGTAAAACCTTGGAGTTGCCTGTTGTGTGATCGGAAACAATGTCGGGCAGTCGGGACTGCCGGCAACCATTCCGTTGTCCTCGGGCGCGCCTGCCCATGCCACCTAATATATCAGAAGTGTTTTTCCCTGCAGGCCTGTCTGCGCGCCTTCTGCGGCAGAAGCGGCGAAAACGGGCAAAAAAATGGAATTTGTCGGGGTTTTCGGTCTTGAAATTGGTTCGGGGAGCCCCAATCAACAGGGCGTGGCCTAACTTGGACCTTTCATTTTTCGATTCATCACGCACAGAGGACCGTACCATGACGGAACAATCAATACCCCCGGCTGACGAGGCGACGCCCCAGGACAAGGGTCAGAACATGGGTCAGGAAAATGCCCAGGAAGCAGCGGGTGCCGCCGCTCAGCCTGATGCGGCGATTGATTTGACGGAAAAGCTGGCCGAGCGGGAGCAGGAAGTCCTGCGGCTGCATGCCGAGATGGAAAACCTGCGCAAGCGCGCCGAACGGGACATCGAAAACGCCCGCAAATTCGCGCTGGAGCGGTTTGTCGATGGCCTGTTGCCCGTGGTCGATTCCCTGGAAATGGGGATTCAGGCCGCCGAGCAGCCGAATACCCCCCTCGACAAGATCCGCGAGGGTAACCAGATGACCCTGAACGTGTTCCTGCAGACCCTGGAGAAGTTCGGCGTGCAGCCGGTTCATCCGGTCGGCGAACGCTTCAATCCCGAGCATCACCAGGCCATTTCGGTCCAGCCGCACGAGGGGCCGGCCGATCATGTGATCAGCGTGATGCAGAAGGGGTATCTCCTGAAGGATCGTCTGGTCCGCCCGGCATTGGTCGTGGTCTCGAAGCCCCAGGAATGACGACCGGGCTCTTGAAATCGGCCGCAGCGCCCGCACATAGGTAGCTGTGGTGCCTGGGGCAGGTCGCCCGGGACGCGCATTCAGAACTGTCATACGAACTACATTCAATTCACGAATTTTTGAGGTAAGCATCATGGGTAAAATCATCGGGATCGACCTGGGTACCACCAACTCCTGCGTGGCCATCATGGAAGGCAAGTCTGCCAAGGTCATCGAGAACGCCGAAGGCGCGCGCACCACGCCGTCGATCGTGGCCTACGCCAACGAGGGCGAGATCCTGGTCGGCCAGCCGGCCAAGCGCCAATCGGTCACCAATCCGAAGAACACGCTGTACGCGGTCAAGCGTCTGATCGGCCGTCGTTTCCAGGAAGAGGCGGTCCAGAAAGACATCGAGCTGATGCCCTACCAGATCGTCAAGGCCGATAACGGCGATGCCTGGGTCGAAGTCAACGGCAAGAAGATGGCTCCGCCGGAAATTTCTGCCCGTGTGCTCATGAAGATCAAGAAGGACGTCGAGGCTTATCTGGGCGAGGAGGTCACCGAGGCCGTCATCACCGTACCGGCCTACTTCAACGACAGTCAGCGCCAGGCAACCAAAGATGCCGGCCGCATCGCCGGTCTGGACGTCAAGCGGATCATCAACGAACCGACCGCGGCGGCCCTGGCCTATGGCATCGACAAGAAGGACAACGCGGATCGCAAGATCGCGGTCTACGACCTCGGTGGCGGTACCTTCGACGTATCCATCATCGAAGTGGCGAACATCGACGGCGAGAAGCAGTTCGAAGTGCTGTCCACGAACGGCGACACCTTCCTGGGCGGTGAAGATTTCGACAATCGCCTGATCGACTTCCTGGTCGACGAATTCAAGCGCGAGCAGGGCGTGAATCTAGCGAACGATCCGCTGGCCATGCAGCGTCTGAAGGAAGCGGCGGAAAAGGCGAAGATCGAACTCTCGTCCACCGAGCAGACCGACGTGAACCTGCCGTACATCACGGCAGACGCCAGCGGTCCGAAGCACATGAACGTCCGTCTGACCCGCGCCAAGCTCGAGTCGCTCGTCGACGACCTGATCACCCGCACCATCGAGCCGTGCCGCGTCGCACTGAAGGATGCCGGGGTTTCCGTCGGCGACATCGACGAAGTGATCCTGGTCGGCGGTCAGACCCGCATGCCCAAGGTGCGCGAGGCGGTGAAGGCCTTCTTCAACAAGGAGCCGCGCAAGGACGTCAACCCCGATGAAGCCGTGGCGGTGGGTGCCGCGATTCAGGGCGGCGTGCTGTCCGGCAGTGTGAGCGATGTCCTGTTGTTGGACGTTACCCCGCTGTCGCTGGGTATCGAAACCATGGGCGGCGTGATGACCAAGCTGATCGAGAAGAACACCACGATCCCGACCAAGGCCAGCCAGGTGTTTTCGACCGCTGACGACAACCAGACCGCCGTGACCGTGCACGTCCTGCAGGGTGAGCGCGAGATCGCCTCGGGCAACAAGTCGCTGGGCCGTTTCGACCTGACCGACATCCCCCCGGCACCGCGCGGCATGCCGCAGATCGAAGTGACCTTCGACATCGATGCCAACGGGATCCTGAACGTGTCCGCCAAGGACAAGGGTACCGGCAAGGAGCAGAAGATCGTCATCAAGGCCAACTCCGGTCTGAGCGATGAAGAAGTCCAACGGATGGTGGACGATGCCGCAGCGCATGCCGAGGAAGACAAGAAGCTGCGGGCGCTGGTGGACGTGCGCAACCAGGGCGATGGCCTGATCCATACCGTCGAGAAGACGCTCAAGGAAGCGGGCGAGGCGATGTCGGATGCCGACAAGCAGCCGGCGACCGATGCGATCGCCGCGCTGCGCGAAGCCATGAAGGGCGACGATCAGGCGGAAATCCAGGCGAAGATCGAGGCGTTGAGTCAGGTTTCCGCCGAGCTGATGCAGAAGTCCGCTGCCGGTGCGCAGCCTCAGGGCGAGCCGGGTGCGGGCACATCGGGCGCCGCGCAGAAGGACGACGACGTCGTCGATGCCGAGTTCGAGGAAGTGAAGGACGACAAGAAGTAATTCGTCCTCGGTGATTGCCGCCCCGGGATGGGGCGGTTTTTTCGTGCAGGGACGACCCAATTCATGCAGCACGAGCGCGACAGGGGCACAGGCCCCTGTACGCTTGTCGCGAACGAACTTTTGAGCGAGCTATGGCAAAGCGTTGTTATTACGAAGTGCTCGAGGTAGAGCGCACCGCAACGGCGGACGAGCTGAAGAAGTCCTATCGTCGACTGGCGATGCGCTTTCACCCCGACCGGAACCCGGACGATCCTGCCGCCGAGGAACGCTTCAAGGAAGCCAAGGAGGCCTTCGAGGTTCTGTCCGATGCCCAGAAACGCGCGGCTTACGACCAGTTCGGTCATGCCGGTGTCAATCCGGGCGCGGGTGCCGGTGCCGGCGGATTTGGCGGCGGTGCCGGCTTTGCCGATATCTTCGGCGAGGTGTTCGGCGACATCTTCGGGGGCGGCGGTGGCCGTTCGCGCGCCTATCGGGGCGCGGACCTGCAGTACAACCTGAAGATCACGCTCGAAGAGGCCGTGCGCGGCACGACCGTCGAGATCCAGATTCCCACGAGCAAGCCCTGCGAAACCTGCGATGGCACCGGCGCCAAGCCGGGCACGGGACGCAAGACCTGCGGTACCTGTCACGGGGCCGGAGCGGTCCGCGTGCAGCAGGGATTCTTCTCGATCCAACAGACTTGCCCGACCTGTCAGGGTGCGGGCGAGATCATCGAGGATCCCTGCGGTACCTGTCGGGGTTCGGGTCGGGTGGAAACCCAGAAAACCCTGTCGATCAAGATTCCTGCCGGTGTCGATTCCGGGGATCGGATCCGCCACAGCGGCGAGGGGGCCCCTGGGGAGCAGGGCGGCCCGGCCGGCGATCTCTATGTACTGATCGATGTCAAACCGCACCCGATCTTCAAGCGAAACGACGCCGATCTGTTGTGTGAAATGCCGATCAGCTTCGTAGTGGCCGCGCTCGGTGGCGAAATCGAGGTGCCCACGCTGGATGGTCGCGTGACACTGAAGATTCCGGCGGAAACGCAGACCGGCAAGGTGTTCCGTCTGCGGGGCAAGGGTGTCCAGCCCGTGCGGGGCGGCGCACCCGGTGATCTGCTGGTGACCGTGCATGTCGAAACGCCGGTCAAGCTCACCGCGGAACAGCGGGAGTTGCTCATGGCCTTCGAGCGTTCGTTGAGCGGGGAACAGGGTGGGGACGTCGCGGCACAGCATCGGCCGCGCGAGCATTCCTGGCTGGATTCGGTCAAGCGCTTCTTCGACGATCTGCGTGGCGACTGATCCCGCGTGAACCCCGGGAAACCGCTGTTTCCCCCGGGGCTAAAACCGGCTTCTGATTTGACATTCGGGGTGAAGATTCATATATTCCGCATCCCGCGATCAAAGATAAAAGAAAACCGGGCCCCACTTGGGGCTTTTTTATTTTGCATCTTATTTTAGAGAGACCGAGCCGCCGTGCAGAAAATTCCCGAGTCCATTGAAGCGCTGTTGCAGCCCGTCGTCGAGGCGTCGGGCTGCGAGTGGGTGGGCGGCGAGTTTCGCGGCGGTCCGGACGGTTTGCTGCGGGTGTATATCGACACCGAGGCCGGCGTCACCCTGGACGATTGTTCGCGGGTCAGCGACGCGCTGAGCGGCGTGCTGGATGTCGAGGACCCCTTTCCGGGCTTCTACCGTCTGGAAGTGTCTTCGCCCGGTGTCGAGCGACCCATGTTCCGCGCCAGCGACTTCGCCCAGTTCGTCGGTCAGAAGGTCCGGGTGCGTCTGCACCGTCCGTTGGCGCAGCGCCGCCGATTCGATGGCATCGTCACCGGTGTGGACGGCGAGCAGATCAGCGTGACGGTCGAGGGCGAACCCTTCACCTTCCCGTACGCCGAGGTGGAGCGGGCCAATCTGGTATTCGAATTTGGTGAACAGAAACGCGACCGTAAAGGCACGGCGCCCAAAGGAAAAACCCAATCATCATGAGCAAAGAGATACTTTTCGTCGCTGATGCGGTCTCCAACGAGAAAGGGGTGGATCGCGCCGTCATTTTCGAGGCGATCGAAGCCGCACTGGCCCAGGCCGCACGCAAGCGTCATGGCGGCGATATCGATGCGCGTGTCGAAATCGACCGCGAGACCGGGGATTATCGGACGTTCCGTCGCTGGGAAGTCGTGGCGGGCGAGTCCTCCGAGTTTCCCGAGCGCGAGATGATTCTGGAAGCGGCACAGTTGGACGATCCGACGATCCAGGTCGGCGACTTCGTCGAGGAAGAGATCGAGTCGGTCGAATTCGGCCGCATCGCCGCCCAGGCTGCCAAGCAGGTCATCGTGCAGAAGGTGCGCGAGGCCGAGCGTCGGCAGGTGGTGGATGCCTATATCGATCGCAAGGGTAGCCTGATCATGGGACTCATCAAGCGGATCGATCGCGGTAACGTCATTCTGGATCTCGGCGGCAACGTCGAGGCGCTGATTCCTCGCGACGAGATGATCGGTCGCGAAGCCGTTCGCCCGGGTGATCGTCTGCGCGGCTATCTGGCCGACGTGCGCCACGAGCCGCGCGGTCCGCAGCTGTTCGTCAGCCGCACGGCGCCGGAGTTCCTGATCGAACTGTTCAAGCTGGAAGTGCCGGAGATCGACCAGGGTCTGATCGAGATCAAGGGCGCGGCGCGCGATCCGGGTCTGCGTGCGAAGATCGCCGTGCAGTCCCGCGATCCGCGCATCGATCCGGTGGGCACCTGCGTGGGCATGCGGGGCTCCCGTGTCCAGTCCGTCACCAACGAGCTGAACGGCGAGCGCGTCGACATCATCATCTGGGATCCGAGTCCGGCTCAGTTCGTGATCAATGCCATGTCACCGGCCGAGGTCGTGTCGATCGTCGTGGACGAGGACCGGCACAGCATGGACGTCGCCGTGACCGAGGAAAAGCTTTCCCAGGCCATCGGTCGGGGCGGTCAGAACGTGCGTCTGGCGAGCCAACTTACCGGCTGGCACCTGAACGTGATGGGCGAGGAGGAAGCGGTTGCCCAGATCGAGCGCGAAACCCGCCGCGCGGTCGAATCGTTCATGCGCGATCTCGATGTCGACGAGGACGTGGCCTCCGTGCTGGTCGAGGCCGGTTTCTCCTCGCTGGAAGAGATCGCCTACGTGCCGACCGCCGAACTCCTGGAAGTGGAGGGCTTCGACGAGGATATCGTTGAGGAACTGCGCAACCGGGCCCGCGACGCGCTGCTGACCCAGGCGATTTCCAGCGATGTTGACGAGGCCGCGGATGCTGAGCCGTTGAACATGGCCGAATTGGCAGGCATGACGCCGGAACTGCTGACTGCTTTGCAGGCAGCCGGCGTCGCGTCCGCCGATGATCTGGCCGAGCTGTCGATCGATGAGTTGACCGAGTTTGACGGCGTGGACGAGGCGTTGGCCCGCAGCCTGATCATGGCGGCGCGCGCCCCCTGGTTCAACTGATTGCCGTATCCGCCGCACCTGCATGCCCCGCGCGGGCGGCGGGTCGGTCGGTATCGGCCCCATAATCAACGCTGGCCGTCGCGGGCGGCAGCGATTTGCGCCTTACCGGACGCGTGTGCGATCCGGTAATCGAAATTTACGTAGTGAGACGACCACAGGAGACCCCATGTCCGAGGTCACGGTTAAAGATTTAGCAAAAATTGTTGGTGCCACGCCCGAACGCCTGCTGGTACAGCTTGCGGAAGCGGGCGTTGCGGCCAGTTCGGCCGATTCACTGATCAGTGACAGCGACAAGATGAAGTTGCTGGCGCACTTGCGTCAGGGGACGGCTGCCACTGCCGGCGCGCCACGGCCCAACCGGATTACCCTGCAGCGCAAGAAGCAGGAAGAAATCAAGGTGGGTGGCGGTGCGGCGCGTGGCAAGACGGTGGCGGTCGAATACCGCACCCGGAAGACCTATGTGGCGCGCGATATGGCGGATGCTTCCCAGCAACCGGTCAGCGAGTCACCCGCCGTTGCCCCCGCCGCCGAGCCGGCGACAGCGCCTGAAGTGGCCCCGGCCAAAACCGCGCCGGTTTCCGCGCCCGAGCCGGCCCCGACGCCAGTCGTTGCGTCTGCAGACGCGGTGGCCGCAGAGCCGGTGGTCGAGACACCTGCGCCGGAAGTGACGCCTTCGCCGGAGAAGCCCGAAGCTGCGCCAGCGCCTGCCGCGTTCGATACGGTGCTCGAGGAGGCGCCCGAGGCCGAGCGGTCGGCCGAGACGCAATCCCCGGAAGTCGACGAAGTGACGGGACGACCGAAGTCCCGCCTGCGGATCATCGCCATGCCTTCCGAGGCGCCGGGCATCGATATCACCAAATCCGACAATCTGTCCGGTCGTGGGAACTCGTCCTCGGATGAGCCCGAGCGCAAGAAGGGCGCCAAGCATGGCGGCAAGGGTCGCCATGAGCGGGAGAGCCAGGGTGGCCGTGCGGAACTGCATCTGGGTGCCGGTGCGCACGAGCGCCGCGCCAAGCGGGCGAAGAAGGCTACCGGTCGCGGCGGCGCGACTGCGGCGAAGCAGACGAATTTCGAACGCCCCACGGCGCCGGTGGTCCGTGATGTCACGGTGCCGGAGACGATCTCCGTTGCCGACCTGGCCCAGAAGATGTCCGTCAAGGGCGTCGATGTCGTGAAGACCCTGTTCAGCATGGGCGTGATGGCGACCATCAACCAGATGATCGATCAGGATACGGCCATTCTCGTGATCGAGGAGATGGGGCACAACGCGATTCCGCAGTCCGAGTCCTCGCTCGAGGAGGAGCTGATGGATGCGGTCGAGCAGGGCGTTGCCCTGCCGCGTCCGCCAGTCGTCACCGTCATGGGTCACGTCGACCACGGCAAGACTTCCCTGCTGGATTACATCCGCCGCGCCAAGGTCACAGCGGGCGAAGCCGGCGGCATCACGCAGCACGTGGGCGCCTATCACGTCGAAACGAGCCGCGGCGTCATCAGCTTCCTCGATACGCCGGGCCATGAAGCCTTTACCGCCATGCGTGCCCGGGGGGCGAGCGTAACCGACCTCGTGATTCTCGTAGTTGCCGCCGACGACGGGGTGATGCCGCAGACCAAGGAAGCGATCCACCATGCGCGTGCGGCCGACGTGCCGATCGTCGTGGCCATCAACAAGATCGACAAGCCGAATACCGACCTGGAGCGCGTTCGCAGCGAACTATCCCAGGAAGGCGTCATTTCGGAGGATTGGGGCGGCGACACGCAGTTCGTTCCCGTGTCGGCGAAGACCGGCCAGGGGATCGACGAACTGCTGGATGCGGTGCTGATTCAGGCCGAGGTCCTGGAACTCAAGGCACCGGTCGAAGGCCATGCCAAGGGTACCGTGGTCGAATCCTCTCTGGAGAAGGGCCGTGGCCCCGTGGCCACCGTCCTGGTGCGCAGCGGCACCCTGAACAAGGGGGATGTCGTGCTGGTCGGTCAGGAATATGGCCGGGTGCGTGCCATGCTGGACGAAAACGGCCAGCCGATCGAATCGGCCGGTCCGTCCATCCCGGTGGTTATTCTCGGTCTCTCGGGCACGCCGCAGGCGGGCGACGATCTCGTCGTGCTCGAGGACGAGCGCAAGGCGCGTGAAATTGCGCTCTTCCGGGCGGGCAAGTACCGCGACAGTCGTCTGGCGAGTCAGCAGTCCTCGAAGCTGGAAAATCTGTTCGAGCAGATGAAGGAGGGCGAGGTCGCCACGCTGAACGTCCTGGTCAAGTCCGACGTGCAGGGCTCGGCCGAAGCCATCCGCGACAGCCTGAACAAGCTGTCTACCGACGAGGTGAAGGTCAACGTCCTGATGAGCGGCGTCGGCGGGATCACCGAGTCGGATGTCAACCTGGCGCTCACCTCGAACGCCATCATGATCGGCTTCAACGTCCGTGCCGAAGCCTCGGCGCGCAAGCTGGCCGCGGCACAGAACGTCGAGATCCGCTACTACAGCATCATCTACGAGATGATCGACGACGTGAAGCAGGCTATGGCCGGTCTGCTCGGCACTGAAACCCAGGAGAAGATCGTGGGTCTGGTCGAAGTTCGGGACGTCTTCCGTTCGCCGAAGTTCGGTGCGATTGCCGGCTGTATGGTGACCGAGGGCCTGATCCGCCGCGGCAATCCGATTCGGGTTCTTCGCGACAACATCGTGATCTACGAAGGCGAACTCGAATCCCTGCGCCGGTTCAAGGACGACGTCCAGGAAGTCCGTTCCGGATTCGACTGCGGTATCGGGGTCAAGAACTACAACGACGTGCGCGTCGGCGACATCATCGAAGTCTTCGAGCGGGTCGAGGTGCAGCGGACAATGGACTGACCGGCATCACCTGCGTCGTCCGGAGGGCGTGACGCGCGCTCCGGGCAACCGGTGAGCCGCGTCCATTCATTCAATCAGGGTATGGACCGATATGCCTCAAGGTTTTGGTCGTCATCAACGAGTGGCGGAACAGATTCGCCGTGAAATCGCCGATCTGCTGCGCGAAGAGATCCGTCAGGCGGGCATCAGCCTGCTGACCGTCACCGATTGTGAAGTGACACGGGATCTGAGCTTCGCGCGGATTTATTACAGCGTCTTGAATGCCGAGGAACGCGATCGCGCGCAGGCCTGGCTGGATAGCGCCGCCGGTCATCTACGCAGTGAGCTGGCGCACCGGATGCGCTTGCGCAGCGTGCCGCGGCTGAGCTTCCATTTCGACCCGTCCATCGAGCATGGCATGCAGATGGATGCACTGATCTCTGCCGTCCGTAAACAGGACGATGCACACAGTGCTGCGGCCGGCGAATCTGACGCCGACGATTCGGCCTCACCCGATACCCCGAATCCGGAGCGTTAGGATCGTGGCACGACGGCGCCGCGGGCGCGAAATCAACGGCATTCTGCTGCTGGATAAACCGTTGGGACTGAGTTCCAACCAGGCCCTGCAGCGGGTGAAACATCTGTTCAATGCGGCCAAGGCGGGGCACACGGGCAGCCTCGATCCGGAGGCGTCGGGCCTGCTTCCCCTGTGCTTCGGTCACGCGACGCGCGTTTCCGGCCTCCTATTGGATGCGGACAAGACCTATCGGGTGATCGGACGGCTGGGGTTGCGTACCGAGACGGGCGACATGGAAGGGGCCGTCATCGAGGAACGTCCGGTACCGACGCTGACCGCCGCGACGCTCGAGCCCTACCTCGCGCAGTTTCGCGGGTTGGTCGCCCAGGTGCCGCCCATGTACTCCGCGCTCAAGGTGGATGGGAAACGGCTGTACGAATTGGCCCGCGCCGGTGAAGTCGTCGAACGCAAACCGCGGGATATCCACTTCTATCGCATTGAACTGCTGAAGTTCGATGGCCGGGATTTCGAACTCCTGGTTCATTCGAGCAAGGGGGCTTATATCCGTACGCTCGTCGAGGATATCGGTGCGGAGATCGGTTGTGGCGCCGTGGTGACACGGCTTCGGCGCACCGGCCTCGGGCCCTGGTTGTTCGAGTCCGACGGGGCCGATCCGGCGGTCGATGCCTCGGGTGCACGCATGTGGACCCTCGACGCGCTGAAAGAAATCGTTGAAGGTGGGGAGGAATCGGCGATCGACCGTGTTATCCTGCCCACCGATTCGGCACTGTCCGGCTATCCGACCGTACGGTTGGATTCGGAAAGCGCCTTTCATATTCGTCATGGTCATCCGGTGTTTGTGGGCAATGCGCCGCAAACAGGGCTATTCCGTCTGTACGGGCCCGACGACCTTTTCCTGGGTATGGGGGAAGTTCTGGATGACGGTCGAGTCGCGCCGCGGCGTTTGTTCGCGGCGTTGTGAGCGCCCCCTGACCGGGGGCGGCATGGCATGGGTCATGGGCACTGAGGTGCTCGGACCGCATGTTTTTTATCAACCATACACGCCCAGGTGAAATAGGAGTTTATCCATGTCTCTGACAACTGAAGAAAAGGCCCAGATTCTGGCCGATTACAGCCGCGGCACCAGCGATACCGGTTCTCCGGAAGTCCAGGTTGCCCTGCTGACGCACCGTATCGTACACCTGACCGAACACTTCGCGACCCACAAGAAGGATCACCATTCCCGCCGTGGTCTGCTGAAACTGGTCAACCAGCGCCGCAAGCTGCTGGACTACCTGAAGTCCAAGGATCTGGGGCGCTATCAGGATCTGATCGCGCGTCTGGGTCTGCGTAAGTAAGACCCGTCATGGACTCGTTACGGCTTCGCGCCTCGAGTCCTGACCGTAATTCTGGCAAGTCCCGGCGCGGGACCTGCCCCTCGATCCCGGACTCGTGCCGGGATTGTGCCGTCTGAGTGCCGGAATTCCGGGGCTTGGGACGGTTTTTTCATATTTGATGACGAGTTAGGGGAAAGGTGTGACCGTATTCACAGAACGATTTGATTATGGTGCCCATGCGGTCACGTTGACCACGGGCGAGATCGCCCGTCAGGCCTCCGGGGCCGTCATGGTCGAAATGGGCAAGACGGTGGTTCTGGTGACCGCTGTCGTGGCGTCGTCGCCGGAAGCCGGGCAGGACTTCCTTCCCCTGACCATCGAATATCAGGAAAAATTTTATGCGGCCGGTCGAATTCCGGGCGGTTTCTTCAAGCGGGAAGGCCGTGCGACCGAGGCGGAAACGCTGATTGCCCGCTTGATCGATCGGCCCGTACGCCCGTTGTTCCCGAAAGGGTTCTACAACGAGGTTCAGGTGATCGCCCAGGTGCTGTCCCTCGACCCCGAGGTGGATGGCGACATCCCCGCCATGATCGGCGCCTCCGCCGCCCTCGCGCTTTCCGGTGCGCCCTTTGAGGGGCCATTGGGTGCGGCACGCGTCGGTTATATCGATGACCGGTTCGTGCTGAATCCGTCCAGCGAGCAGCTCAAGAACTCCCGTCTGGAACTCGTGGTCGCGGGGACCGATCACGCCGTACTGATGGTCGAGTCCCAGGCCGACCAACTGCCGGAAGCGGTGATGCTCGATGCCGTGATGTTCGGCCATGCGGCGTTGCAGTCGGCCATCGGTGCCATCCGCCGTCTGGCGGAACAGGCCGCCCGTCCGGCCATGGCCTGGGCGCCGCCGATCGAGCATCCGGAACTGGCCGCGTCGATTCGCGCCGCATTTGGCGAATCCGTGACCGAGGCCTATCAGATCGCCGACAAGGCCACGCGGTATGCCCGGTTGAAGGAACTGAAGGCCGACGCCGTCGCCCAGTTCGCCGCGGCGGAATCGGTTGAATCCAAGCTTGTCGAAGCCCTCTTCGAAGCGCTCGAGTCGTCCATCGTCCGGGGACGGATCCTGGATGGTGCCCCACGCATCGACGGTCGCGATACCCGCACGGTTCGGCCGATCACGGTGCGTACCGGCGTTCTCCCCCAGGTCCATGGCTCCGCCCTGTTCACCCGCGGCGAGACCCAGGCCCTCGTGGTGACGACGCTCGGCTCTGCCCGGGATGCCCAGCTGATCGATGCAGTCATTGGCGAACGCAAGGAATCCTTCATCTTTCATTACAACTTCCCGCCGTTCAGCGTGGGCGAAACGGGTCGTTTCGGTGCGCCGAAGCGCCGGGAAATCGGTCACGGCAACCTCGCGCGTCGGGGCGTTCAGGCCGTGGTGCCCGGTGAGGGCTACCCCTATACGCTGCGGGTCGTCTCGGAAATCACCGAATCCAACGGCTCGAGCTCCATGGCGAGCGTCTGCGGCGCTTCCCTTTCCATGATGGATGCCGGGGTGCCGGTCAAGGCGGCGGTAGCCGGTATCGCGATGGGGCTGATCAAGGAAGACGATCGGTTCGTCGTGCTCTCGGACATTCTGGGTGACGAGGATCACCTGGGCGATATGGACTTCAAGGTGGCCGGTACGGCCGACGGCGTCAATGCACTGCAGATGGACATCAAGATCAAGGGGATCACCCGCGAGATCATGCATCAGGCCCTGGCGCAGGCAAAGGCAGGACGCCTGCATATCCTCGGCATCATGAACGCCGCCCTGGCGGAGCCGCGCAAGACCGTTTCCGCCAATGCCCCGCAGTTCCTGACCATGCAGATCAATCCGGACAAGATCCGTGAGGTCATTGGCAAGGGCGGGGCGACGATTCAGGGCATCACCCGCGACACGGGAACACAGATCGATATCTCCGAGGAAGGATTGGTCACGATCAGTGGCAGTTCCCAGGCGGGTGTCGAGGCCGCCAAGCTGCGTGTCGAGCAGATCACGGTCGAGCTCGAGATCGGCAAGATCTACGAAGGCAAGGTCGTGCGGATCACCGATTTCGGTGCGTTCGTCAACATCCTGCCGGGAAAGGATGGTTTGCTGCACATTTCCCAGATCTGCGAAGAGCGTCTGGAAAAGGTCACCGACCGTCTTCAGGAGAACGATATCGTGCGTGTGCAATTGCTGGAACCGGACAAGCAGGGACGCATGCGCCTCTCGATGAAAGGGCTCTGACCCCGCTTTGTTCCCGGTTCGTTCCCCGTTCGTTCCCCGTTCGTTCCCCGTTCGGGGCGGGAGAATGCGGTATGTCCGCCGCGTCATCGGCGTTGCCCGACGGGTGGCGTGATGAGGCGTTGCGGCCCGCGTTGTTCGCTAGCGTGAATTTGCGTTCCCCAATCGGGGTGCGATGCGTTAATCTCCACGGGTCTTTCTGTGAATTCGGGTGAGAGCTTCCTTATGCAACAGGTTCCTTCGGTCGCGCACCGGGTGCGGCTAGCACGTCAACCCATCGTCGATCGTGAGCTTCAGACGGTCGGTTATGAACTGTTGTATCGGGCTCAGGATGCCGATCAGATTGCGCGCATCAGCAATTCCAATCAGGCGACGGCTTCGGTGGTCATCAATGCCTTGACGGAAATTGGGCTCGAGTCGCTGGTGGGCACGCAGCAGGCATTCATCAATGTACCGATGAAGCTCATGTTCAGCGACGTACTCAAGGGTATTTCAGCGCGACAGCTCGTGTTGGAGATTCTGGAAACCGTCGAGTGCAACGAGGCGACGGCCAAGGCCATGAGCGAGCTCAAGGCCTGCGGGTTCCGGATCGCCTTGGACGATTTTCCCACCAATCATCTTGGCGATCCCTGTGTCACCAACGCCCACTACATCAAGCTTGATGTACTGGCCGAGGGCGTGGACAAGGTGGCGGATTCCGTGGCGCGTGCGCATGGCGCCGGGCTCAAGGTCGTTGCCGAAAAGGTCGAGGAATGGTCGGACTATGAGGCATTGAAGGCCGCCGGGGTCGAGTATTTCCAGGGCCATTTCTTTGCGCGTCCCGAAATGATTCTTCGGCCCTCCATTCGGGCCAACAAGGCGAACCTGCTCAGTCTGCTGATCCTGATGCAGGATGACAACATCACGATGGATGCGATCGCCGACAAGGTGAACACGGATCTTGCCCTGAGTTATCGTTTGTTGCGGCTGGTAAATTCTGCGGCCATCGGGCTGCGGCGCAAGGTGGATTCGGTGCAGGATGCCGTGCGTATGCTCGGCCTGAATACCATTCGCAGCATGGTCTATCTCTCGGCCCTCACGGGCGTGGACGGCAAGGCGCCGGCCCTGGTCAAGACAGCGCTGGTGCGGGCGCGCTTTGCCGAAACCCTGGCCAAGAAGACCCAGCTGGCCAATCCGTACTCCGCGTTTCTGGTGGGGCTGTTTTCGACGCTCGATGCGTTCTACAACCAGCCGATCGACCAGATCGTCTCCGAGTTGCCTCTGGCGGACAACATCACCGCCGCTCTGTCCGAGCGGCAGGGCATTCTGGGCGAGATTCTCGAATACGTCGTGTTCTACGAACGGGGACAGTGGCTGGAAGGGGACGAAACGACCGACAAGCTCAACGAGGTTGCCCCGGAACTTTACGTGACTTCCGTGCACTGGGCGGAAACGCTTCTCTAGCTATCTCCGGCAGCTCCGGGGTGTACTCAGGGGCAAAATCGCCCCTTTTTCAGAACGCCACGGTGTCAGGCGTCGATCGGATCAGTAGCGACCGCAGCCCTGATTGATGTAGTTCATCATCTGGAGTTGCTGCTGGTTCATCCGTCGAACGATTTCGCGGATGCTGTAGACGATGGCGCGCATCACCTTGTACACGATGATGGGATTGTCGATCAGCAGACCTTCCAGGCGGGTGCGGTGTATCGTCAGTACCGTGGCATCGCCGACCGCACGCAGGGTCGCGCTGTGCGGGGAACCATCCAGAAAGCCCGACTCCCCGGCGAGGTCGCCGGGGCCCAGCAGATGCAGGGTATCGCTGAACCCCCGGCCAGTATCGCGGCTGACGGCCAGGCGGCCCGACGCGACGACGAACAGGGTATCGCTGCTCGATCCTTCCGCAAACAGCAACTGGCCATTGGCGATGGTGCGCTGTTCGCAGATCGTCGCCAGGGTATTGCATTGTTCCAGGGTTAATTCACGACCAATCACGGTGTCTTGCAAGGCACGGCCTTCAATAGTCATTCTGCGGTTCCAGCGGTGTAGTTTGCCCTTTTCTCGGGGGGCGGCTCAACGGAGCCCACGGGCGATTGTGCGCTATTTTCAAGCGTACGATCAAGCGTGGGTCCGGGCCGGGCATGAAAAGACCCGCCGGGTTCCTGTCATCCTGAAGGCATGTTCCGTCAGGGGGCAGGCGCGTGGCGGGTATTTGGTTAGCCCGAATCGAGTCTTCGTTCGGGCATGATTTCGGTGCGGGGCTGAGGGCCTGTCTCAGGGTTTGGCCCCGGCTTCGGGCTGGGCGGTTTCCTCGTGGGCGGGTGATGCCGGCGTGGCCGCTTCCGAATGTGCCTCGGCATGTTCGTCTGCCGGTGCGGCAGGCTTCGGTGCTTCGACCGGAGCGGTAATCACCACCTTGGCCTCGGCACGGAGCTTCTTGACGAGTTTCTCGATCTCGGCACGCCGGTACTGGGTTTCCAGTTGCGGCTTGAGCTCGGCGAATGTCGGCGGTTTGCCTTCGCGGGTATCCTCGAGCTTGATCACGTGCCAGCCGAATTTGGACTGGACGGGTTCCTGCGTGATCTGGCCCTTCTTGAGCTTGGCGACGGCTGCGGAGAATTCCGGCACCATCTGATCGAGATCGAACCAGCCCAGTTCGCCGCCCTGCTTGGCAGAGCCGGGGTCCTGGGATTTTTCCTCGGCCAGCTTGGCGAAGTCGGCGCCGCTATCGAGCTGCTTGATGATCGCCTCGGCCTCATCCTTGGTCTTCACGAGGATGTGGGCCGCCTTGTACTGGGTCGTCTTGGGATAGCCCTGGACGAACTTGTCGTAGGCCGGCTGAAGATCGGCATCCGTGATCTTCATCTGGCTCAGGTACTTCGAGAGGTAGTCGTTGGCCAGCTGGTTGTCCACGGCATTTTCGATCTGAGCCTGGGTCCGGGGTTCCTTGTCCAGTCCTTCCTTGCGCGCAGCAGCGGCCAGCAGGCGCAGTTCGATCATCCGCTCGACGAGTCGCTGCTCCGGCATCGGCGTGGGCAGGGAGCCCTGAATCACCTTGAGATTTTCCTCGTACAGCGGCTTGCCGTTGATGGTCGCGACGACCTTGCCGCTGGCCACTTTTTCGGTGGGGGCCGTCTGGTTGGCGGCCTGTTCGCCCAGGGGTGTCTTGGCTGCGGTCGATGACTGACCATTGCCCTGGCAGCCTGCGAGGCCGGCAAAGGCGACCAGGATGGCCCCCGTCAGGGTCGTATTCTTGATCCAGTGTGCATTCAGCATGGGTTCATTTCCTTTTGAGCGGTGAGGGAAATCGAGGGAGGGGAATTATTTGCCCACGGTCTGTCCGTAGGTCTCGCGATAGGGCAGGATTTCGACCTGCGCATAGACGCCCTGGGCAAGATAGGGTTCGGCATTCACCCAGGCCTGGGCGTCTTCGACGCTCGGAAAATCGGCGATGATGACGCTGCCGGAGAATCCGGTGACCATCGGGTCGCCCTCGGCGTCGGGCAGGGTCGGCCCGGCCGTCAGCAGGCGGCCTTCCGCCTGAAGGGCATCCAGGCGGGCGCGGTGTTCGCTGCGAAACGCCAGACGCTGCTGCAGTCGGTCCGGGTGGTCGGTGGCTATGATGGCAAAGAGCATCGGTCGTTCCTTGTCGTTGGGTGAGTCGGGTCGGGCAGGCGAGAATCGTGTTGTCTGTCGGCTTAACTCGGGCGTTCCGGATCCTTGGCGTCGACGGCTTCCACGACTTCGGCGGTGTTTTCCGCGTAGCGGGCCAGATAGATGCCCTGCAGGATCATGAACACGAAGGTCATGCCCATCAGGCCGAACAGCTTGAAATTGACCCAGGCGTCCTGGGAGTAGTGGTAGGCCACGTAGATGTTCACGGCGCCCGAGAGCACGAAGAAGGCCACCCAGGCCCAGTTCACGCGGTGCCAGATCGGCGTCGGGACGGTCAGCACGTGCTCCATCATGCGCTGGACGAGCGGTTTTGTGCCGAAAAAGGCGCTGGCCGCGAATACCAGGGCAAACAGCCAGTTGAGGATGGTCGGTTTCCACATGATGAAGACGGGATCGTGGAGAACCAGCGTCATGCCGCCGAACACGAGAATCAGACCGGCGGAAATCCAGTGCATGTTCTCGACCTGCTTCTTGACGAACCAGCCGTAACTGATCTGCGCCACGGCGGCGACCATGGCTACGCCGGTGGCGACATAGATGCCGCCGAGCTTGTAGGCGACGAAGAACAGCAGGATCGGAAAAAAATCGTACAGAAACTTCATGGGATCAATCGGGATACACTAAAGTGATGGGCGTCCAATCGGGACGCTTGGATCGCGTCATCTTAATGGATTTGTGCGACGTGCGCTGAGCCTTGGACGTTTTTTTGATGTCGAGGTTCCCGCAGGGTTTTCCGGCCGCGTCGCGTATCGTCCCATCCCGCTCGCGCGGCGCGAACGAGCCCGGGAATACGACCAGTTCCGCCGTTCGGGGATTGGCGACGCGGGATGTCGATCATCCAAGTTTTTTTTGCAGCGTACATCAGGCAGGTTACAACCGGATTTTATGAGCGACACGATAGAGATTCACCCCACGACACCCCAGCCGAGACTGGTCGTTCAGGTGGCCGAAGCCCTGGCGGACGGGCAGGTTGCCGTGTTGCCCACGGACTCGGGCTATGCCCTGGCCTGCCGGTTGGAGGACAAGGCGGCGCTGGCACGCATCGCGCAGATCCGCCGGGACGATGAACCCCACCATATGACGATGATCTGCCGGGATCTTTCGGAGATCAGCACCTATGCCAAGCTGGACAACGTGCATTACCGCTTTCTGAAGGCCCATACGCCGGGACCGTTCACCTTCATTCTGGAGGCCACGAGCGAGGTGCCCCGCCGCCTGCTGCATGCCAAGAAGCGTTCCATCGGCCTGCGCGTGCCGCAGCATCCCGTGCTGCAGGCGATCGTGCAGGAGCTGCGGGCGCCGATCCTGAGTGCCTCGCTGGTGCTGCCCGATCTGGACGAACCGTTGGAGGATCCCGATCTCTTTCCCAAAGCCGTGGACCGGCAGGTGGATCTGGTCGTCCACTGCGGTTTTCTCGTGCAGATGCCTTCGACGGTGATTGACATGACGGGGCCGGAATTCACCCTGGTGCGGGTCGGCCTGGGTGGCGTCCCGCCCGAACTCGAGGATTGATCGTGCTGGAACTGACGCTCATTCAGAAAATTTCCATCGGCCTGCTGCCGATCCTGCTGGCCGTGACGGTGCACGAGGCCGCGCACGCCTTTGCGGCCAATTACTTCGGGGACGGCACGGCCAAGTTTCTCGGTCGGATGACGCTCAACCCGATCAAGCACATCGACCCCCTGGGCACCATCATCATTCCGCTGGCGATGTACGTGCTCACGTCCTTCGTCTTCGGCTGGGCCAAGCCGGTACCCATCAACGTGAAGAACTTCAAGAACCCGCGCCGCGACATGGCCCTGGTCGCCATGGCGGGACCAGTGTCGAACATGCTCATGGCGCTGGGCTGGGCGGGGCTGACGGCCGTCGGCGTGGCCGGGCTGTCTTCCGGCTCCTGGTATGCCGAGCCTCTGGCGCTGATGGGCCAGATCGGCATCTTCGTGAACATCCTGCTGGCGGTCTTCAACCTGTTGCCCTTGCCGCCACTGGATGGTGGGCGGGTGCTCGTCGCGATCCTGCCGCCCGCCGCCGCGAATCGGGTTTCCCAGCTGGAACCCTGGGGATTCCCGATCCTGCTACTGCTTCTGGTGACCGGCGCCCTCTCGGCCATCCTGTCGCCGATTCTCATGACCCTGCTGGACTGGTTCAATGGCCTTGTCCAATGGCTCTGAGGCGCTGACGGCGCGCGTGCTGGTCGATGGGCAACCGCTCCGCCAGCTGCCGCTGGATCTCTACATCCCACCCGATGCGCTCTCCATCCTGCTGGAGCGCTTCGAGGGGCCACTCGATCTCCTGCTGTACCTGATCCGCAAGCAGAACCTCGATATTCTCGCCATTCCGGTGGCCGAAGTGACCCGGCAGTACCTGGCCTATCTCGCCCTGATGGAATCCCTGAAGATCGAGCTGGCGGCCGAATACCTGCTGATGGCGGCCTGGCTCGCGGAGATCAAGTCGCGCCTGTTGTTGCCGACGCCGCCCGCGACCGACGAGGAAGAGGCGGAGGATCCCCGCGCCGCGCTGGTCGAACGGCTGCTGGCCTACGAGCGGCTCACGCATGCGGCGCAATGGCTGGACGAACTGCCCCGGGTGGATCGGGACTGGTTCGACCTGTCCGTCGCGGTCGATCTGCCGAGATCCGTGACCCTGCCGCCCGAGATCGGTCTACCCGATCTGCTGTCCGCGCTGCGGGGACTCGTTCGCCGGGGCGAACTGACCGCCGTCCATGAAGTCCGGCGCGAGACGCTGTCCGTGCGGGCGCGCATGACCGATATCCTCGGTCTGCTCGAGGAGGGCAACGGTGTGTTTCTGGATCAGGTCTACCGGCCGCAGGAAGGGCGGGGCGGGGTGGCCGTGTCGCTGGTGGCCGTACTGGAACTAGCCAAGTCGGCCGCCATCGACTTCGTTCAGAAGGCCCCGTTCGACCCGGTCTGGATTACGGGTACGTCGGCAAGTGGCGCCGCGACCGATACATCCATCACGGAGGAAGAAGCATGACCGATCAACCCTCGCTGTTGCCCGGGGACGAAACGGCGGATTCCGCACTGGCGGCCCTGATCGAGGCCCTGCTGATGGCTAGCGACGAACCGTTGGATCTGACCGCGTTGCAGCGCATGATCGGCGCGGAGACGCCGCTCGGCGCCCTGCAGGACGCCCTGCGCCGCCTGGATGCCCAGTACGCCTCCCATCCGTTCATCGATCTTAAAACCGTGACGCGGGCAGGCCAGTCTGCCTGGCGACTGACCGCCAACGCGCAACTGGCGCCGTATATCGCCCGTTCGGAGCCGCCGCGCGCCAGCCGTTACTCGCGCGCCGTGCTGGAAACCCTCGCACTGATTGCCTGGCGTCAGCCGATCAGCCGGGGAGAAATCGAGGCGGTTCGGGGCGTGGCCGTCAACCCGCAGATTCTGCGCACCCTCAGCGAACGGGGCTGGATTCGCGTCGTCGGCCACAAGGACACGCCGGGCCGGCCGGAATTGCTGGGTACCACGCCCGCCTTCCTGGCCGATTTCGGGCTGGATTCCCTGGAACAGCTGCCGGCCTTCGATCAGTTCGTCGGACAGGGTGCGCTGGACGTTTAGGTATTCTTGCAGGGGCAGTTAACCCGGTGGACATGCCGAATCAGGACTAACCGGTTTCGCTGGGTGACGATGCGCCGGCGGTATCCGAGATATGCTCTTCGCGCCGCTTGCGCCCGCTCAGTCCCTCGGCAACCACATAGAACGCCGGCGTGACGTACAGCGTCAGCAATTGCGAGAACAGCAGGCCGCCGACCACGGCGATACCCAGTGCCCGGTGGGCTTCGCCCTGCGCGCCGAAGCCGATGGCGATGGGCAGGGTGCCCAGAATGGCGGCCAGCGTCGTCATGGTGATCGGGCGGAAGCGCACGCTGCAGGCCTCGACGATGGCATCGATGGCGCTGTCGCCTTCCCGGCGCCGGTGGATGGCGAAATCCAGCATGATGATGCCGTTCTTCTTCACCAGCCCCACCAGCATGATGATCCCGACGAAACTGAACACGTCCAGCGGCTGATGGAATACGTACAGCGCGGCCAGCGCACCGAATCCGGCCAGGGGCAGGGCGGTGAGGATGGTCAGCGGATGGATGAAGTGTTCGTACAGGATCGCCAGGATCACGTAGATCACGAGGATGGTGGCGCCGAGGAGCAGGGGCAGGGTCTTGACCGAACTCTGGAAGGCCTGGGCCGCCCCGGCGAACTGGCCGCTGACGTCTTGCGGCAAGGCCTGATCCGCCGCTTCACTGATGGCTCGCGTGACCTGATCCAGGGAATAACCCGGTGCGATATCGAAGGACAGGGTCACCGAGGGGAGTTGCCCATAGTGGGTGACGCTCAGCGGCCCGACGCCCGTGGTGATCCGGGTGACGGCGCTCAGGGGCACCAGCTGGTTGTTGCTGCCCGGTACCCGGATGGCATCCAGAGCCGACGGATCCTGCTGGAAGCGGGGCGCGAGTTCGGCGAGCACCTGATACTGGTTGCTGGCGCCGTAGATCGTGCTGACGTTCGTGCCGCCGAAGGCCAGGTTCAGGGTCTGTTCGAGAGCGGCCGGCGTCACGCCGAGTTCGGCGGCGCGTTCGCGCAGGATCTGGACGTTGATTTGCGGATTACGGATCTGCAGGCTCGAATCCACGCCGACGACGCCCGGAATGCCGCGCAGGACGGGCAGGAAATCTTCCGCAGCCCGGTTCAGTTCATCCTGATCCGTCGATTGCAGCACGAACTGGTAGTTGGACGTACTGCTGAGGGCGCCGATCTGGATGGCGGGCGGCTCGAAGAAGAAGACCCGGGTGCTGCCGATCTTCGTGCCGAGCTTGCGCATCGTCTGGCGGAACTCGTTGATGACGGTGTTCATCGGTGGGCGATCGGCGGCCGGTTTGAGCTGGATCATCATGAAACCGACGTTGCTGCCCCCGCCGCCCGCGCCGCCCTGGCCGGCGTTCGACATCACGGTGAGCACGGCCGGATTCTTCTGCAGGGTTTGCGAGACCACCTGCTGGTAGGCCTTGAGCTGTTCGAAACTGATGCCTTCGGGATAGCTCAGCGAGCCCATGACCATGCCCGAATCGCCATTGGGGATGAAGGCCTTTTCCAGGTGCTGGAAGAGGTAGAAGGCGCCGAACAGCGAGCCTGCGGCAAGGATCAGCACCAGCCAACGGAATCGCAGCGAGGCGCGCAGGGATCGGGCATAGGCCCGCGTGAGGCGGGCAAACAGCCGGCCGAACAGGTTGGGCCGGTGGGCGGGGGCCGCACCCTCCTGATTCCGGGCCGAGGCCTTCGCGCGCATCCGGGCGAGCAGCATGGGCGTGAGCGATAGGGCAACCACGCCGGACATGAGGATCACGATGCCGATCGTGGCGCCGAATTCGAGAAACAGGCGGCCGAGCAGCCCGCCCATGAGAATTAGCGGCAGGAACACGGCGGCCAGCGACAGGGTCATCGACAGGATCGTGAAACTGATCTCGCGGCTGCCCACGAGGGCTGCCTCGAAGGGCGATTTGCCCTGTTCGCGGTGGCGCGCAATGTTTTCGAGCATCACCACGGCATCGTCGACCACGAAGCCCACGGCCAGCGTCAGTGCCAGCAGGGTCAGTACGTTCAGGCTGTAGCCCAGGAGGTGCATGACGGCGAAGGTGCCGAGGATCGAGACGGGAATGGAGATGACGGCAACCAGGGTCTGGCGCCAGGCGCCGAGGAACAGCCAGATGACGGCGGCGACCAGCAGGCTCGCCAGCACCAGGGTGAATTCCACTTCGTTGACGGCGTCCTCCACGTAGGTGGACTTGTCATAGATGATGCGCATGGAAGCGCCGCCCGGCAGGGTCTTGTTGAGTTCCGGCAGTTGCGCGCGGATGGCCTTGGCGATATCGACGGTATTGCTGTCCGGCTGGCGGACCACCGCCAGGATGATGCCGCGATGCTGGTTGATCCAGGTGGCGCGCAGATTCTGCAGGACGCTGTCCTCGGCCGTTCCGATCTGGTCGAAGGTGACCGGCGCCCCGTTGTTGTAGGCGACGACCATGTTTCGGAATCCGGCGGCATTGCTCAGCTGGCCGTCCACCTTGAGGTTGTAGGAACGGCTGGGCGTTTGCAGCGTACCCTGCGGTTGGTTTGCATTCCGGCTATTGATGGTGGTGACGAGACCGTTCAGGGACAGGTTGTGCGCCTGCAGGGCATAGGGGTTCAGCAGCAGGCGGACGGCATAGGTCTGCCCGCCGAACACGCGCACCTCGGAAACCCCGGGAATCGACTGCAGCTTGACGGCCAGCACCTGCTCGGCGAAGGCATCAAGCCGGTAGAGCGGCATATCCGGGGCCGACAGACCGATGAAGACGATCGGGCTGTTGCTGGGGTTCATCTGACGGACGACCGGGGGTTGCGTCAGGGTCGACGGAAAATAGCGCGAGGCCTGGGTGACGGCCGCCTGGGTATCCTGCATGGCGGCATTGATGTCGCGGTTCAGATCGAACTGCAGGGTGATGCGGGTCGTACCCGTGCTGTTGACGGAGTTGACCGACATCAGCCCCGCGATGCCCGAAAAGGCCTGCTCCATCGGGGAGGCGACCGCGCTGGCCATCAGCTCGGCGCTGGCGCCCGGCAGGCTGGCCGAAACGGTGACCGTGGGGAAGGCCACGTTCGGCAGCATGGCGACGGGTAGCGCGCGCCAGGCGAAGAAGCCGAACAGGATCAGGGCGGC
Source organism: Halothiobacillus diazotrophicus (assembly GCF_001663815.1). Lineage (NCBI taxonomy): Bacteria > Pseudomonadati > Pseudomonadota > Gammaproteobacteria > Chromatiales > Halothiobacillaceae > Halothiobacillus > Halothiobacillus diazotrophicus. The sequence goes on from NZ_CP016027.1 coordinate 2,702,433, forward strand.
GAACAGCACCGTCGTCATCACCGGTCGACGGATGAAGGGGCCCGCCAGGTTCATCCCCTGGCTCAGTGCCTGGGCGATCATGGCCGGGCTCCGGCGCCCGCTGCCGTATCGTTTTCCCGGTGCTTGCGCGGGGCCGTGCCATCGGTGCCGGGTCGCTCGGTGGCATCAGCGCCGGTCGACGGCGGGCCGTCTTTCGCTTCCCCGAAGTGATGCATGGGCTGGGCCGCTTTGTGATCTGCCGCGCCCGAATGCGGTCTTCCGGCCTGGACGCGCACGGCCATGCCCGGTGCGATGCGGCCCGGGAGCGGATAGATGATCTGCGTATCGGCGGGAATCGATCCGCCCGGCAGGGCGACTTCGGTCGCGAGGGTGTGGAGCGGCTGCACCGGCAGGGTCTCGGCCTTGTCGTGACGGACCACGTAGACGAACGAGCCCTGGTCGCCCAGCTGGACGGCGGTGGCGGGCACGACTTCGGCATTCGGGATGGTCCGTAGGGTCAATCGCGCGGTGACGAACTGGCCCGGCCAGAGTTGCCCCGTCGGGTTGTCGATCAGGCCCTGAAGGCGAATCGTGCCGGAGGTCGGGTTGATGGCATTGTCCACGAAGGTGAGCCGACCGTGGCCGAGGAGGTGTTCCGCCTGTTCGTCGAGAATGTCGATGCGGGGTCCGGGCACGGATTTTCCTCCTGCATCGTCGGGTTGGCCCAATCCCGGCCACTCCTTGCGCAGATCGTTCAGCACGCGCTGGGGCAGGCTGAAATTGACGAGGAGCTTCTGAATCGAGACCAGGGTGGTGAGGGCTGTGCTGTTGGCCTGGACGAGGTTGCCGGGCTGCAGGCTGATCTCGCCGAGTCGTCCGCTGATCGGCGCACGGATTTCCGTATAGGAAAGATTGATCTTCGCCGTCTGGATGGCGGCCTGATCCTGAGCGACCTGCGCATTGGCGGCCTGGGCACTGGCGACGGCCTGGTCGTAGGATTGGCGGGTTACGTAGTCCTTTTCCACCAGCGGCGTGAGTTGCTTCACCTGTTGCGCGGTATAGCGTGCCTGCGCGAGGTCACCCTTGAGTTTCGCTTCGGCCGCATTCAGCGCCGTGCGGAAGGGCGCAGCATCGAGCGTGAACAGCAATTGACCGACCGTCACCGCTTGACCGGAAACCACAGGGACCGACTGCAGGGTGCCGCTGACCTGCGGCGTGAGGGTCACGGCATTCGGACTGGCCAGCGTCGCGGCCGCCGTGGCTGTGACCGGTACCGTCTTGACCGTTGGTCGTACGACCGTGACGGGTTGTGGTCCGCCCATCATGCCGCGTCGTCCGCCGCGCCCGTTGGTGGGCGCTTCGGCGTGTTTTTCTCCGGCCGATTTTTCACCGCCGGATTTCGCTGTGTTGGCTTTATCGGCGGTGGGTTTGTCAGTGGGGGACTTTTCAGTGGGGGGCTTTTCCTGGGCCCCCGAACTTGTGGCGGGGGTATCCGCTGCCTTGTCCGAGCATCCCGACAGCAGGGTACCGGTCAGACCCAGCAGGAGCAGGCCCATCAGGAGTTGCGTACGGGTTCGCGGTGTCGGAGCGTTCATGGCCGAAGTATTCATGGTTGACGAGGTTCCAGGGCGGGCGGCTGGGCCAGTGAATCGGGCGTGCTGGATGGGTTGTCCTGTGTGCCGGTCGCGACCGGGTCGAGACGACCGTGCGGGCTGAATGGCGGCGTGCCGAGCAGACCGATCGCCGACCCCAGCTTGGCCAGTGCGGTGTAGGCATTCAGGGCGTTCTGTGCCACGGTCAGCTGAGCGCTCGTCAGGGTCGATTGGGCGGTGAGCAGATCCTGGATCGTGGCATAGCCGACCCGGTACTGGGCCTCGACGGCCTTGAGCGCCTGGGCGGCATTTTCCTCCTGGGCGCGGGCGCTCGGCAGCGCGACCACGGCGCCCTGATAGGCATAGTAGTCCTGCCAGACGCCGAGTTCCGTGCTCTGGTAGGTGTTGTCGCGGTTGGCTTCGGATTGCTGCAGTTTGGCGCGCGCCTGCGCGGTCTGGTACTGCTGGTTGAATCCCGTGAACAGCGGTACCGAAAGCGTCAGACCGATGCTGTTGGTCTGGGTGCGGCCCAGCCCCTGCTGAATGCGCATCCCCTCGTTCGCACCGAGGGAAAGGGTGGGTAGCCAGGCACGTTCGGCGTGATCGAGATTGGCCCGGGCCTCGACGACCTGGGCCTGGGCATTCTGTAGATTCGGATTGCGCTGGATGGCCTGATCCAGCAGGTCATGCACGGCGAGATCCAGTTTCGGGTTCGCCTGCGTGTTGAGCGGCGCCAGTCGGATGTCGGTCGTGACGGGCAACCCGACGCTGCTCGCCAGAGCGCCCATGTTCTGCAGACGGGTCTGAATCGCCGTGTCCAGGCTGCCCTGGGCCTTCGCTCGGGCCGACCTGGCCTGATAGACGTCGCTGATCGTGGCCTGTCCGGCCCGATGGCGGGCTTCGGCGGCCTCCAGGGCGCTCTGGGCGGCGACGAGCGCCTGGCGATCCACATCCACCAGTACCCGATCCGCCAGGGATTGATAGTAGGCCGTGGCGACGCTGGCGAGGACCTGCTGGATCGTCTGGTCGTTGGCGAAACGCGCGGCGATCACGGCGGCGCGGGCGGCATCGATCGTCGCATCCCGTTGCCCGAAGTCCCAGATCAGCCAGGACAGGCTGAGATTCGGGGACACCGTCCGCTGGCGGGGAATCTGGTAACCGGCGGAGGTGGTGGACTGGGCCTGCTGGGCGCCCACCGTCAGGTTGATCTTGGGCAACCACGCGGACTCTGCCATCCCCAGTCCGGCTGCCTGCGCCTGCAGGCTGGCCCAGGCCATGCGTGTTTGGGGATTGTTCTGGAGGGCCATCGCGCTGAGCTCGGCCAGTGTGTAAGGGCGGTTATCGGTGCTTGCCTTCCGTTCGGTACGCGCGGGGAGCGTGCCCGGCGTGGGGATGGTGTACAGATCGGCAGCGGTGGTGGCCGGTTGTCCCGGTCGGCCGGGCAGCCCATCCCGGGTGCCGAACGGATCGGCATGGACGGGGGGCATCCCCCAGAGGATACCCAAGCTCAGGAAGCAAGCGCTCAAGCCGATTCGAATCGGCTGCAACGGCTGTCCGATGCCGATACGCGGACGGGTGCCGATAGGGCGGGCGGAATGCATGGATCCTGGATCGCTCATCTTGGATTGCTCAAGCGAAAAACCTCACGGGTCGACGAATGGCACGGGCCTGTTGGCCGAGGATTCTATGATGGTTTTGCGTCATTCGGGTTGCAATCCCATGATGCGTGGCTTCGCTACCCATGCCCGACCCGCTGGCCGAGGCTTCGTGATGTTACCGCCAGCGGCCCTGCCGCCACCGCCAGTCGTCCCGATCGCCGTGGCGGCCGTGTTCCCAGCGCCCCGGCTCCCAGCGCGCGTGGGTGTGGGGCGGCCGTGCCCAGTAGCCGCTCCGCCAGACCCAGTGATTGCGCCAAGTCCAGGCGCCTGGAATCCAGACCATGCCGACAGCCGGTGCGACGCCGATCACCTCGACGCGAGGGCGCGGTGGCTCCTGATACACCGTGACGTAGCCGACTTCGGGCGCGACTGGGGCGACGTAGGCTGTCGGGTACGGCTGGTAGGGATAGGCGACGAAACAGCCGCCGAGACCGAGGCTGAGTGCGACCAGGGTGCCCGTGATCGCGATGCGGCGGGTGCGAGCTGGAAAGCCCGCCAAAAGCGAAGAAGATGTATTCATAACAAGAACCTTTCATCGGGTGACGATTCAAGCCTATGTCACGATCCAGGTCGTGGGTAGCGCGATAACGTTAATCGTCTGTAACGATTGGTTACGGGCGCCGTCGATTCATTCACGTGAGCATGAGGCGGTCTTGGCATTGTGTTCGGTGAAATGGGCGCGTTTCGTTTCCTACACTTGGGATGGGTGGGATCCGCTGCAGGATCGATAGGGTTCATCCAATGAAGGAGGTTCGTCCGATGGCTGACTGGTTGACGCTTCTGGCATTCATCTCTCTGATTCTGGCGATTCTGTCCGCTTTGATTATCGTCATCGACATTTTCTCGGGTTATCGGCAACACATGTGGATCATGAACGTCGTTTGGCCCGTGACGGCCCTTTATGCCGGACCATTGGCCCTCTGGGCCTATTTTTCGGTCGGACGTCTCTCTTCGCACCGGGTGATGCAGACGGACAAGGCGAACGGCAATCAGCCAAGGGCAAGGCACAAACCATATTGGCAATCGATCGGGCTGGCAGCAACGCATTGCGGTAGCGGCTGCACGCTGGGTGATCTGCTGGCCGAAGGAATCGTGATGTCCTGGGTTCCCTTCACGCTCTTCGGTCACCAGATTTTCGCGACCTGGGTCGTGGATTTCATCCTCGCATTTCTGATCGGTATCGCCTTCCAGTATTTCACCATCGTGCCGATGAAACACCTGACGCCGATGCAAGGGCTGATTGCCGCCGTCAAGGCAGATACCCTGTCGCTGACTGCCTGGCAGGTCGGGATGTACGGTTGGATGGCGGTGGCTACTTTTCTGATCTTCGGGCAGGCGTTGCGCGCCGACAGTCCGATTTTCTGGTTCATGATGCAGATTGCGATGCTTTTTGGCTTTGCAACAAGTTATCCAGTCAACTGGTGGCTGGTTCGGGCTGGGATCAAGGAAACCATGTAGTCGAATCGATTGACGTACCGTTAGGCGTTCAGGCAGATAGGTGGCTAACTATCCCGCATAAGCAGGCTCAATTAGAAATTCCTGATCAATCGGATCATCCTGATGTCCGAGTAAAAGACGCAATTATTAGAAGAACCCCGATCGATTCCGCATTGCGCCTGGCCGCGTGTCAGGCACGCGTGATCGGCACGGCGTTCACGATCAGGTTCAGGAGCAGTCCAAATGTGGCAGACCATCAAAAACCTGTGGTTTCAGGATCCGTCCGGGAAACCCGTGTTCATCAATGAAACCGCCGTGCGCATCCGGGCCGGCATGCTGCTGGCGATTCCGTTGTACATGGGGCTGACCCTCTGGTCCGCCATTTTCGGCGGGCACTGGATCGTCGACGGCAACAGCCTGCACGACACGCTGGATACGGACTGGGACGGCCACATCATCTATACCGCGAACGTGATCCGGCGGACCTGGGACTACACGATCCAGACCTACGTTCTGCTCTATGCCCTGTTCGAGATGTTGTCCGGAATGTTCGTCTGGTCGTCGCGCCTGTCGCCCACCATCCTGCTTTCCAGCTTTCTGGCGCGGAACCACCATGCCGTGTGGAAGCCCCTGACGCCCAAGCGTTACGCCTGGCTGCTCGGGTCGTTCATGATCGTCCTGTGTCTGATCTTCTTCAATCCGGATACCTTCGCGGATTGGGTCAACAGGATTCTGGGCCATGCCGTGTTGCCGGATACCAGTCAGTTCATGGCGTACTGGATTCCGCTGCTGGTGTTCGTCTGTATCGCCTTCATGTGGCTTGAAGCCATCATCGGCTTCTGTGTCGGCTGCAAGATCCACTGGTTGCTGGTGAAGCTGGGCGTGCACAAGGAGGAATGCCTGGCCTGCAACAACATCGACTGGGACGAGATCGCCCGGCGCAAGGCTCGGAAAGATGCCGAGTCCGCGTTTCAGCAGGAAGCCCGTAAAACGCCCGAGTCAAACTCATCCAAGTCTGACCACGCCTGATCGAGGTTGGCCGTTCCCTTCCCCCGACGCCCTGGCATGAGCCGGGACGGTCGGGCTTCCTGCCGGTAAGACGAGCGCGATAGCGCTCAGGGGCAATGGACCGGCAGCCGCGTCTCCAGCCGGATTTCGTTCACTCCGACGGTCGCACGGTAGGCCAGGGCCTCGACGCCGGCGTCGAGCGCCGTTCGTAACGCTGCGCCATAGGCTGGGTCGATGTCGTCCGCCGGACGGACTTCCCGGGCGTCTTCGCGCTGCACGCAGAAGAGGATCACCGCCCGCTGACCCTGTGCCGCCATCTGTGCCAATTCCCGCAGGTGCTTGGTGCCGCGGGCGCTCACGGCATCCGGGAAGCGGGCGAGGCCCTTTTCGACGAGGGTGACGCTCTTCACCTCGACCCAGCAGTCGGGGCGTTGGCCATCCGTCAGCAACAGGTCGATTCGGGAGCGCTCGCTGCCGTAGCGCACTTCGCTGCGGATCGACCCATAGCCCCCCAGTTCCGTGACGATGCCTGTCTCGATACCCTCGCGCACCAGACGGTTGGCGCGCAGGGTATTGATGCCGACCCGCACGCCGGGCTCGGCTTCCACGAGTTCCCAGGTCAGGGAATATTTGCGGCGCGGGTTCTCCGATTCGCTCAGCCAGACGGTCGACCCCGGCGTGCTGCAGCCGGTCATGGCACCGGTGTTGGACGAGTGGGCGGTGACGATCCGGCCGTCCGGAAGCGCCACATCGGCCAGAAAGCGCTGGTAGCGGCGCAGCAGGGTGCCTGTCAGCAGTGGCCGGTCGAAGGTCATGACCCGGTCACGGCCGGGACGACGGGCCCGGCTCGTCCTCGTCGTTCATCTTCCAGGGCAGGATGCCGGGCGAGGTGTGCAGGAAGTGCATGTACTTCTCGAACTGGTCGAGGATGTCGCTGATGAGCTGGTCCCGGTCGTAGCCGAACACGTCGTAGGCGCGGCCGCCCCGGCGCAGGTGAACCTCGGCGCGGAAGTACTGCTCGTCGCCGTCGAGGCTGCGATCCATTTCCGGGAAGGCGAACGAGGGTTTGGCGAACCCGCGTAGCCGCACTTCGTACTCGAAGGCCATGCCGCCGGGATGGACGACGGACAGACCGGCGCGGCAGCGCGTGTCGTCGAACCGGGCCGTCACCGGCCAGCCCCGGCGGTGCAACTCCTGGCTGACGGCATCGATCGCGGGATAGGCCGTTTCCTGGATGAAGTCGGATACGGCGTCGCGGGTGGGGAAGTCCAGGAGGTTGCCGATCCGTTTCTGCCAGTGGTCCGTCTCGTAGAGTCGTCCATGACGACCGGCATTCATGTGATGCTGGAGGCTGACTTCCCGATGGGTTTCGATCTCGAGCGCACGCCACATGCCCACGGCGGCGATCAGCATGATGACGGCGAAAGGCAGGGCGGAGGTGATCGAGGCGGTCTGCAGCGCGCCCAGGCCACCGGCCAGCAGCAGCACGGCGGCGACGGCGCCTTGCAGGGTCGCCCAGAAGATGCGTTGCCAGACCGGGGTTTTCGCCAGCCCGCCCGAGGCCAGGGAATCGATGACGAGCGCGCCGGAGTCCGCCGAGGTCACGAAGAAGGTCACGATCAGCACGATGGTCAGGAAGGCGGTGAGACTGGTCAGCGGCAGGTGCTCGAAGAGCTTGAACAGGGCGATGGCCTTGTTGGCCTGGACCTGATCGATCAGGTGCGTATAACCGTCGACCATGATGGCGTGCAGGGCCGTATCGCCAAACACGGAGAACCAGAAGAAGGTGAAGAAGGTCGGCACGAACATCACGCCGAACACGAATTGCCGGATGGTACGGCCCCGGCTGATCTTGGCAATGAACAGGCCGACGAAGGGCGCCCAGGCGATCGTCCAGCCGAAGATGAACAGCGTCCAGTTGTCGATCCAGTCGCCGTCGGAATAGGCCTGCAGGTTGAAGGTGCGTTCGACGATGTTGCTGAGGTAGCTGCCGGTGTTCTGCACGAAGGCCTTGAGGATGAACAGCGTCGGTCCCACGGCAAACACGAAGAGCACGAGCGCGATGGCCAGGAGCATGTTGATCTGCGAGAGTCGCTTGATGCCGGCATCCATGCCCGCCACCACCGAGAGCGTCGCCAGGGCGGTGATCAGGGCAATGGCGACGATCTGCACCGTGATATCGACGGGAATGCCCGGCCAGAGATAATGCAGGCCCGCATTCAGCTGGGCGACGGAGAGCCCCAGCGTGGTGGCGATGCCGAACATCGTGCCGAGAATGGCGAACACGTCGACGGTATGACCGATGGGGCCGTGGATGCGTTCGCCGATCAGCGGGTACAGCGCCGAGCGCATCGACAGCGGCAGGCCGTGGCGGAAGCCGAAATAGGCCAGCACCAGACCGGTGAGTCCGTAGATGGCCCAGATGTGGAAACCCCAGTGAAAGAACGTGATCTGCATGGAGAGCCGTGCCGCCTCGATTGTTTCCGGGGTGCCATTGGGCGGCGCGGCATAGTGCAACACCGGTTCAGCCACGCCGAAGAACAGCAGGGCGATGCCGTAGCCGGCGGAAAACAGCATCGCGAACCAGGCCGGGAAGCTGTACTCCGGTTCCGCATGGTCCGGCCCGAGCTTGATCCGCCCCCAGGGCGAGAGCGCCACCGCAACGATGAAGATCAGGAACAGGGCGACGGCCAGCATGTAGAACCAGCCGAAATCGTCGGTGATGAAGGCCAGGGTCGCGGAGAAGGCCTTGCCGGCCTGTTCGGGGTTGGCGACGGTACCGATCACCAGCAGGGCGATGACGATGACGGCGGGGATGAAAACGGGCAGCAGCAACGTGCTGGATTTGTGATTTGGAATAGGGGCTTGCATCGTTCGGGATTCCAGGTGTTGTGCCGGGTCTGCCGCGCGGAAAGGCACGACCTGCCGCTACACGGTGGGCGAAAGCGCCTGCCATCCTAACCCGATCCGGGCGGGGGTGAAACCGCCACGCCCGCACAGTCGGGCCTTTTCTTAGTGCGGAGCCGTATGCCCATCGTAGGTGAACTGGCTGGTGTGCCCGGTCTGCTTGTCGGTGATCTCGATCAATCGGTCGGCGGCATCCCACTGGTAGGTGTGGGAGCCGTCGCTGAGCAGATTGCCATTGGCATCGTACTGGTAGTCGGTCTTACCGTCGGTCTTGGTTTGATTGAGAGCGTTGACGGTGACGGCTGTTCCGTCAATGGCTTACTTGGTTATATGCATCGACTGGTAGCCATATTTGGAAATCAGCAGATTCTGCAAAACCATAAATCAATGACTCTGACCCTTTTGATTCATACTTTTGATTCCAGGTGAAACGGAAATCAAGATACAACTCCGAGATCTACGTTACAGACTACGAGCTGCATTGAATCGCCGTTTTGGCCGTGAATGTCGGCAGTGATCAATTCCGTAGCCCACCCATCCAGATACTGGACCTGATAGAAGCAGTACAGACTGGGATTTCAATTATTGATCGATTAACTTTTTATGAAGTTAGTAACTCCCTGTATCCACTGGCACGGTGGACAGCCTTGTCCTCCAAATAAATGAATCCGACCCCATTGATCCACAAGCATGACACATTCAAATCCCGGATCTATTTTGCACGGAATTAACCAGGTGAAAAATGCGTCCATTCCTTTGGCATTTTAACTATTGACGAGGGGGAGTCTTTATATATTTCTATTTCTTTGCACATCCCATCTATCACATGAAGTAGCACATGCACTAGAATTCCATCTTCATCCTCACCCCATATCTCGGTGGGCACTCTGTGTGTCACAGACGCGGAATGCGTAACGCTCGGCTTCAACTCTAGGCTCCCATAGGAATCAATGGCTCTTACATTACAGTTTCGCAGCTGCATCTCAACCTCTCTCCGTCCAACAAAATCATTGGCCAGAAGTTCTCTTATCAAGGTTTCTTCTTGATCAGATGTTTGTCTAAATTCTGTATTCACCATGGGAAATATGTTCCAACATGTACACCGCCACCAAGCGGCATGGCACGGTACTGAATTGAAATTCCATTAATATTAATGACCCCCCAAAAACCGCAGCCGGGAGTCGTGTATGGCATTATAGGAAGAATTGCCCCTGTTATTGCGCTTTCAACCGCAGTTGAACTAAGCCCAGTGCCAGCAAGGTGTCTTGCGCCATGCCCAAATGTAACAGCCAATCCATAAGGGTCACTTTGCGTAAGAGGGTTTCCCAAAGAGTAACTGTAGAGATTGATTCCCCCAAGTTCGCGAATTGGATCGCGCGACAACCACCGAGCCGTCTCAGGGTTATAAGCTCGATAAGTCGCCAGATACAGCCCTGACTCGGTGTGTGCGTACAGCCCCGCGTATTGATAATCAGGCAGGGTGCCTTGGTGTTGAATAACCTTGCCGTAGCTGTCGTAGCCGAGTCGTCCAACAACTTGGCCCTGGTTATTCACCAGAGCAACTACGCTGCCCACCTGATCCTGAGCGTAGTACAGCGGCTGGCTTCCTTGCAGTTCGCCTTCGTTGTAGTAGCGGGCCTGCACCGTATCGCTGCTGTCGCGCTTCTCGCAGAGGCGTTCGCCGCACCACAGGAACTTCGTGGTGACCGGGGTGCCACCCTGACCGGTTTCCGTATCGCTGAGGCGTCGATTGAACCCATCGTAGGTGAACTGGCTGGTGTGCCCGGTCTGCTTGTCGGTGATCTCGATCAGTCGGTCGGCGGCATCCCACTGGTAGGTGTGGGAGCCGTCGCTGAGCAGATTGCCATTGGCATCGTACTGGTAGTCGGTCTTACCGTCGGTCTTGGTTTGATTGAGAGCGTTGACGGTGACGGCTGTTCCGTCAATGGCTTACTTGGTTATATGCATCGACTGGTAGCCATATTTGGAAATCAGCAGATTCAGCAAAACCATAAATCAATGACTCTGACCCTTTTGATTCTGTCGGCTAAAAGGAGGAATCAGCTATACTCATCACTCTTTTCCAGACTTCGTCTGCAATATTGTTCTGCCACATCGCACCTAACATTTTTTTAAACTGTAAATCATTTTTTGCTTGCTTTTCAATTGTCTCTATGAATCTTGGCCCATGCTGAGATAAAAGATCTTCCAAAGGGCCTGCGGCAAGATTCGCAAGAATAATTTCTGAGCCGTCGGTTCTCCTGATCTCCTCAATCAAATCCCAGCATAGATCTGGATTTGTGTCGCACAAATCTGATAAAGCCGTAAAAGCCCAAAAGTTATCAATGTACTCCGGAGATTTTTCTTGCGCATGATGAAGAGAAATCCAAGCTGTTACAAGTTTTGTTTTGTCTATATCTAGCATAGTTAAATTACGGTAAAGGAACGAAATTTCGAGGAAGAAAGACTCGTGAGCCTTCCGAAATGATGATGTAAGTAACCAGGGCCTCTCCAGTAAGTCCTGTAATTTCACGCATATGTTGCATGAAATTCTGGTTATTTGCGTCTGATGAAGGTGTGGGCATTGAAGCAAGTGACCATGCATCAGCTGGCAGCCCACCATTACATCCTTGCGAGTCATAGTCATTCAACAGGTTACGAAGTTGTGTTTGCTTGTTTCTGAACTGCTGCTGATGTCCGGCAATAGACATTGGGCCTGACGGCGGTAGGTCAAGCGGGTTACGATGCAACTCGTCTGCTCTTTTTGCTAGTTCATTTCGAACCTTGTTGATCTTATCCTCTATTTTTTTGCAAACATCATCTTTGCACAAACCAAGCTCGTCAATGTAACCAACCGGATCATTCCCAACATAGGTGTAGAGGTTAATCCCGCCAATCTCACGTATCGGATCCCGCGATAACCACCTTGAGGTATCAGGATCGTAAGCTCGATAGGTAGCGAGATACAGCCCTGACTCGGTTTGTGCATACAGACCGGCGTATTGATAATCCGGCAGGGTGCCTTGGTGCTGGATAATCTTGCCGTAGCTGTCGTAGCTGAGTCGTCCAACAACTTGGCCCTCGTTATTCACCAAAGCAACTACGCTGCCCACCTCGTCTTGGACGTAGTACAGCGGCTGATCGCCGTGCAGTTCACCTTCGTTGTAGTAGCGGGCTTGTACCGTATCGCTGCTGTCGCGTTTCTCGCAAATGCGCTCACCGCACCACAAGAATTTAGTGGTCACTGGGCTTCCGCCCCGATCGGTTTCCGTATCGCTGGCTCGTCGATTGAGCCCATCGTAAGCAAACTGGCTGGTGTGCCCAGTCTGCTTGTTGGTGATCTCGATCAATCGGTCGGCGGCATCCCACTGGTAGCTGTGGGTGCCGTCGCTGAGCAGATTGCCGTTGGCATCGTACTGGTAGTCGGTCTTACCGTCGGTCTGGATCTGATTGAGTGCGTTGACGGTAAAGGCCGTGCTGACTGTACGGCCAGTGGCAATGCCAGTGATATTACCCGCCGCGTCGTAGGTATAGCGCGCTGGGTTACGTCCTTTGACTTGGGTCAGTCGCAGGGCATTGTCGTAACGGTAATGATTGACAATCGCGCCGGGCTTGAAGGCCAGATCGTGCTCATGGTGCGCATGGTCATCCTCCTCGTTGTCGTCATTGCGATCATGCGACTGCTTCTGGTCGTGATGGTCGCCGAACATCCAATCCGGCAAACCCCAGTGGCGACCGAAACGTTCAGCCGCCGACAGGCGCTGAATATCGCCAAGCCCACCAACCATTTCCCGGCGACTCTGGATCAGGCCATCGGGGCTGGTCTGGAGCCAGAAATCCGCCACCGGCTTTGGCCGGCCACGATGCAGTACGTCATTGAGAATCGCCTTGAGTCGGCGATCGCCTAGATTGTTCTCATATTCGTAGCGCACCTGATACGGGACCAGCTTGCCATCGTATTGAATGGTTTGCTGGACGGGTTGGTCGGTTTCGCCGAGGTAGCCGAAGGTGAAGGCACCCAGCGGATTGCTGTCGCCGATCAGACGACCCAGGTCGTCGTAGCCGTAGGTTTCGGTGGCGCCATCGACCGTGCGGCTGGCCTGCAGGCCCAGGGCGTTGTAGGTGTACTGGATCAGGTCGTGGGCGTTTTGGCCTTGTTCGCTTTCGAGCTGCCCTGCGCCGAGTACACCGGCGGGGTAATACGCGTAGGTGGTGGTGCCTTGGGCGTCGACCCGGCTGGTGAGGCGCGGGTAGTAGCTGTCGTAGCCGAACTGCACCGGTGCGGTGGCGTGGATAGCATTGGTGTAGCTGATCCCAGCCAGGCGGTTGTCGTGGGCATAGCTGTAGTTCGTGCTCTGACCGAGGGCATCAGTCCGGTTGATCAGGTGCCCGGTGATGTCGTAGGCATAGTGCACCTGACTGCCGTCGGCGTAGGTGCGGTCGGTCACGCGGCCTTCGATGTCCCGATCCCAACGGGTGGTATTGCCGTTGGGGTCGGTCAGGCTTTGCAGGTTGCCGTTGGCAAAGTAGCCGTACCGGGTGACTTGTCCCATGGGGTCGGTCTTGCTGATCAAATCCCGGACGCTGTCATAGGCGTACTGGGTGGTGCGGCCTTCGCGGTCGGTGGTGGCCACCGGATCGAGGTTGTTCCAGGTGATGGTTCGGCTCGTACCGTCGGGATAGGTGACGGCCGTTTCACGATTAAGCGCATCGTAGCTGTAGCGCAGAGTATGTCCTTCGGAATCGGTGCTGCTGGCAAGGCGCCCGTACCCGTCGTAGGTATACCGATCGGCGATTTTGCCATTGGCGTTGGTTACGCTAACCAGATACCCGTTGGGGTCATAGGCATACGTGGTGGTGTCACCCACGGGGTCGGTCATCGAGGTTCGCTGGCCGGCCCCGTTGTAGGTATAGGTGGTGGTTTGCCCCGCCGCGTCGGTATAGGTCAGCGGTTCGTGCTGACCGTTGTACGTCAGGCGGGCAAGGATGTCTTCACCGCTGGCTGTCTTGCGGGCGACCTGGATGAGGTCGATGCCATCGGCTGCGTAGGTGTAGTTCAGTGTCCGCCCAACGGGGTCGATAGATTGCGTCGTCCGGCCGTAGGTGTTGTAGCTGAAACGTTGTAGCTGCGTGCTGCCGTCCGCCAGGACTCGCGCGATGGCAGAGGGTTTGTCCAGGCCACCATTGCCGCCGGCCCAACTTTGGTTGGGGTAGTTGAACCAGATGCGGTGTTCCAGCGGTTCTTTAATGCTTTCCAGGGCGCCCGAGGTATAGCCGTAATAGGGCGCATCGACCTTGTGCAACCAATGGAAAATCTGCGCCTGGGTGTAGTCACCGGGGGCCCGTTGCATGGCGGTTTTATCCCAATAAAAGGTGTCCCGGGAGTTGATGTACGCGTTGAACGTGTTAATACCCTGCGGGACGGGACTGTCGCTGAATGGGATGCCCGGTGCGTTGTGCCGGAACTCGACGCGCTCTTTCTGGCCCTGGGGATCGGTGATGTCCAACCAGCGCGTGGTACCGTTCTGCCCGCCGTCGAACTGTGTGGTGCCATAGGGTGTCGTCATGGCCGTCATGAACGTGCCGCTGTCGTAAGTGAAGCTGCTGTGCATGCCGATGGCGTCGGTAATGCCGATCAGGCGGCCCTGATCGTCGTAACTGATCGCGACGGTGCGGCCGAAGGGGCCGGTGACGCCGGTCATCTGTAACGGGTACTGGCTATCGCCATATTGGAAGGTGGTTTTCTGGCCCAGTGCATCGGTCAGCGTGGTCAGGCGCATCTGGCTGTCGTAGTTCAGCGTGACCGCATTGCCGGAGGGATCGACGACCTGGGTCAGGAACACCCGGCGCGGGAAATACGCGCTGCCGTCGGAGGCGCCATACACGTCCTTGCTGCCGTCGGGCATACGCCGTTCATAGGTCGCCGGGTTACTGGAAACCTGGACCAGATGGGCGCCGGTGCGCTCTTCCGGCGCGAAGGCGCCCGTGGAGGCGTTATAGCCGCCATAGGTGCGTGTGCCGCCACCACGCAGGGCGATGGTGACATTGCTGCCCGGCGCATTGGGATCGTCCTGAACGTAGGAGATCCAGTTGGATACCCATTTCTGCCCGAGGTTGCCAAAGGTGAAGTTGGCGGGCTGATTGGCTTCGCGCTGGCTGTAGATAATGCTCACCGGAACCGCCGGTCCCTTGGGCGGCGTGTAGGCGAGGGGGGTATCCTGCACGCTCAGACTGACGAGCATGGCCTTGACCGTGTACTGCGGCATGCCCAGGGGGGAGCCGCCGCCACCGCCACCGCCACAAGAGGGCGGCGGTGAACCGCCACCGACGCCTGGGTCACCGCTGGAGGTATCGTTCGGGTTATTGCCCGGTGTGATGCCCGCCCCATAGACCCGTTCCGCTTCGGCGGTCGCGACGGTGCGCCATGACTGTTTGCCCTTCGCGAGGGTGGAATCGGGTACCAGAAAATAACCGCTGGATTCGGAACGGATCGCTGCCTGGGTCATCCAGTAGTCGCGACCAATCGCCGCATCCTTGATGTGGTAACGGCCGCCGGACTCGCCGACGATCGTGGCGTAGTGCCCGACTTTCCAGTGCACCACGGACGGCACGGGAATCGGCGCCGCGCGATGACGGAAAATTACGCGGGCATTGAGCCCCGCATCATCCGACAAGGCCTCCAACTGGGAGAGATCAATGCCTTTCGGACCGGCCTTATCGTGTGCGATTCGGGCGATGCCTTGTACGTCGCCCTGTTTCTTCATGAGTTGCTCAAGGGCTACCAGGCCGCAGATCCGGGCGTGGGCAGGTTCGTGCTCCATCCGCCACAGACCTTCCTCGGCCTGAGTTTTCTGTGCCTGGGCCGCGCCGGTCAGCACCATGCCTTTACCTTCTGACAAAAGCGTTTTTACCGCCTCGGCATGGCCGAGCACGGTGTGCAACCAGAGCAGTTTGCCGTAGACCTTCTGTATCAGCGCTTGCTGAGCTTCGGTCCGAAGCGTCAGGTTGGCACGCGTATTCCAGACGGTCTGAAGCTTGTCGATGGCGTTCGAGAACATGCCGGCATGCGCGTAGGCCAAGCCTTCGTTGACCAGCAGTGCAGTGCGCCAGGGCGATTGCGGATGCGACTGAAGAAAATGGTCGATGGGTGCAAGCTGCTCCGCGTCGCCGGACGTGCGATAGGCCTCGATTGCGGATCGCAGTTCGCGATTTTCCTGGGACGCCGGGCTGCCGCCAATCGGGATCAGCGGGGTCTCGAATACCCCGAAGCGGTGCATCGTCATGGTCGATTGCGCCGAATCGGCGGATGGGGCGGCAGAAGCATTAACACCGGAACTAACGAGCAATAGCGTGGCTATCAGGCGAACAGTCAAGCGATACATGCAATGGTTCTCCGAGTTGGGCTCATTACCGAGCGCGAATCAGGGTTATCGATGCGTTTAGGCCGGTCCGGACATTAAAAAACCCCGGTTATCGAGGCCGGGGTTTGGGTAACAGGGTCAGGGTATCGATCACGATGCCATTGGGCGTGGGCGTCCCGGACATCAAGTCCAGCTGTGCGCCGCTATGCCAATCGAAGCGCCCGGGACTGTAACGCGCGAGGCATTGGCTATCGTTCGGCGCACATAACTGGGCAATGCAACCCAAGGTCCACCAATAGGACTCCTTCAGCGGATCGTGCTGGGTTCGGGCATTACGGTACGCCGCATTGTTGCCGTAGAACGCGTGAGGGGCATACCGGATCACCGCGCCGGGCAAGATCGGGCCAGACTCGTATTCTTCACGGGTCATGGCCACCGTGACGGAATGTCGATTGGTATGACCATCCTTCGTTACGGGGATGGATAACGACAGCAGCGTGACGAACGCGGGATAGCCCTGCGCATCGGCCGGGACGTTGTGCCAGAAATGATGATCACGGGCCCAATGAAAGACTTGAAGCGTCTGTTTGGATGTGGCCACGGCCTCGACCTGGCCGACCAGGATATCGGGCGGCGATTGCTTCGTCAGGAGGCCACAGTGGTTATGCGGGCAATCGAAAGGCAGGGCTAAAGCCGATGGGGCGATGAAAAGGGCAATCCATAAAAGGGCTGCTGCTGTCATCGTCTGAGGGCGAGAGAAGATTTCCATCCGGGGAAAAGGCATGTGCAACGTCCCTTGCAATCCTGCGCAGGAGCACTCTATCCGGGAGCTGGAATGTTCGTCAATAGTCCATGAAATTTAAAGTGTTGCTAATTAATAAATAGGTCACATAGTCCGGAGCATTTACGCTGCACTGCACCGTGGGTGCATGGGGATTTGTGCATCAATCCACTGCCGGATCGGATGGGCGGCGGGTGAGTCCGCCCGTGCATTGCCTTATTGGGAGAAGGCGTTCTTCTGGTGCGGCCGCGCATCCCGAACCAGGAGTTCGTCGAGGCTGCGGCGGGTTTTTTTCGGCCAGTTGCCCGCCGCCGGGTAGCCGACGGCGATCATGAACACCGGCAGATAATGCTCGGCGATGGCGAAGGTCTCCTTGAACTTGATTGGATCGAAACCGATCATCGGGCTGGTGGCCAAACCCAGTGCCGTGGCTTCCGTCATGAGGTTCATGGCGGCCAGCGAGCCCGAGCGGATCGCTTCGTCATGGGCACGGCGCGGGTCGGAATAGGTGCCTTGGACCGCCTGGACGAAATAGTCGGCCAGCCCTTGGTCGTAGATGCCGGCAGCCTGGTCGGCCCGGGTGATTTCGGGGAAGGTGAGGTGGGACTGGAGATCGCCGAGCACGACGATCACAACCGGCGCCATTTCCACCTTGGCCTGATCGTAGGCAATGGAACGCAGCACCCGCCGCGCTTCCAGGTCCTGGACGGCGACGAAGCGGGATTGCTGCATGTTGTAGGCGCTGGGCGCCTGACGGGCCGCATCGATCAGTTGATCGAGAATTTCCGAGCTGACCGGACGGTCGGGGTCGTAGACGTTGGCGGAATAGCGTTGATGTATGGCGGTATGGGCGTCCATGGTGACTCCTTGCTAAGTCGGTTTCGGGCTGATACGGATTCGGAAAACGATTCGGGTGTTTCAGGGCTCAGAGAGTGCCCATCCGGCCGGATTGATAATCCCGGATGGCCTGCTGGATCTCGGCGGGCGTGTTCATCACGAACGGACCGCCGTAGGCAATGGGTTCGCCCAGCGGCCGACCGGCCAGCAGGAGCAGGCCGGCTGCCTCGACCGCGTCGAGTGCCACGGTGTCGCCCGTCTGCGGCAGGAGCACCAGCGTGCCGTCGCCATGGGATTGACCGTCCGCTGTGCGAACCTGCCCCTCATAGATGTAGGCCTGCAGGCGATAACCGGCGGGCAGCACGACCTGAACCGTTGCACCGGCGTCAATACGCAGGTCGGCCATGCCCGCGCCATCGCCCAGGGTGTCGAGGGCGCCCTGGCCGGTTTCGCCGTTGAAGACCCACTGGTCGGCGATCAGGCGCGCAGATCCGCCGGCGAAGGACATTTCGGGAATGTCCTCGCCCTGCAGATCGCGGTAGGTCGGGTCGCTCATCTTCAGTCGGGCGGGCAGGTTGATCCAGACCTGGAAGCCGTGCAGGCCATTGCTGTCGGTCGTCGGCATTTCCGAATGGACGACGCCGCGCCCGGCCCGCATCCACTGGGCGCCGCCGCTGCCGACGCCGCCCTGATGCCCTTCGGAGTCGCGGTGGCGCAGACCGCCGTGCAGCAGATAGGTCAGGGTTTCGAAGCCCCGATGGGGATGGGGCGGAAAGCCGCCGATATAGTCGTCCTTCACGTTCGATTTCAGCTCATCGACCATCAGGAAGGGGTCGAGTTGGCCGTTGGCATCGTTGATCCGGCGGATCTTGACGCCGGCGCCGTCTTGGGTGGGTTGTGCGGTGCGGGTGGTGATCGTGTTCATCTGGTGCTCCCGGTGAATGTTTTACGTCAGCTTAGATGATCAAGTCTTCTGATAAAATCGAAATTAATTGCATATAAATTTCGATTTTTTGAAAGCGAATGGGGTGGGTATGGATGATCTGCGTGCCTGGCGCTGGCTGATCGGCGTCATCGAGTTGGGCGGGCTTCAGGCGGCGGCGAAGGAATTCCACCGCACCCCGTCAACCTTGAGCCATGCCATCAAGCAGCTGGAGGCGCAAACGGGCCTCTCCCTGGTGGACTACTCGGGGCGCCGTCTGGTTCTGACGGAAGTGGGCCGATTGCTGACCGATCGCATCCGTCCCGTCCTGCGCGATCTGGATAGCGTACATCAGGTGGTGACGCAGTTCGCCCGGGGTATCGAACCTGTGTTGTCCGTGGCGATCGACCAGATCATTCCCCTGAGCGCCATCGCGCCTGCCCTGGCCCATCTTGCCTGCACCTTCCCCCATACGCGGCTGGAAATGTACGAAACCGTGCTCGGTGGCGGTCCGGCCCGTCTGCAGGCCGGCGAGGTCGGTTTGTATCTGGGCACTCAGACCGTGATGGGCTTCTCCCGAGAAACCGTCGGCGAGATTCATCTCGTCGCCTGTGCGGCGGTCGACCACCCCTTGCAGCGATCGGCGCGCGAAACCGGCGAAACCATCAGCGAGGCCCAGTTGCGCGCACATCGCCAGATCGTGATCCGGGATTCGGCGCCGGGTCGGATGACCAATGGCAGCTGGCTTGCGGCGGAGCAGCGCTTCACGGTCGATCATCTGCATACGGCGATTGGCCTGATCGAGGCGGGTTGGGGATTTGCCTGGCTGCCGGACAGTCTGATTGCCGCGCGTCCCGGGATCGCGCCACTGCCCCTGGGGTGTGCGCGCAGCGAGCGGGCACCACTGCATCTCGTGGTGCGGCCGGATTTTGTGGCGGGGATCGTCGGAGCTGCCTTCGTCGAAGCGTTGCGGTCGGGGTTGGCGATGGATGCGACGCAGGTCGCCGACTGAGCTCAGGAGGGTTTCGTGTCGATGCCGGTCAGCGTGAAGGCATGGGGATGCCGGATCAGCCGGCTCAGTCCCCGGGCCAATGCCCAGAGCAGAATCAGGATGATGGCGGTCAGCAGGAGCCACCAGAGCACGATCAGGCCGAAGAGCGTGGGGGCCTGCATGAAGGTGGTCATCAGGGAATCCTGATAGTAGAAAAACCAGGTGTGATCGGGGGGAAAGACGCTGCGATGGAAGGCGTTGAACACCTGCATGGGGCCGATCAATGCGACCGCGAGGGCGGTACCCGTGATCAGCAGCCCATTGCCGATGGACAGGCCGCGAAGTCCGGGGAGGGGGATTTTGCGCCAGAGGCTCACGGCCACCACCAGCAGCCAGCCGAGCAGGGCGAGAAAGCCGAACCGATTTCCCTGCTTGACGAGGGCGGCGACGTCCGTGAGATGGGTGACCTCGGCCGGAGTGAGGAAGACACCGAGGTCGTGCCCCTGTGGATCGCGATAGTGGATGGTGGCCAGTCCCTGGCCGCCTTGCTGGATATCCCGGGTGATGGCTGCGAACAGGCGGATGCGCTCGGCTTCGTCGGTCTGGACGAAATTCTGCTTGCCGTGCCGGTTCTGCGGCGCATATTTGGCGATGGTCGCCGGGATGTCGAGCAGGTGATAGTCCAGCGGATACAGGAAATTGACCTGAACGAGTGCTGTCCAGGCCAGCCAGATGGCGGCTGGCCAGAGCAGGATCAGATGGAGAACCACGCGCAGGCCGCCGGGCCAGTCAATCAATGAACTACGGGACGACATGCAGCGTTCTCCCATACGCTGTAACGAAGGACGGACGTTCGGATCAAGGGGTGGCCAGATCCACTGCGCCCTTGGTGGCGGAAACGCCGACGCCGACAGCGGTACTGGCGACGCCCACGGTCGTGGAAACGGCCGTTCCGGCCACGCTGGCGGTGGTCGACACCACGGCGCATCCGGAAAGCAGCGGGGAAAGACACGCCAGCAGTGCGGCACCCATCGGCAGCGCCAGCTTGTGCGGGTGGGCAGCCGGGTGCCCGGGGAGCGTTGGAAACTTCATGGGTGAACGATCCTGCCTTGATCCAGATGGACGATTTGATTAGCCAGGGAAAGTAATTGTGGCCGATGACTAATCATGAGGGCTGTTCGCCCTGCGATCAAGCGCCGGAGGGCTTCGACGACGACGCGCTCGCTGGCGGCATCCAATCCTTCGGTCGGTTCGTCGAGCAGGACGACGGGCGCGTCTTTCAGCAGCGCGCGGGCAATGGCGATGCGCCGTGCCTGGCCGCCGGACAAACGGGTGGCGGCTTCTCCGACCTCCGTGTCGAGCCCCTGCGGCCAGGCGGCGATGGCGTCGTCCAGGCCCACGGCCGCCAGGACGGCACGGAGCTCCGCCTCGGTCGCCTCGGGCCGGGCCAGCCGCAGATTGGTGGCGATCGTCGTGTTGAAGAGATGGGTATGCTGGCTGACCACGGCGCAGAGCCCGCGAACGCCATCGCCGCTCAGGGTCCGGATCGATCGGCCGCCGATCCGGATGTCGCCGTCGGTCAGCGGCCAGAAGCGGAGCAGGGCGTTCAGCAGGCTGGTCTTGCCGGAGCCGCTGGCACCGCGCAGGGCGACGATGCCGCCTTGCGGCACGACGAGGCTGACCGCATCCAGTGCCGGTTCGGCCCGCCCCGGATAACGCAGCGTGATCCGGTCGAAGTCGAGGTCGAATCGAGTCGGTGGTGGTTCCTGCACGTCGGGGTCCGGTACCGCCGGCTCGGCATCCACGAGATCCAGAATTCGCCGCGCCGCCTGACGCGTTTCTCCCCAGGCGCGCCAAGCCGGCGGCAGCATGGCGACGGCTTCGAAGCTGGCCATGCCGAACAGGGCGAGCATGACGAGTTCCGGGCCGGTGATGTGCGCATTCCGGACGAGATCGATCGCGAGCACCAGCATGCCAAGCCACGTGAACTGGGCGATCAGGCCGTTCAGGGCGTTGCCCCCGGCATCGAGCCGGTTCTGCCGGCGCTGGGGTTCGATCAGTTCGGCGTTGTCCCGGCGTAGCCGGTCGAGACGATGTTGCGGGTTGCCGAACAGGTTGAGTTCGGCCAGTCCGCGCAGGGTTTCGGCCGTGCGCTGACGCAGGGTCGCGCGGGCTTCGACAAGCGCCCGACCGGCATCGAGTCCTGTCCGCAGCACGATCATCGGCACGACGATCCCGGCCAGTAGCAGGCCGGCCAGATCCACAGCGGCGATGCCGGGGCTCCAGAACAGCAGGAAAAGACCCATCAAAAACGTCGTCAAGACGGCCGTGACGACCGGGCCGAACAGGCGCAGATAGGCGCCTTCCAGGCTGTCGATGTCCGCACGGATGCGACTCAGCAGGTCGCCGCCGGATCGATCCTGCAAACGCGCCGGTACCAGGGGTTCGAGGTGCTCGAAGAACCATTGGCGCAGCCCGGCCAGCAGGCGGAACGTGGCTTCGTGGGTGACGAGCCGTTCCAGATAGCGGCCGGCGGTGCGGGCGATGGCCAGCCCGCGAATGGCGGCGGCCGGGGTGAAGTAGTTGATGGCGCCGCCGCCCAGACCGGCCAGGGCCATGGCGGCGATGAACCAGCCGGACAGGGCGAGCAGGGCGACATTGGCGAGGATGACCAGCGTGGCGAGCAGCACGCCGGCGAGCATCCAGCCCCGGTAGGGACGGGTCAGACCGATGAGCCAGCGCAGTTCCCGATGTTTCGTGGCGCGCGTCATGAGGTCGCCTGACGATAGCGATGGTAGAGGTCCGCGTAGGCGCCATCGTGTGCGATCAGATCGGCATGGCTGCCCTGTTCGAGGATGCGTCCGTCATTAAGGTAGAGAATCCGGTCGCAGGACGCGAGGGTGGATAGGCGATGGGCAATGACGAGCACGGTCCGTTTTTCGGCCAGGCGGGCGATGGCCGCGCTGACCAGGCGTTCGCTTTCGGGATCGAGGCTGGCCGTGGGTTCGTCCAGCACCACGATCGGCGCATCCTTGTAGAACGCCCGGGCGAGGGCGATACGCTGGATTTCCCCGCCGGAAAGCCCCTGGCCGCGCTCGCCCACCCGGGTATCGAAGCCCTTGGGCAGCCGCTCGATGAAGGCCAGTGCCTGAGCACGTTCGGCGGCCTGCCATAGTGCGCTTCGGGTCCGGTCGTCGATCGGCGCGGCTGCCGCATCCCGGTCGAGCGCGATGTTTTCCGCCAGCGTACCGAGGAAGAGGGTGGGGCTTTGCGGCACCCAGGCGATGTGGCGCCGCCAAGCCTCCGGATCGATGTGGGCAAGGTCCTTCCCGCCGATCCGGATCCGGCCAGCCGTCGGTGGCAAAAAGCCCATCAGCAACTGGGTCAGCGTGCTTTTCCCGGCGCCGCTGGGGCCGACCAGGGCAGTGACGCAGCCGGCCGGTAGCGTCAGGTCGAGATGGTGGAACAGCGGTTGACCGCCGGGGTAGGCGAAATCGACCCCATCGAAGACGATATCGCCCGGTGCTTTGTCGGGATCTGCTTCCGGGTGGTCATCCGGGTTTTCTTCGTTCCGGTCTTCATCAGAGCCTTCGCGCAGGCCTGCATTCGGGTTGGCATCTTGGGCATGGCAAGGGACAGTGCCCCGGTGGTCCGTTTGTCGATCGGTCGGTGACGGGGCGTTCAACAGTTCGATGATCGGTTCGACGGCCCCCAGCGCATCCATGCGGGCGTGGAACTGGTTGCCCAGACTGCGCAGCGGCAGGTAGAACTCCGGGGCAAGCAGCAGAACGAAAATGCCGTTCTGGAAATGGATCTCGCCGTACATCAGCCGGAAGCCGACATATACCGCGACCATCGCGATGCTGATGGCGGCCAGGAACTCCAGCACCATCGAGGAGAGAAAGGCCACGCGCAGCACGCCCATCGTTTCCTGACGATAGTCCTCGGCGATGCGCCCGACCAGCCGGGCTTCGCGCCGGGCCGCGTTGAACAGCTTGAGGGTGGTCAGTCCTTCGATCAGATCGAAAAAATGCGCGCCCATACGCGCCAGGCTGCGCCATTGCCGCTGGTTGAGCCTTTCGGTCTCGCCGCCGATGAGGATCATGAACAGGGGGATCAGCGGTGCGGTGATGGCCAGTATCAGGCCCGAAACCCAGTCGGCGGGAAAGACGAACACGAGGATCGCCGCCGGAATGAGCAGCGCACGGCGCACCTGCGGCAGGTATCCGGCAATGTAGCCGTCCAGAGCCTCCACACCGTCCACGAGCCGCGTGGCGATATCCCCGCTGCGCTGGTTGCGGCTCCAGGCGGGGCCGAGTTCCTCGATTCGGGCGAACAGACGGGCGCGCAGCCCGGTGCGCAGTCGGGCGCCCGCCTCGAAAGCCAGGCGTTGGGCCAGATAGTTCAGGATCGCCCGCAGGACGAACAGGCACGCAATCGCGGCGATATAGCCCCAGACGTCTTCCAGCGAATGCTTTTCCAGGGAATGTGCCTGGGCATGATCCAGGGCATGTTCCAGGGCCGTGGCGTTCAGGGTCAGCGCCAGCAGCCAGCACTGGGCGATCAGCAGAAAACCGTTCAGGCCGTCGAGCGCGACCGCCGCCCGCAGGGGCTGGCGGACGTTGCGTGCCTCGCTGCGTAGCCAGCGGTCGAGGCGGCGGGTTTGCGCTTTTGACGGTGCGGGGGCGGGGCGCATCAGACGAGCGTGCAGGGCAAGCGGATCATCGGTTTTGCGTCTCGTGGCGGATGGCGTCCCGTTCCTTCGTGACGAGATAAAGAAACAGTCCGGCCATCAGCAGACCCACGCCGGCAGCCTGCCAGCGCAATGCGACGGGCAGGCCGAAGATCCGGTCGACCAGCAGCAATCCGAGCCCCGGTCCCAGGGTTAACAGCGAAAGCGCCCGCAAGCGCCACAGGGCGGCTAATGTGAGCGAATCGTGCATCGCTACTCGTAGGCCGCCAGACTTTGTAGTCGTGCCCGGAATATCCAGGCCTGATAAAAGTTGTAGGCCAGCATGACGGGAATGAAGCCGAGCATCGAGTAGCTGAACGCTGCCAGTGAATTCGAGGGGTTTGCGGCATCGAAAATGGTGAGCGTGCCTGGTACGAACCAGGGGTAGAGGGTTGCCATCATCGTGCCGAAATTGATGAACACGATCACGCCGAGCCAGAGCATGGCGCGGATGTCCTGTTGGTGATGGGAGGCGCGGCGCATCGACCAGGTCGCGAACAGCACGAGGGCCCCCGCCAGGATGAAGACCCACCATTCCGGACCGATCCAGCGGGCACGGGCCCAGGGGAAGGCCAGGAACGACCAGAGCACCGTGCCCAGAATGGCAGCCAGGGCGAGATAGAACATCCGATCGGTCCAGATCATGGCCTGGGCGTAGATGGTCGAATCCCGTTCGAAGCGGGCACGCAGATAAACGCCCCCGGCGAGGGCTGCGGCGATGACGGCGGTGAACCCCGTCCAGAGACTGAATGGCGTCAGGAAATCCAGCACGCCCCCGTTGAAGGTCGGCACGGGCGAGCCGCTGATCGGAAACCCTTGCAGGAACGCACCCAGGCAGACGCCGGCGGCAAAGCTGGTGACGAGACTGCCGATGCCGAAACCCCAGTCCCAGATCCGCCGGCTGCGGTGCGCATGGTGATGGAATTCCAGGGAGACGGCGCGCAGGATGATGCCCCAGAGCACGACCATCAACGGAATCATCAGATAATGGAACAGCGAGCCGTAGGCCAGCGGAAAGGTGCCGAAGATGGCGCCGCCAGCCACCACGAGCCAGGTCTCGTTGGCATCCCAGGTCCCGGCCATCGAGGCCATGATCGCACCGCGCTCCTTGCTGTCGGGGTGAAACAGGGAAAAGATCCCGGAGCCGAGATCGGCGCCATCGAGAATGATGTAGAGCACCACGAACAGACCGATCAGAAGCCACCAGATCACGGTGAACCACTGGTAGGGCTGGGTGAGTTCCATGATGTGCGACATGGCGAACCTCGCGTTTTCCGGGTGAGTCAGGCGGTCGGCCGTATGAATGTCGGTGACGTTTCCGCATCGCTTTCCGGCTTCGGAAGCGTGCCCAGAGGCATGCCCGGCGCGTCGTTGCGGGGCGCTTCCCCTTCCTCCGGGCCGTGACGCACGACCTTGCCGAAGAAGTACCAGGTCCCCAGCCAGACGATCAGATCGAACAGGAAGAAACCGATGAACCAGAGGATTTCCGCCGGGATGCTCATCTGGCTCACGCCCTCGCTGGTCCGCATCAGGCCATGGATGAGCCAGGGTTGGCGTGCCACTTCCCGGGTCCACCACCCTGTCCAGACCGCGATGAACGGGAGGAGGGCACTGAGTATCACCAAGCGCAAAAACCAGGGCCGTTGCTGCAATGCTGCCACAGAGAATCGACCCCGCCATTTCAGGACGAGTGCCCAGAGCGCGATGAAGAACAGAGCGAATCCGGTGGCGACCATGATGCGGAACGAATAGAACGGGATCACGACCGGCGGGCGATCTTCCGGGGCGAACCGGTCGAGCCCGGGTACGACGCTGGTCCAGCGGTGGTCCTCCAGCAGGCTCAAAACATGGGGAATGCCGATTTCGAAGGCATTGGTGCCTTGGTCCGGGTCCGGCCAGGCCACGACGTTCCAGTTGGTGTTCGGGCTGCCGTCGGCACGGTAGGTGTGCCAGTGCCCTTCCATGGCGGCCAGGGCGGCGGGGTCGTGCCGGGCGACGCTGCGCCCCAGACTGTCGCCGATGGCGATCTGCAATGGCGCGACAATCACCAGAGCCATGAGCGATGCCGTCAGCGTGCGCAGGAAGAGGGGGCCCTGCCGATTGCGGTACACCATCCAGGCCGATACGCCCGCCACGAAGAACAGGCCGATCTCGAGCGAGGCGACGAGCATGTGCGGGAAGGCAGTCAGGAAGTTCGGGTTGAAGATGGCGGCCGTCCAGTCGTCGACGAGGAACAGGCCTCGCTCGAGGTGGACGCCGGTCGGCGTCTGCATCCAGGAATTGGCCACCATGATCCAGAACGCGGAGAGGATCGAGGAAAAGGCGACGTTGAAGGTGGCGAACAGGTGCATCTTCGGGCCGATCTTCCCCCAGCCGAAGATCATCAGGCCGATGAAGCCTGCCTCGTACATGAAGGCGGTAATGGTTTCGTAACCGAGGATGTTGCCGAAGAAGGGGCCGGCGGCTTGCGAGAACGGGCCGAACAGGATGCCGAAGGCCATTTCCATGGTCACGCCGGTGGCCACCCCCGCGCCGAAATTGATGACGAACAGCCGCTCGAAAAACCGGGTCAGCCGATACCAGCCCTCGTCCCGCGTGTTGAGCCAGCGTAGTTCGGCGAAGAACAGAAACACCGCCAGTCCGATGGTCAGCGGTGGGTAGAGGATGTGCATGGTGGTGATCCAGGCGAAATCGAGACGGGCCAGGTCCACCATCAACGTCGGATCGGTCATGGGGCGCGCTCCAGGGATTCGAACCCGGCCGCAGGCTGTGCGGTTGGGTCACGGGCTGCCTTGGCCCGGTTCACAAATCTTGCGGCATTCCTTTCAATGGTAGCACCCGGTTTTCGGATCGTCGGGGAATTGCGGCACGGCTTGCCGATTTGCCGGGACATTGGTCTTGCCGTGCCACGACGGGTTTTGTTTGCCGTTCGTTGTCGGCCCCTTTAAGATCGTGTGGCTATACCTATTTATTTGCCCGGCCACGCTCCCGCCCGAGCGTCTCGTTCGTGCCGTGCGCCACGCCACCCGTTGACTGATTTCATGACACCCATCGAATTGATTCGAAATTTCCTGCAGGAGCGAACGGATGTCGATCCAGCGCTCGTCCAGCCCGACCGCTTGCTGGCGGATCTGCAAATCGATTCGTTTTCGTTGCTGGAGTTGATCTTCGAGTTCGAGGCGCAATGGGATGTGCAGATACCCAACGATGCCGTCACCCCCAAGACGGTGCAGGACCTGATCGACCTCGTCGAACGCTTCATGCCGGAACACGGCGACGGCGTCGCTTGAACATGCCGCGTCGCGTGGCCGTGACCGGCCTTGGCATGGTGAGCCCCTTCGGGGGCGACACCCACGATTTTTTCCAGCGCATGCTGCGCGGCGAATCGGCCGTGCGCTGGTACGAAACCCAGGATGTGCCGAAGCCGCTGGCCCTGCCAGTCGTTCGCTGTGCCGAATTTGATGCGGTGGCCCGCCTCGGCAAGCCGCTGGCCGGTACGATGGATCGGTTCGCCCAGATGGGCATGGCTTCGGCCCTGGAAGCCTGGAAGCAGGCGGGTCTGGATGCCGAAGGCGCGTTCGACCCCTGGATGGCGGGCGTGGCCTGGGGTTCCGCGCTGGGCGGCGTCCAGGTCTATGAGCGGGGCTACCGGGACCTGTGGCTCAATGGACAGGCACGGGTTTCGCCCAGTTCCGTCGTACTGGGCATGAACAATGCCGCTTCCTCCCAGATCGCCATCCAGTTGGGGCTGGGCAATTCCTGTCTGAGCTACACCGTGGCCTGTGCTTCCGCATCGGCGGCGATCGGCGAAGCCTTCACGCGCATCCGCAACGGTCAGGCCAAGATCATGGTCACCGGCGGATCCGATGCCACGCTGGCCTATTCGGTGGTTCGGGCCTGGGACGCCATGCGGATCCTGGCGCCCGGGGACGCCACGACCGCGGCCGAGGCCAGTCGACCGTTTCACGCCCGCCGTGCCGGGCTGGTGCTGGCCGAAGGGGCGGCGGCGCTGGTACTGGAAGACTGGGACCATGCCATGGCGCGGGGCGCCCCCATCCTCGCCGAACTGGCCGGTTACGGCGCCAGCTGCGATCACCAGCATCTGGTCCGCCCCGCTCGGGAAGGCCAGGTGCAGGCGATCCGGCAGGCCCTGGACCAGGCCGAAATTCCGTTGGACGCCGTGGGTTATGTGAATGCGCATGGTACGGCGACCCGCGAAGGGGACCCGACCGAAATCGCCGCTCTGAAGTCGGTTTTCGGGGCGCGGGCTGCGGCTGTGGCCATCAGTGCCTCCAAGTCCATGCACGGGCATGCCATGGGTGCGACGGGGGCCATCGAGGCGCTTATTACCGTACTGGCCCTGCAACAGGATGCCATTCCACCGACGGCCAACCTTGACGAGATCGATCCGCAGTGTACCGGGCTGCGGCACGTCACGGGCGAGGCGCTGCGCGGGTCCGGGGTCGAGGCTGCCCTGAGCAATTCCTTTGCCTTTGGCGGCAGTAATGCGGTGCTTGCCTTCCGGCGGGCGAATCATTTTTAATGCCCTACAATTTTTCAATCGAATGGCACAAGGACAGCGTTTTATGACCACCGGAACACCGAACGACGATCTCCCGCTGATGCACGAGGTGGCCGAACTGATCGTGTCGGCACTGAATCTGGAGGTGGCCGCCGGAGATATCGATCCGGATGCCCCCTTGTTTGGCGAGGGCCTGGGTCTGGATTCCATCGACATTCTCGAAATCGCCATGGTGATTTCCAAGCGGTACGGGTTCCCCCTGCGTAGCGATAACGAGGACAACGTGCGTATCTTCTCGTCTCTGCGCCACCTGACCCAGCACGTCGCCGCCAACCGACAGCAATGAACCCGAGCCCCGCGCCGAACGAGGACGACGGGCCGAAGACTACGCGCACCGTCCGTCGCACGATCGTGATCGCCCTGCTGGTCGCGCTGGATATGGGCATGGCGCATTATCTGAGCCGTCAGGCCAGCGTCCAGGCCTGGGCCGTGGTTCTCGCGCTGCTGCCCATGGCCGTGGTGGTACTTGGCATGATCCGGGCCACCGTCGGCAATCTGGCCTGTTGCCTGGTTTTGCTGGGCATGGCGGGTCTGGCGTTTCTCTCGTTGCCGGTCCTGGAGCACCATGTGCGCTGGATATACTTCATCCAGAACGTCACGGTGAATCTGCTGCTCGGTCTGTGGTTCGGCCAAAGCCTTCGGCGGGGACGGGAACCGCTTTGCACTGCGTTCGCCGGGCAGATGCACCCGGTCATGCACCCCCTGTTGCATTGGTACACGACCCGAATCACCCAGGTATGGACGGGTTTTTTCCTGTCGATGGTCATCCTGTCGACGACCCTGTTCTTCCTGGCTCCGGTCGCCGTCTGGTCCGCTTTCGCCAACCTGCTGACCCTGCCGCTGGTGGTGCTGGTTTTCGTGGTCGAATATGCGGTTCGCAAGCGCGTGTTGCCACCGGAGGATCACCTGGGCCCGCTGAGCGCCTTCCGCGCCTACCGTGAGCGGACCCGGCGGCAGGCAGTAGTCGGGGCGTCGAGCACGGAAGCATGATGGTTGCGACCGATGCGTACCCACTGATCGACTACCCTGATCTGGATCGGGTCATGCTCTACCGGCCGGGCGAACGCATCACTGCCGGGCGTTTCCTGGCCGAAGCGCAGTATCTGGCAGATCTGCTGGTCGGGCTTCAGCCTGATCGGCCGCCCACAGCCGCGCCGGTCCTGAATCTCTGCCAGGACCGGTACCGGTTCATGGTTGGTCTGGCGGCGGCCGCGCAGTCGGGAAACGTCAGCCTCTTGCCTTCGAACCATGCCGACGACACCCTGCGGCACCTGCTCGAATGCTTCCCGGACACGGTCTGCCTGCACGATCAGGTGGAATGGACCTTGCCGGCACCACAGCTGGCTTATCCGACGGCGGTTCCGGCGTTGTCCTCAGCAGAGGCGATCCCTGCCGTTGCCGGCGCCCAGCAGGTGGCCTTCGTCTTCACCTCCGGTTCGACCGGACGCCCGGTCCCGCACGCCAAGACCTGGGGCAAGCTGGTGCGCAACGTGCGGGGCGCTCAGACAGCCCTCGGCCTGGACGGCGCCGTATCGATCGTCGGGACGGTGCCGCCGCAACACATGTTCGGTCTCGAATCGACGGTGCTGCTCTGCATGCTCGGCGGTTGTCCGCTCTGGTCGGGGCGGCCGTTCTATCCGGCGGATATCGTGGCGGCGCTTGCCGAAATGCCCGAGCCGCGAATGCTGGTGACCACACCCTTTCATCTGCAGTCGCTGCTGGATAGCGGTCTTGCGATTCCGCCCATCGCGCATCTCCTGCTGGCGACGGCACCGCTGGATCGGGCGCTGGCCGAACGGGCAGAGCGGCAGTTGGCGGCGCCCCTGCGCGAGATCTACGGCTGCACGGAGACCGGACAGATCGCCACGCGCCGTCCCGTCGAATCCCTCGATTGGACCCTGTTTCCGGGCGTGCTGCTCGAGGTCGATCCCCTGCCAGACGATCAGGCGGCGGACGCTACCGAGTCTGGCGTGTTTCGGGCATCGGGCGGTCACATCGAAGTCCCCATCCGGCTGGCTGATCGACTGGATGTTCTGTCCGACGGTCGTTTCCGGTTGCTGGGTCGGCTGGCGGATCAGGTGAACATCGCGGGCAAGCGCAGTGCATTGAGCGCATTGACCGCCCAGCTGAAGGAAATCCCGGGGGTGACGGATGGCGTGTTCTTCCAGCCGGACCCGTTGCCGGATCAGGCGATTCCGCGATTATGTGCCCTTGTCGTGGCCCCGGAGCGGACGCGTGCGGAGATACTGTCGGCCTTGCGGCTGCGGGTCGATCCGGTCTTTCTGCCACGGCCGCTCATCCTGGTGGACGCACTGCCGTACAATGAGACGGGCAAGTTGCCCCGCGCCCAGCTGCAGGCGCGGCTCGACCGTTATCGGGAGTCACTGAAACCATGAGCGATGCCATCCCCCAAGACGTGCCGGACCGCACCGCCGTCCGCTGCCTGCCGGACGGTCATCCGGTCTTTGCGGGTCATTTCCCGACACAGCCCATCGTACCCGGTGCCCTGCTGCTGGACATGGTGCTCTGCCATGCGGCGCATCGCCTGTCCGTCTCGCCGACCGATCTTCGGATCGAACAGGCCAAGTTCCTGCGTCCGGTGAGTCCCGGGGAAGCGATCGATCTGACGTTGCAGGCCCCGGGTGATTCAGCGCTCCATCGCTTCAATATCCGGGTCGGCGATGTGTCGGTGGCCAGTGGAGCGCTGTCTGTGCGGGACCTCGGCTCGACAGGGGCGCCGACATGACCCAACCCTCGGTCGATCCGCTGGATACGCCGGCCTGGGCGATGCGTGCGGAGCGGGGCAACCGCTTCGTGATGCGCCTGATGTTGTGGCTGTCGCGCCGTCTCGGTCGATCGGCCAGCCGCCTCATCCTGTGGGGGATCACCGCCTATTTCCTGTTGTTCGTGCCCAAGGCACGGGACGCCTCCCGCGAATACCTGCGTCGCGTTCGCGGTCGGGAACCGCGCTGGCGGGACCTGTTCCGGCACCTGCATGCCTTCGCCACCACGGTGCACGATCGCGTGTATCTGCTGGACGATCGCTTCGACCTGTTCGACATCGCGGTTCACGATCGAGGCCTGCTGACGCCGGGGCGGGGTATGGTCCTGATCGGGGCGCACTTCGGCAGTTTCGAGGTCATCCGCGCGGTGAGTCGACAGCACGACGGATTCCGCGTCAGCATGTTGATGTATCCGGAAAATGCGCAAAAGATCAATGAGATCCTGGCGATCGTCAATCCGCAGGCCGTCAGCGACATCATCCCCCTGGGCGAGGTCGAATCGATGATCACGGCCGAGGCGCGGATTCGCGAAGGGCATCTCGTCGGGATGCTGGCCGACCGCACCTTGCGGGCGGATTCCACGCGACACTGCGATTTTCTCGGTGCCCCGGCCGCGTTCGCCCTCGGACCGTTTCGCATGGCGGCCCTGCTACGGTGTCCGGTGATCTTCATGACCGGGGTCTACGAGGGCGGCAATCGCTACTCGGTACATTTCGAGCCGCTGGCGGATTTTACGGATCTGCCGCGCGCCGAGCGCTCGACGGCCATTCTCGCGGCACAGGATCGTTATGTGACCCTGCTGGCGGACTATTGCCGGCGCTGGCCGGAAAACTGGTTCAATTTCTATGACTTCTGGTCGGATGACGCCGCCGGGCGGGCAGAATCATGACGGGGCGTCCGGTCATGGCCTGGTCGTGGCTGCGCGGGTTCGTGCTGGGGTGGGCCCTGATCCTGGTTGCTGGCACGCTGGCCCCCGCCGGTGTCCAGGCCGATGAACCCTGGAATATCGACGTCCTGATGCAGGGCCTCGCAGCTCATCAGCCTCGTCAGGCCGATTACACCGAGGAGAAATACCTCGGCGTACTGGACACGCCCCTCGTCTCCTCGGGCACCCTGACCTACCGGGCGCCCGACACCCTGGAAAAGCGGACCGTTTCGCCCCGACCTGCCGTGATGACGCTGTCGGGGCAGACGCTGAGCGTGACCGAAGATCAGCACACCCAGACGCTGGATCTGACGGCGCATCCGGATGCGGCCGCCTATGTCGACAGCCTGCGGGGGCTTCTGTCGGGCAACCTGGCCCTGCTGAAGCGTTTTTTCAGTCTGCAGCTCACCGGGGATCGGGATCATTGGACGCTCGTGTTGCGTCCGTCGGGCGGCCGGATCGGTAGCCTGATCGACAGCATCAGCGTGACCGGTTCGGGGCATTTCATGCGTACCCTGGAATACGACCAGTCCGACGGAGATCGTTCCGTCATGACCATCAAGCCCAAGGCACACTCCTGATGCGCCTGAGGGTTCGACCGATCCTGCTGTGGCTGGCCGTGCTCGCGGTCAGCCTGGTGGTCATCCTGCAGACCCGGTTTACCGCCGACATGTCGGCCTTCCTGCCCGCGCACCCCACGGCGGAGCAGGCCTTCCTCGTAGACCAGATCAAGGGCGGCAGTTTCTCGCGGATGATCCTGATGGGTATCGAGGGCGGCAGCCCCGCCGAGCGTGCCCGGCTTTCCCAGGCGTTGGGGCAGGCGCTGCGTGTCGACGGCCAGTTCTCGATGGTGCGCAACGGCGACGGCACCTACCTGAAGCAGGACCAGGCCCTGCTGTTCGATCATCGCTATCTGCTGAGTCCTGCCGTCACGCCCGAGCGGTTCACGCCAGCTGGCCTGCACGCGGCGATCCAGGACAGCATCGAACGGCTGAACGCGCCCCTCGGCCTGCTCACCAAGAATCTGCTGACCCGTGATCCCACGGGCGAGTTCCTCACGCTTTTGCGCGGCTTGGGTACCGGTTCGGGGCCGCGCACGGCCGATGGCGTCTGGGTGTCGCCCGACGGAAAGCGCAGCCTGCTCATGGCCCAGACCCGCGCCGACGGGTCGGATACCGATGCGATGGAACGGGCGGTATCGACCATCCGGCAGACCTATGACCGACTTCGAGTCCCTGCGGGTCAGCAGCCGGCCGCGCAGGATCGCCCCCGTTTGATCGTGACCGGCGCGCCAGTGTTTTCCGTGGAATCGCGGGCGACCATCAAGGGCGAGGTCAAACGGTTCAGCATCATCAGCAGCGTGGCCATTCTCCTGTTGCTGCTCGTCGTGTATCGCTCCGTGTCGATGCTGCTGCTGGGCATGCTGCCGGTGCTTTCCGGCGTGGCGGTGGCGATCGCGACGGTCAGTCTGGGGTTCGGCACCGTGCATGGCATCACGATCGGGTTCGGCACGACCCTGATCGGCGAGGCCATCGACTATTCCATCTACTACTTCATCCAGAGTCAGGGGGCGCAGGCCGCCGTAACCCGTTTCTGGGCGACGATCCGCCTGGGCGTGATGACCTCCGTGATCGGCTTTGCCGCCCTGTTGCTGTCGGGTTTTCCGGGATTGGCGCAGATCGGGCTGTACTCCATGGCGGGACTGATCACGGCGGCGGTCGTGACGCGCTTCGTCCTGCCCGCCTGCCCGAAACCGACGCTGAACGTCCGCCCGCTGCGCGCCGTCGGCGAGCGGCTGCTGCCGCTGCTGCTCTGGTTGCCGCGTCTGCGTACCGGCATGATCCTGCTGGCGCTGGCGGCCTTGGTTGCGCTCGGCGTGCGACACGACACGATCTGGCAGAGCGGGTTGTCCGGCCTGAGTCCGATTCCCGAGGCCGCCAAGCAGGTGGATGCCCAGTTGAGTGCCGACATGGGCGCGCCGGATGCCCGTTACTTCGTGGTGATCCGCGCTGCCAGCCGCGAAGCGGTACTGCAGGAGGCCGCCACCGCGGGCCGGGCCCTGCAGCCCCTCGTGAACGATCAGGTGCTGGGTGGTTTCGACAGCCCGAGCCGCTTCCTGCCGAGCCGTGCGACCCAGGAAGCTCGGTTGCATGCCCTGCCGGATGCGGCGATCCTGAAGGCGAATCTGGATCAGGCGGTGCAGGGCCTGCCGATTCATGCGGACAAGCTGGCGCCGTTCGTTGCAGCCGTCGAAACGGCCCGACAGCAACTGCTGCTGACGGCCGAAACCCTCAAGGGCAGCTCGTTCGGGCTGGCTCTGGACAACCTCCTGCAACAGCGCAACGGACAGTGGCTTGCGTTGATGCCGTTGCGGCTGCCGTCGAAGCATCCGGCCGATGCGTCTGCAGGGGATTCGGGCAGCGACGAAGCCAACGCAGCGGTCGTCCGCTCGGCGGTGACGCAGGCCCTGGCCAAGGCGCCGGTGCCCGATGCCCTGTTCGTCGATATGCTGGGGGCGTCCAACCGCCTGTACGACGGCTATCTGAACAACACGATCCTGCTGTCGCTGCTCGGCGTGGCGGCCATCGTCGTCCTGCTTGCCCTTGCCCTGCGCTCGCCGCGGCGCCTGTTCCAGGTACTCACGCCCCTGGCGATCGCCATCGTGCTGGTGATGGCCGGCCTGAACTTGCTGGGCGAGCGGCTGACCCTGCTGCATCTGGTGGGTCTGTTGCTGATCGTGGCGGTGGGTTCGAATTACGCGTTGTTCTTCAGCCGGGGGGCGTCGCCCGATGCCCTGACCCTGGCGTCGCTGGTGCTGGCCAACCTGACGACCGTGATCGCCTTCGGTACCCTGGCCTTCTCGCAACTGCCGATCCTGCAGGCCTTCGGCAGCACCGTGGCGCCCGGCGCCTGGCTCGCCCTGGTGCTTTCCGCGATCTTTGCACGCCCCGCTGCGGCGGTCGGGCCGGACGAAAAGGAGTCGTTCTGATGGTTCCCCCCAAGCTCGACCGGGCACAGATCGCGGCCCTGATTCCCCATGACGGCGCGATGTGCCTGCTCGATCAGGTCGTCGACTGGCAACCCGAGGTGATCCATTGTCTGGCCACGAGTCACCGGGCAGCCGACAACCCCATGCGGCTGGATGGCCGATTGGGTGTGGCGTCGGGCATCGAATATGCGGCCCAGGCCATGGCGGTGCATGGTGCCTTGCGCGCGCGCCGGGAAACGGCGGCCAAGAAGGGCTATCTTACGCGGGTACAGCAGATCAGCTTCCACGTCGATGCGCTGGATGCCTGCGCCGAGCCGCTCGCCATCGAGGCCCGTCTGCTGATGGGCAATGCGCAGATCGTGCGTTATGCGTTTTCCGTCTCCGCCGGCGGGCGTCTGCTGCTCGACGGTCAGGCGACCGTCATGCTGGAGGCAGGGCTACCCGACTGATCCCCACCCTTGTGCGGGGGATTTCGGGTTATGGGATTTGACCCGGGTCAGGAAGTGCGTCGGGGTCGAAATGCCGCAGCACGTAGCCTTGCGCCAGCAGATGATCGATGACGTCGCTCAAATGGGTAACGGTCAGCGGCAGGATGTCGTGAAAGATCAGCACCCTGGGTGGGACGGGTATCTCCGGTGATTCGTCCTCGACGCCGATTCCTGTTGCGTTGCGGGGGGTTTCCATGATCTGGCGAACCCGCCGGAGTACATCCTCGAGGTCGTGCTCGGGGGAGGCGTCGCCGACGGTCTGCCCGCCGACGGACCGGTAGCCCTGGGCGTGGACGACCCGCGTCAGTAGCGGCGTGTCGGCAAGATAGGGCGTGCGGAACAGCCGGGGTGCGGTGTCGGCATCCCATTGTCCGGTCGCCTCGGCGAGGGCTTCCCAGGTCCGGATTTCTGTTTCCAACCGTCGCTCGGCACCCAGGATCGGCCAGCGGTACCAGGGCCAGCGCGGCCAGATGTGGTGGGTGGTGTGGTTGCCGATCAGGTGCCCGGCCGCCCGTACACGGGCCACGACGTCCGGGTGGCGGCGCATGCTGCCCTTGCGGATCCAGATTTCGTAGGGGGCGTAATGCCGGCGGCCGGCCCAGAATCCTTCGGGCGCATCCCCGACCATGAAGAAGCCGGCCCGCACGGGCTGGCCGTCCTCCCCGCGATAGCGGCGCAGCGTCTCGAGCACGGCATCGGTCTTGCCGGGGACGGGGCCGTCGTCGAAGGTCAGCATGAATGCCCGGGGGTTAGCGCAGGGTCCAGAGCTGGGTCGAGCGGTGCTCCGCTCGGTGTCGGTGGCCTCGGGCATCAGGCCATCCCGCCGTTCACGGAGATCACCTGCCCGGTGATGTATCCGGCGCGATCCGAGGCGAGGAAGCTCACCAGATCAGCGACTTCCTGCGGCGTGCCGGCCCGCTTGAGGGGCACGATCTGGGCGATGCGATCCGGCGGGAAGGCCGATTCGATCATCGGCGATTCGATGATGCCGGGCGCAACGGCGTTGACGAGCACCCCCCGCGAAGCGACTTCCTGGGCCAGTGCCCTGGTGGCGCCGATCAGCCCGGCCTTGGCGGCCGAGTAGTTCACCTGGCCGCGGTTGCCCATGAGGCCCGCGACCGAGGCGACGTTGACGATGCGGCCCCAGCGGGTGCGGATCATCGGCAGCAGGAGCGGCTGGGTGACGTGGTAGAAGCCGTTGAGTGACACGTCGATCACCGATTGCCATTGCTGCGGCGACATGCCGGCCAGGGGCGCGTCGTCGTGGATACCGGCATTGTTCACCAGCACCTGGATCGGCTGATCGTCGGTGAGCAGGCGTTCCAGGGTGCAGGCGGTCGCCTCGGCATCGGCCACGTCGAAGCAGAGTGCCTCGGCCGAACCGCCCCGTTCGCGGATGCGCGCCACCACCGCCTCGGCCCGGTAGAGGCCCCGATTGGCATGAACGAATACGTGCAGGCCGTCGGCGGCCAACTGTTCGCAGATCGCACTGCCGATGGCGCCGCTGCCGCCGGTGACGAGCGCGCGCTTCATGGTTGTGCCTCCGGCGTCTGGTTGGCCTGGTTGTTCGGGTTGTTATGGGCCGCGGTCCGGACAGGCATCACGGCGATTCGCACGCATTGACCGGCCAGATAGTCCAGCGTCACGGTGGTGCCGCTGTCGCCGGCCAGCGCCTGCAGCAGCGGCAGGATGCGGGCGGCAGGCACGCCACGGCGCAGGGTTTCGAGTTCGGGGTCGTGCATCGTATCTGCGGCGCCACCGTCCTCCTTTGTCCGTTCGATGGTCAGTTCGGCCAGGGTGTGCGTCGTCGGTTCCGGGCGCAGCAGCAGGCTCGCGCCGAACACGGTCGCGATCGGTTCGGCGGCGTTCAACGGCGGCGGGAAGGGAATGTCGTACACGGCCAGCAAGACCGGGATCCCCTCGGCGACGACCTGCACGGCGGCTTCCAGCAGGCCGGCGGCCGCGGTCCGTTCGTGCAGGGCGATGGCATTGGCGGGTTGGCGCGAGCCGACGGCAATCGTCCAGTAGCCGGAGGCCGCGTTATGCACGGAATTGTGGAAGCGCATCGGCGAGATCATCCGGTCCTCGGTCGCCAGGGCGGCGCAGATGTCCGTGAGCACCTCGGTGTCGCCCGTCGTCGAGGCGAACACGATCGCCGGTTCGGTCGGATCGATGCCTGCCGCACGCACGGCCTGTCCGGCCAGATCGACCGCGAGCTTGATGGATTTCCCGGCCCGCCGCCGCTCCGTGGCAGGCAGCACGGCGTGGTCGAAGGCGGGCAGTTCGCCCCCCTCATAACGGCGTTCGCCGCGCAGGATGGCGGCCAGATCCGCCCAACCATGCAGGCCGGGCGCGAACAGGCCGATGCCGTCGACGTAGAGCTTCATGCGGATACCTCGTCCGCCGCTGCGATCCGGCCGAACACCAGGCTCGCGTTGTTGCCGCCGAAGCCGAAGGAATTGCTCAACACGTAGTGCACGGGCTGATGCCGATTGTCCCGCTGGATCGCGCTGGTGAAGTCCGGGTCCACCGTTTCGGTGTTCAGGCTGCCGGGGATCAGGCCGTGTTCGATGCACAGGCTGGCGATAAGCGCTTCGGTGATGCCGGCGGCGCCCAGGGTGTGGCCCGTCCAGCCCTTGGTGGAACTGCAGGGCACGCTGTGGCCGAACAGCTGGCTCACCGCCTTGTCCTCGGCGCTGTCGTTGGTGCGCGATGCGGTGCCGTGGAGATTGATGTAATCGATGGCCGAAGGGGCAAGCCCCGCCCGTTCCAGGGCGGCCTGCATGGCGAGCCGGGCGCCGAGTCCTTCGGGGTGCGGGGTGGACATATGATGCGCATCGACGCTTTCGCCGTAGCCGAGCAGGGCGGTGGTGGGCCGTTCGCCCTCAACGGGTGGGTTCAACCCGCGCTCGGATCGGGCATCCGGCCGTTCGAGCAGCGCAAAGCCGGCCGCCTCGCCGATGGAAATGCCGTCGCGTTCGGCGTCGGCAGGTCGGCAGGGGCCGGGGGCGACCAGTTCCAGGGAAGCGAAACCGTACAGGGTCGTCAGGCAGAGGCTGTCCACACCGCCGACCACGGCCGCGTCGCACAGGCCGGTCTCGATCAGGCGCCAGGCACTGGCGAACACCTTGGCGCTGGAGGAACAGGCGGTGGAAATGGACAGGGTCGGCCCCGTCAGTCCGAGGTACCGGCGGGTGAATTCGGCGACGGACGACAGTTCATGGGTTTCCCGGTAGTGCAGGGGCGCGGGCAGGGCGCCCGTCTCGGGATCGCGTTCGCGAAAGGCCAGTTCCGTGTGCAGGATGCCGGAAGTACTGGTGCCCATGATCACGGCGACCCGGTCTGCGCCGTAGCGGCTCCGGGCTGCGGCGACGGCCGCCTCGAAGCCATCCTGGCGCAGGGCCAGCTGGGCCAGCCGGTTGTTGCGGCAGTCGTAGTCGTCGAGGGCGTCGATGACCGGCAGATCCTCCAGTCCCGCCACGCGGCCGACCCAGGTATCCAGATCCACATCGAGAAAGTCGCAGGGCGCGAGACCGGTTCGGCGGGCTTCCAGCGCGGCGAGCGTGGCTGCCCGTCCCCGTCCGAGGGCGTTGGTCATCGTGCTGGCGGTGAGCCACAGCGGGCGTATCGCGGCGGCGGTCATGAGCCCCTCCGGGCAGATTTCAGATAGTCCATAGCGAGATATCTTAGCCGAATGTCACTGGCCACGGCGGGATGGCGGCGGGTTTGCGCTTGCCGTGTTTTCCGTGGGGCGCAACCAGGCCAGAGAAAGCAGGGCGACGATGATGCCGAGCAGGGCGCCGGCCACCACGTCGAGGAACACGTGCTGCTTCGTCGCCATGGTCGAGTAGATGATGGCGAGGCACCAGAGCGTGTTCACGATCTGGAAGGCGCCGGGGCAGCGCATGTCCCGGAACAGCCGGCTGAGCCAGATGCCGGAGAATGCCGCGGTGGCGACATGCAGCGAAGGGCAGGCATTGCCGGCGCCGTCCACGCCCTTGAGCAGATGGAAGTCGGGATAGCGCGCCCAGTCGATGTTCGGGGTCGGCACGGCCGTGGGGAAAAACAGGAAGACCAGCAGGCCGACGGCGCACAGGGCCGTGATCGCCAGGCCGTAGCCGATCAGGATCCGTCGGTCCGGCAGAAGCGCGGGCGGCAGGGAAACGTACACCCAGAGACTGAGGTAGAACATCAGGGTGCCGGGTTCGAAACCGATCCAGTGATCCACCGGCGTCAGGGGCATGGTCGTGACGGCAAAGACCGGATCGTGCAGTAACTGCAGGTAGGCCATGAAGAACAGCACCATGAAGAACATGGTGCCGAATGCCTTCATGGGCGCCAGGATGCGCAGCCGGCGGGAGAGTTCCCCCGGCCAGGCGGCGGCCCGGACATCCGGCGCCTCGGTGGGCAGTTCCAGCACCGTTTCGGCCTGATCGCCGTTCTCGCCGGAACGGCCAGATTGATTCGTGTTCGGCATGCTCGTGTCCGAAGTTCCCTGGTTGGGCCGCGTAGGATGACCCTCGATTCCCTGGCTGGGCCAGGATGACCTTGGGGTAATGCTGTGTTGACGTGACCGGAATCCGGTTCCGGACCCGAGCGATTGTGGCAGTGAATACCCGAGGTTGCCAATGGTGGGGATGTGATCCCGCGACATCCGCCGGAATCTTTGCCGCTCGGAGACGTATCGATACGGATGCCCAATGGCGCACAAAAGTCGCTAACATGGCTGGCCGGATGCTTGGGGATGGTCAGTTGGGATTAG
This sequence comes from Halothiobacillus diazotrophicus, assembly GCF_001663815.1. Classification (NCBI taxonomy): domain Bacteria; kingdom Pseudomonadati; phylum Pseudomonadota; class Gammaproteobacteria; order Chromatiales; family Halothiobacillaceae; genus Halothiobacillus; species Halothiobacillus diazotrophicus. Next base: position 2,743,167 of record NZ_CP016027.1, read on the forward strand.
CAGTCGAGAGGGACGAAATGAATACGGAAGACACGGCGGACAACCTGAAATCCTGCGACGTGCTGGTCATTGGCGGAGGGCCGGCCGGTGCCACCGTCGCACCGCTGCTGGTGGCGCGCGGCTATCGGGTGGTCGTGCTGGAGAAGGCCCATCACCCGCGCTTCCATATCGGCGAATCGCTGCTGCCAGCCAACATGCCCCTGTTCGATCGACTCGGCGTGGGGGATGATATCCGCGCCATCGGTATGGAAAAGTGGGGGGCGGAGTTCATTTCGCCCTGGCATGACCACACGCAGATGTTCGAATTCGCCGACGCCTGGGACAAGTCCCAGCCCATGGCCTATCAGGTGCGTCGTTCGGCGTTCGACGAAATCCTGATCCGCAATGCCGAACGCAAGGGTGCGGCGGTCTTCGAGGGCTGCAAGGTCACCGCCGTCGATTTCCTGCCGGACGGTGCGGGTGCGGCGGTCACCGCCGAGGGCGACGACGGATCGGTGCGCCGTTGGCATGCCCGGTTCGTGGTGGATGCCTCGGGGCGAGACACGTTTCTCGCGAGCCGGATGCAGCTCAAGCAGCGCAACCCCCGCCACAACAGTGCGGCCGTCTTCGGCCACTATCGCGGCGTGCGGCGCAACCCGGGGCAGGCCGAGGGCAATATCTCGATCTTCTGGTTCGATCACGGCTGGTTCTGGTTCATTCCTCTGCCGGACGGCGTGACCAGCATCGGGATGGTGACCTGGCCGTACCACATGAAAACCCGCGGGGAACGCAGCCTGCGCGAGTTCCTGCACGACAGCATCGCCCTGTGCCCGGGGCTGGCCGATCGCATGGCGGATGCCGAGCCGGCGGGCGACGTGGAAGCCACGGGCAACTATGCCTACAGCGCGGATCGGACGCATGGCGAGAATTACGTGCTGCTGGGCGATGCCTATGCCTTCATCGATCCCGTGTTCTCCTCGGGCGTGCTGCTGGCGATGCAGAGCGGATTTCTGGCTGCCGAGGCCATCGACGTCTGCCTGAAGCAGCCCGCGCAGGCCGCAAAGGCCCTGCGCCGCTTCGACCGGATGATGCGCCTGGGCCCGCGCGAGTTCTCGTGGTTCATCTACCGGGTGACCAACCCGACGATGCGCGACCTGTTCATGGGGCCGCGCAACATCTTCCGGGTCAAGGAGGCGCTCCTGTCCCTGCTGGCCGGGGACATCTTCGGCAAGACGCCGATATGGCCGTCCCTGTGGCTGCTCAAGGGCATCTACTACCTCAGTTCCCTGCGTCATCCGCGCCGTACGTTCCGTGCCTGGCAGAATCGCCGCACGATCGTGCGCGCGCCGTCGTGAGTCCGCGCCTGCCCATGCCTGCTTCCTCCTCGCGCCCGACCTCGACACGCTGGATCGCCTACGAATACGTGGCCATGGGCCTCGGGTTGTCGTTTCTGGGCCTGCTCTGCCTGATCTGGCTGCCGTTTGCGCTGGTGCTCCGGCTTCTCCTGCCGAGCGGCTTCGGTCGGCGTTTCGGCCAGCGGATGATCGCCGTCGGATTCCGCCTCTATCTGGGTTTTCTCCGCCTGTTCTGCGCCAGCCGCTTCGATCTGGACGAAATCGACGAACTGCGTGATCTGCCGCCGCGCATCCTGATCGCCAATCATCCGTCGCTGCTCGATGTCGTGCTCATCGTCTCGCGCCTGCCGAACGTCGTCTGTGTGATGAAGGCCAGCCTGATGCGCAACCTGTTGCTGGGCGCGGCGGCGCGACTGGCCGGTTATATCTCCAACGATGGGCCTCTGGAAATGGTGCTACAGGCCGGCCAGGCCTTGGACGAAGGCGCCCACGTTCTGATCTTCCCCGAAGGCAGTCGGACCAGGCACTTCCCTCTCGATCCGCTGAACAACAGTGCGGCGCTGATCGCCCGCCGGACCGGCATCCCCATCCAGAGCCTGCTGATCCGGTTCCAGTCGCCCGATCCGTTGCCGTATCTCGGCAAGGGATGGCCCCTGTGGCGCAAGCCGAGCCTGCCGCAGTACTGGTCGGTACGGCTCGGGCCGGTCTTTGCGCTGGGCGCGGAGCCCCGCACGCAATCCCAGACGGAAATCAGCCCGACCTCCCGCCGGGAAACCGTCGCCCTCACCGAACGCATCGAAAACGAATTGCGCCTCCATCTTTCCCGGAACCCCTCGTCATGACCCCCATCGCCTCGCGCAGTCATCTCGTGCTCATCCCGAGCTTCAACCCCGGCGAAAAGGTGTACGAAACCGTGCAGGCCGCGCGTGCCCGGTGGGCACCGGTCTGGGTCGTGGTGGATGGCAGCACCGATGGCACCGCAGCCGGGTTGACCCGGCTGGCCGAGTCCGATCCGGATTTGCGGGTGCTGGTGCTGCCGGAAAATCGGGGGAAGGGGGCGGCCATCCTGGCGGGGCTTGTCGAGGCGTCGGCAGCGGGTTTCACCCATGTGCTGACCATGGATTCCGACGGACAGCATCCCGCAGACCGGATTCCGTCGTTCATGGCCGCTTCCCAGGCGGAACCCGAGGCGATGATTCTCGGCAAACCCGTATTTGATGCCGATGCGCCGCGCCTGCGCGTCAACGGGCGCAAGGTGTCCAACGGCTGGGCGAATCTGGAAACCCTGTGGATGGGCATCGGCGATTCGCTGTTCGGGTTCCGCGTGTACCCCATCGCCCCGCTGCGTCGCATCATGGAACGTACCCGCTGGATGCGCCGGTTCGATTTCGACCCCGAAGCGGTGGTGCGGCTGTGCTGGGCCGGCGTTCGCCCGGTCAACCTGCCCACGCCGGTCCGTTATTTCACCGTCGAGGAGGGCGGGGTCTCGCACTTCAATTACCTGCGGGACAACCTGCTGCTGACGGGGATGCACACGCGTCTTTTTCTCGGTTTCCTCTGGCGTTTGCCGCAGCTGATCGTCCGCAAGTTCGTTTAACGGACAGGCATCGGAAAATGCGTGCGGGCGGCGTACGGTTCGTTCCGGTCATCGCCGCACGTGCAAAGGGCCGAAAACTCACCGAAAATAGCTGGGATGCAGCGTGATCCTCTGTTTCTGACAAAAATCCTCGATCTTCTGGTCGATGCCGTATGCGTCGTCGATCCGCAAGGTCGATTTGTCTTCGTCAGTTCCGCCTGCGAGCGGATTTTCGGCTACACGCCCGAAGAGTTGATCGGCCGAAACATGATCGAACTCGTCTATGTGGCGGATCGCGACCGGACCCTCGAAGCAGCGCAGCGCGTCATGTCCGGTCATCTTCAGGTGCATTTCGAGAACCGATATGTCCGCAAGGATGGTCGGGTGGTGGACATCATGTGGTCGGCGCGTTGGTCCGAAGACGACCAGCTTCGTCTGGCCGTCGCGCGCGACATCACGGAAATCAAGCGGGCCGAGCGTCAGCAGCGGGCAATGTATCGCATCTCGGAAGCCACGCATGCCGCGGTGGATTTGCCCGAGCTGTATCTGCAAATTCACCAGATAATCAGCGAATTGTTGCCAGGGAATCATTTCCGTGTGGCGCTTTACGATGAGACGTCAGACACCGTGCATTTCCCCTCTCTTGAGGATGGGGGCACGGAAAAATCCACCCAGCAAGAACTGAGCGACGATCCGGGTCTGGCGCAGGTCATTCGTTCGGGCAAGCCGCTCCTGACGACGGCCGGACGACCCGCGGATCAAGAACACATTGCCGGGAGTGCCGGCCCCAACTGGCTTGGGGTTCCGCTGACCTTCCAGGGCGGCATCATGGGGGCGCTTGTAATTCGTAGTGCGGTATCCGACGTGCGGTTGTCCGCGGAGGATCAGGCGTTGCTCCAGTTCGTGTCTGACCAGGTGGCCAGTGCAATCATGCGCAAGCGTACGGAGGGCCAGTTGCGTCATATGGCCGGGCACGATGCCCTGACCGATTTGCCCAACCGGGTATTGTTCCAGGACAGGTTTGATCGGGCTCTGTCGGCTGCCCTTCGAGAGGGGACCTACCTGGCGTTGTTGTATCTGGATTTGAATGGTTTCAAGCAGGTCAACGATAGGTTTGGTCATGACGTGGGCGATCAGTTGCTGCAATCGGTAGCCACCCGCTTGACGCAGGCACTGCGCGAATCCGACACCATCGCCCGGATGGGCGGTGATGAATTTACCGTGTTGCTGACCCGGGTTCACTCGACGACCGCCGTTGCCGCAATCGTGGAAAAGATCCGCAGCGTGATCGACGAACCCTATGAAATAGGCGGTGAAATAGGCGGTCACGCGCTCAAGGTTTCTGCCAGTATTGGGTCAGCCTTATATCCGGAGCATGGGCAGACGCGTACACAGCTGATTCAGCATGCCGATGCCGAAATGTATGCTGAAAAGTCGCGCTGGCGGGCCTGACGCGCGTTCGCGTCCTGGGTTTTGTTTGTTTCCCGACAATTCGCCCGACAATGCGCGACCCGTTTTCGGGGTTCTTCGTATTTAATTATTTAGTATCAATGACATGGGTTGATGGCGCATGTCTTGCTTTCCTGAGTGGATGCGTTTCCAGCGAATGTATCGCGTCCGCCCGCCCGAATTCGGGTCATCACTCAGGAGAACACCATGTCGAACGAATCCTCTGCCGCCCCCGCCGCCATGATCTGGGACGAAGCCGCGCTCAAGCGTCTGGAAGCCATTCCCGGCTTCGTACGCGGTATGGCCAAGAGCAAGATCGAGAAGGCCGCCCAGGCGGCGGGCGAAACCAAGGTCACCGTCGAATTCATGGATGCGAACAAGGCGAAGCTGATGGGCTGACGGCCCCCGCCATGAAGTTCTACATGACGCCCGGTTCCTGCACGACGGGCATCCACATCCTCCTGGAAGAGCTCGATCTGCTGTTCGAAGTCTACCGGGTCGATCTGCTGGCCGGCGACCACAAGAAGCCGGAATTTCTCGCGCTCAATCCCAAGGCGACCATCCCGCTGCTGGTGGACGATTCGGGCCGGGCGATCACCGAGTTTCCCGCCATCGCCTACTGGCTGGCGCGCCGCTACCCCAAGGCGGGGCTCCTGTCCGACAATCTCGACGACGAGGTCCGCATCCTCGAAACGATGGACTTCGTGGTGAGTACCCTCCACATGCAGGGCTTTGCCCGGATCTTCACCACCGAGGTCTTCACCGCGAATCCCGACGAGCACGAAGCCGTCCGGCAACGCGGGCAGGATATCGTCACGGCCGGATTCGCCGTCATCGCCGGGCAACTCGGCGAGGCGAGCACCGTGGTCGGCCGGTTTTCCATCGCCGATGCGGCCCTGTTCTATACCGAGTTCTGGGCCGATCACCTCGGCATTCCGATGCCCGAAGCCTGCGCGCGGCACTACCGCGCCATGCTCTCCCGACCGGCGGTTCGCCGCGTGCTCATGGAAGAGGGTTATCGCGTCGGCTGACGCGCATCGCGGCATCGTCCCCGATCCCCAATCCTCGCTACCTCCTTGTCATTCCCATGGTTTTGATGCGTTCCCCGGGCAGGAGCCTTCGGGAAACTTTTGCTATCTTCATGGTGCACCTCGGCGCGCCATTGCGTCGAATAAACGGAGATTTCATTGAGGAGATAGCGCATGAATGCACTTCGTCTTGCAGCAATCGCCCTGATCGTGGCCGGGGCCCTGGGGCTGGGTTATGGCAGCTTCAGCTACACCAAGGAAAGTCATGACGCGAAGATCGGGCCCATCGAATTGTCGGTCAAGGACAAGCAAACGGTGAACATTCCGGTCTGGGCCGGGATTGGGGCAATCGTTGCCGGTGGTCTGATACTGCTCTATGGCAGCAAGAAGTCCTGATATCCGATGTCCTGCGCGCGTGGAACCCGATCAGGATTCACGCCCCGCTAACGGGGATGGATCGTTGCGTATTCAGCCTGACACTCGCCGAGGATCTATTGCACTTCCGCGCGCCCGGATACGGGATTACTATCCTGCCGGCTTCAGAGTTCGGGTTAACGGTTCGTGCCCGCGTGTCAGGGAGACCGACTCCCCGCGCAATGTCTCGCCAGCCCTTAAGGAATACATGATGGATATGCCGAGATGAAACCCCCACCGATTCCCACCGACGAACGACTTCGGCTCGATACCCTCCGTTCCCTCAATCTGCTCGATACCCCGCCCGAAGAGCGGTTCGACCGATTGGCGCGGCTGGCCCGGCGCCTGTTCAACGTGCCGATTTCCCTGGTGTCGCTGGTGGATAGCGATCGGCAGTGGTTCAAGTCCAGCATGGGTCTCGAAGTTCGTGAAACCCCGCGAGAGGTCTCGTTTTGTGGGCATGCGTTGCTGGATGACGACGTCATGGTCGTGCACGATGCGCTGGCCGACGATCGTTTCGTCGACAATCCCCTGGTCGCGGACGATCCCTATATCCGCTTTTACGCCGGTTGCCCCCTGTCGGCGCTGAACGGCAGCAAACTCGGTACCCTCTGCATCATCGATCACGAACCGCGCCGATTCGATGCGGAGGACCGTGCGCTCCTGCAGGATCTGGCCGGCATGGTCGAGCGAGAAATCGCCGCGCTTCAATTATCCACCCTGGATGAACTGACGCTCATCTCCAATCGGCGCGGCTTCATGTCGCTGGCGCAGCAATCGCTCAACCTCTGCCGACGGATGCAGATGCCCGCCACCCTGATGAGTATCGATCTCAACGGCTTCAAGGAGATCAATGACCGTTTCGGGCACGCCGAGGGGGACCTCGCCCTGAAGGCCTTCGCCGACATCATGCGGCATATCTTCCGGGTCTCCGACGTGTTTGCCCGCCTGGGCGGCGACGAATTCGTCGTCCTGATGAGCGATGTCGACCAGACGGCGATCGATGCAGTGCTGACGCGATTCCGTGAGGCGGTTGAGGACTACAATGCCACCGCGAACCGCGGCTACGATCTGCGCTATTCGGTGGGTTACGTCCCTTTCGATCCGAACAGCAGCGAAACCATCGAGTCGTTGCTCTGTCGTGCGGATACGCACATGTACGCCGAAAAGCGCGCCAGAAAACGGGACGATCATGCCAGTAGCCAATCGGGCTGAAATGACGACACGCAAGGGATGAGCACCTAGCTCCACGCCGCTGGGCAGCACGAAGCATGGGTACCGGACAGGAATTTAGAACGCCTTCGATGCGCGAACCGGTACCATGGGCCTCCACCAGGAGGGAAGATTCGATGATGCTCAAGCTCTATCAGGTCGATGCGTTCACCAGCCGGCCATTCGGCGGCAATCCGGCGGCCGTGGTGCCTTTGGACAACTGGCTGCCGGAAGACATGCTCCAGGCCATCGCCAACGAAAACAATCTGTCCGAGACCGCGTTCTTCGTCCCGTCAGCGTCCGGGTTCGAGCTGCGCTGGTTCACCCCGGTGCGCGAGGTGGATCTCTGTGGCCATGCCACCCTGGCTACCGCCTACGTCCTGTTCGACATGCTGGGGTATGACCAGCCGGTGATCCGCTTCGAGACGCGTAGCGGCCCCCTGTTCGTCGAAAAGCAGGGCGATCGCCTGGTTATGGATTTCCCCGCCGACCCGCCCGAGCCCTGTCCACTGATCGAGACTCTGATCCTGGGCCTGGGACAACCGCCCCGGGCCCTGCTGGTCGCTTCCGACTATCTCGCCGTGTACGACGATGAGGCGACCATCCGTGCCATCAAGCCCGATCAGAATCTTCTTGCGCAGCTGGACCGCCGTGGCGTGATGGTCACCGCGCCGGGCGACACGGTGGATTTCGTCAGCCGCTTCTTTGCGCCCAAATACGGCATCCTCGAAGACCCCGTGACCGGCTCCGCCCACTGCACGCTGGCACCGTACTGGGCCGAACGACTCGGCAAGACCGACCTCGAAGCGCGGCAGATCTCCCCACGGGTGGGGGAGATCAGCTGCCATGTCCGGGGGGATCGGGTCACGCTCGTCGGTTCGGCGGTGCTGTACCTCGAAGGCAGCATTCGCGTCTGATGGGTATCGATTCCAGGTTGTACTGCGGGCGGTCTTCAGAGCCCTGCGCCTTGAAACAACCTCGGCAACCCGTGATCCAGGAGGAGGTCACCGGCTGCGGAATCGCCGCCGTCGCCGTCATTGCAGGCACCACCTATGCCGAAGCGCGCCTCGTTGCCCACGGCCTGGGGATTCATGCCGATGATTCGACGCTCTGGTCAAGCACCGCATCCGTTCGCCGACTGCTGGCCGCGTTCGGCTATGTCGCCGACGACGAACCCACACCGTTTGCCGGTTGGGCACAACTGCCGGATCTGGCGCTGCTGTCGCTCAAATGGCACCTTGAGAAAGGTAAACCGTATTGGCATTGGGTGGTATTCATCCGCTCGGGCGTTGCCGCTTATGTGCTGGACTCCAAGAAAGCCCTAAAAACCCACGTTCGAACGGATTTTGGGCGTATGCGACCAAAATGGTCCCTGGGGGTTCGCACCGGTTCAACTTAACCGCGTCGTTCAAGGAGCGCTCATGCACATCGACAGCCTGGATCATCTCGTCCTCACCGTGGCCGACATCGACGCCACCGTGGCTTTCTATACCCGCGTGCTGGGCATGGGCGTCGTCACCTTCGGTGCCGGGCGGCAGGCGCTCACCTTCGGCAGCCAGAAAATCAACCTGCATCAGCAGGGCCGGGAATTCGAACCCAAGGCCGACCGCCCCACACCCGGCTCGGCCGATCTGTGTTTCCTGACCAGCCAGCCATTGCCGGACGTGATCGGCCACCTGAATGCCTGCGGCGTGGTGGTGATCGAAGGGCCAGTGCAACGCACAGGCGCCCAGGGACCGATTTTGTCGGTCTATATTCGCGATCCGGATGGAAATCTCATCGAAATCGCGAATCGACTTTCAGATTGACGAAGCCGGCGATTACGAATCCAGCGGACTGACCACACCCCGCCCGCCCTTGTTCAGCACATGGGTGTAGATCATAGTGGTCGCTACATCCTTGTGGCCGAGCAAGGCCTGGATGGTGCGAATATCCTGACCGCGTTCGAGCAGATGGGTGGCAAACGAATGGCGCAGGGTGTGTGGCGTGGCGGGCTTCACGATGCCAGAGGCATGAACCGCCTTTTTCATGGCGCGCTGCAACAACTTCTCATCCAGATGATGGCGCTGTTCCGCGCCGCTGCGGGGATCGATCGAGAATCCCCCGGCAGGAAAAACATACTGCCAGCCCCATTCCGTCGGCGCATTCGGATACTTGATCGCCAGGGCATGAGGCAGATACACCCGAGCCTTGCCCGCAGCCAAATCGTCATCGAACAGCGCTCGGCGTTTTTGGAGATGATCGCGCAGGGCCGGCACCAGGGATTCCGGCAGCATCGTCACCCGATCCTTCGCCCCCTTGCCGTCACGGATAATGATTTCACCCCGGGCGAAATCCACATCCTTCACACGCAGGCGCACGCACTCCATCAGGCGCATGCCGGTACCGTAGAGCATGGATGTCATCAGCCCATAAGTGCCCGACATGCGATGCAGAATCGCCATCACTTCTTCCCGGGTGAGCACCACAGGCAAACGCTGGGGCCGCTTGGCGCGGGTCACATTGTCCAGCCAGGGCAAATCGATGCCCAGCACCTCACGGTATAAAAACAGCAAGGCGGACAATGCCTGATTCTGCGTGGCCGCAGCCACATCGCGGGAAACCGCCAGATGAGTGAGAAACGCTTCGACCTCCGGCGCCCCCATTTCCCGAGGGTGCCGCTTGCCGTGGAAGAGAATGAATCGCCTAATCCATTGAAGGTATTGAGTTTCCGTGCGGATACTGTAATGCTTGACCCGAATCAGATCACGCACCTGATCCAGCAATTTCGGCGGAGGTGTGTTTGCTTCCATCCATGAAGCCCTCTATTTTTCCAAGGATCAATTAAAACATATGGATACAGATGTGACGACCATGTTATACACCTACCCCTTACCGAAATATACACCTGTTAAGGTGTATATTGCTTGTTAGCTCAAGAAACGAAACCCAAAGGAAACCGGATGAAAGTCTTCATCAGTTGGTCAGGTGAAACGAGCAAGAAAGTAGCCGAGGCAATCCGCGAATGGCTGCCTCAGGTGCTTCAAACCGTGAAGCCATATTTCACTCCCAGTGACATCGAGAAAGGCACTCGATGGTCATCCGATATCGCAAATGAACTGGATGATTCGATGGCGGGGATCTTCTGCGTAACGAAGGAAAACCTCAGTAGTCAGTGGTTAATGTTTGAAGCGGGGGCTATTTCCAAGCGCGTCGAACACTCATTGGTTTGCCCTATACTGATTGGCCTTGAGAATTCCGACATCAACGGGCCTCTAACGCAATTCCAAACAACCTTATTCGAGAAATCGGACATCAAAAAGTTGGTGCTCGATATCAACAAGGCAAACAAAGAACACACCCTTGAAGAATCTGTTCTTAATAATGTGTTTGAAAAGTTTTGGCCTGAGTTAGACGCCAAAGTCACAGCAGCAATGAAGGCTGGTGAGGTTGGTGATGCACATGATGCAGACATCCGATCTGACAGAGAAGTTTTAGAAGAGGTATTAGAGCTTTCACGCGCCTTGGCCATACAGAAGTCGGGCGGCTTCAAGCTCCACGATGAGCTAAATAAACGAATATCCAACTTCTTGGTTAGCTACCGCGTGATCTTTGAAGACGACTGGGAGCACACAAAAGGTTGCCTTGAGAACAGTGAGTACTTCATTAGTGAGCAGGGCTCGTTTATCGAGCCTAGGGTTTCAGATGAAGGTAATAACTGGGGTAACCGGCCGTTTTTGCTCAATTCTTATAGGCGGCTAATCGAATACATTCACAAGAACAACATCGATATCAAAACCGCATATGGTGAATGAGCTAACAAGTAGTTCTTGTCGCCAGCCTATCGGCTGGCTGGGACACCCGGCTTCGCCGGCTGCCCCAAAACATGGGCGTTGGGCTACAAAAAAATGAGTACCGAATTGAATATTCAAAGGGCAACCGTGAGCGACGCGCCGGAGGTTGCCACGATGGTCGGTGAGTTGCTGAGCGAAATCATGGCGACCATCGGCATTCAGGCCTTTAACTTTGATCTAACCGAAACAACGGAGAGGCTCACAGACTTCATCAATCGAGAGAAATACTTTGTCTTCATTGCGCGTGGCATAGATGACGAGCCTACCGGATTTATTGCACTTTATGAAAGCTATGCGTTATACGCGGAAGGTGCGTTTGGCACGGTTCCAGAACTCTATGTTCGGCCTGCACACCGTTCAAGCGCACTGGGCCAACGCTTGCTCTCTCAGGCCAAGATTTTTGGGGCGTCGCGAGGCTGGCAGCGTTTGGAGGTTACGACCCCACCATTGCCGCAATTCGATAGAACATTGGCTTTCTATGAGCGCGAAGGGTTTGCCATCACTGGTGGTCGTAAATTAAAGGTTTCCTTGTGATTCCCAGCCCAACAAGTCATTCCAGCGGACCGTCAAAAGCTGCGCTTTTGCCGTCCGCTGAATTCGCACGTTATGCACTACGGTAATTCGGGGCGTCTTCTATCAGCAGTCTGGCTGCCAAATCAGGCTGCAAACAAACCCCAAAATCCGGCTCGCGCATCGTCGGGGCTTGGTGCATTGTGGCAAACAAGAGTGTCGCTTACAGGGAGGTTCCGAACGTCATGCATTCGCAGTTTTTGCATTACATCGTGCCTAACATCACGCTCAACCCGACCGCCCACCGGCTACGCCGCTGGGTTCCCTCCGCGCGCCGCGCTACGGCGGCGGGTTAGCTTAGGCGTTAGGCACTCGGGTGATTCTTGGTGTTTTCTGTCATCAGTTCGGTAGCCCAATCTGGCCGCAAACACGCCCTTCAAATTCCGGGTCGCGCATCATTTGGGCTTGGTGCATAGTGGCAAGCAAGGGCGTCGCCCACAGGGAGGTTCCGCACGTCATGGTTTCATCGTCATTTCATCATCCCGCGCCTAACATCACGCTCAACCCGACCGCCCACCGGCTGCGCCGATGGGTTCCCTCCGCGCGTCGCGCTCCGGCGGCGGGTTAGCTTAGGCGTTAGGCACTCTGGAGGTTCTTGGTGTTTTCTGTCATCAGTTCGGTAGCCCAATCTGGCTGCAAACACGCCCTTCAAATTCCGGGTCGCGCATCAGTTGGGGCTTGGTGCATAGTGGTAGGGATGGGCGTCGCCCACAGGGAGGTACCGCAGGTCATGGGTTCATCGTCATTTCATCATCCCGCGCCTAACATCACGCTCAACCCGACCGCCCACCGGCTGCGCCGCTGGGTTCCCTCCGCGCGCTGCGCTCCGGCGGCGGGTTAGCTTAGGCGTTATGCACTACGGTAATTCGGGGCGTCTTCTATCAGCAGTCTGGCTGCCGCATCAGGCTGCAAACAAATCCCAAATTCCGGCTCGCGCATCGTTTTGGCTTGGTGCATAGTGGCAAACAAGGGCGTCGCCCACAGGGAGGTACCGCACGTCATGTGTTCATCGTCTTTTCAACATCCCGCGCCTAACATCACGCTCAACCCGACCGCCCACCGGCTGCGCCGTTGGGTACCCTCCGCGCGCCGCGCTCCGGCGGCGGGTTAGCTTAGGCGTTATGCACTACGGTAATTCGGGGCGTCTTCTATCAGCAGTCTGGCTGCCGCATCAGGCTGCAAACAAATCCCAAATTCCGGCTCGCGCATCGTTTTGGCTTGGTGCATAGTGGCAAACAAGGGCGTCGCCCACAGGGAGGTACCGCACGGCATGTGTTCATCGTCTTTTCAACATCCCGCGCCTAACATCACGCTCAACCCGACCGCCCACCGGCTGCGCCGTTGGGTACCCTCCGCGCGCCGCGCTCCGGCGGCGGGTTAGCTTAGGCGTTATGCGCTACGGTAATTCGGGGCGTCTTCTATCAGCAGTCTGGCTGCCGCATCAGGCTGCAAACAAATCCCAAATTCCGGCTCGCGCATCGTTTTGGCTTGGTGCATAGTGGCAAGCAAGGGCGTCGCCCACAGGGAGGTACCGCACATCATGCGTTTGCAGTCTTATCATCATCCCGCGCCTAACATCACGCCCAACCCGACCGCCCACCGGCTGCGCCGTTGGGTTCCCTCCGCGCGCCGCGCTCCGGCGGCGGGTTAGCTTAGGCGTTAGGCACTTGGGCGATTCTTGGTGTTCTCTGTCAGCAGTTCGGTAGCCCAATCTGGCCGCAAACACGCCCTTCAATTTCCCGGTCGCGCATCGTTGGGGCTTGGTGCATAGTGGCAGGGAAGGGCGTCGTCTACAGGGAGGTACCGCAGGTCATGGGTTCGCAGTTTTTGCATTACATCGCGCCTAACATCACGCTCAACCCGACCGCCCACCGGCTGCGCCGTTGGGTTCCCTCCGCGCGCCGCGCTCCGGCGGCGGGTTAGCTTAGGCGTTAGGCACTTGGGCGATTCTTGGTGTTCTCTGTCATCAGTTCGGTAGCCCAAATTGGCTGCAAACACCCCCTTCAAATCCCGGGTCGCGTATCGTCGGGGCTTGGTGCATAGTGGCAGGGAAGGCCGTCACCCACAGGGAGGTACCGCGCGTTATGCGTTCATCGTCATTCCATTATCCCGCGCCTAACATCACGCTCAACCCGACCGCCCACCGGCTGCGCCGCTGGGTTCCCTCCGCGCTTCGCGCTCCGGCGGCGGGTTAGCTTAGGCGTTAGCCCCATGGATGAAGACGACTTCTACTTGAAAGTTGCACACGCCCTGTCGGGCTGCCAGCTCGTCGAGCAACAACTTAAGCTCTACATCACTGAGGCTCTTGAGCTCGCAAAAAAGTGCATTGGCGAAAAAATACCCTTCAAGATGGCTGGCGACGACTATGCCGACTCTTCATTGGAGCGGCTCATCGAGATTTTCAAGAAACTGTCCGACAACGAGAAGCTTGTGACTGACCTCAGGAGGTTCAAGGATGAGAGAAACTTCCTCAGTCACAAGGGCATAACACATTGCCTCGACTACGAGGGCGAGTTATCTCATTCGACCGCACTTGAATTGCAAGAACGGCTGGAGGCCATCCAAGAGGAGGCGAAACTGTTGTATGTTGCCATTCATGAAGAAGCGAACAAATTTCGTGGGTATCTGTGGTTCGATGACCTCACCGCGGGCTAACAAACGCTTCGAGTGGGACGCTCCAACAGCCGGCTTCGCCGCCTGTTTCCGCGCCCCTCAAGCTAAACGTTAGGCACTCGGGCGATTCTTGGTGTTTTCTGTCAGCAGTTCGGTAGCCCAATCTGGCCACAAACACACAATTCAAATCCCGGGTCGCACATCATTGGGGCTTGGTGCATAGTTGCAAGCAAGGGTATCGCCCACAGGGAGGTTCCGCGCGTCATGCGTTCATCGTCTTTTCATCATCCCGCGCCTAACAACACGCTCAACCCGACCGCCCACCGGCTGCGCCGTTGGGTTCCCTCCGCGCTGCGCGCTCCGGCGGCGGGTTAGCTTAGGCGTTATATTTTCTGATCAATTAAAAAGGAACTTAAAATGGCATTTATACTAGAATTAGTTCACGTTAACGAAACCCCGCAAAATAGAACAGCGGTATCATCCGACTATTGTTTTAACGAATCCGCATTTCAAATTCGAACATATAAGAATGGTGACACATTAAGAGCTGAAGGTTCAAAGCAAAATATTCAGTTAAATAGAGAAATGGCATTAGAACTTATAAATAAGCTTCAAGACTTTGTAAATCAATAAACATAACAAATCACTCAAGCCGACTGCGCTAAGGCGCAGCGGCTTAGTTTAATCGTTATGCGTAAAAAATAAATGGAGACATCGTGTCCGATCTCACAATAATGGAAAAGAGAAAACTTGAACGTGCCTTCGGCATGGGGAGTGGCTATGTTCTCGACTTTTCCAATCGAACGTTTGAGGAATTTATCCTGGAAAGCGTTGGGATCGAGATTTACGACGAGAAATATGATTATGCGAGCGGTTCAAAAGCAAATCGCATGAGAGCATTTTGGGACAGAGAGTCGAATTACTTAGTCGGCAAGTTACTGGGAGATATCTTTGATAACTGGGACGAACTAAATCATGGTTACGAAAAAAAGCCAATCCCAGACGATTGTATAAAGATCGTTCAGCGCTTAAAAACCAGTGCCCCGGTACCGGACATAGACGCTGTCGAACCAAATACAGATGATAAAGATTTTGAAACATTGGCCAAGTCAGTGCGTGAAGCAATAGACCGCAATGAGCCAGAAACAGGATTAGATAGGCTTCATACGTTTGTTACAAAATATTTCAGAGTTCTGTGTGAAAAACATGGAATTTCTACTGAGTGGGATAAGCCATTACACAGCTTGGTAGGCGAGTATGTTAAGCACTTAAAGAGCGAGGGGCTAATTGAGTCAGAAATGACTGAACGGATACTTAAGTCCAGTATTTCAGTTATGGAAGCTTTCAACAAAGTAAGGAATCAGCAAAGCTACGCTCATGATAATGAGGTTCTCAATTACAACGAAAGCTTGCTTATATTCGGCCATGTAACAAGCTCTATTCGGTTCATCAAGGCAATTGAGGATGCTCGACGCAGAAAAACCGCTGAGAATGTTTCGGCAAATGAATTTGACGATATTCCATTCTGATACAACGCATAACAAGGCGCTCGTTCGGATGCAAACTACGCTACGCTTCGTTTGCACCGCACAGCTTGGTCGTTATGCACTACGGTAATTCGGGGCGTCTTCTATCAGCAGTCTGGCTGCCGCATCAGGCTGCAAACAAATCCCAAATTCCGGCTCGCGCATCGTTTTGGCTTGGTGCATAGTGGCAAACAAGGGCGTCGCCCACAGGGAGGTACCGCACGTCATGTGTTCATCGTCTTTTCAACATCCCGCGCCTAACATCACGCTCAACCCGACCGCCCACCGGCTGCGCCGTTGGGTACCCTCCGCGCGCCGCGCTCCGGCGGCGGGTTAGCTTAGGCGTTAGGCGCTATGGCGATTCGGGGTGTTTTCTATCGATGGTTCGGTAGCCCGTTCTGGCCGCAAACATGCACTTCAAATTCCAGGTCGCGCATCATCGGTGCTTGGTGCATAGTTGCAAGCAAGGGCGTCGCCCACAGGGAGGTTCCGCACATCATGCGTTTGCAGTCTTTACATCATTCCGCGCCTAACATCACGCTCAACCCGACCGCCCACCGGCTGCGCCGTTGGGTACCCTCCGCGCGCCGCGCTCCGGCGGCGGGTTAGCTTAGGCGTTAGGCACTCAGGTGATTCTTGGTGTTTTCTGCCAGCAGTTCGGTAGCCCAATCTGGCAGCAAACACGCCCTTCAAATTCCGGGTCGCGCATCGTTGGGGCTTGGTGCATAGTGGCAAACAAGGGCGTCGCCCACAGGGAGATTCCGCACGTCATGCGTTCGCAGTTTTTGCATTACATCGCGCCTAACATCACGCTCAACCCGACCGCCCACCGGCTGCGCCGATGGGTTCCCTCCGCGCGTCGCGCTCCGGCGGCGGGTTAGCTTAGGCATTAGCCATACTTACTAGCGGAGTACGAATTCTAATGATTTGGTGGGAAAAAACGGTCGAGTACAAATTTGTTATTCTGTCTGCTATCGAGAAAAAACTTAACTTTGCAGCTCCCTTATCTGGTGTTCAAGAAATAGGTGGGGACGGAATCTTTGGAATTAACTCAAAGTTAATACTTGTGGAATTCAAGCGTTCCCAAAACGAGCTAAAAACCGAAATAGATAAATTTGTATGTTACGAAAAGGCCAAAAGAGAAATGAGTGGCAGAGATAGCCATCACTTTTTGGTTTATGGAGCTGAAGGTGACAGCGGAAGTTTAGATTTGCACGCTAGACATTACTTTTCTTTAAAAGAAACGGGCTCGGTTTTATCAATTTTGAATCAAGGGCTAAAAGCTGAAGAGTTCAATGATTATCTTGGTGATTTGATCGCGTTAAAAAAAGAAGATGGGCGTTCAAGTGGATCGGTTGGGCCAGAGTCTGTAGCATCTGTTGTTGGTGTATCTCCCAACTCCGTGTCTTCAATATCCTTAACCGAATATGTAAGGCTAGAGCTTCCAGGTCTTTATCAGGCTCTTTCCCCTACGCAGACTATGAGTAGAGGGCCGAGCCTTGGCTAACAAAGCACTGCTGTCGGACAAATTTTCCGCTTCGCTTCAAATTTGCCGCAGAGTGCGGCGTTAGGCACTCGGGTGGTTCTTGGTGTTTTCTGTCAGCAGTTCGGTAGCTCAATCTGGCCGCAAACACACGATTCAAATTCCGGGTCGCGCATCGTCGGGCCTTGGTGCATAGTGGCAAGCAAGGGTGTCTCTCACAGGGAGGTTCCGCACGTCATGCGTTCATCGTCTTTTCATCACCCCGCGCCTAACATCACGCTCAACCCGACCGCCCACCGGCTGCGCCGTTGGGTTCCCTTCGCGCGCCGCGCTCCGGCGGCGGGTTAGCTTAGGCGTTAGGTTGCTTGAAGCATGCCGCTGACCCATCGCCCTGTTGCCGAAAAAGACATTCAAGTCATTTGCGGTTTTCCGCAAAGCGAAGATGAGTTGTTTTTCTTGTTCCCAAAGGCGGCATTCCCGCTGACCCCATCGCAGTTGCAGGACGCAATCGCACTGCGTTCAGACTCAACGGTAGCGGAACTTGACGGTGAAGTTGCCGCTTTCGCCAACTTCTACCGCTGGGAGGCTGGCGGCTGTTGCTCCATTGGCAACGTCATCGTTTCCCCGGTGGCTCGTGGGCGCGGCGTGGGACGTTATCTCATTGAACAGATGATTGGCTTTGCTTTCTCAAAACATCAGGCCGCCGAGGTGACAGTATCGTGTTTCAATCAAAATGTTGCTGGCCTGCTGCTTTATCCGAAACTGGGGTTTCAGCCTTATGCCGTCGAGGAACGGCATGACAAGAAAGGAAATCGGGTTGCACTTATTCACATGCGGTTGCCACGAAACGCAACCTAACATTGCGGTCAAGCGGGACGCGCCAAAAGCGGCGCGCCCCTTACCTTTACGTTAGGCACTCGGGCGATTCTTGGTGTTTTCTGCCAGCAGTTCGGTAGCCCAATCTGGCAGCAAACACGCCCTTCAAATTCCGGGTCGCGCATCATCGGTGCTTGGTGCATAGTTGCAAGCAAGGGCGTCGCCCACAGGGAGGTTCCGCACATCATGCGTTTGCAGTCTTATCATCATCCCGCGCCTAACATCACGCCCAACCCGACCGCCCACCGGCTGCGCCGTTGGGTTCCCTCCGCGCGCCGCGCTCCGGCGGCGGGTTAGCTTAGGCGTTATACGCAAATCAGATGAAGCTAATAGCACTGATGTCAAAGAAAGAACTAAAGGGCGCTCTGGTTCGCTCAATAGTACTGGAGTATCAAAATAATAAACTGCGCGCCTCAATGTCATGGGGCTTTGATGCGCCGCCTTCAATGTTTGTTTCTAGAAGGAATCGCATTCGATTGGCAAAGCTTTACTCGCGCAAATATGAGCCCGTCAGTCGATTTTTATTTCAAAGGAAATTGCCGTCTGGTGCTGAATGGGAGGGTACAAAAGAACTAGTATCAAACCCCATAAATTCATGGGTGGATGGTGTGTGGATCCATATAGCATGTTCGGTTCCTACGGAGCACTGCCGTGGCATATAAATCGTATAACAATCACATCAAGCTCACTCCCCTTGGTCGCTGGGACGCCGCTACCGCGGCGCCCCTTATGTGAAACGTTAGCCGGTCAAGGACGGCATATGGCGGAACAGAACAGAGACCTGGAACAACTCTTTGACGCCTACTTCCATCAGGACTGGGCGGTAGAGCACGCCTCTTGGCAGGCGGTTGCTGAGCAGTTTGTAGCGGATTCCAACGCACCCCTGCCGGAATACGTCGCCACCAAGTTGAGCGAGCTTTCCGAGTCTCCCATTTCGGACTGCGAGCTAAGTCAAGCTGTGCAGGCCATGGGGTGTTACTACTGGCCGGGTTCAGAACACGGGTACCGTTCTTGGCTTCAGCAACTAGCCGTACACTTGCAGGTGGCTGCGGCGGCTAACAACTCGTCCAAGCGGACACGCTGACGCGTGCCGCTTAACTCAAGCGTTATGCATCAATATGAAGATCGAAGAAATATTTAAAAAGTCGCTGACAGAGAATCTTTCATACGGCGACTTTGAAAGCTTCTCTGCTGAGGAAGGAGTCAGTATTGAGGATTCTTTCAATCAGGTATCGTTGTTTATAGCAAGGAAGTTTGATGCGGGCGAAATGTCTTATGAGGACGGCGACAATGCTATGAATGGTGTGTGGCCTATCATGCTTGATTTCACCATGAAACACGATATTCCGCTTGTTGAGCCGTGTTATGAAATCTACTGCGCATTTGATGCAGGTGAGTACGACCATAGAGATCAGTGCGATCCTGTGGAAAAATATACAAAGCCAGCGATTAAAGAAGCGCTAAGAAATGCATAACCATTTGTTCAAGTCGTTCGCTTCGCTCACTGGGACGCTCTGCCGCGGTGCGGCTCCGCGCCCCTTAACAACGCGTTAGCTCTAAAAACAAAGAGATGAACATGAACTGGAAAAATAAAATGTGGAAGTATTTAACAGCATTTTTCGTGCTGTTAATTATACTTAATCCAGAAATGGCGCAGCTCGCATTTTTTATTGATGCAGTTGGTTTAGAAATGTTTCTAATGTTATTAGAAGTTCAGTTCATCGCAATACTAGGTATGTTTTTTAATACGAAAATTAAACCAATATTTTCATATATCATAAACTTATACTCTAAACACTTCCTGACATTGTCATGGAAAAATATTAAAGAACATCCTGAAAACCTTATGCTAGCTGTACCAAGTCCAGCAGCCCTTATGAATATGTTAGTTTTTTTGGTAGCAGTTGGTATCTTACTCAATGCTCATTAATGAAAGAGCTAACAAGAAAATTAACCTGACAAATATTTCAGTGGGCCAAAAACGCCCACTAAAATATTCGCAGGTTATTTAGTCGTTATACGGCTTAACTCAACATCAAGCAGCCTGCACTGCCAAGAACGATGAAAGTGATCTACAAAATCACATACCCAAACGGCAAGATTTACATTGGCCAAGACATAACAGACGACATCAATTATTTTGGCAGCGCGAATAGCACACTGATTGCACAAGACTTCACAAGAGAACAACGCCGCGACTTCACCATAAGAAAAGAAATTCTTTGGGAGTCAGACACCGTAACGGATGGTGAGTTAAATCAAAAAGAGCGAGAGTACATTCTGGCATTTCGCTCCAATGATCCCGCTATCGGTTACAACAGAAACCCTCCGTTCAAAGGGTAGTCGCCATGCCGTATAACATTTCAGTCAACCGGACGCGCCAACAGCTACGCTGTTGGGGTTCCCTCCGCGCTGCGCGCTCCGGCGCCGGTTACTTCCAACGTTAGGCACTTGGGTGGTTTTTGGTGTTTTCTGCCAGCAGTTCGGTAGCCCAATCTGGCAGCAAACACGCCCTTCAAATTCCGGGTCGCGCATCGTTGGGGCTTGGTGCATAGTGGCTGGGAAGGGCGTGGCCCACAGGGAGGTTCCGCACGTCATGGTTTCATCGTCATTTCATCATCCCGCGCCTAACATCACGCTCAACCCGACCGCCCACCGGCTGCGCCGCTGGGTTCCCTCCGCGCGCTGCGCTCCGGCGGCGGGTTAGCTTAGGCGTTAGATTTCAACAAAGATAACCGGAGGGAACCCAAATGACATCGATTACATTCGCCATAAAATATCATTATGGTGATGCCGAACAAGGACGGCTTGACATGTATGATGCGTCGGTGTCATTCCAGGGTTTTGCGCGGGCACTCTCAATTACAGCTCATGCCTTATTGAATGATGGTGAAATAAGAAAAAAAGGGCACCAGATAACAGGTGGCGAACTCTATATTAATCCATCAAGGAAAGGTAGCTTTGAGCAGATAGTAACGTTCGTAATTACCAACCAAGATGCAATTGGCGCCAGCATTGCAGCCGCAGCTTTCTATGATCTCATAAAGTGGACATGGTCAAAAACACTAGAGATTGCCTACGAACCAGAAACACCACACGTACGAAAATTATCTGAGAGAATTGAGCCATTTATTGGTGAAATGGAAGAAGTGCTTGAGGTCCCGCTAGAACAAGCGCATAGACCGATCAAAAAAGATGAAAATGTGGTTGTCACTATCAAGCGCCAGAGAATCGGTGAGGTTGTTCGTTGGGATTCATCAACTTTGGAGAAAGTGTCGCTTCGTGTCGAAGAGGCTACTACGCACAACATTCGCGGCAACGTTACTCGATACAATATACTGTCTGGCTACGGAAGGTTCTATGATGATGAGCTAGATAGAACCGTATCATTTAAAATTGGTGATGATGTTAGTTCAGCACAAAAACAACTCCTTACGTGGTCAATGCACTACGCACAGGAAACTCAAGGTGAGGGAAAACTGTTTATTGACGCCAAGAGGGTCCTTACCTCAAAAGGAGTCACAAAGCGTTATTTAATTTCTACTATCAAACAGGCGTAAAATCTAACACGGCGCTCAAAATGGACGCAAATTCCGCTGCGCTCCATTTGCGCCCTTTAGCTAGGCGTTAGGCACTCGGGTGATTCTTGGTGTTTTCTGTCATCAGTTCGGTAGCCCAATCTGGCCGCAAACACGCCCTTCAAATTCCGGGTCGCGCATCATTTGGGCTTGGTGCATAGTGGCAAGCAAGGGCGTCGCCCACAGGGAGGTTCCGCACGTCATGGTTTCATCGTCATTTCATCATCCCGCGCCTAACATCACGCTCAACCCGACCGCCCACCGGCTGCGCCGATGGGTTCCCTCCGCGCGTCGCGCTCCGGCGGCGGGTTAGCTTAGGCGTTAGCTGCTTCAAGGAGAAAGTTCATGGGCCTTCATGTACACAATCTTGGAAATCTACCAAACACTGATGATGGAAGAGATTACTTCATCTATGTTCTCGACTATGGATGGAAGGAACCGCTGACGGATGCTCTCGTGGCTAACTTCACGAACATGGCGCGAATGGCGTCCCAAACAAGATCAGTGGTGGTGGCGGGAATCGAACCAATTCATTTTGCGAATGATGTGTTTTCATGGCACGGGATCAATGGTGAGGATGGAAAGCAGATTCTTCCCGCCATCCTTATAACAACGCTCACACCTTCGTATTTCAGGGAGCACAACGAAGAGTATCGAAGGTCTGGTGAAATTGATGACAAGCTACTATTAATTCCTCTGAAGTCGGCATGCAAAACAACAGACGATGTAATTCAACTGATAAAGTCAATTTTCAATGACATCAAGGAAAAGAAAAACCTTTCCGGATTCGCTGTTGCAAAAACAATCAATAAGAATGGTTTTCGCCGCCTTGCAGATGCGGTGATACTCGAACCAAACATATCGGGGGTTGGAATTGATCTTCGTAAACTGTTTCAGTCCGGCAGCTAACAAGGCGCTCGTGTGGGACGCTGCGCCGCGTTGCGGCTCGCGCCCCGCAGCTTAAACGTTAGAGCGCAACGCCCATGAAGTATTTGTCACTGTTTCGAATGCCAACCCCGATGAAAATCACCGGGCGATCTTCAAGCATCACGAACGCTTTTATTAATTCGATAATTCCGGTCGTGCTGCCCAGCGCGGAAGAAGTAAAGCAGGCATTGGAAATACTCAGAATGACCCCCGAAACATTTCAGTGTGCATACTGTGGCAGCGTGGCTTCGGAATGGGACCACCTCCGTCCACTCGTAAAAGACAAAAAACCAACTGGGTACATTTCCGAAATCCACAACCTCGTACCTTCCTGCGGAAAGTGCAATCAATCTAAGGGCAACAAGGAGTGGAAAACCTGGATGCTCAGTAGTGCAAAACTATCGCCCACAGCGCGCGGCATCAAGGACATTCCAGAACGAATAAAGCGTTTGGAGGCTTACGAGAATTTCAAGGCACCAACAAAAATGGATTTTGCTGCCATTGTTGGTCCCGATGTGTGGGCGCAACACCAAAACAATCTAGAGCGAGTGCAGTCACTCATGCGCGAATCGCAGGCGCTCGCTACAAAAATCAATACCGAGGTCGCCAATGCATACAAAGCGCTCTAACCCGGCAGTCGAGAGGGACAGCCAAAAAGCGGCGCTTTTGGGTTCCCTCCGCGCTTCGCGCTCCGGCTGCCCCTCACTTCTACGTTAGGCACTCGGGCGATACATGGTGTTTTCTGTCAGTAGTTCGGTAGCCCAATCTGGCCGTAAACACACGCTTAAAATTCCGGGTCGCGCATCGTTGGGGCTTGGTGCATAGTGGCAGGGAAGGGCGTCGTCCACAGGGAGGTACCGCACGTCATGGGTTCATCGTCTTTTCATTATTCCGCGCCTAACATCACGCTCAACCCGACCGCCCACCGGCGGCGCCGTTGGGTTCCCTCCGCGCGTCGCGCTCCGGCGGCGGGTTAGCTTAGGCGTTAGGCACTTGAGCGGTTCTTGGTGTTTTCTACCAGCAGTTCGGTAGCTCAATTTGGCCGCAAACACGCCATTCAAATTCCGGGTCGCGTATCGTCGGGGCTTGGTGCATAGTGGCAAGAAAGGGCGTCGCCCACATTGAGGTACCGCACGTCATGGGTTCATCGTCATTTCATCATCCCGCGCCTAACATCACGCTCAACCCGACCGCCCACCGGCTATGCCGCTGGGTTCCCTCCGCGCGTCGCGCTCCGGCGGCGGGTTAGCTTAGGCGTTAGGCATACACATGAATCAGGCACTTGATGAGAATATGTATAGTAGTTTAATGGAAACGCTGGCCTATTTTTCATCTGTTAAAGCTCAGGAAAAGTATATGATCAATGGCACTCCTGAGGAGTACATAACACCAGACGATCTAGTAGAAGACTTTATTACTGAATTCGAATTTTTTCATAATTCAGAATTTCCTCAGCGCCAACAACAATTTGAAAATAATTTGAGTCACAATGTGCAAGCGGTGCTACAGGACTTGTATAGTCACTTAAAAAGTAACGAGCTGGATTTGGAAAAATATTCATTCGAAACTTTAAATAAACTAATACACAGCGATCCAGCGTGGGCTAAAGCGAGGGAGCTAGCTTTAAAAACTATTGAATTAAGTCAATTTAATTTAGCCAAGTGGGAGAGTGAAAATGCCTAACAAAGCGGTCAAGTTCACTCCGGTCGCAAAAAGCGCGCCCTGCGCGGGACGTGCTACGCGTTGCTCCGCACGCCCCTTACCTTGGCGTTATGCGACTAGGAACGTTTAGTGGAGCGCCATTCTGGTGACAATAAGAAAGAAAATGTGCGCCTGGATTCGAGAATAAATATTTCCTCGCAAAAATGAGAAGAAGATGAAAATTCAGGAAATATTCTCCCGGTATACGGAGGCTGTTGCGCTACTCCATCTGTACCAGAGAGCGGTTAAGGCCAATGCCACGAAGGAATTGGCGGAACTAGATAGGTATGCAAAGGCTCTGGAAAATCATCCCGATCTAAAGGAGCTTCCGACTTCCATTGACAATATTATATTTCGCAGTGCTCACGACGGCAGACCAAGAGTATTTGCGCACAAGAAAACGAGCCTCAAAGAAAAGGCTGCCCAAGTCTTCTATCACAAGAACAAGCAATACCAGTGGCTTCTGTCGGAGGCATACGAGCTTTTCGCTGATTTTGTAGAGGAAGCGTATGCGTATGCCGGATATATCGACAATAACTTCTGGCCGTTAAGTGACTTTGGTTCAATAACTTTGTCTGAGTTGAAGACTAAAGACTTTGAGTGGTTTGCCCATCAGTCGAGAGCAAAGCGCGATGTTCCGCAAAGTGCCCTAAATAGATTCAGGGAGAAACTTCCAGATTTCGCTGATCTGGAGAAGAACAATAAAATCAACCTTGATCTAAAGTTACTTGTGATACTGGTTGAGCATCTACGGCACCTCATCGTTCACATGGGCGGCGTCTCGAAAGATAAAGAGAAGTTCATTGATAACGTTATGAAGAAGACCGGATACTCAACAAAAGGTGAGGCCGCAGAGGAACACATTAAATTCATCAATGGCTTTTTCGCAGACGGCAAGCAGAAGAATACGGTCGCTCTTTTGGAGGTCAAAGTGAACCCGGAAATCCCATTAGATATTCACGTAGACATATTTGACATGCTGTCTTCTGGCCTTGTTTCATGTGCTCATGCCTTGGGCGAGGCGTTGATTGCATATGAGGCCAGCATTAAGAAGTAGTCGCATAACACTTCGCTGCAGGCGCGACGGCCCTGACGGGCCGCGGCCTGAGCTCAAACGTTAGGCACTCGGGTGATTCTTGGTGTTTTCTGTCAGCAGTTTGGTAGCTCAATCTGGCCGTAAACACACGCTTCAAATTCCGGGTCGCGCATCGTTGTGGCTTGGTGCATAGTGGCAGGGAAGGCCGTCGCCCACAGGGAGGTACCGCACGTCATGCGTTCGCAGTTTTTGCATTACATCGTGCCTAACAACACGCTCAACCCGACCGCCCACCGGCTGCGCCGTTGGGTTTCCTCCGTGCGCCGCACTCCGGCGGCGGGTTAGCTTAGGCGTTGGGCGTCACGAAATGCCACACGAACACATTGAGAAGCTTGCTAGAAAAATGCGGGCCGCTATCGAAGCATTGCCGCGCGAAGCGTTACCAACTCCTATGTCATCTTTCCCCGCGGGTTCCTGCGGCGACGCCTCTTTGTTGCTCGGTGCCTACTTTAAGGACAGCGGAGTTCTTGGGTTTGAATACATTTGCGGCGATCGTGGAAGTCAGCAAGACAATACGTGGACGTCTCATGCTTGGCTTTCCAACGGCCCACTGATCGTCGATATAACGGCTGATCAGTTCGAAGACGCTCCGGCGAAAATCATTGTTTCCGAGCATTCCTTATGGCATGCAACGTTCACAACAGAAAAAGGACAGAACTCAGATTTTCGTGCTTGGAGTGGGCCGGGAACGTATCACTTGCACACCATGTATCAGGTATTGCGTCCTTCCCTTTTTGGTGCAGAGCCAAAATGAAGCGACGCCCAACCCATCATTCCACCGGACCTTGCGCATACAGCCGCGCAAGGCCGGTGAATTCAGACGTTAGGCACTTGGGCGATTCTTGGTGCTTTCTGTCAGCAGTTTGGTAGCCTAATCTGGTCGCAAACACATGCTTCAAATTCCGGGTCGCGCATCGTCGGGGCTTGGTGCATGGTGGCAAGGAAGGGCGTCGCCCACAGGGAGGTTCCGCACGTCATGTGTTCATCGTCTTTTCATCATCTCGCGCCTAACATCACGCTCAACCCGACCGCCCACCGGCCGCGCCGTTGGGTTCCCTCCGCGCGTCGCGCTCCGGCGGCGGGTTAGCTTAGGCGTTGGGCCTCATCTTGAAGACAGCCGCGATTGCTTCAGCACTGATACTGATGGCTGGCAATGCGGTTGCCGGCTGGTATCGCGTTACCAATTACGTTGGTCAAATCGGTGCCGCTTCGGTTCACCTTTCCATTCAGCGATACGACTTTGGACCCGGAACCACTGTGGAAGGGAGTTACTACTACGACAAACATTTGTCCCCGATTCCTATCTACGGACTGGAAAACGATGATAAGAGCCTCACACTTTGCGAGGTTCACACACCTGAAGAATACGAAAAGGCGATTGTCCACGGTTTCAAGAATGGCGCTTACGCGATTGGGTGTCCGCTTCATCTCACGCCAACCGATGATGGGGCGGTAGGAGAGTGGCGCGATTCTCGCCATTCCTATTCGATTTCCCTAAAACGTGTAGGTAGCCTCGACACCACCAAAGAAGTGCAAGTTGTCGGCGTCGTGGAAATCCCATTCTGGGGACAAACTGAAAGGCATGCGTTTATTGGCAGCTATCAGGCATCCTCGCCGGAAGTCAGGGTGCAGGTGGTAAGCAAGAACACCGGCATGGTTGTTCAAACACTCGACATCAATCCTGATTGCGGCTTTGGGCATTACATGACGCCGATTTACATGAATTTGGAGCGCAGTCATTTCCACCCAGAGGAGGTCTACCTAAATTGCTGGTCGCCTCATTACGGTCAGTCGGCCTATTACTCGTTCGATAGAAAGACGGGGAAGTTCAAGTGGTCGCGAAACAGATAAGGCCCAACCCATCATTCCACCGGACCTGTCGCGGCAAGCCGCGCCAGTCCGGTGAATTCAAACGTTAGGCCCTCATCAAGTATATGAATATTCGGTTTGCTCGAATAAATGAAATAGAAGAAATACGAGTTCTAATTGAGTTGTCTACCAGTAATTTACAAGCGGGATTTTATCGCCCTGAAATTATAGGGGAAGCATTAGAGCTTGTTTCTGGAATCAAAAAAATGGTTATTGAAAGAAAATTATTTATTGCGGAGGTATCAGGTAGCATTGTTGCTATCGGAGGGTATAAGCATTTGCAAGGAAGTAATGAAGCGGAATTAAAGGCATTCTTTGTTCACCCTGGGCATGCGAGGCAAGGGGTCGCCAGCGAAATACTGAATAAATGTGTAGCTCAACTAAAACTAGAAAAAGTTAAAAGACTGTTTCTGGTTGCCACATTAGCTGGCGAACCGTTTTACATTAAACACGGTTTTAAAGAGTCAAATAGAGAGAGCGTTACTCTTTCTAGTGGTTCGAAGTTTGAAGTGGTTCATATGAAAAAAACACTATGAAAAATGGCCTAACAAAACCAATTGAGAGGGACATGAACTGAACTTCTGAATCGCCACCAATTCCCTAGACACATTCCAACCGTTCGTGGTGACGCCGCTCGTAGTCTACAGGCGACATCAATTCGTTAGAACCATGATGACGTCGGGTGTTATAGAACATCTCGATGTAATCGAAGATGTCAGCCCGGGCTTCGTCTCTTGTGTTGTAGATTTTCCGTTTTACCCGCTCACGTTTCAGTAGCTGAAAGAAGCTTTCCGCGACCGCATTGTCGTGGCAATTGCCGCGCCGGCTCATGCTGCCCTCCAGCCCGTGGGCTCTCAGAAACGCACTCCAGTCGTGACTGGTGTATTGGCTGCCTTGATCCGAATGCACCACCACCTTGCCGGTGGGTTTGCGCCGCCATACGGCCATCAACAACGCATCCAGCACCAAATCTCGGGTAATCCGTGATTGCATGGACCAACCGATGACCCGGCGCGAGAACAAATCCAGTACCACCGCCAGATACAACCAGCCCTCGTGGGTACGGATATGCGTGATGTCGGTCACCCAGCCCTCGTTCGGTGCCTCCGAGTTGAACTGACGCTGCAGACGATTTGGGGTGACCTGGTGGACAGTGCCGGCCCTGTGTCGTGGTTTTCGATAACCCACCTGTGCCCGTATACCTGCTCCGCGCATGAGGCGATGCACGCGGTTGGGACCGCATGTCTCGCCAACCTCACGTAGATCGCTGTGAATCTTGCGATAGCCATAGACGGCCCCCGACTCTAGCCAGAACTGTTTGATCAGCCCCGATAAGCGGTCATCCTCGCGACTTCGTGCAGACCGTGGTGCGCGCATCCAGGCGTAGAACCCGCTCGGATGCACATCCAGTAAGGCGCATAGCCGTCGCACAGCCCACTGCTTACGATGTTCCGCAATAAAGGCGTACCTCACCCGGATTCCTTGGCGAAGTACGCCGCGGCCTTTTTTAGGATGTCGCGCTCCTCCGTGACTCGCTTGAGTTCCTTTTGCAGGCGGCGGATTTCAGCTTGGTCATCGGCCTTGACCTGATACTCATCGGACCGTGGGCCGTACTTCTTGATCCAGGCATACAGGCTGTGGGTCGTGACGCCCAATCGATCGGCAACCTGGGCCACGCTGTGACCACGATCCGTTACCTGCCGGACCGCTTCACGTTTGAATTCTTCGGGATAACGCTTGCTGCTCATGAGTACCTCTCTGATAACCATTCTGGATGGCTGAAAGGTGGCTAGCAAACTGGTGGCGATTCAGGTCACTATTCCAGGCCTACCATTCTCTTAACCCGACCGCCCATCTGAGTTGTGCCGATGGTTTCCGTCGATGCTTTGCGTTTCAGCGGTGGGTCGGGTTGGCGCAATTGATCGGTCAATTTTTTCGTCATCCAAGGGAGATTGAAAAATGGAAATCAAGCAGATCGTTGAACCCGACGGCACCGTCGTCATTCTGGCCGCCTCCATTCCGACCGAGGACGTCATCGTCCGGTCAAAGGCGGGATATGTCCCGCAATATGTCACAGACATTTTTGGCAAGACCCCCAGGGTCACGAAGGACGTGACCCTCCTGAGACTCATCAATATTTCGAGAAAGTCATTTCCGGAGTTCGAACTGGTCAGTTTGGGCACGCCGGTCAACTTCGATGTCGCTCCAACGCATCTGACGCGCGTTGAAATGCATTTCAAGACGCCGGATCAGGTCGAGAAATGCCTCAAGGAGATCGATACGTCGGACATGATGATTCGCATGCGGGTCCAGCCGGCGTGGGACTGGCAGTGCATCCTGCGCCATGACAATAGCGTGGTTTTGCATGTTGGTTGGTATGACACCGTTTATTTCCTGCAATTCAAGGATATATTCCTCGGTGATCTCCACTGCCGGTATTCCGCAAAGTTTGGATTCGATCCGAGGGAGGCGAAGATGACGCACTTCCGCTACGACGCTCAGGGAAATCTCGACGTGGTCGACTCCCTGGATGAGCGGGAGCAGGCGGCGGATGCGATCAAGGACCAGGTGGAATTCCTTCGCGTGTTCCGCGACGGGACGGTTGAAAAGACCTAGCGGGATCCGTGACAGCAGTCGAGCAAATCAGTCCGACAGTGGATGCAGGCCTCACGCTGTCGGGCTGTTCCGCGGCCCGCGTTCGACATGGCTGGAAACAATCGAATAAGGAGGTGTCGACATGATTTGGCATAAAGGCGGTTGTCACTGCGGCAGGGTGCGTTTCGAGGTCGAGGCGCCGGAAGTCCTGGCCGTGTCCGAATGCAACTGTTCGATTTGCTCGAAAACCGGCTATCTGCATTTGATCGTGCCCAAATCGCGATTCCGGCTGATTTCCGGGCAGGACGATCTCGTTACCTATACCTTCGATACGCATGAAGCGAAGCATCTCTTTTGCCGGACCTGCGGGATCAAGTCTTTCTACATACCCCGGTCGCACCCCGACGGTTATAGCGTGAATGCCCGATGCCTGGATGAAGGTACGGTCACGGGGATGGATATCGAGCCATTCGATGGCAAGCACTGGGAAGCCAATATTCATCGATTGACGCCCCTTGCCAATCCATAGCTCGGGCTTGCCTGTCACAATGCATGTCGGGATGTATCGCCCCTGTGGGCGTGCATCGGAGGCATCGGATGTGGGCACATAAAGGGCAACGTGATTTCTAGAACTTCCCTGCGGATTGCGGCAATTTCCCTGGTCGTGATGGTCGCGTTTGCGGCCAATTCGCTGCTGTGTCGAGAGGCGCTGGCTTCGGGGGGGATCGGTGCGGCGAGCTTTACCCTGATTCGCCTCGTTTCCGGCGCGACATTCCTGTGGCTGCTGGTGGGATTGCGGCAACGAACCTGGGCGGTTGGGGGCGATTGGTTGTCGGCACTGGCCCTGTTCGGTTATGCGGCGGGTTTTTCCTTTGCCTATGTCGGTTTGAGTGCCGGAACCGGGGCGCTGCTGCTGTTCGGGGCCGTGCAAATCACCATGATCGCCCACGGCCTGCGTGCCGGTGAGCGGCTGACCGCATGGCAGGCTGTCGGGGCACTCGCCGCCTTCGCGGGGTTGGTCTGGCTGGTCTTGCCGGGGGTGCAGGCGCCACCGTTGCTCGGGGCCGTACTGATGATCGGCGCCGGTATTGCCTGGGGGGTGTATTCCCTGCGTGGCAGGGGCGGCGCATCGCCGATCCGGGCAACGACCGGCAATTTCGTGCGATCCGTCCCCTTGGCGCTTGGGTTGTTTGCCGTCGTTCATGTGTCTGGCCTGCAGGAACCGATGGCGGCGCAGGGGGTATTCTACGCCGTGGCTTCCGGCGCGCTGGCTTCCGGCCTGGGATATGCCCTGTGGTATGCCGTGCTTCCCGCTCTGCGAGCCACCACGGCAGCCACCTTGCAGCTCTCCGTGCCGATCATCGCAGCGCTTGGCGGCGTATTGCTGTTGGGCGAGGCGTTGACGTTGCGGTTCGGGGTGGCAACACTTGCCGTATTGGGCGGGTTGCTGGTGTTCATTCTTTCTCGTCTGGCGCCGCACGATTTCGGGCAGGCTTTTGAATTTTCGAAATCAGGGGATATTCGTGATGAATCACCATGAGGCACCCATGCTGGGGGGACGCAGACTGAACCGTATGGGGTTCGGGGCCATGCGTCTTCCCGGCGTTCGAGACGTGCCGGAAAATACCGAGCGCGCCCGTTCGATTCTGCGGCGCGCCGTCGCGCTCGGGGCGACGCTGATCGATACGGCCGATTTCTATGGCTCTGGCCTGGCCAACCGGTCGATCTCAGAGGCTTTATCTCCGTATCCGGAGGATCTGATCATCGCCACCAAGGTCGGCGTCAAAGCCGGGGCAGGGGGGCGTCCCGAATCCGCCGCAACGCCCGATGAGATTCGTGCATCCGTGGCGCGAAACCTGGAAACTTTGGGCGTGGAACGTCTGGATCTCGTTTTTCTGCGGCTGGCGGGGGGGCCGCTGGCGGATTCCGGTGTGCCAATCGAAACCTCTTTGGGGTGCCTTGCCGAGTTGCAGGCTCAGGGACTGGTTGGCCATGTTGGCTTGAGCAGCGCTAGCATGACGGACATCGAGCGCGCAAACGCCGTGGTCCCCATCGAGGCGGTGCAGAACGCCTATTTCATTGGGCATACCGATTCCCGCGACGTTCTGGCCTGGTGCGACAGTGTGGGTATTCCATTTCTGGCGTACTTCCCGTTGGGCATGGGCAAGCTACCCAAGCACGATGCGGCATTGCAGCGAATCGCAACAGCCCGAGGGGCCACCGCAGCACAGATCGCTCTGGCCTGGCTGTTGGCCTTGTCGCCGATGATGGTGCCGATTCCGGGGACTGCTGATCTCGCGCACTTGGAAGAAAACATGGATGCTGTCCTTCTCGACCTATCCGGCGATGAGGTCGCCCAGTTGAATGCGGTCGGTGATTAGCGGCTGCAACTTCCGGTGTGAGGCTTTGGGGTGATGGGGATCGGCTGCTTCGTATCCCGCGTGCTCAAATCGTTCAAGGAATAGTCCCATGAGCCAATTAGTCGAATACATCCCGAATCAGCTCTGGATTCTGGAATATCCCGTGCACTATTCCGGCATGGATCTGTTCGCCCGGATGACGCTGATCCGCCTGCCCAACGGCGATCTGCTCGTGCACGACCCGTGTCGCATCGACGCGGCGGTCAAAGCGCAGATCGACGCCATCGGCCCGGTTCGGTACATCGTCGCGCCGGGGTCATATCACCACCTGTACGTGACGGATTTCCAGCGCGAATATCCGGCGGCGGAGACGTGGCTCTGCCCGGGGCTGGAGCGCAAGCGACCGGATATCCCCTTCGATTGGATTCTGGGCAATCGGCCGGATCATCGTTGGGCGGACGTCCTGGATCAGGTGCTCGTACAGGGCACGAAATACCTATGGGAAGTGGCCTTTTTCCACAAGCCGTCGAAGACGCTGATTCTGGTGGATCTGCTGGAAAACATCGGCAACGATTACCGCCATACGGCCGGTCCGGGCTTACGCTTCTGGTGGAAATGGATCTTCCGGATGTGGGGGCGGCCGAAGGCGGCGCCGGAATACCAGATGGGCTGGGGTGACCGGCGGGTCGTCCGGCGGGCGCTGGAAACCATCATCGGCTGGGATGCCAATCGGATCATCCTCGCTCATGGCGAACTGGTGGAGCGCGACGTCGGCAAGACGCTCACGACCGCCTGGCGCAAGGTGCTGGATGCCTGATGCGTTCGTGCTGTTGCTTGCCGTACCCTTAAGTAACGGTACCGCTTGTGTAACGGTACAACGTGAGTAACGGGACAGCTTGAGTAACGGTTCCGTCCGTTGTCATGCCGGATGCTTAATGCGTCAAAACAGAAGGGGGCAGATATGGCGATGATCGAGCAGTTTCGGCTGTATGCCGACTACAACCGGCTGATGAATGCCCGTCAGTACGCTGCCGTCGCCCAGCTTCCGGACAGCGAATTGCGGGGCGACCGCGGGGCGTTCTTCGGATCGGTACTTGGTACCCTGAACCACCTGCTTGTCGGTGATATCCTGTGGCTCAAGCGATTTGCCAGCCATCCCGCGAGCGCGTCTGCCCTGAGCCCGGTTATCGAGATGCGCAAGCCGGTGGCGCTGAACGAGATTCTGTTCGATGATCTGGCAATGCTTCGCGATCATCGTGTCGCGCTGGACGCACTGATCGTGGCATGGTTGGCCGGGCTCACCGACGGGGATCTGGGGGACGCGCTGGCCTACGAAAGCATGAGCCGCGGCCATTTTCGAAAGCCGATCGCCAGCCTGATCAGTCATTTCTTTCTGCATCAGGTCCACCATCGCGGACAGATCACGACGCTGCTGTCCCAGGCGGGGGTGGATTTCGGGGAAACGGATCTGGTCGAGATCATCGACGATTGCCCGATCTGACGGGGTATCGTCCGGAAGGGGGCGGCGCCGGTGTTGCCAAGGCCCCAGGTTCATTAACTCTGGTTCATGAGCTCTGGTTCATGGACCATAAACGATCGTCGTGCGGGGATACGTGTGTAGATGCCCAAGGAGGTTGGCGCGCCATGACCAATGCCAGGATCGAGGTGATCGGGATCGACCATATTTACCTGACGGTATCCGATCTTCGGCGCGCGGAGTCGTTTTACGACCTCGTTTTGCTCCGAACGCTGGGATTCCGCAAGAGCCGATTCGCGCTGGGCGGGGATCCGCATATTCAGTATTACAACCGCCATTTCGGTTACGTGTTGCGACCTTCGCATCGGGCGGGCACCCATGACGCGGACACGCCGGGACTGCATCATTTCTGTTTTCGCGTGGCCACCGTCGAGGCGGTTCAGGCCGTATCGACACAGCTTCGAACCCTGGGGATCGATGCGTCCGAGGCGCAACGCTATGAAGAATACGCCCCGGACTATTGGGCAACGTTCTTCAGCGATCCGGACGGTCTGCGGCTCGAAGTGACCAATTACCGCCAGGAGCGGCAACACCGCCACGACAACTGGTTAATGGAGGAGTGACCCATGCTGGAAATCCGGCCGACCTGTGAGCACTGCAACAAGCCCCTGCCGCCCAACGCGCCGGATGCGCGTATCTGCAGCTACGAATGCACCTTCTGCGCGGATTGCGTCGAGGCGGTTCTGCACAACACCTGTCCGAACTGTGGCGGTGGTTTCGTGCCGCGGCCCATCCGCCCCGCCAGGAACTGGAAGGGCGACAATTATCTTGGTGCCCATCCTGCGAGCACGCGGGTCATCTTCCACCCCGTCGATCCCGAGCGTCATGCGCAGTTGCTCGCCGCGCAGTCCGGATTGCCGCCCGGGTTGCGGTGACAACCGAATGACCGCCTAGGCGTGCGCCATGGGAAAGGGGCGGCTGGAAGCGTTCAGTGACGGGGTGCTGGCCATCATCATCTGTTGCAGGCATCGCAACGGATGACGGGTGCCGTTCTGTGGGCCAACATGCATTTGCTGTTCTGGTTGTCGCTCTTTCCCTTTGCGACGGCGTGGATGGGCGAGAATCATTTCGCGTCCAACCCAACCCTGGTCTACGGCGTCGTGCTGCTCATGGCGGCTGTGGCCTACTTCGTGCTGCAGCAGGCGATCATGGCGGCGGACGGTCCGGATTCCGAGCCGAGGAAAGCCCTGGGTCGGGATTGGAAAGGCAAGGTATCGGTAGCACTGTATGCGGTGGGTATCGGGGCCTCGTTCTGGCGGCCGATGCTTGCACAGGCCATCTATGCTTTTGTCGCGCTCCTGTGGCTGATTCCCGACAGACGTATCGAACGGCGCATGTCCTCCCGGGATGGCTAGATTCTGCCGTCGAGGTCTGCGGCGGCCAAGCGTGTCGAGAGGGCGCCATGACGCGTGCGGACGGGGACCGGGAAAGCACGAAACCGACAGGGGACGAATCATGAGCAGTACATTACGCAGCCAACCAGGGAAGCCACGGGGCTTCGTCGGGCAAATCCTCGGTCAGATCATAGCCTGGTATGACCGCCTCGACGAAGCCTGGACCGTCGAGCAGCTCCAGATCGCCGACGCGCAAAAAGTGTTGGAAATCGGTTTCGGTCCGGGTCAGGCGTTGGGGCTTTTTGCCGCGGCAAATCCCCTGGCCACCCTCACCGGGATCGATCACTCCGAGACGATGTCTCGAACGGCACTGCGCAGGAACCGTGCAGCGGTGGCCGCAGGTCGGGTCCGTGTGCTCTGCGGTACCGTTGAATCCCTGCCTTTTGCGGATCGGAGTTTTGACCAGGCCTTTTCCGTCAACAGCGTTTATTTCTGGCCCAGTCCCGTCGATGCATTTCGCGAGTTGTTGCGCGTGCTCAAGCCATCCGGGTATCTTGCGGTTACGGTGCGGGACCGCCAACGGAGCAGCTATGCGTCTTTCGGCGCGGAGAATCTGACGGCTCTGTTGACGGCTGCCGGTTTTTCGTCGGTCGAGGTGCGGCACAACGGCGTCAGATGGCATCCCCTCATCTGCGTCATCGCGGTCAAATGAAGCATCGTTTTCCGGAGGGGCTGGCGAAAGCGGTTTTGCGCCGCTTGTCCCATGCGGGTCACCATTGAGGAGAGGGCATTCCGTCATGCAGGTGCCGCGCACCCAAATGCTTCTGATCGCTTCGCTGATTTTGATTGCTGTGCTGATCTGGTCGGGCATAGTTGCCTATGATCGGCCGATCTGGGGGCTGGAGGTGTTTCCTGTCATCGCCGTCTTGCCGCTGCTTTGGGTCACTTATGGCCGATTTCCCCTGACGACATTGCTCTATGTCGGCATATTCCTGCATGCGCTCGTCCTGATCCTGGGCGGCGCCTATACCTATGCCCGGGTGCCGCTCGGTTTCGAGATCGCCGACTGGCTGGGCCTGACGCGTAATCCCTACGACAAGATCGGTCATTTCTTCCAGGGATTCGTGCCGGCACTGGCGGCCCGGGAGATTCTCATCCGGGGGGCTTATGTACGCGGCAACCGGATGCGAACTTTTATCGTGATCTGCATCGTGTTGGCCATCAGTGCGACCTATGAGCTGATCGAGTGGGGGGCGGCTTTGTTGGCCGGGGAAGGCGCAACGGCTTTTCTGGGCACGCAGGGCGATCCCTGGGATACCCAATCGGACATGCTGTTTGCACTGATCGGCGCGGTCGTGGCTTTGGCGTTCTTCGCCCGCTGGCAGGATACCCAGATTCGCGCATTGACGGGGCCAGGCACGGCCGGCATCCGTCAGCCCTGAGCGTTTGAACCGGTCGCCTGTTCAGCTGCTGGGTTCGGGCAGATCGGGCATTTCCGGAACCCGAGGAGCGGACGGTATGGCCGGAACCGTCGGCGGCGAAGGTACAGGCGGCGGAGCCGGAATGGCGGGCAGCGTCGGCGCCGGCGCTACTTCGGGTGGTGAGAAATCCGGGACGTCCGTCACATCGGGGTGAGCAATCTCGGGCGGGGATGGCGCCTGCTCGGGTAACTCGATCCCATGCGAAGGCAGGGACGGAATGGCTGTGGGGTTGGGCAGATCATCGGGCGCCAGCTCGTCCACTTGTCCGGAAAGAGCGTCGGGCACGGAATCGACAGCGTGGTCCCGGGTGCCGTCCAGTACCGTCTTCGCCCGATCCCCGAGCGGATTGGCCCTTTCGCTCGGATGCGTTTCCGATGAGGCCTTTTCTGGCGCGCGAGTCTGCTGGGGATTGGTTGCGTTGAGACCATAATGCATGGGATCGACGGATGGCGTGATTCGCTCAAGCCGGATGACGCCAGGGGCGGCGATGGTCCCGTCCACAAGACCCCAGACGCGTGTGGTCCGCAGGTCGGGCTTGAGTGCGATCGCTGCAGTGTCGCCCGTCAGGCGGTAGTCGTTGCAGTACGTGCCTTCCTGGGTTTTCCGGATCAGGCCGTAGACCGCGATCCGCGTACCGATGGCTGAGGCCTCACCGGCGGGTCCGGTTTCGTGGGCGATGCGCGTCAACTGCGGTTTGCCCGACACATAGCGTCCATGCGCAACAATCGATTCGGCCGGTGCAAGTTGGGCTGCCAGCCGATGCGACAGCGGGAGCCATTGTCCACCGATCCGGATGGCGCGGCGGTCCGGGCTGACGGCCTCGATCACACCGCGCAGCAACAGCGAAGTGCTGGCGGTCTTCGCGTCGCTCCGGAGAATGGCCGTGGCGCGCCAGTGATTGTGCCCCGCGCTCAATGCACTGATTCGAACCCAGTCGCCCTTGTGAAGCTGCTTCAGGCGGATGGGGGCACTGCTGACCCCGGTGATGCGCGTGGTGCCCGTGATCCGGACCGTCTGACCCAGCAGTCGGATCGACTGATCGGCCAAATTCACCTGCTCGATTCGTCCGGCCAGCGCACGGCGCGCTTGGACCAGCAGGGCGATCCATCGGCCATGTTCGTGACGCCCGATGACGGTGACCACGTCGCCCAACTGCAGATCCTGCTCCTGCGCGACCGTGCCGTCGATGCGGAATTGCGTCTGGGGCGTGAAGTGATATTCCTTGCCCAGGACGAACACGCTGCCGAATCGCTGGATCGGCCCGACGGCCACGATGCCGGTGCCGCCGATACCCCCGGGCATCCGACCTGTTCCACCTATTCCGCCGGGCAGCATGCCGGTGCCGCCAATCCCGCCGGGCTGCGCCAGCAGGGGCTGGGTCAGCAAGGCAAATCCCAGGATCAGAAGCGCGCTGAAGCGACGAAGGAGCGCGTGGCCCCACTGGGCCGGTCGTGCGTGTGGATTGAGTTCCATCCGGTTCGGACGTGTTTGGCGCCTAGACATCTGGTTGGCCATCCACCTTGTCCGTCGCCGCTTCACCGCCCGGGTTGCTGCTCGGGTTGCTGCTCGGGTTGCCACCAGGGTTGCCACCAGGATCGTCGGCAGGTGCAGGTCCGGCCGCGCGGGACGGAACTGCTTCCTCGTAGTAATAGACGCCCATGCGAAGCCGGCGTGACGGCTCATGCTGCGCACCCGTATCTCGCCGGGAAACCCGTTCGTAGGCCGTGCGGATCATCTGGCTGCCGAGTTGGCGCAATTCGGACCGAACGTCATCGACCACCGACGGCGGGAGCGCATCGAAATACACCGCCTGTTCGATGAAGGGCGGGTCGATACCCTGAAGATTGTGTACGGCGCTGGCGAGATGATCGCCCACGTTGGCGCCCAGAAAGACGAGGCGGTCTTCCGGCACGTCCGACACGTAGCTCGTGCGCAGCAGATGAAACAGGCCGGAACGCTCTTCGACGATGCCCGCACGGATCAGATCGTCGAGAATCGTGCGCGGGCGCATGTCGGCCTTGATCTCGCGTGCCAGGGTTTCGATGCAGGGGCTCTTTTCGGCGCGCAGGGGCAGGGCGCGGGGTTCGCCGCGTTCGTCGACGCAATCCGGATGCGTCACCCACAGGGCAACAAGCTGGGCCGCGATATTGGCGCCTTGTCGCATGGGGAGATCGTCGGGGCTCCGGTCTGCCAGTTCCTGGCGAATCCGGTTGACTTCCTTGCGGTGGACACCGCTGAGAAGACTGACCTTGCTGTCCGTCAATGGCGGGGCGCCCGGTGGACGCAATCGGCAGGATTCCTCCACGCAAACCACCTTCAGCAGTTCGGCCATCGCGCCATAGGTCCAGCCGTGTCCGATCAGGAATCGGACCAACGGACGGAAGATGGCAATAGCTGCTGATTTGACGGCATTGTTCATGACAAAAATCTTAACATAAGCCCAGGCGACTTGACGTGGGAAATTTTCCCACTAAGATAAATTTTGCCTGGACGACAACGTTGGTCACCAGGCAACGAATACCTGTCCGCATAGGAGTTTTGCCATGACGAAGACAATGAAGAAGACCCTTCCCTTTTCCATTTCCCTGCTGGCCCTGGCCATGGGCCTCGGTATGGGCGGCGTCTCGGAGGCCGCGTCTGCCACATCTCAGACCCAGGTTCAGGCTGGCACGCAGATCCAAGCCCAGGGTGATACGGCCTCTCAGGGCACAGCCGTATCTCTGACGACCGGTTCCGAAGTGGATACCTCAACGGCGGCGGATGCCGATCATGAAGACGCTGTCTCAGCGCGCATCCGCGCGCTGGTTCAGGCCCAGACCCGTGCCCGGATGCAGGGTGAAGGGCGGGCAGCAACCGCCCTACAGCTGGCATCGACCGAGGGGGCGGAGTCGCACATGACTACGGCCGTTCAATCGAATGCCTCCGGTGCGGCGCAAGCACCGGCAATCATGGAACAATCGGATATGGATAATTCGGGATCTGCGACGGCGGTGATCAATGCGCCGCAAATCCAGAAGCCGGAGATTCAGAAGCCAGAAATCGAAAAACCGGAAATCGAAAAACCGGAAATCGAAAAACCGGAAATCGAAAAACCGGAAATCGAAAAACCGGAAATCGAAAAACCGGAAATCGACCATCCCGCCGTCAGCGTGCCTGACGTTCATACGCCGTCGGTAGACACCCCGGAAGTCGAGGCACCGTCCGTGTCCACCCCGGCAGTGAATGTCCCACAGGTCACGACACCGTCTGTCGAGGTGCCGGAGGTCAAGACGCCCGAGGTCGAGGCACCTTCGGTACACGTACCTGAAATCCATGCGCCGGAAGTCCATGTTCCCGACGTTGAGACGCATTGATTTCACGATTTGCTTGCCGGCTGCACCTTGCAGTCGTGCAAGCGGCTTATATGCTTCTTTTGCCGCGTGGCTAACCTGCGGGTTATCTTCGCCGCCGGTTTTTTGCGTTCGGTCGGTTTGACCGGATGCAGTTTGTGTCTCCTGGCACATGATCGATGTTGCTGGGGTTTACCTGGACGAGGGGCATTCATGCCGTCCCAAGTGCCGGTGCTTCTCGTCCGCTCAATTCATGTTGCCGATCGAATAAAGAGGAATTTTTACGATGCGCTACTCTCAAGTACTTGTCGCCACAGCCCTGCTTGCAGGTACGGCTGTCGCCCATGCCGATCCGAAAATCACCTTGAGCAACAATGCTGCATTCTTCCAGGGAAAGTACGGCACGGATCATACGATCAACATTTACTACGATGCCACGGACGTGCAGGTCAGTGACAAGAAGTGGAAACTCAAGCTCACGCTGCCCTATCTTTCCGTGAAAAATCTGCCGGTCGGCGCGCAGATTTCATCGGGCGGGGTCGTTACCGGTGCGTCCACCACGCAAACCCGCAATGCCAGCGGTATGGGGGATGTCTGGCTGTCCGGCCAATACACGTTGTTGCCTGCCGAGGGGCATGTTCCTTCCGTTTCACCCTATGCCAAGGTGAAATTCGGGACGGCATCGTCGTCTTCGGGACTTGGGACCGGTCGTAACGATTATGAGGCCGGGGTGATGTTCCAGCAGATTGCTTCACCGAAGCTGTTTCCGTTCGCGAAGCTTGGGTACCGGTTTATCGGCAAGCCCGCCGGTTCGAATTACCGGAACATCGCGACCTATCAGCTCGGCGTCACCTATGCGGTGTCCCCGCGGAGTTTCATCACGCCGATGTTCAGTGGGCAGCAATCGATGGTACGGGGTAATGCGAATCCGGCCGATGCGGTTCTGGCCTGGAATTACAACGTGACCGACAAGGGTAGCGGGTTCCAGGTGTATCTCGACAAGGGGCTGAGTTCGGGGAGTGCGAATTTCGGTATCGGCGTGGGCGGCCAGATCGTCTTCTGAGACGTTTCAGTCGAGGAGGGCGTGCCTATCGTCGATTGTTGGTGGGGTCATCAAGACGCAGAGGCCTGTTTTACCCCAGCCTACGGCCGGGTATTCTCCTCCAGCATGGCGAGCCATGTGATCGCCTGATGACGATCGTTGCGACACATCTCTTCGCTGGGGTTCAGGCCTGAACAGCAGCTGGGTCGCTCCGGTTTGCCGAAGATGGCACAGCGGAAGTCGGCCGTCAGTTGCACGCAGGGAACCCCGGCCGGTTTGCCGTTCGGCATGCCGGGTATGGGACTGCTGATCGAGGGAGCGATACAGCAGGCACCGCATCCTTGTCGGCAATCGAGGGGTTGGGTCGGTGTCATCGAGTGTCTATCCCGTTCTGATGGGCCACGATATGGTCTGTGACGTATGGGCGTCGGATTTTCCGGTCATGATTGGAACATCTGCCGGATCCAGCGAGAGGGGTTGATGGGAAAAGGCGCGCCGGG
Source organism: Halothiobacillus diazotrophicus (assembly GCF_001663815.1). Taxonomy (NCBI): domain Bacteria; kingdom Pseudomonadati; phylum Pseudomonadota; class Gammaproteobacteria; order Chromatiales; family Halothiobacillaceae; genus Halothiobacillus; species Halothiobacillus diazotrophicus. The sequence goes on from NZ_CP016027.1 coordinate 2,784,430, forward strand.
TATGGTGCCAAAACAAAGGCGACCCATGAAGGATCGCCTTGGTCATCAAAGAGTTGATGGAATTTGATGGCGGAGGATCAGGGATTCGAACCCTGGAAGGGGGTAAACCCTTGCCGGTTTTCAAGACCGGTGCATTCAACCGCTCTGCCAACCCTCCGCGAGGGTGCGAAGTTTCCTGAAATCCTTGTGCGATGTCAAGAATGTTGCAAAAAAATCGGGGTGTATCTTTTATGTCATTTGTGTTGCATTTTTGATAAAACCAATTATCAGACGGCCCGTTGCAGTTTATGAATTTATGCTAAATTGATTACGAAATTCATCCGTGTTTTCTGTGGTGTTGTTCTTTATTAATTTTAGTGGGGTTTTGTTTCCATGCGCGCTTTAACTGTTGCTTCTTTGGGTATTCTTGCCTTGTCACTGGCTGCTTGCAGCTCCACGCCCACCAAGCCGGCAGGCACTGCCGGTGCCGGTGCCGCTAACGCGGGTGCCAGCACCGCCGGCATGAACGGTGCCGACATGGACGAGTCCATGCTGTATGCCGCTGCGCCGAAAGGTGCCGCTGCGACCGTTTACTTCGGTTTCGACAAGTACAACGTCGATCCGTCCTACCGCCCGATGCTGCAGCAGAATGCGAGCTTCCTGAAGGAAAACGCCAAGCGTCACGTTCTGGTCGAGGGTAACACCGACAACCGTGGCAGCCGCGAGTACAACATCGCCCTGGGCGAGAAGCGTGCGACCGCCGTTCGGGATATCCTGCTGGCCGACGGTGTGGCACCGAGCCAGGTTGACGTGGTCAGCTACGGTGAAGAGCGTCCGGCCGTCGAAGGCAACAACGAAGCGGCTTGGGCGAAGAACCGCCGCGCCGACCTCGCCTACGGCAAGTAATGTTCGATCCGTTCGGGTGAGCGGGGCTTAGCCTCGCTGCCCAACGTTTTCCCGAGAGGCCGCCTGAATGCTCAGGCGGCTTTTTTTGCGTGCGTTTTTCGACCTTGGTTCAGCATTCATGCTTCCGCTGGCCTGTCGATGGCTGCAGTCAGCGGGCCATACAGTCGCTCGGCCAGCGCCGTGAAGTCCTCGTCACGCCGCGTTCTGCAGGCTGAAAATTCCTCGAAGTTTTCCCAAAGCCGGGCCAGCAACGGGTCGCTGTCGCGCTCTCCCGGTTGCTGGTGCGTGCCATTGAAGACTTGCGCCGCCTGATTCCGGCCTTTCTCGGCAGCACCCGCATTCAACCAGGCAAAGGCGGTTTTGCAGGCAAGGGGAAATGGTTGTTGCGCCGACTCGAACCAGGCAGTCAGTATGTCGACCAGCAGGGTTTCCGCGTTTTCTGGCGGCACGGGGGCGAGACGAATGATGCCGGTTTCACTGACGAGGTGGCTGAAGACCGGTACCCCCGACATCTGGGACAGCAAATGAGCGGGCCATTCGGCGACCAGTTTATGCCAGTCCAGCGTGTTTCCCTTGTGGACGCGACCATTCAGGAAGCAGATTCTTGCGCCTTCTCCGGTTTCATCGAGCAGGATATCGCGGGGGCTGTCGACGAGTTCGATGCCTTCCGGGCCGGAGATGCCGATCGGTGCCACGCCGGTCTGGGGGCGCGCGTAGCGTGCATGCAGTGTCAGCCAGCTTTGCCATTGCTCCAGCAGCGGCTCGATGAGTGTGGTGTCGGGATCGGTCAGCACCAGGGGCAGGGTGCCTGCCCGCTGCAAACGGGACAATTCCTGCCGGAGCCAGTCGGACAGTCTCCCGATGTCGGGTGACGGCATATCCGGTTCAGCCTTGGCCAGGCGTCGTCGTAGGGCGTCATTCAGGGCGAACTTGACCTGCCAGAGTGCCAGCGCATCCAACTGGAACGGCTCGTGATCCGCCGGCATCTCCTCGGGGGCGTTCAGCACGGTATTGAAGCGGGCGCGCCAGAGGGTATGCGCGGGATGGCGGAGGAACCGCCCCAGAATATCCCGGTTCAGGGGCGATTCCGGCCGCCAGAGCGGGAGTTCGGTCGGTACGTTCGCCGGCGACGTGGACCGAGTGGCGTTATGGATGGCCTGCCAGTCCGCGGCATAGGTGAACAGATTGGGGTCGTCTCCGGAAAAATAACGATGGCTGAACGGATGCAGGGGGTGCTCCGTCGTGAGGACCGTGCTGGGTTTCTCGGCGCCCTCGATCCGCCAGTATTGATCGATGTAGTCGGCGAGCTGGCTGACCAGCACCGAGGCCGGACGACGGGTGTTCTTGTGGATGTCTCGACCGACCCAGCTGATGGTGAGGCGTTCGCGGGCCGCGAGCACGGCCTCCAGGAACAGGTAGCGGTCGTCTTCGCGACGCGAGCGATCACCCGGTCGGTAGCGGTTTGCCATAAGATCGAAATCGCTGCGCGGCTGGCGCCGGGGATAACTGGCGTCGTCCATGCCGAGCAGATACAGGTGCCGGTAGGGAATGGTACGCATCGGCATGAGCGTGGCGAAATGCACGCCCCCCACCAGGAAACGTTGTTGCAGACGATGCGGTTCGAGGCGTTCCAACCAGGCGGTACGTACGGTATCGATGGTGAGCGGTTCCGATAACCCGGCGGACTGACAGTCCCTGAGCCATTGGTTCAGCGCGGTGAGCAAGCGGCCACGCCATTCCAGATTCATCTGCCAGTCGTGATCCGTCAGTGCCCCCCCGCGTTGGTGGCGCCCTGCCGCGTCCAGATTTTCCGGGGCGATCAGGAAGTCGTCCATCAGGCTGCGCAGCAGCGTTGCCCACGTTTCCGGCAGGTGGCGGCCTTGGAGTGCCTCGGTATACCGGGACAGCTGCAGGATCAGGTCGGCCAGGCCACCCAGGATGGGGGCGGCCGAGCCGTCGATGCCTGCATAGGGTTCCATGCCCTGCCAGCCGGCCTCGGTATCGCCGCTCAGGTAACCGAGGAGCAGTCGGTTCAGGCCGAAGCGCCAGCTGTTCTGTTCGATCGCCGGCGGCAGGCCGAATTGTTCGCGATGATGGGCATCGAGTCCCCAGCGAATGCCAGCCTGATCGATCCACGTCTGCAGGGTGGGGACATCGGCATCGGCGATATCGAATCGTGCGCGCAGCAGCGGATTACCGAGCAGGTCGAGGATCTCGCTGCGTCCGAGCCGTGCGTGATCGAGATGCAGCAACTGTTCGAGCGTGCCCAGGATCGGGGTTTGCGCGCCCGGTGACTGATCGGAGATGGTGAACGGGATGTAGCGGGGGTCATCATGCGTCAGACGACCGAAGATCGCCGTGATCGCGGGCGCATACAAGTTCATGTCCGGCACCATGACGATGAGATCGGTCGGATGGAGGCCGGGATCGGCGTCAAAGGCGGCCAGCATCAGGTCGTGCAGGATCTCGATCTCGCGCAGCGGGCTGTGTGCCGAGTGAAAGCGGATCGATCGGTCCTGGCCCGGGTCGATTCGTCGGCCGAGGGTCATCAGTTCGTCGGGCGTTCGCGCCTCGAGAATGTCCGTCTGAATCTGGGACAGCAGGGTGGGTTCCGGCCGGGTCTCGTCGGGGGACTCGAACAGATCGAGCGCCAATTGATTCTGCGTGAAGCGCGACTCGAACCGCGCACTTTCGTCGAATTCGTCCAACATGCGCATCAGATCCCGTCCCTGTCGGCCCCAGGCAGCGAGCAACGGGTGTGCATGTTCTGTCAGCCCGCTCAGGCCAGGCGTCTCCCCGGCGCGTTTCGGGCGGTGGCGGGGCGAGGGGGGCGGGAAAAACTGGTGGCCATCGATCATGTCGCCCCAGTAGTGTCGACAAGGATTCTGCAGGCAGACGATGACCTGGCTCCAGCGGGCCACCGTCGCCAGAACGTCGAGAATCTGCGGCGCCAATGTCGACAGGCCGAAGACGATGATGCGTCGGGGGAGCGTTTCCGGTGGGGATTCGCACCGTGCGGCGGCCGTTCTGAAGGCCAGGTGCAATTCTGCGCGACCGAGCGCGGCGTCTGGCGCGCGATCGTTCGCGATGTGCTGCGCCCGCGCATCGTCGACGATGGCGCGCCAGAGGATCGGTTGCCAGTGCTGTCCAGGTTCGAGCGGCGTTTCACCGGTCGGTAGATCGTCCCGCCCGGATTGCCAGTGCAGCAGCCAGTCCGCGCGATAAACCTGATATTGATCCAATTGATCGGCGATGCGTTGGGCGAGCTGATAGAGGCGTCGCTCATCCGGCTTGTCGTCGGTCAGAATATAGTGACGCAGGTCCCTGAAGGCCGGTTGATCCCAGAGCGTCGGCAGCAGGCGCATGAGGCGCCAGACGAGTTGCCCCTTGTCCAGAGGCGATTCGGCGGGGACGGCCGCTTCGCCAAGCAGTGCCCGGTAGCATTGCCACTGCAGCCGGGCCGGCAGAATGAAGTTCAGTGCCGTGGCGATGCCCAGTCCACTGCCGTGTCCGGCCCCTGAATCAGCCCGAGGCTGGGCGAGGCCGAGACGCAGCCACTGGGCCATGCCGTTGCTTTGCACCAGAATGGTTTCCGATTCCAGCGGGGCGAGCGGATAGGCGCGAATCCAGTCGATGGTCACCTGGCGCAGCGATTCGAGCTTGTTGCCTTGCAGCAGGATGAAGCCGGGGGCGATGTCGGCGTGTTCCGTCATGATTCCTTCGCGGTTGTGATGGCTCGGTGGGCGCTGGCGGCAGTATTGAGACGACTGCGGCGATTATCCGGCGAATGGGCGACCGGGTACAACAGGGAGACTGAACGGGGTTGGGTGGGAGGGGGAGGCGGGTGCGCGGGTCCCTCGCGCGAGTGGGGTGTCCTAGAGGTCGGGATCGACGGGAAGCAATGGCGGCGCGAAGACCGCACAGTTGCCTCCCGCACGCTTGGCTTGATACATGGCCGAATCTGCGGCGCACATCAGGGCATTCTGGTTGCGGCTTTCCTTGGGATGGATTTCGCAAACGCCGATACTGCTCGAGATGCGCACGTATTCGCCCTCGCGGCCGATCTTGAGGTAGAGCGCCTGGGAAATGCGGCGAACGATGTCCTGCAGATCCTTCAGGTTTCGGGCCGACTCGACGAGGATGGCGATTTCGTCGCCGCCCAGTCGGGAAACATGATCTTCCGGGCTCAACACTTCGCGCAGGCGATTGCTGATTTCCAGAAGCAGCCGATCGCCGAATTCGTGCCCCAGGGTATCGTTGACGGTCTTGAAGTTGTCGATATCGATGATGACGAGGGCCGTGTTGCGATCCCCCGCCTGTGCCCGGAGCACGGTCTGATCCATGAGCTGGTAGAAGCCGGCCCGGTTGGGCAGACCGGTCAGCGGATCGCTGTGGGCCAGGCGATTGAGATGGTTCTCGATCTTGTCGCGATACAGGGCCGTGCCAATGAAGTCCGCAAACAGGGTGGCCAGACTCAATTGGCGCATGGAAAGCGGTTCGGTCACCGGTTTGAACCAGGATAGTGCAAGCACCGCTTCAATTTGATCCGAAATGTGGATCGGGATACTGAGGCTCGCCTTGAGACCGGATTCGACGAATTGCGGTAGGGCGAGGTCGCTGCTGGGATAATCCTCGATAAACAACGGGTGATTCTGTGCCAGGGCGGCACCGGCGACGCCCGAGTCGCGGGGAAAGGCATGCTGTGACAATGCGACAAATTGGGGCGGAAGGCCTTGGAAAAACCGATATTTAAGACGGTTTCCTCGTTCTTCCGGCAAGATCAGACCGGCGCCGTCGGCACCGACCACCTTGGCTGCGGCGTTCGCGGCCATGGTGAAAAAGCGACTCAAATTGGTTTCCCGAGCGAGTATGGAGAGCAGAACGATATCCGAATCGCGCAGGTCGGGGGTTTCTTGCATGACAAAAGGCTCCTTCAGGCACAAGGAAATTGTTTGCCTACGGAAAGTCAAAGCAAATATAGCGCCAGTTGATTCCACCTGTGAACAGGGGGCGCATAAAAAAACCGCCCCGGAAGTGGGGCGGCGATCAGTCGTCGATTTCGCGGTGCGCGGAATCAGGTCGCGCGCTTGCGGAATTCGCCGGTGCGGGTATCGATTTCGATGTTCTCGCCGATTTCGATGAAGGAGGCAACCTGCAGTTCGTAGCCGTTGGTGAGCTTGGCGGCCTTCATGACCTTGCCGGAGGTGTCGCCACGGGCGGCCGGTTCGGTGTAGGCCACTTCACGGACGATGATGGTCGGCAGTTCGACGGAGATCGGCTTTTCGTTGTAGAACACCACTTCGCAAATGTCGGTCATGCCGTCGACGAGGTAGTTGATGGTGTCGCCCATGTTTTCCGCTTCGACTTCGTAGGAGTTGAATTCGGAGTCCATGAAGACGTACAGCGGATCGGCGTAGTAGCTGTAGGTGCATTCCTTCTTGTCGAGGATGACCTGGTCGAACTTGTCGTCGGCCTTGAATACCGTTTCGGTGCTCGAGCCGCTCAGCAGGTTCTTCATTTTCATCTTGACGACGGCAGCGTTGCGGCCGGATTTGTTGAATTCAGCCTTCAAAATGACCATGGGATCTTTGCCGACCATGATGACGTTGCCGGCGCGAAATTCTTGTGCGGTTTTCATGTGGGTACCCGGTTTAGGAGGATTTTGGCCTGAAAAACCAGACCTTAGATTAAATGGTCGCGCATTGTAACCGCTGTTCGGCGGTTTTGACTAGCCATTGCGCCAGCTCGATACCCCGGGCGAGTTGGGTCGTTTGTGCTGCCATGGATTGATGCAATTCGGGCAGGGCGGCGACCAGTGCCTGCCAATGGGCCGGCGTGAAGGTCTCGGCGTTCCAGTCGTGACTCACCTGTCGCCAGGCCGTTTGCGCAGTTGGCGGAACTGTTTCGCCCAGCGTGTCGAGGAGGGCATCGAGCTTGATCCAATGGGCGTCGTCTGCCGTGGGATAGATTTGCCAGATGAACGGCTTGCCGGCCCAGATCGCTCGGGCGAGGGAATCTTCACCGCGCACGAAGTTGAGATCGCAGAGCCAGAGCAGCCGGTCGAACTCGTGCTGGGGCAGGAACGGCAGGATATGCAACGTGAGGTTTCCGTGGCTATGACGGTCGCCGGTGGACAGCGTCGGCAGATTCAGCGCCATTCGTGCCGACGTCAGCAATCGGCCTTCAGGCAGGTAGGCGACGACGGGCGTCGGATGAGTCGCCAATGCCTGAAGCAGCCCACTCAGCGCCGCGTTTTCATAACCGAACAGGAAAACGGTGAGGCAGTTCCCGACCGGTAGTGGTACCCGCCACCGTGTCGCCCAGTCCTGCCGAAGGGATGGGGTGCTCAGAAATCGTTGCCGCTCGGCGAGCAGGTCGGCTTCCCGGAGCAGGCCGCCGGTACCCGGCGCAATACCCGGAATGGCGAAAATCTTGGGGACCCCGTTGGGTTGCGGCGAGGGTAGGCCATGGCACTCTGCGGCCCAGGGCTCTGCCGTGAAATATTCGAGATTGAACCACGCTCGGGTGTGCTCGGCCATGACTCTGACGTAGTTCTCGGGCAGGGCGCAGGCAAAGGCCTCGATGACGACCGTGGCGGGCGTGACGTCGGGGAAGGGCGTCGACCACAGGCGAATCTCGATGCCCAGGCAGTGCTGTCGGTTGACCAGGGGATCGATGTCCGGAACCAGCTTGGCCAGGGCCGCCGGATCGTCGACCCAGAGTCGTACGGTCTGTCGGTACTCCGTGGCGAGGATGCGTGCCAGCCGCCAGGTGATGCCGATATCGCCGAAATTGTCGATGACCCGGCAGAAGATGTCCCAGTTCGCCTTGAATTCGGGACGGTCTTTGTGTGGGCAGACGTTCGTAGGGAAGGTGCTCATCGATGAGGTGACGTGTTTCGCCTTCAATGGCCGGTTTGCGCGATCGGCTTGGTCTCTGCGGGCCAGGGCGTCACGACACCGGTCTGCACGTCGACCGTGACCATCCGGTCGTGGTTGGTGTCTGCCACGAGCAGGTGTCGGTCGTCGAGCACGGCCAGTCCGTTCGGCTGAGCCAGCGACTTGGTCAGGGTGGTCACCTGGAGGCTGTCGAGGTCCAGTTTGCGGATGGCGTTGTTGAAGGTGTCGGCGATGTAGAGGGCATGGTTCAGATAGGCGACGCCCTGCGGGTGCTGCAATTGGGCCTGCGCCGCCAGACCGTCCTGATCACCGAAATTGAACAGCCCCTTGCCGACCAGGGTGATCACGAGGCCGGTGTTGAGGTTGATCTGGCGGATCGAGGAGGATTCCGGATCGGCGACGTAGAGGTTGCCGGCGTGATAGGCCAGTCCGCTCGACTGGGCAAAATTGGCGTTCAGACGCTCGCCGTCGCTCAGTCCCTCGCGCCCGCTGCCGGCATAGGGAGCCAGGCGGTTCTTGTCGGGCAGGTAGCGCCAGATCTGGTGATCGCCGGCCATGGCGATGAAGAGCTGTTTGTCCGCATAAGTCAGGGCCCAGGGCGAATTGAGCGCAATGTCGCGGGGATTGCGCGCCCCGGTGATGCCGGGCATGCGCTGGCCATTGCCGGCGACGGTTCGGACACGGTGATGCTTCAGGTCGATGGCCCGGATTCGCTGGTTGTCCGTATCCGCGACGTAGAGGATCGACCCGGCGAAGGCCAGACCCTGCGGCCGGTTGAATTCGGCGTGTGCATCGTCACCGTCGGAAAAACCGGCGCGCCCCGAGCCGATGGCGGCGAGCCGCTTGCCGGCGCGGTCGTAGATCAGGATTTGATTACGACCGGTGTCGCTGATGGCGATGCGATCCCCGTCGACGGCAACTTTCGTCGGTAGCGCAAAGACATGGTCGTCGGGTTTCAGGGGGCGGAGGGGTAGGGGCGGGTGCGTGAGCAGGTTCGCCTTGCTTGCCTGCGCTATCTCGGCGGCGATCGGTGCGGCCATCTGCGCGTAGCTGCGTTCGCCCACGAAACTCTGTACCACCTTGCCATCCGGGCCGAGCAGGATCATCGTCGGCCAGGCAAACACGCCGTAGTGCTGCCACCAGGCCATGCCCGAATCGATGAACACCGGTTCGTCGATGCCGTAGCGACGAAGGAAGGGCGGCATATTTGCCGCCTGCTGGGAGGCACTGAATTTCGGCGAAGTGACGCCGACCACCAGCAGATCGTCACCGAACTTCTGTTTCAGTTGCTGCTGGATCGGAATCATGTGGATGCAGTTGATGCAGCCCGGCGTGAAGAAATCCAGCAGTACCACACGACCGTGCAGTTCGGTTTTCGTCAGTGGGCGGCTAACGTTGAACCAGGTGGCGCCCGCTGGGAAGGCGGGGTAGTCCGCGGCCTTGGCGGCGGTGACGAGCGGCGGGGCAAGCCAGAGCAGGGCGACCACCGTGACGGCAATCAGGGCCAGGGGGGTGATGAGCGGACGAAATCGCATCATGACGGGTTCCTGTGGCGTGTTCGGTCTTCATCGTCGAGTCTACACGAGAAAGTGCCGGGACAGGTTTGCGGCAGGGCAGGGCTTGGCGCGTACAATGGCGATCTTCTTTCGTTGATTGCCGGAAATCGCCATGCCCTTGTTGACCGTTGAACGCCTGCACTTTGCCCTGGGAACCCGGGTGCTGCTCGACCACGTGAATCTGACGGTCGAGGCCGGCGAGCGCATTGCGCTGATCGGCCGCAACGGGGCAGGGAAGTCGACCTTCCTGAAGATCCTGGCGGGCGAGGCGCGGGCGGACGACGGGCAGGTGCGTGCCGAAGGCGGCGCGCGCGTGGCCTATCTGCAGCAGGATCCGCAGATGGATTCGTCGGACAGTGTCTATGCCGTCGTGGCCGAGGGGCTGGGCGATCTGCACGATGTGCTGACGGCCTATCACGCCTGCATCGATCGTCTGGGGCAGGGGGACGAATCGGCCATGGACGAGATGGCCCGCCTCCAGCAGCAGATCGAGGCCCGGGGCGGCTGGCTGGTGGCGCAGCGGCTGGATGAGGTCATCACCCGGCTCGACCTGGACCCGAACGTGCCCGTCAAATCGCTCTCTGGCGGCGCGAAGCGGCGCGTGCTGCTTGCCCAGGCCCTGGTGCAGGACCCGGACGTGCTTCTGCTCGACGAGCCGACCAACCATCTGGACATCGCCAGCATCGAATGGCTGGAAGGACTGATTCGCGATTTTCGCGGTGCGGTGATCTTCATCACCCACGACCGGGCTTTCCTGCAAAGTCTGGCGAACCGCATCCTGGAACTCGACCGGGGACAGCTCACGTCCTGGCCGGGCGATTACCAGAATTACCTGCGTCGCGTGGAAGAGCGCGAGCATGCCGAACAGATCCAGAATGCGGAGTTCGACAAGTTCCTGGCCCAGGAGGAAGTGTGGATCCGTCAGGGCATCAAGGCGCGGCGGACCCGGAACGAGGGGCGGGTGCGCCGGCTGGAGGCGCTACGCAAGGAGCGGGCGGCGCGGGTGAACAAGCAGGGCAAGGTCGAGGTGAGCCTCGCCAGCGCCAAGACCTCCGGCAAGATCGTGGTGGAGGCGGAACACGCCAGCAAGACCTTCGCGGGCAAGCCGGTGCTGCGCGATTTTTCCCTGCGCATCATGCGCGGCGACCGCATCGGTCTCGTCGGCCCCAATGGCGTGGGCAAGAGCACCCTGATCAAACTGATGCTGGGGCAGATCCAGCCCGATTCGGGCTCGGTGCGCCTGGGCACGCAGCTGGACGTGGCCTATTTCGACCAGCATCGCGCGCAACTGCGACCGGACTGGACGGCACTGGAAAACCTCTGCGACGGGGGTGACCGTATCGACGTGCATGGTCAGAACATGCACGGGATCGGTTATCTGCAGCAGTTCCTGTTCACACCGGATCGGGCGCGGACCAAGGTTGAATCGCTCTCCGGCGGCGAGCGCAACCGCCTGTTGCTGGCCCGGCTGTTTGCGCAGTCCGCCAACCTGCTGGTGCTGGATGAACCGACCAACGATCTGGATCTCGAAACGCTGGAAGTCCTGGAACAGGTGCTGCTCGATTTCGATGGCACCCTGCTGGTGGTCAGCCACGACCGGGCCTTCCTCGATAACGTGGTGACTAGCCTGCTGGTGTTCGAGGGCGACGGCAAGGTGCGTGAAGTGGTCGGCACCTATGAGGACTGGCTGGCCATTCGGGCCCGGGAGGCTACTCAGGCCGAATCGGGGCAGTCGACCAAGGGCGGGGGGCGCGCTGCGCCTACGAAATCGGTTGTGTCGTCCGGTGGCGCCGAGGCCGCGGAGCACCCCGCCAAGTCGGCGGCGAAGACCAACAAGCTCAGCTTCAAGGAAAAGCATGAGCTGGCGGAATTGCCTGCACGGATCGAGGCGCTGGAGGCGGAGCAGGAGACCTTGAGCGCCCAGGTTGGCAATCCGGATTTCTATCTGCGACCGGCCGAGGAAACCCAGCCCGTGCTGGCACGGGTTGCGGCCCTTTCCGAAGAGCTGGAGCAGCTGATCGACCGGTGGAGCGACCTGGAGTCGCGGGCAGGCGGGGATGCCTGAACGCGATGTAGCGTGTACGCCCGGTTTCCCGATGCGGTGAAACAGATGACGCACGACGGGGGGAGGGACTGGTATGCCTGGCGAGGCGATATCCTGATCCTGCGGATCAAGGTACAGCCCCGGTCAAGTCGCAATGCCCTGGGCGAGGTGCTGGGCGATCGGGTCAAGCTCTATCTGACCGCACCCCCCGTGGACGGCAAGGCGAATGCCGCCGTGGTGGCCTTTCTGGCCAACCATTTCGGGGTTGCCAAGGGGCAGGTGACGATCCGGCGCGGCGAAACGGGCCGCGACAAGGAAATCCATGTCCAGTCACCGCAGAATCTGGCGGTTCTGGGGATCTGTCGTGACTGAGGGCGATGAAAATCCGTGTGGCCGGCCATAAAAAAACCGCCCTCCATCTGGGGGCGGTCTGTCTTTTCCAGCTGGCCTGATCCGTCAGGCCGGGCTCAAGCCGATATTACGGCTTGTACGGCCCCGGGTTCGGCTGGCTTTTCCACTCTCGCTCAGCCAGCGGCTGCAGGCTGGCGATGTAGTCGGCGTACTTGATGGCACCGGCGTAGTCGCCCTTCTCGGCAAGCTTGTCGGCATGCTCAAGGATCGGAGACTTGGCCTTCGGATTCCAGGGGGCAATCCCTTCCTTTTCCAGCTTCTTGACTTCAGCCATGGCTGTGCTGCGGGCCTTCTCGTACTCCGCCTTGTCGGCGGCATTGGCAACGCCAATACCCGCGATCAACGCGGCAACCGCCAGAGCGGATGTCAATTTTTGAACGTTTTTCATTCTAATGCCTCCTAGATGGATTCCTTTGGTGCGGTTCGACTGTAGCCTAAAGCCTTCGGGATGGCTACTGCTTCAGCGGGTTTGAGTTTACCCGTTAGGCTTCCATCCTTATAATTGGCAAAATTTTCATTCCCGTAAGAGATCTTTATGATGCGTATTGTCGAGGAAGGTCTGACCTTTGATGATGTTCTGTTGGTGCCGGCGCATTCCACCGTGCTTCCGCGCGATGTGTCGCTGAAAACCCAACTGACGCGCAACGTGTGGCTGAACGTGCCACTGGCCTCGGCCGCCATGGATACCGTGACCGAAGCACGCCTCGCCATCGCCCTGGCGCAGGAAGGCGGCATCGGCATCATCCACAAGAACATGTCGCCCGCAAAGCAGGCCGAGCATGTGCGTCAGGTCAAGAAACACGAATCCGGGGTCATCAAGGATCCCATCACTGTCCCGCCGCAAACCAGTATCCGCGACGTGCTCAAGCTGACGCGCGATCATCACATCAGCGGTGTGCCCGTTGTCGAGGGCAAGGATCTCGTCGGCATCGTTACGAGCCGGGACCTGCGGTTCGAGCGCAATCTCGACCAACCCGTCAGCCAGATCATGACCACGCGCGAGCGCCTGGTCACCGTGCGTGAAGGCGCGAGCCGCGACGAAGTTCAGGCGTTGCTGCACAAGCACCGGATCGAGAAGGTGCTGGTGGTCAACGAGCGCTTCGAACTGAGCGGCATGATCACGGTGAAGGACATCCAGAAATCCACCGATCACCCGAATGCCTCCAAGGACTCTCTGGGACGCCTGTTGGTGGGTGCGGCCGTGGGCACCGGCGGCGATACCGAAGAACGGGTCGAAGCGCTGGTTTCGGCGGGCGTCGACGTGCTGGTGGTGGATACCGCCCACGGTCATAGCCAAGGCGTGCTCGATCGCGTCAAATGGGTCAAGAGCCTATACCCCCAGGTCGACGTGATCGGCGGCAATATCGCCACGGGCGCGGCGGCACTTGATCTCGTCGCTGCCGGGGCCGATGCGGTCAAGGTCGGGATCGGCCCGGGCTCGATCTGTACCACGCGCATCATCGCCGGTGTCGGCGTGCCGCAGATCACTGCGATCTCCAATGTGGCCGAAGCCCTCAAGGGTACCGGCGTGCCGCTGATCGCGGACGGCGGTATCCGCTATTCGGGCGATTTCGCCAAGGCGATTGCCGCCGGTGCGAACACCGTCATGGTCGGCAGCATGCTGGCGGGTACGGAAGAGGCACCGGGCGAGGTCGAGCTCTACCAGGGCCGCTCCTACAAATCCTACCGGGGCATGGGTTCTCTGGGCGCGATGCAGCAGGGTTCCAGCGACCGTTATTTCCAGGGTGAGGCCACGGCTGAGAAGCTCGTGCCGGAAGGGATCGAGGGTCGGGTGCCGTACAAGGGTTCCCTGGTGGCGATCGTGCACCAGATGCTGGGCGGTCTTCGCTCGTCCATGGGCTATGTCGGCGCCAAGGACATCGAGACGATGCGCAAGGTGCCTCAGTTCGTGCGGATCACGAGTGCGGGCATGCGCGAATCGCATGTGCATGATGTGTCTATCACCAAGGAAAGCCCGAACTATCGGATCGATTGACCGATAGTTTCGCGCGTTCGCCAGAATAAGCGGCTGTGCCGCTTTTTTGGCTTTCTGGTGCCGGCTTCCGCCGCTGGGTCAAGGCATCCGCGGCGTGTGACCGTTGAGATTTTCCGGCGATTGCCCCACCCCCGGCGATCACCTGATGGCGATCACCGCCATAACCTACAGGATTTTTGAATTCATGACCCAGATCACCAACACTGCCGATATCCACGCCGAACGCATCCTGATCCTGGATTTCGGCTCACAGTACACCCAGCTGATCGCCCGCCGGGTGCGCGAATGCGGCGTGTATTGCGAGATTCATTCCTGGGACGTGGACGATGCCTTCGTGACGGATTTCGCGCCGGTGGGCGTCATTCTCTCCGGCGGGCCCGAATCGGTCATCGACAGCACCCCGCCCGCAGCGCCGATGGCCGTGTTCAACCTCGGCGTACCGGTATTGGGCATCTGCTACGGCATGCAGACCATGGCGGCCCAGCTCGGCGGCATCGTGGAAAATGCCCTGCACCGCGAGTTCGGTCATGCCCTGGTGCGCGCGCGCGGCCATACAGCGCTGCTCAAGGACATCGAGGATCAGGTCACCCCGGAAGGCTACGGCTTGCTGGACGTGTGGATGAGCCATGGCGACCACGTGATCGAGATGCCGGAAGGCTTCAAGCTGATGGCCTCGACCGACAACGCGCCGATTGCCGGCATGGCCGACGAGACGCGCCGGTTTTATGCCGTCCAGTTCCACCCGGAAGTCACCCATACCCGTCAGGGGCATCGCATTCTGGAGCGGTTCGTGCGCGACATCTGCGCGACCCACGGCCTGTGGAAGCCGGACAACATCATTGAGGACATGCTAACGCGCATCCGCGAGCAGGTGGGTGACGACGAGGTCATCCTGGGGCTGTCCGGCGGGGTGGATTCCTCGGTGGTGGCGGCCCTGCTGCACCGGGCCATCGGCGACCAGCTGACCTGCATCTTCGTCGACAACGGCCTGCTGCGCCTGAATGAAGGCGATCAGGTGATGCAGACCTTCGCCCAACACATGGGCGTGCGCGTCATCCGCGTCGATGCCGAGGAGCGCTTCCTGTCCCGCCTGGCCGGGCAGGACGACCCGGAGGTCAAGCGCAAGACCATCGGCAATGTCTTCGTCGAGATTTTCGAGGAAGAGGCCAACAAGCGGCAGAACGCCGCCTGGCTGGCCCAAGGCACGATCTACCCGGACGTGATCGAGTCGGCCGGCTCCAAGACCGGCAAGGCGCATGTGATCAAGTCCCACCACAACGTCGGCGGCCTGCCGGCGCACATGCGCCTGAAGCTGCTCGAACCCCTGCGCGAACTGTTCAAGGATGAGGTCCGCAAGATCGGTGTCGAACTGGGCCTGCCGAGCGAGATGGTCTACCGCCATCCCTTCCCGGGCCCGGGCCTCGGCGTGCGTATCCTGGGTGAAGTGAAGAAGCCCTATGCCGACCTGCTGCGGCGCGCCGACGCCATCTTCATCGATGAACTGCGTTCGGCAGATCTCTACGACAAGGTCTCCCAGGCCTTCGTGGTCTTCCTCCCCGTGAAGTCGGTCGGCGTCATGGGCGATGGCCGCAAGTACGATTACGTGGTGGCCCTGCGCGCCGTCGAGACCATCGACTTCATGACGGCCCGCTGGGCGCATCTGCCCTACGAATTCATCGAGCGCGTCTCCCTGCGCATCGTCAACGAGATCGACGGGATCTCGCGGGTCGTGTACGACGTGACGGGCAAGCCGCCCGGAACGATCGAGTGGGAGTAACCGATACAGGCGACCACAAAAAGCTCAGTGGTTTCACGCGGCCTCGTTGGTGTGGTTAAGGTGGCTTGTAAAACCTGTTGTACCCGATTGGGTTGGTTCTGGCCGAAGCTGTCTATCGGGCATCGTATAATCGCCGCCGTTTTGCCTGCGATAAGGGATCGGCTTAACCATGGTGCCTGCGCGACAGGATGCGCGCAGGCCTTCAGCGATGGGTTCCAATGCGGATGTGTCATAGCGGAAGGCCACGAAGTGCGGCATCACGCCGTAACCAAGCTGATAGATAATGCCGTGGTTGATCGGGAACAACGGGTCTTAAATTTCGCCGTCTACGGCGCGTGACGCGATACAGCTTGCCGGGAGGCGCACACGCTGGGTCTCTCCGGTTTGTCGAAGCGCTCGCTGCCTTAAAGTCTCCAAGAGGTTCCGTCCACTCTTGTGTTTGGGCTCGTATCGCGGACTTTCGCGTAAGGCGCTGTCCTGGCGCGGAAAATCAATCTTTCCTGGTTTTTAATTCACCTCAATGACGATTTTGCCGAACGCACCTCGGTCGAGATGATCGAGTGCGTCAGGTAGTTCGGAAAAAGCATATCGAGCATCAATGACTGGTTTGATGCCTAACCGGTCAATGGCGCCGATCATGTCTTCCAGGCTGCGGCGGTGGCCGACGCCGATGCCCTGGAGCGTCAGACCTTTGCGCAGCACCGGCCCGGCGGGGCCGGATATCTCGAAGCCGCCGAACACGCCGATGACGGAAATTCGTCCATTCACGGCTGCGGCTTCGATGGACCGTCCGAGATGCGTGCCGCCGATCGTTTCTAAAATATGGTCGGCGCCCTGGTCGTTCGTCAGTCGATAAACCGATTCAACCCAATCTTCGCTGAGACGATTGATGCCGTACGTGGCGCCGAGCATTTTTGCGCGTGCGATTTTATCGTCGCTTCCAGAGACGACTATGACGCTGGCACCGAGCGCCTTTGCTAACTGCAAACCGAAAATTGCCACGCCACCGGTGCCGTGCGTCAGCACGGTTTGCCCCGCACGCAGCGTTCCTCGTTCAACCAGTGCAAACCATGCGGTTAATGCGGCGCAAGGCAGGGTGCTGGCTTCGGCATCGTCCAGCGTGGCCGGTGCGTGAACCAGCCAATCTTCGGGAAAACAGACGTACTCGGCAAGGACGCCGGGATAGAGACCGCCAAGTGTTTTATAGGGTGGGTTACGCGCCGTGCCGGTATTTCGGCCATCGATCCAGTCGGGAGAAAAGTTGCCAACGACCCGGTCACCGACTTGGAATCGCGTGTTGCCCCCTCCCACAGCTTCCACAACGCCGGCCATGTCGGATCCGGGTATGAAGGGAAACGTTAGCGCGAGACCCATGCCGTTTTCGATCACCAGTTTGTCGCGGTAGTTGAGTGACACGGCGGAGACTTTGACCAGGACTTCGCCCGCATTGGGCAAGGGGATCGGCAGCGTTGCCTGCGACAATCTGTTACGCCCCTTCTCGTCCATTCTCCAGCTATTCATTTTTGCATTCATATTCATCTCCACGAAATCGCATTTGACAGTCGAGACGACAATAACATTGCGCCAATGGAAACAGTGGCGATAATATTTCGCTAGTTTGTTGCGAAAAAATATCCAATCAAGTCATGCGCGATCATTTGGCCGGTATTTCGATTTTTGTCGAGGCGGTTGAGGCGGGGGGATTTTCCGCCGCAGCCGAGCGACTGAATTTGTCTCGTTCGTCCGTGGGGAAAGCGATTGCACGACTGGAAGAACGGCTGGGTACTCGTCTGTTTCATCGCACCACACGGAGCACGATGTTGACCGACGATGGCAATGCTTATTACGAGCATTGTCTTCAAGCCCTGGAGGCGATTCGTGCAGGAGAAGCTATGCTCGAGTCCGGCCGACACACTGTCAGCGGCAGAGTACGGATTTCGATGCCGGTATTATTCGGCCGTTATTGCGTAGTGCCGATATTGGTCGGGTTGGCTCGCCGATACCCAGAACTCGAACTGGAGCTCAGTTTCAGTGACAAACTGGTTAACTTGGTCGAGGACGGATTCGATCTGGCAGTGCGTAACGGGCCGTTGGATCATGCGGCAGATCATTTAATCGCCCGCAAGATTGCCCGTCAGCATATGGTTGTTTGTGCCGCACCATCGTATGTTGAGCGACATGGTCAGCCCGAGTGTATCGAGGATCTCGGCATGCATGGCATCGTTGCCTACGGCTGGTCCGGCTACACGTCCACATGGCGGTTTCCAAAACCAGGTAGGGAGTCGGCCGTGATGTTCAAACCCCAGGCAAGGCTGAAACTGGATGATCTCGAAGCCATTGCCGATCTGGCATCTCAAGGTATGGGGCTTGCTTGGTTGCCGTATTGGCTGGTCAAAGCGCGTATCCAGTCCGGCACGCTGGTCCCGGTACTCGAGCATCAACCGGGTTTTGTCATGGAATCGTATGCCCTTTGGCCGCAAACGCAGAGTTTGCCGTTCCGTCTGCGTGTTGTCGTCGATGCGCTTTCGAGTGAACTTCCCAAGGTAATGGCTTGACCGGGTAATGGCTTGACGGGGCGTTTAAACCTTCAGCGATTGCATCCCTGGTAATTGCGGAATTCGCGCCGCCATGAAGTCCAGAAATGAGCGGACTCTTTGCGGCTGATAGCGGCGAGACGGATATACCAGGTGAACCGCTTGTGCAGGCAGACGCCACGCCGGGAGAACACGAACGAGGGATTCGTTCTCGATCAAGTCCTGCACGAGCCAGGCGGGCACGGATCCCAAACCCACACCCTCAAGAAAGCATTGGCGCAGGGCGAGCGAGCTGTTGACGCGATAGCGCCCGTGGAGCGAAACCCTAACCACTTCTTGCGCGCGGGAGAATGCCATTTCATGTCCTGATGCTATGCCGGCATAGCGAAGGTACTCATGTTCGGCCAGATCTTCGGGTTTGGTGATCCGGGCGGATCGAACGATGTATTCGCGCGCGGCGACCAGCACGCGCGGGGACGTGGCAATTTGAGGCGCAACGACGTTGGGTGGAAGATCATCGCCGAGTCGGATGGCCACATCAACGCCTTCTTCAACCAGATCGATGATTCTATCGTTGAGAATTAATTCAATTTCAATCTGTGGATGTAAGGCAAGAAACTCGATAACCAGACTATTCAGGCGCAATTCGCCTAATCCGACAGGCGCATTCACGCGCAAAGTTCCCGTTAGCTGCCGAGTCTGACCGCGCACTTCTGCAACGGCGCCGGCATACTCTTCAAGTACGATCTTACTGCGCGCATAGAAGCGCTTGCCTTCCTCGGTTGGCGTCAAGTGCGTGGTCGACCGCTCAAGCAACCTGACCCCTAAACGCGCTTCGAGCGCTGCAATCACCTTGCTCATCGTCGGTTGGCCGATATTTTTCTCCCGCGCGGCCGCGGAAAAACTCCCCAGTTCAATGACGCGGTTGAACATCCGCATGGATTCGAGCGTGTCCATCCTATTCTCCTTTGGAATGAGTTATAGGGCGATTATCGGCATTCTAAGGTTAAAAGGAATGAGATAACTTGCCCCCGTCTACCAACATTCCGCTGAGGAACCCCCATGAATATTGCACAAACATCATCATTCCATGGCCGCCATATCGTTGTGTTTGGCGGAAGTTCGGGGATCGGATTGGCGACGGCAAAAGCACTGAAAACACAGGGAGCTAACGTCACCATCGTGGGGCGAACGCTTGAGAGGCTCCAGACTGCCGCAGATCAAATTGGCGGCGCCCGATACGCTGTAGCCGATCTTGCAGACAGAAAATCCATCGAAGCGATATTCGATGATACGACGCAGGTTGATCACCTGGTTATCACCGCGGGCGGCATACATGCCGGCAAACTGGTCGACTCTGATCCTGAAAAGTTGCTGTCCGAAGTTAACGAGCATATTTCCGGATCGCTCTATGCGGTTAAAAGCGTTATCCCTCGGATGCCCGGTACGGGTTCGATCGTTTTGATGGGTGGGCAGTTTTCGGACCGCCCCACGGGCGATGGCACGTCGGTCATGGCGTTGGCTTGCCGTGGGATCGAGGCGCTGGCCCGCGGGCTTGCGCTTGAAATCAAACCGATTCGCGTTAACGTAATCGCGCCGGGTTTCGTCGATACCCCGCTCTATGATGCATTCGGTGCCGAGGGTCGTGCCGCATTACTGGCTCATGCGGCCGGTAGCTTGCCCATTGGCCGCATTGGCCGACCGGAAGAAATCGCCGATGCAATCAGTTTTCTCCTGAGTAATGAATACATGAATTGCGAAGTGCTGCATATCGACGGCGGCGGGCGATTTGCCTGAACCGGTACATCCCAATGATTCAGCGTTGATGGGCCGGGCCGCTACCGACAGTTCCTCGGCGATCATCGTTCGTGAGGTCTCCGTGGCCAGCAAGGTGTCATGGTTACATCGCGCTCATGCCATCATTCTTTCTGCCGCATCGCTGCTGTCAGCAGCGTGAGTAGAAGGATCGCGATGGCACAGATGCTTGAGGCGGCGGCAAATCCCGTCACGAAAGCATCTCGCGCCTGTTCAAGCAAACCGGTCGGTAATGCGTGTGCCTCCGAAATGGCACCCGTCAGGCTGTCCGCCACCACGCCTTGAACGTCAGGGGGCAACCCGCTGGGCAGTTGGGCCGTGATACGCAGGCGGTAGACCGTACTGGCCAGACTCCCTAGGGTGGCGATGCCGATTGCCAGCCCCAGCTCCTGCACCATCTCCGATAGCGCCGAATGGCGAAATAGCACAGTACGGCATCAGTGCGGTCGAAAATGCCGATGGCGGGCGCATGGACGTACAACATGAGACGCTGGTGGTTGATCCGCATCGGCATCTGAAAATGGTGGTGTACTTCGCAGCATTGGGCAATCACTGATGTAAAGCTTGTCTGCCTTCCGATCCTGTTACCGCACATGACTCACCCGTGGGCAGTGGATTGCTTCCGCTGAACATCATCAGGGCATTTTAGGTATTCCTGAGTGGTTGCTGGACTCGGGTGACAAAGGATGTTGACCTTCCCGATATGATTATTTATTTCTGGCTTTTATCCTGGGTCATTGTCCGGCAGACGGAAGTACTCTGTCATGTTTGGATAGGGTGGTATTCACGGTCATCTCTACCTGTGGTGACCAGTAAGTCTTTGAAGTTAAATATTATGATGGTTGGTCTGTAATCAAATGGAAATTCCCGACGCACGGCCCGGTAAGATGTTGAGGTCTCGTGATCGCAACTTCATGCAGCAGGCCCTGGATGAGGCGCGGCATGCCGCCGCAGCCGGTGAGGTGCCCGTTGGCGCCGTGCTGGTGCGGGACGGTGCGGTGATCGCCCGGGGGCACAATACGCCGATTGGCGACCACGACCCCACGGCCCATGCCGAGATTCGCGCCCTGCGGGCCGCCGGGGCTGCGCTGGGCAACTACCGGCTGGATGGTTGTACCCTGTACGTCACGCTTGAACCCTGTCCGATGTGTCTGGCGGCGATGACCCATGCCCGAATCGACCGGGTCGTGTATGCCGCACCCGATCCGCGGGCCGGAGCCTGCGGCGGGGCGATCGACCTCAACCGGGCACCCTGGCACCACCACCCGCTGGTGATCGACACCGGCCCTTGCGAGCAGGAGGCGGCTGAACTGTTGCGGACCTTCTTCGAGGATCGGCGCGACTGAGCCGTGTTCGGCAGCCCGGGTCCTGCCGCCCCCAGCCATTTCACCTCGGTCCTATCATCCCGGTCCTATCATCCCGGTCATCTCACGCCCGTCCGTTCAGCGGGGCCCTCAGCCCGGAACGAAGTATTCCCCGGGCGCTGGTCGGGAAAGAAACCCCTGGGGCGAAGCGCTGGCGCCATAGGCTCCGGACTGGAGTACGCCGACAACATCGCCCGGTTGCAGTATCGGCAGGGCCTGGTTCTGACCCAGTACATCGAGCGGCGTGCACAGCGGCCCGGCCAGATCGACGGTCTCGCTGTGCGGCTCGTCCATCTGCGCGATGGCCACGATCGGCCAGTTGCGCCGCAACACCTGACCCAGGTTCCCCGACAGCGCGAGATGGTGATGCATGCCGCCGTCGCACATCAGGTAGATCTTGCCGCGGGAGGTCTTGCGGTCGACGATCCGCGTGACATAGATGCCCGCCGCGGCGACGAGATATCGTCCCAGTTCCAGATTCACCCGTACGCCGGTCCAGGCCTGCTGGGCGTCGGCGCCGATTTCGGCCAGGACGGGTTTCAGGGCCGCGAGGTCCAGCGGGGCGTCCTGCGGCTGGTAGACCACGCCGAACCCCCCTCCGAGGTTGAGGTGGCGGGGCATGAATCCCGTCTGCCGTGTCCAATCCTGCACCAAAATCAGGGATTGGCGCAGCGTGGCGGCGATGGCCTCGGCCTGGCGGTTCTGCGAACCGGCGAACAGGTGAAACCCTTCAAGAGCGAGGTGATCCCGAAGCGTGGCGTCGGTGCGGATGCGTTCGATCAGCGCCGGAATCGCCTCGCTGTCGATGCCGAAAGGCCGGGCACCGCCGCCCATTTTCATGCCGGCGCCCTTGAGCTCGAAGGGCGGATTGACGCGCAGGGCCACCCGGGCGCGCTTCCCGAGAGACTGTGCTACATCGGCGACTCGCTGCAACTCCCCTGCGGATTCGATATTGATGAGCACGCCGTGCGAGATGGCGAACCGGTGCTCGTCTGCGGATTTGGCCGGTCCGGCGATGCTGGTCTGTGCCAGGCGCGCCGGGGCGAGTTCGGCGACCCGTTGCATCTCGGCCAGGGAGGCGCAGTCGAAACCATCGACCTGGGTGGCGAGGTGGCTGATGACCGGCGGAAACGGATTGGCCTTGATGGCGTAATGCAGATGGATCGTGCCCGGCAGGACGGCCCGCACGGCCTGAACCTGAGCGCTGATCGCGGCGCCGTTATAGATATAGGCCGGCGTGGCAGGCTGCGCCTGATGGTTGAGCCAGTCGACGGCGGATTCGCCGGCAAGACACAGGCCCCGATCATCGATCTGCCAGGCGGCTGCCGCACCGCCCAGGGTTTCGGCGAGTAGCTGGCGTCCCGTGATGGGTGCCATGGACCCGGTTTCTTTGGACCCGGCTTCTTTGGACCCGGCTTCTTTGGACAGGTTTTCCTTAGACATGCTTTCTCGGGACCCGGTTTCATTGGGCATGGCGAGCGCCTCCCTCGTCCTTGGATGATTGTTCGGTCAGAAACTGTGCACGGGCGGCATGACGATCGAGTTTGCCATTGGCGGAGCGCGGCAGTTCGTCCCGGCAGCGAATGGCATCGGGTTGCTGGTAGGGGGCGAGCGCCTGTTTCAGCCAGCGGGCGAGTTCGGTCGTCGGGACGGGTGGCGCCACCATCAGGCCGATGGCATCGGGGGCATCTGGCGGGGCATCAGGGCCATCCGAGGGCGTGTAGCCGAAGGCAAGAGCTTCATGGACGCCGGAAAACTGCAGTGCCGCCGCCTCGATCTCTTCGGGGCTGACGCGAAACCCCTGGTGCTTGATCTGATCGTCCAGCCGGCTCACGAAATACAGTCGGCCCTCGGCGTCGCGGCGAACCCGATCCCCCGAAAAGACGACACGATGATCCGCCGGATTCGGCCAGCCGGCCGGCGGCATCCGAAAACGTTCGGCAGTGGCGGCCGGGTCGTTGAAGTAGCCGGCCGTCACCAGGGGACCGCCCTGGATCAACTCGCCTTCCGCCGCGACGTTCTCGGGGTACAGATGGCCCTGTTCGTCCACGAGACCCAGGGTCGTTTCGGGGAAGGCCCGGCCGATCGAGTCCGGGTGCGCATCCGTTTCGTCGGGGGGGAGGAAGCTGGCACGAAAGGCTTCGGTCAGCCCGTACATCAGGAACAGCCGGGTCGCGGGCAGGGCGCTGCGGATGGCCTGGACTGAGGAAACGGGGAGGCGCCCGCCCGAATTGGTGAGGTTGCGCAGCTGCGGACAGTCCGGCAGCCAGGCTTGCCGGGACAGGGGGATCAGCAATCCGGGCGTGCCGGCGAGCAGGGTGATGCCACCTTGCGTCAGCGGTTTTTTCAGGTCGTTGGGCAGCAGGTAGTCCTGCAGATGGATGCCCGCGCCGACGGTCAGAGCCGTGGTGATCTGGGAGAGTCCGTAATCGAAGGACAGCGGCAGGATGGACAGCACCTCGTCGTCTGCCGTCATGCCCAGATAATCGGCGACGGCCCGTGCCCCCAGGGTCAGATTCGCCCGGGTCACCATCACGCCCTTGGGCTGACCGGTGCTGCCGGAGGTGTAGAGCAGGGCGGCCAGTGCGTCGGGGCGCACTCCGGTCGCTGGCGCGAAAGGCGTGCGGTCGTTCGCTGGGGTGACGATGTCGTGGTGGGTGTCCACACGGGTTGTAAAAGGGGTCAGCATGCCATCCGGGGAGGTGCCGTATCCGAGTGTGCCCGCCTCGGTCTCCGTCGCGTCGAACGCGTCGGTCGAGAGGGTCAGGGCTTGTGCATGCGCCCTGTCGACAATCAGGCCCCGTGCCTCGGCGCGCTGGAAGATTTGACGGAGCTGGGCCGGGCGCAATGCGGGGTGCAGGGGCACGAAGACGATGCCGGCAGCCAGGGCGGCCAGCAGCATGATGACGGTTTCCGGCCGCTTGTTGGCCCAGATCAGCAGACGATCGCCTGGTTGTAGTCCGTGATCGATCAGGCGGGCCGCGGTCTGCCGGATGCGCTCGGCCAGTGCGCCATAGGCGATGGATTGCTGCCCGTGGCGCAGGGCGATACGGTCTGGCGCCAGAGCGGCAACGTGATGAAGTCGGTCGATCAGATCGGGGGGCATGATGTGCCTATGAAATGCGTCTGGGTAATGTGCTTGGGCCGCGGGATTCCGGGGGATGGTTCGTGGTGTTGGATCGCGCAAGAGCCGGGCCGGGCTCGGGATGCGTATAATGGGTGGAATTCTAACACGTGGCCGCTCGTGCTCCCGTTGAATCGCCCGGCATCTCCTCCGGTCGGGCAGGGGGCGGGCGGCCGCCACTTCGACGCGATGGAAAACTATGTCTGGCAATACCTTCGGCAAACTGTTCACGGTCACGACCTTCGGCGAATCCCATGGCCTGGCGCTGGGGGCGATCGTCGACGGCTGCCCGCCCGGCCTGCCGCTGACCGAGGCCGATCTGCAGATCGATCTGGATCGTCGTAAACCGGGCACGTCACGCCACACCACGCAGCGGCGCGAGCCGGACAGCGTGCGGATTCTCTCCGGCGTGTTCGAGGGCAAGACGACGGGCACGCCGATCGGGCTGCTGATCGAGAACGTCGACCAGCGCTCGCACGATTACGGCAAGATCGCCGATCAGTTCCGCCCCGGCCACGCGGATTACACCTACCTGCAGAAATACGGTATCCGCGACTATCGGGGCGGCGGGCGTTCCTCGGCGCGGGAAACGGCGATGCGGGTGGCGGCCGGGGCCATCGCCCGCAAGTGGCTGCGCGAGAAGTTCGGCGTCGAGATCCGGGGGTATCTGTCGCAACTCGGCCCGATCACGCCGAAGGTGTTCGACTGGTCGGTGGTGGATCAGAATCCGTTCTTCTGGCCCGATGCCGCACAGGTGCCGGAACTGGAGACGTTCATGGATGAGCTGCGCAAGTCCGGCGATTCCGTCGGCGCGCGGGTCTCCGTGGTGGCGACCGGTTGCCCGCCGGGCTGGGGGGAGCCGATCTTCGACCGGCTGGATGCGGAGCTGGCCCATGCCCTGATGAGCATCAATGCGGTGAAGGGCGTGGAAATCGGTGACGGCTTTGCCTGCGTGGCCGCGCGCGGTACCGAGTTCCGGGACGAAATGACGCCCGAAGGATTCCTGAGCAATCATGCTGGCGGCATCCTCGGCGGGATTTCCAGCGGGCAGGACATCGTGGCGCATATCGCGCTGAAGCCGACGTCGAGCATCCGACTGCCCGGCCAGAGTCTGGACCGGAGCGGGGCTGCCACCGAGGTGATCACGACCGGCCGGCACGACCCCTGCGTTGGTATTCGCGCAACGCCCATTGCCGAGGCGATGATGGCGCTGACCCTGATCGACCACGCCCTGCGCCACCGTGGCCAGTGCGGCGACGTGCATACTGATACGCCGATCGTTCCCGCTTCCGTTCGCTGATCCGCGGTGCGCGAATCGTCCTGGCCCGCCGATTCCCTGACCGCGATGCGGTTGACGCTGTTCGTCTATTTTCTGGGTTACGGGATTTTTCTGCCGTATTTCAGTCCCTTTCTGCTCGCTCAGGGGTTTCGCCCCGAACAGGTCGGGCAACTGCTCGCGGCGATCATGGCCGCCAAGATCGTGGCGCCGCCGCTGCTGGGCTGGTGGATCGATCACAGCAACCGCTTGATGCCCGTGCTGCGCAGCATGTCCTGGCTGGCGACCCTGCTGGCCGGGCTGGTTGGCGTGCTGGTGGCGACGCAGGCTTCCTTTGTGTGGTGGCTGGTCGTGCTTGGGGTGTTCGGACTTGTCTGGCAACCGATCCTGTCGCAGCTCGACGTGCTGACCCTGCGTCTCGTGGTGGGTCGGAGCCATGTCTATTCGGCGCTCAGGGCCTGGGGGTCGATCGGATTCATCGTTTCGGCTGTGGGATTCGGCTGGCTGCTCGACAGCACACCCAAGGCGCAGCAGTCGGTGCTTTTGATCGGCCTCCTGCTCGTGTGCCTGCTGGGTATGGCGCTGCTGCTCAGTCGCATGCCGGAACCGGCGCACCAGCCCGCCGCGCCGCATCAGGCGCCGCGCCTGACGGCGGATTTCTGGCATCAGTTCCGTCAGCCGGCGTTGTTCGGCTTCCTGCTGATGCAATTCCTGATCAACGTGGCGCATGGCGTCTACTACGCCTTTTTCAGTATCTATCTCGCCCAGCACGGATATTCGACCGGCGTGATCGGCCTGCTCTGGGCCTTGGGCGTGGTGGCGGAGATCGTGCTGTTCTTCGTGTTGCCCAAATTCATGCGGCGGGTTTCCGTCGTGATTCTGCTCGCAATCGCGCTTCTGCTGATGGCTTTGCGCTGGATCATGATCGGCACGCTCGTCGATTCGTTGGCCTGGCTGCTGCTCGCCCAGCTGCTGCATGCGGCCAGCTTCGGCTTGACGCACGCCATCGGGGTTGCCACGATTCATGAACATTTCACGGGGCGAGCGCAAGCCAGGGGGCAGGCGGTGTTGTCGGGGTTCAGTTATGGCGGCGGCGCGGCATTGGGGCTGTTGTTGGCCGGTTGGTTGTGGGTTCAGATGGGCCCGCGCGCGGCGTTTCTGGTCATGACCCTGGTCACCCTGATGGCCCTGGTTCTGCTCGGTTTCTGTCGCAGGCTGGTGGCGCGGGTCCGTCCCGATGACGAAGTGTCTGGGGAGGTCGTTGGCTGATGGCCACTTTCGTGAATCGATCCGCGCCTTCGGCGATCGCGTCGATCTCGGCCTGGTATCAAACGCCCATCGGTGCTCGGGTCGGCCGGGATCTGACCCAGTGTCTCGCCCGCCGTGCCGAGGATGCCTTTGGTTATCACGCGGTGGTGATGGGTGCGACGCTCCCCCTCGGCACGCGTCTGCGGATTCGCCATGTCACCCAGGTGAGCCCGTCGGTGGCGGCGATGGGCGGCCCTGCGCCGGGCGCGGGCAACGAATATCCCGGTGCCGGGTTGGTGGCGGATTTCACGGCCCTGCCGATCGCCAGCGAGGCGGCGGATCTGGTCATCGCCCTGCATGTGCTGGAAAATCTGCGTCAGCCCCACGATCTCCTGCGCGAGATGGATCGGATCGTCCGCCCCGAGGGGCGGCTGATGATCGTCGGGGTCAACCCGGTCAGCCTGTTCCCGGTGGCGCGTTTGCTGGGGCGGAGCTGTTATGCCCCGCTGCTGCGCGGGCACCGGCATGCGGCCTGGCGGCTCGTGGACTGGTTGCGGGTGCTGGGTTACGAAATCAATGCCGTGGAGCATGTGGGCGGACTCTGCCCGACCTGCCACGTGCGGCGCTATGAGCGTTTTCGCCCGCTGCGGGATTGGAGTCTGCGCTGGGCGTGGTTTCTGCATGGGTTCTACGTGATTGATGCGACCCGGCGGGAAAGCACCCCGACCGCGATCCGCCCGGCCTTCCGGTTCCGTGAACTGATGCCGCAGAAGGCCGGATCCCAGGTGGCGGGTTCGACGACCGCGGGTGCCCGCCTCAAGACATGGCCGAAGACCCGGTAGAATCAGCAGCGTAACAGGAACTCAATGAACGACTTTTCGACACCGATGACCGCAGAGGCGGATGCATCCGCGACAAATGCCCCCTTGACCGAAGTCCACGTGTGGACCGATGGTGCCTGCAAGGGGAATCCCGGCCGGGGCGGTTGGGGCGCCTTGCTGCGTTATGGCGGTCACGAGCGGGAACTCTGTGGCGGCGAGGCCCATACCACCAACAACCGGATGGAACTGCTGGCGGCCATCGTTGCCCTGGAAACGCTGAAGCGTCCCTGTCGCGTGCATCTGACGACCGATTCCCAATACGTGCGACAGGGCATGCTCGAGTGGCTGCCCAACTGGCGTAAGCGCAACTGGCGCCGCGCCGACGGTCAACCGGTCAAGAACGCCGATCTCTGGGAGCGCCTCGATCAGGCGGCCCGGCGTCACGAGATGCATTGGCACTGGATCAAGGGCCATGCCGGCCATGCCGAGAACGAGCGGGCGGACGAGCTGGCCAATCGCGGCATCGATAATCGTTGTGGAGTGCAGCCATGAGCGAACGACAGATCATCCTGGATACCGAAACCACGGGCATGCCCGTCACGGAAGGCCATCGGCTGGTGGAGATCGGCGCGGTGGAAATGGTCGGCCGGCGGGTCACGGGGCGTCATTACCATGTCTACCTGAATCCCGAGCGGCCCGTCGACCCCGGGGCCTTGGCGGTCCACGGTCTGGATGACGTGTTTCTCTCCGACAAGCCGAAATTCGCCGATGTCGTCGACGAGTTCCTCGCCTTCATCCAGGACGGTGAGCTGATCATCCACAATGCCGAGTTCGACGTGGGCTTCATCAATGCCGAACTCGAGCGTCTGCCTGCGCGCGGTCGTTTGTCGGACTACGTGCCGAACATCGTCGATTCGCTGGCACTGGCCCGGCAGAAGCATCCCGGTCAGCGCAACAGCCTGGATGCCCTGTGCCGTCGCTACAGCATCGACAACAGCGCCCGTACGCTGCATGGCGCCTTGCTGGACTCCGAAATCCTCGCCGACGTCTACCTTGCCATTACGGGCGGCCAGAAGACGCTGTCCTTCGATGCCGACGGCGATGCATCAGGAGATACGGATCAGGCCGATACGGCTGCCCGCATCCTCCGCCTGCCGGCCGATCGGCCGCCGTTGCGGGTGATCGCCGCCGATGCGGCGGAAGCCGAGGCGCATGCGGCCTGGATGGAAAAACTGGGTACCGACGGCACGCCGCGCGTCTGGCCCGGCTGATCCGCCGCCGGCCCGCCGCATTTCAAGGTTTCTGGGTGTCGGCAGGGCGATAGGTAAATATAAACCGATCGCCTATAATGAACATCTCCTGGCAGTGGGCTTCTGCAGATTGCCGTCGCTGCCGCGCACTTTCCATCAATGAGGTTCCTGAAACAGCGGGGGCGTTGAACCGGCCGAGGTGTCTGCGTGACTGAATATGTCCTGATTTTGATTAGCACGGTGCTCGTCAACAACTTCGTGCTGGTGAAGTTTCTTGGCCTGTGCCCATTCTTCGGCGTGTCCAAGAAAATCGAAACCGCAATCGGCATGTCCCTGGCCACGACCTTCGTGCTGACCCTCTCGGCCATTGCCAGCTACCTGACCGAAACCTATCTGCTCGAACCGCTGGGGCTGGCGTACCTGCGCACCATCATGTTCATCGTGGTGATCGCGGTCGTCGTCAACTTCACCGAGATGGTGGTGCGCAAGACAAGCCCGCTGCTGCACAACGTGCTGGGCATCTACCTGCCGTTGATCACCACGAACTGTGCGGTGCTGGGCGTCGCCCTGCTGAACGTGCAGCAGGCGCACAATTTCACCGAATCCGCACTGTATGGGTTCGGGGCTTCCCTCGGCTTTTCGATGGTACTGATCCTGTTCTCCGCCCTGCGCGAGCGCGTGAATGCCGCTGACGTACCCCTGGCCTTCGAGGGTGTGCCGATTGCCCTGATCACGGCGGGCCTGATGGCGTTGGGCTTCATGGGCTTTGCCGGGATGGTGAAGGGCTGATGCTGACGGCGATTCTGGTTTCGGCGGGGCTCGCGCTGGCCTTCGGCATCGTGCTCGGTGTCGCGGCGCAGTGGTTCCATGTCGAGGGAAATCCCCTGGCAGAGAAGATCGATGCGATCCTGCCGCAGACCCAGTGCGGTCAGTGCGGTTTCCCGGGTTGTCGACCCTACGCCGAGGCGATTGCCTCCGGTGCGGCGGACATCAACCAGTGTCCGCCCGGTGGCGAGACCACGATCAAGAATCTGGCCGATCTCCTGGGCGTCGAGCCCAAACCGCTGAATGCCGATAACGGTACTGCGAAGGAAGTCCCGCTCGTGGCGGTGATCGACGAGGACGTCTGCATCGGCTGTACCAAGTGCATCCAGGCCTGTCCCGTCGATGCCATCCTCGGCGCCGCCAAGCAGATGCACACCGTGATCGCCGCCGAGTGCACGGGTTGCGAGCTCTGCATTGCGCCCTGTCCCGTCGACTGCATCGACATGATCCCCGTGGCGGCGGGCGTGGACGATTATCGCTTTCCCTTGCCGGTTTCCGCGCTGCCGGTCGCATCCGACGGGATGGCAGGTCATGTGCAAGGCCACGAAAAGCGCCCGATGGACGAGCAGGTACCCGCTCAGGAAAACCCCCCGTCGGAGTCGGCGCATGTCTGATTCTGCCGCGAACGTCACAACGGCCGCCTTTGATTTCCACGGCGGCATCCACCCGCCGGAAAACAAGGATCTGACTCGGGATCGTGCCGTCGTCGATCTGCCTTTGATGGCCCGATACGTTCTGCCGCTGCACATGCACATCGGAGCTCCGGCACGACCGGTGGTCAAGGTCGGCGATCAGGTCGGCAAGGGGCAGGTGCTGGCGCAGGCGACCGATTTCATCTCGGCCACGATCCATGCGCCGACTTCCGGCATGGTGGTGGCCATCGACGATCATCTGATTCCGCATCCGGGCGGACTTGCCGCGCCGTCGATCCAGCTGGTGGCCGATGGGGCCGACCGCTGGGCGGACATGCCCAACCCCTGGCCGGACTACGCCACCCGTTCCCCGGCGGAGTTGCGTACCCGTCTGCGCGAATCCGGGGTGGTCGGGCTGGGTGGCGCCGTATTTCCCACGGCCGCGAAACTGGCCACGGGTGCCGCCGCCGTCAGAACCCTGGTGCTCAATGGGGCAGAGTGTGAACCCTACATCACCTGCGACGATCGCCTGATGCGCGAGTCCCCGGCAGAGATCATCGCCGGGGCGCAGATCGCCCTGCACATGCTGGGGGCGGAGCAATGTCTGGTCGGCATCGAGGACAACAAGCCCGAGGCGCTGGCGGCCATGAGCGCCGCGGCGGCCCACGATCCGCGATTCACCGTGGTCTCCGTGCCTACGCGCTATCCGGCGGGCGGGGAGAAGCAATTGATCCGGATGCTGACCGGCATCGAGGTGCCGCGCGATCGTCGGGCCATGGAATACGGCCTGATCTGCCTGAATGTCGGAACGGCCGCGTCGGTCCATCAGGCCGTGGTGCACGGGAAGCCGGTGATCGACCGGTTGTTGACGGTGACGGGGGGGGGCGTGCGCCAGCCGGAGAATTTCCGGGTGCGGATCGGCACGCTGATGAGTGACGTCATTACGGCGGCCGGCGGTTACCAGGCGGGCGTCGATCGGTTGATCATGGGCGGGCCGATGATGGGGTTTGCCCTGCCTGACGATGCCGTGCCCGTGGTCAAGGCAACCAATTGCCTGTTGGCGCTGCGTCCCGAGGATCGGCCCGCGGAGCCGGTTCCACAGCCCTGCATCCGCTGCAGCCTGTGTGCCGAGTCCTGTCCGGCGGATCTGCTGCCGCAACAGCTCTACTGGTATGCGCGCTCACGCCAGTTCGAGCGGGCCGTGGCCTATCACCTGTTCGACTGCATCGAGTGCGGCGTCTGCTCGGCGGTTTGTCCGTCGCACATCCCGCTGGTCGAGTATTACCGCTTTGCCAAGACCGAAGTCTGGGCCCAGGAGCGGGAAAAGACCAAGGCGACTGTGGCCCGGGATCGCTTCGAATTCCGCAAGGAACGACTGGAGCGGCAGAAGGCCGAACGCGAAGCGGCCCTGAACAAGAAGCGTCAGGCGCTGGAGGCCAAGACGGCCCGCGTGGCCAAGGCGGAACCCTCGACCGATGCCGCGTCGAAAGGCGCGCGTGCGGCCGCAAAGACAGATGAAACGGCGTTCGGTACCTATCAACCCGGCCAGACCCCGGACGGGTCGCAGCTCGATTCCGCGGTAGAAGCGGCGCGCGCCCGGGCCAAGGCGCGCCGCGCCGCGCTGGAAGCGCAACGATCCGCACCCGTGCCGTCATCCGATGATCCCTCCGACGAGAGTGAACAGATATGAAATTTGGGACGCAATCCCGCCCTTTGTCTGCAGGTTTCAACAGCGTCCAACGGGTCATGCTGACGGTCTGGCTGGCGCTGGTGCCCGGTACGATCGCTGCCACGGTGCTGCTGGGTTGGGGGGTGCTCATCAATGTGCTGCTGGCGGTGGCGACCGGTCTCGTCGCCGAGTCGTCGATGTTGTGGCTGCGCAAGCGGCCGGTGCGCCCGGCGATCACCGACGGTTCAGTGGTCGTGCTTGCCTGGATTTTTGCCCTGTGCCTGCCCAATCTCGGTCCCTGGTGGTTGCCGGTGTTCGGTGCGGCCTTTGCCGTCGTCGTGGCCAAGCAGCTGTACGGCGGCCTCGGCTTCAATCTCTTCAACCCGGCGATGGTCGGTTACGTGGTGCTGCTGATTTCCTTCCCGGAACCGATGACGCGCTGGGGGCCGGCGATCGATGTCGGCGGTTCGGCACTGAACTTCGCGCAGAGCCTTGCCTGGTCGTTCACGGGCAGCCTGCCTACCGGCGTCGGTTACGACGGCCTGAGCGTGGCCACGCCGCTGGACCACATGCGCGAGCAGATCATGGCCGGTGCGCCCATCCATGCCGCGACCCAGAGTGTGCTTGGCGGGGCCGGACTCGAACGCTCCTGGAATCTCTGGCTGGCGGGCGCCTTCCTGCTTGGCGGTGCATTCATGCTCTGGCGGGGGGTGATCCGCTGGCATATTCCGGTCGCCGTCCTTACGGGCGTGGCGTTCATGTCGGGCTTACTCTGGCTGATCGATCCGCAGACCCATGCCTCGCCCCTGTTCCACCTCGTGTCGGGGGCCGCGATCTTCGGGGCGTTTTTCGTGGCCACCGATCCGGTGACGGCTTCGACGACGCCCCGTGGCCGTCTCATTTTCGGCTTTGGCATCGGCGTGCTCACCGTGCTGATTCGCAGTTTCGGCAACTATCCCGACGGGGTGGCTTTCGCCGTGTTGCTGATGAACCTGTGCGTGCCGCTCATCGACTATTACACCCAGCCCCGGGTGTTTGGTCACAAAGCGTCGGGTAAGCAGTCATGAAGCGCCTGTTGAGATTGGATCGCAGCCGGATCGTGATCACGGCCCTGCTGCTGGCCGGGTTCTCCATCGTCGGTGTGGGGCTTGTGGCCGTGACGGAGGAGGGGACGCGTGACCGGATTGCCGAAGCCGCCCTGGCCGTGCTGCGTGCCCAGGTCAGTGCCGTGCTTCCCAAGGGGCAGTACGACAATGACCCCGCCGACGCCGCGTTCCTGTTGCCGGATCCGGCCGAGCTGAATCTGCCCAGGTTGAAGCACGAAGACGAATCGGCGGCTGAACGGCTGGAAGACGCGACGGAAGCCGGCATCGTCGGTTTCCGGGCAACCCTGAAGGGTACGGTCACTGCAGTCGTGCTGCCGGTCATCACCCACTACGGCTACAGCGGGGACATCAAGCTGATTGTCGGGGTCGATCGTGCCGGTACGGTGACCGGCGTTCGGGTCACCCGACAGAACGAAACGCCGGGATTGGGCGACAAGATCGAACCCGCCAAATCGCCCTGGATCTTCGAGTTCACGGGCAAGAGTCTGAACGACCCCGGTGCCAAGGGCTGGGCGGTGAAAAAGGACGGCGGGGTCTTCGATCAGTTCACCGGGGCGACCATCACGCCGCGTGCGGTGGTCGGCGCAATCCATCAGGTTCTGGCCTATGTTCAGAAGCATCATGCCCTGCTGTTTGCGCCGGACGGTAAGCCGACCACCGCTGAGCCGCCCATGACACACGACGAATCCAGGAGTGCCCATGAGTGATGTTTCCTACCGCGAGTTGACGATACAGGGGCTGTGGAAGAACAACCCGGGCCTCGTACAGATTCTCGGCATGTGCCCGATGATGGCCATTTCCACCACGGTGGTGAATGCGCTGGGTCTCGCCCTGGCGACGATCCTGACCATGGTGGTGTCCAACGGCCTGGCTTCGGCCATCCGCCATTGGGTGCGTCCCGAAGTGCGGTTGCCCGTCTTCGTCATGGTGGTCGCCTCGGTGGTGACGGTGATCGAGCTGCTCATGAATGCCTACATGACCACGCTCTATCATGCACTGGGCATTTTCCTGCCGCTGATCGTGACCAACTGCATCGTGATTGCGCGGGTGGAAGGTTTTGCCGCCCGCAATCGGCTGGCGCCTGCGCTTTACGACGGTCTGATGATGGGGCTGGGATTCGGTCTCG
This sequence comes from Halothiobacillus diazotrophicus, assembly GCF_001663815.1. NCBI lineage: Bacteria > Pseudomonadati > Pseudomonadota > Gammaproteobacteria > Chromatiales > Halothiobacillaceae > Halothiobacillus > Halothiobacillus diazotrophicus. The sequence goes on from NZ_CP016027.1 coordinate 2,818,788, forward strand.
TATTGATCGCCCTGGGCGCAATCCGGGAAGTGCTGGGGTTCGGCACGCTGTTCGCCAATGCAGACCAGCTGTTCGGGCCGGTGGCCGCTCATTGGACGCTGCACATCCTGCCTGAGCAGGCGAACTTCCTGCTCGCGATCCTCCCGCCGGGCGCATTCATGGCGCTGGCGGTGCTGATCGCGCTCAAGCAGGCGTTGGAACGCCATCAGGAGGTGCGTCAACGCCAGCGAGAGGCGCAACGCCAGGAGCGTGCCGCTGGCGAAGCCCCCGCTGTCGAGGCAGCGCTATTCTGAGCCGTTCGGTTCGCCGGGTGTGCCTTCCCGGGGACTATCCCTGACGCTCGGTGGTCCGTACGCAAAGCGGCTGCTGGTCCGGGTTTTCGACCGCCTGTGCAATGGCGGTCACGAAGGTCGTCAGTTCATCCGGTGTCAGCGCGGCCAGCAGGCGGTTCATCAGGGCCGGATCGATGCGTGCCAGGCTGCTTTCTCCTGAGCTCAAGGGCACCCAGATGCCCGCCGAACGGAATTCGTCCTCGGCGTCCTCGGCCCGGGCCGCAGCCTCGTTTTCCTCAATGTCCGCCTCGTACCACGCTTCGATCCGGTCGAGCAGCTCGTCGTCGATGTCGTCGGGGATGGCGACGATCGTGACGTCTTCGTTGATCGGATCCGGGCGACTGGTGACGACGAGACCCAAGGCTTCGATCCGGGCGATGAAGTTCACGCCCCGATCCCTGGTCAAGAAACAGAATTCATACATCTTCGTCTTTCCTCCGCGTGACCAATGGGCGGCGCGCTTTCACTGAGTATGGCGTGTGGACGCCTCCCTTGTTCGATGCTTCCGTGGAGCCCATGGCATCATAGATTTTTTCAGGATGCTTATAACGAAACTAATCAGTAACTTATTGGCTTGACAGGATTTTTCTTCTGGATACAGTGCTTGAACCACCCCATGTTTTTTGGGGGGTTTGACGGGAGAAGTTCAGTATGAGCATTGAATCTCAGATTTTAGATATCTCGATCATCGCCATGGTTGGCATTATCGCTGTTCCGACGTATGTGTTCCTGTGGTTCTGGTACAAGTCCGGCAAGGCAATGAAGGAAAAACACCTTCATTGATCATCCCCGTGCCGCAGGGTGATGCGGCTTTTCAGGTGTCCCTGCACGGCACGCTGTTAAGTTTTATCACACGCGAAGCCCGGACGAACGTCCGGGCTTTTTGTTTTTCTGCTGTTGCCAACGCTTGGCCGGTGGAACTACCGCAGGGGGAGATAAAGATCGGTAATGAGTTCGTGCTCATCCACGTCGGGCACGAGATTGAGGTAATGGAAAAAGAGCGGAAAGTCGCGTAGGGCCTCGCCGCTCTCCGGAAGCCAGTTGCGGTATAGATAGATTGCACGGGCGCCGATGCCCTGATGACTGCCCTCATGACGGATTCGCGCGCAGCGGCCGCCTGGAATGATCCGGTTGATCACGCCGAAGCCGTTGTCGGGAATCTCGGTATTCACCGACCCGCAGATATCGAAACGGAATTCGTCCGGCGGGGTCGTCTGGGGGTTGTCGTAGGCGATACCGAACGTATGGCTGCTTCGGACGGGTGACAAGCCGCTCTGCTTGCGCCATTCGATGAAGCGCATCACGGAGTCGTTCAGCAGCTCGGGGTCGCCCCGGTGCTCCAGGGCGGCAATTCGGGTTTCCTCAAAATCGACAATTGATACATTCATGTTCTGCGGTCTCTCCGGCGTGTTGATCTGAAATTGCGCCCACCAGGGTTTCCAGGCAGGCGATTTCTTGAACCGGGATGGGGTCTGGTCGAACACGCGTTTGAAGGCACGGGAGAAGGACTCCGGGTTTTCGAACCCGGCATCCAGCGCAATGTCGATGATGCGCAGGTCGCCACCGAATACGAGTTGGTACGACGCTCGCTTCAGTCTCATCAATTGGACGTAGTGGTGGACATTGACGCCCGTGTGGCTGGAAAACACCCGATGAAAATGGAATTTGGACAGATTGGCCACTTCGCTGAGATGCGCTACGGACAAATCCGCATCCAGATTCCTGTCGATGTAGTCGAGTACCTTGGCGAATCGTTCGTTGTAGGTGCCTGCGCCTGCGTTGTTCACACTGCGTTCCCTCCTCGGTTCGATCGGTACTATGACGGCTGTCGATAGACTGTGTCCTGACCGGAATTGCGGGATTGTCCGGTCGCTCGATGATCGACGACCTAGCTCGGTCGACCTAGATAAGGTCCAGTGCTTGATTGAGGTGGCTGACGGGCGTGATGGTCAAGCCGTCGATCGGTCGACCCGGCAGGTTGGCCTTGGGGACGATGGCATGGGTCATCCCGTGCTTGGCGGCTTCGGCCAAGCGTTCCGGACCGCCGCTGACCGGGCGAATCTCGCCAGCAAGCCCGACTTCGCCGAAGACGACGAGTCCCTCGGGCAGCGGGCGGTTTCGGAAGCTCGACAGCACGGCGAGCAGGCTGGGTAGATCCGCCGCGGTTTCGCCGACGCGCACGCCGCCGACCACATTCAGAAAGACATCTTGATCGTAGAGGGCGATCTGGCCGTGCCGATGCAGCACGGCCAGCAGCATCGCCAGACGGTTCTGCTCCAGGCCGACCGTGAGCCGCCGGGGATTGCCGCCCGGGTGCTCGGCTACCAGTGCCTGCACTTCGACAAGCAGGGGGCGCGTGCCCTCGCGCGTCACGGTGATCACGCTGCCCGCGACAGGTTGCTCATGACGTGACAAAAAAATGGCGGACGGATTGCTGACGGGTTTGAGGCCACGGTCCGTCATCGCGAAGACGCCGATCTCGTTGGCGGCGCCGAAGCGGTTCTTGACGGCCCGGATCACGCGGAAACGCGCGCCCGGATCGCCTTCGAAGTACAGGACGGTATCGACCATATGCTCCAGCACGCGCGGACCGGCCAAGGCGCCTTCCTTGGTGACGTGACCCACGATGAAGATCGTGACGTCGTGGCGCTTGGCGAAGCGGACCAGTTGGGCCGTGCCTTCGCGCAGCTGGGATACCGAGCCGGGCGCGGCGGTGAGCCCTTCCGTATGCAGGGTCTGGATGGAATCCACGACGAGCAGGCGTGGCAGTTGCCGGGCGCAATGGGCAAGGATCGATTCGACCGAGGTTTCGCTCATCAGCGTGAGCTGGCCTTCCTTGCCCGCGAGATCGACCCCCAGGCGCTGTGCCCGCAGGGCGACCTGCTGGAGGGATTCCTCGCCGGTGACGTACAGGCAGGGCATGTTCGCCTGCAGGGTCAGCAGGGTTTGCAGCAGCAGGGTGGATTTGCCGATGCCGGGATCGCCGCCGATCAGGACGACCGACCCCGGAACGAGGCCGCCACCCAGGACGCGGTCGAGTTCGTCGAGGCCGGTCGTCTCCCGGGGCGTTTCGCTGATGCGCACCTCCGACAGGATCGTGACCTGGGGACTGCCGCCGGCATAGCCGGCCGCACGCTCGTTGCGTGCGCCGGCGGGCGCATTGGGTATACGAATTTCCGTGAGACTGTTCCAGGCCCCGCATTCGCTGCAGCGTCCCGCCCATTTGGGGAAGTCGGCACCGCATTCCTGGCAGACGAAGGCGGATTTTTCCTTCGCCCGCGCCATCAGGAAGCGCCGGATTCCATCTTGAAGGTCAAGCGTGCCATTTCGACCGCACGCTTGCGTACGCTGAGCACTTCGATCTGCACGCCGTCCGGTTCGATGACCGCGCCGACGGTGGGCAGGGTTTCAAGCTGCTCGATGATCAGGCCGTTCAGGGTGCTGGCTTCCTGGGTCGGCAATTCGATGGCCAGTTCCCGGTTGATCTCCCGGATCGGCACGTTCCCGCGGAGGAGATAGCTGCCGTCTTCCTGGCGACTGATGCCCTCGACGTCCGATTCCGGGTCCGTGGTGAAATCCCCCACGATTTCCTCGAGGATGTCTTCCAGGGTGACCATGCCCAGCACGTCGCCGTATTCGTCCACCACCAGGGCAGAACGACGGTTTTCCGTCTGGAAATTCAGCAACTGCGTCGTCAACGGCGTGCCTTCGGGGACGTAATAGGGTTCCCGCAACAGCCGCTTGAGCTGGCTCTTGGTGAGGGAGTTGTCCATCAGCGGGGCGAACAGCCGACGTACGTTGATGATGCCGACGGTGTGTTCCACGGAACCGTGAAACACGGGGATCCGGCTGTAGGGCGAACTCCGGAGCTGATTGAGCACCTCGTCCCAGGGAACGTCGATGTCGATGCCGAAGATTTCCGCCCGCGGGATCATGATGTCTTCGACCCGGGCCTGTTCGAGTTCCAGCACCGAAAGCAACAGACTCTGGTTTTGTTCCGGCAGATGGTGACTGGATTCGCGCACGATGGTCTGCAACTCCGCGGTGGACAGGCCCTGAACCGCCCCCGCACGCGTGTTGAACCCCAGAACGAACAGCAGACTGTTGGCCAGCAGGTTGATCAGGCGGATCAACGGCGACATGAACCGCATGACGAAGGAGAAGAAGTAGGCAGCCGGCCAGGCGATGCGTTCCGGCGAGATCGCGGCGGCCGTTTTGGGCGCCACTTCGGCAAAGATGAGCAGGGCGAAGGTCATGATGCCGGTGGCGACGGCGATCCCGCTGTCGCCGAACACGCGCAGACCAATGACGGTCGCGATCGAGGACGCCAGAATATTGGCAAAGTTGTTGCCCAGCAGAATCAGGCCGATCAGCCGATCCGGCTGTTCCAGCAGTTTCTGGGCACGCACGGCACCGCCATGCCCTCGTTTGGCCAGGTGGCGAAGCCGGTATCGGTTCAGAGAAATCAGTGCGGTTTCTGAACTCGAGAAAAAGGCCGACACCAGAATGAGGACGATGAGCGCAGCGATCAGGACGCCAAGATGGATCTCGTTCAATGAGCGTTCTATGGGTAGTGAAACCGAAGCCAAGTGTACGCAAATTTTCGCGATAAAAGAAAGTTTTCCCGACTGCTCGTTCACTGATCGAGGTGAATGATCTCGCAGGAGGGGGATTTATGCGCGGGCGTCAGGAATCCGTTTCCGATGTTGGCACGGATATGGCTAGGGATACATCCATCAATGCTGAGGAGGTTATCAGTCATGACGGATCAAATTTTTGGGATTCACGGGTTGGCCTTGACCTACCGCTCGCAGCGGATGGGCGTCCTGTCCTCGAATATCGCCAATGCCGATACGCCGGAATACAAGGCGCGGGATCTCTCGTTCGGGGATGCCCTGCGTGCGGCGGCCGGACCGGTCGGGCAGGGGGGCGTGGATCAGCCGCTGGCGCTCAAGCGCGATGCGCCGGGACAGTTGACGGCGGCCGGTTCGATCGATGGGGCGAAGGAAATGTACCGCATTCCGGATCAGCCGGCGCTGGACGGAAACACGGTGGATATGGAGCGCGAGCGTGTGCGATTCACCGAGAATGCGGTGGCCTATCAGACGACACTCAATTTTCTCAACAGCCGAATCAAAGGCATCAACTCGGCCCTGACCGGGCAATAGGAGGCCTGACCCATGAGCTTGTTCTCGATTTTCAATGTGGCGAGTTCCGCCATGTCCGCCCAGTCGCTGCGGTTGAATGCCACGGCGTCCAACATGGCCAACGCCAATTCCGTGGCCACCAAGCCCGAAGATGCCTACAAGGCCCGCGAACCCGTATTCCAGCAGGTTCTTGAGCAGAATGGCGGGGTCGGGGTGCGCGTGATGGGCATCACCCAGAGCAATGCCACAAACCCCGCCCTGTACCAGCCCGGCAACCCCCTGGCGAACAAGGACGGTTATGTGTATTCATCGAACGTGAACCCGGTGGAGGAGATGGTCAATATGTTGTCGGCGTCCCGCTCCTATCAGACGAACGTGCAGGTGATGGATACCGCCAAAAATCTGGCGTTACGTACGTTGCAACTCGGTCAGTAAGAGGTCAAGACCATGACTACCACGAATTCGGTGACCAATAATCCCTATGCCGCGCTCGGACTGGCCGCATCGACCGCCACCAACGGTACGACGGGCGGCGGGGCGCAAACCCTGGATATGAACAGCTTCATGAAGCTGCTGACGACGCAGCTGCAGAACCAGGATCCGACGAACCCGACCGACAACAGTCAGATGGTCGCCCAGCTGGCGCAATTCAGTGCCCTGCAGGGGATCAACCAGCTCAATACGACCGTCAGTGGGTTCCAGACCTCCGTGCAGTCCAACCAGATCATGCAGGCCGCATCCCTGGTCGGCAAGGCCGCCATCGTCAAGGGTGGGTCGGCGTACGTGTCGACATCGACGTCCTCGACCGGAGCCCAACAGACGTCCGGATTGCTGGGCGCCGTCGACGTACCGACGGGGGCCACGGATTTGAAGGTCACCATCACGAATGCGAATGGTCAGGTGGTCAACACGCAATCCGTGCCGATCACGGGGTCGGCGCAACCCACCTTTGCCTGGAATGGTCTGTTGCCCGATGGCAGCACCGCCCCGGCCGGAACCTACAAGGTCACGGCCAGTGCGACGGTGGATGGCAAGGGCGTGGCGGCGCAAACCTATGTGGGGGCGGTCATCGATAGTGTCGGTGTGTCGTCGAATGGTCCGAAACTGAATCTGGCCGGCGGGCTGCCTTCGGCACAGCTTTCGGATGTCGTGCAGATTCTCAACTAGTATTTTTTAATGATTCATCCCAGTATTCTTGATCAAGAATAAGGAGACAACGCGATGTCCTTCAATACTTCCATCACGGGGCTGAATGCCGCCCAGAAAGACCTGGACGTGACCAGCAACAACATTGCCAACGCCAACTCGACCGGTTTCAAGCAGTCCCGTGCCCAGTTCGGCGATATTTACGCCGTGAGCGCCTATGGCAACAGCAAGACCGCGACCGGGCAGGGCGTGCTCACCGAGGCCGTTCAGCAGCAATTCACCCAGGGCAGTCTGCAGTTCACCAACAACTCGCTGGATCTGGCAATTTCCGGTCAGGGATTCTTCTCTTTCCAACCGACGCTCGACAGCCAGCAGTCGGTCTATTCGCGTGCCGGTGCTCTGGGCGTGAACAAGGACGGGTTCATCGTCAATACGGCAGGGCAGTTCCTCAAGGCGCTCCCGGTGAATGCAAATGGGACCCTGCAGTCGACGTCTCTCGCCAGTGCAAAGCCCATTCAGCTCCCCGTGGCCGCCGGCGCACCCCAGGCTACGACGACCGTCACCCAGTCCTTCAACCTGCCTGCCAGTGCGACGGCGCCCACGGTGGCCTTCGATCCTACCCAGGCGACACCGGATCCGGCATCCTACACCCAGGCCAACTCGCAGCAGGTCTACGATTCCCTGGGCAATACGCACACGCTGACGAGCTATTACGTCAAGACGGCCAATCCTAACGAGTGGAACCTGTATTACCAGATCGATACGCAGACACCGATCCAGGGGCCGTCCACCCTGACCTTCAATGCGAATGGCCAACTGCCCGCGACGCCTGCACCGTTCACGGTCACGGCCACGGCGGCCAGCCTGGGTACGGGGGCCGCACCCTTGAGTATCAATGTGCAGAGCCAGGGCGATTCCACTCAATATAATGCGCCGTTCAACATGGCGGCCCAGTCGCAAAACGGGAATACGACCGGACAGCTCACGGGGATTTCCGTAGGCAGCAACGGCCTGATTCAGGCCAGTTATACCAATGGCCAGTCGGTAGCCCTGGGCATGGTGGCGTTGGTCAATTTCAGCGATCCTCAGGCACTCAAGCAGGTCGGCAACAACTCCTGGGCCGAGACCGTGGATTCGGGCAGCCCGACGGTGGGGCAGCCGGGAACGGGTTCGTTCGGTGCCATTCAGGGGGGCGCGCTGGAGCAGTCCAACGTGGATCTGACTCAACAGCTCGTCAACCTGATTACCGCTCAGCGGAATTTCCAGGCGAACGCACAGGCGATTCAGACGGACAAGACGGCGACCGATGCGGTGATCAATATCCGGTGATGTTCACTGCCTTTGGTAGTTTTCGGAAAGCGGGCCTCGGCCCGCTTTTTTCATGGCTGGTGCCGGCGTCGAAAATTTGGCGTATCGCCATCTATTTGGGAGCTCAGATCTGAATAATGGCGTCCTGATGCGGTTTGTTTGATTTGGCACGATCGGTGCTTATTCAACACTATCTCAATGATAGTACGAGGAGTCGGTCATGGATCGTCTTGCCTATATCGCCATGAGTGGCGCCAAGCAGACCCTGTTGGCACAGGCCACCAACGCCAACAATCTGGCCAACGTGAACACGCAGGGGTTCAAGGCCGACCTGGATGCCTATACCTCGCTCCCGGTGTATGGCCCGACCTATGCCAGCCGTGTCTATGCCCAGGATGTCCGTACCGGTACCGATTTCCAGCCGGGCCCTCTGATGACCACAGGCCGCGATCTCGATATCGCCCTCAAGGGACAGGGATTCATCGCGGTTCAAGCCCCTGACGGCTCCGTGGCCTATACGCGTCGCGGCGATCTGCATGTATCGCCCAACGGGCAGTTGCAAACGGCCGAGGGGGATCCCGTGATGGGCAACCAGGGACCGATCGCCATTCCACCGGCCAATCGGATCGATATTCTGGCCGACGGTACGATTTCCATCATTCCTTTGGGCGGCACACCAAATGCGCCTGCGCAGATCGATCGTATCCGTCTCGTCAATCCGCCGGCCACCGCGCTTGAAAAACGTGCCGACGGACTGTTCGGTCTGAAGCCCAATACGCCGGCGCCGCAGCCGGATGCCACGATCCAGGTCGCCAGTGGGGTACTCGAAGGCAGCAATGTGAATGCCGTCGATGCCATGGTGAAGATGATCGAGTACGGACGACTGTTCGAGATGCAGACCAAGATGATCAAGACGGCAGGCGAGGATAGCGCCAATGCCGACAAATTATTGCAATTCAGCTGAGGATTGAACCATGACGACGCCAGCTCTTTGGATCGCGAAAACCGGCCTCGATGCGCAGCAAACCCGCATGTCGGTCATTTCCAACAACCTTGCCAACGTGAACACGACCGGGTTCAAGCAGGATCGGGCCGTCTTCGAGGACCTGATCTATCAGAACTACCGTCAGGTCGGCTCGGCCAACACGCAACAGAACGAGGTGCCGACCGGTCTGAACATCGGTACGGGTGTGAAAGTCGTCGCCACGGAGAAAAACCATACGCAGGGCAATCTCGTGACGACCAACAATGCGCTGGATCTTGCCATCAACGGTCGCGGCTTCTTTCAGGTGCTGCAACCGGACGGTTCCGTCGCTTACACGCGGGACGGCAGTTTCAGTCTGAACAGCAATGGTCAGGTCGTGACCGCCAACGGTTTGGCGTTGCAGCCGGCGATCACGATTCCGCAAGGCGCGCAGTCGATCACCGTGGGCAGCGACGGTACCGTCAGCGTGCAGCTGGCCGGTCAGGCCCAGCCCACGCAGGTCGGTACGATCAACCTGGCCGATTTCGTGAATCCGGCCGGCCTGCAGCCGATCGGCGACAACCTGTTCCTCGAGTCGGGTTCGAGCGGCGCGGCCCAGACCAGCACGCCGGGACTGAACGGGGTTGGTGCGATGCAGCAGGGCATGCTGGAAAGCTCGAACGTCAACGTGGTCGAGGAACTCGTCAGCATGATCGAGACGCAGCGTGCCTATGAGATGAACTCCAAGGCGATTTCGACAACGTCGAGCATGTTGCAGACGTTGAATCAGAACGTGTAATGCACCTGGGGTGACCCGGGGAGGCTTGAGATGAAGAATAGCGGTTTTGTCTGGGTCCTGGGGCCCGTAATGCTGGGGGGGGTGACCCTGGGGTTGGGTGGATGCGCCAGTCAGCCCCCCGTCAAGCCGGACCCTTCCTTTTCCGTGGTCATGCCGCCGGAAGAGTCGCAGAACAACCCGATGCAAACCAGTGGCGCCATCTATCAGCCCGGTCAGATGGACAATATGTTCGTGGATGCGCGGCCTTACCGGGTCGGCGACATTCTCACGGTGGTGCTGCAGGAAAGCATGAATGGCAGCAAGAGCGCCACCACGGCCACCAACAAATCACAGGCGACCGCCATCACGCCGCCTGCCGTATTCGGGCTGACCTCGTCGGCCATTGCCCGACTGACCGGGAACCTGAGCAGCAGCAATGCGTTCAAGGGGGACGGTACCAGTGCGCAGACGAACAATCTCAGTGGTCAGATCACCGTGACGGTCGCCCGTGTCTACGCCAACGGTAGCCTGTTCATCCAGGGTCAGAAGTACATCGGCATCAATCAGGGCACGGAGTACGTGAAGCTTTCCGGGCTGGTCCGGCCGCAGGACATCGCGCCGGACAACACCGTCATCTCCACGCGGATTGCCGATGCCCATATCGCCTACGGGGGCAGCGGTGCCGTCAACGATGCCAACAACATGGGCTGGCTGGCACGCTTCTTCAACAGCCCGATCTTCCCGTTCTAAGCGAGGCCCGTCATGCGTCATCCACTCATTGTTCTGCTGATCGCGATCGGGTTGCCCTGGGGTGTCATCGGCACCGCTCAGGCCGATCGCATCAAGGATCTGGCGACCTTCGCCGGTGTTCGCAACAATCAGATCATCGGTTATGGGATCGTGGTCGGTCTTCCCGGCACGGGCGATCAGACGACCCAGGTGCCGTTTACCCTGCAGAGTATCCAGAACATGCTGGCGCGTCAGGGGTTGTCCAGCGCAAGTGCCGGAAACGTGCAGCTGAAGAACGTGGCCGCGGTGATGGTCACGGCCAATCTGCCGCCCTTTGCCAAGCCCGGGCAGCAGATCGACGTCACGGTATCCTCCATCGGCAACGCCAAGAGCCTGCGCGGTGGGGAGTTGCTGATGACGCCGTTGAAAGGTGTTGACGGACAGATCTACGCCATTGCTCAGGGCAGCCTGCTGGTAGGTGGTCTGGATGCGTCCGGGAAGGACGGGTCGAGGATCACAGTCAATATTCCGACGGCGGGACGGATCCCCAACGGCGCGTTGGTAGAACGTTCCGTGGTCAGCTCGATGGGCGGGGCAAACTCGGTCTATCTGGATCTGAATTCGCCGGACTTCACGACGGCTAAGCACATGGAACAGGCAATCAACCGGGCTTTGGGTGGGGGCGTGGCCGAGGCGGTGGACGGCGGCACGGTTCGTGTGCGCGCGCCTCAGGATCCGAACCAGCGCGTGAGTTTCATGTCGGTGCTGGAGGGCATCGAGGTCACGCCGGGTGAGGGATCCGCCAAGGTCGTGGTCAATGCCCGGACCGGCACGGTGGTGATCGGCCAGAATGTGCGCATCGAGGCCGCTGCCGTCTCTCATGGCGATCTGACGGTCACCATCAAGGAAAACAACCAAGTTTCGCAGCCGGCGCCTTTTTCCCAGGGGCAGACCGTCGTGACCCCGAATTCCCAGGTGAGCGTCAAGGAGGACAAGAAGCGGGCATTCCTGTTCAATCCCGGCGTCACCCTGAACGATATCGTCAAGGCGGTGAACGCAGTCGGGGCATCGCCATCGGATCTTGTCGCGATTCTCGAGGCGCTGAAAAGTGCCGGTGCGCTCAAGGCACAACTGATCGTGATCTGATCGGTGGAGGAGGGGAAGTCATGACCATCAACCAAAGTACGGCCATCACGAGTTATAACGACTTCGAGGGATTGGCACGACTGCAGTCGGTCGCCAAGAACGATCCGCGTGCCGCGCTGAAAACGGTGGCGCATCAGTTCGAAACGCAGTTCATCAACATGATGATGAAGTCCATGCGGGATGCCACGCCGCAGAATGGATTGCTGGACAGCGAACAGAGCAAGACCTTCCAGAGCATGATGGATCAGGAAGTGTCGCAGAAGATTGCGGCGCACGGCGGAATCGGCCTGGCAAGGATGATCGAGCAGCAGCTGCGACAGGATACCTCCAGCCAGGCGGCCATCCCTCAGGGCATGGCTTTTCCCTTGCACAATGCCAGCATCGCCAGCAGTCAGCCGGTGGATGCGCCGCCCCGCGCATTCAAGTTGCCGCCTCGGGACATGACGTTGCGCCCGTTCGCCCTGCACCGTCCGCCGACCGGCCCCGAAGCAACCGCTTCCGGCGATACGGCGCCCGGTTCGGGCGGTACGTCGGTCAATCCGATTTCGACCGCCCAGACGCCGAAGTACTGGGACTCGCCGGAGGCGTTCGTCGACGCGATCATGCCGCATGCACAGGCGGCCGCACGGAAATTGGGGGTTCCGGCCAAGGTGCTGGTGGCCCAGTCCGCCCTGGAAACGGGTTGGGGCAAGCACCTGCCTGTCGATGCGCAAGGCCGTCAGAATTACAATTTTTTCGGGATCAAGGCGGACCCCTCCTGGCAGGGCGCCCAGCAAACGGTGAATACGCTGGAATTCGAAGGCGGCGCCATGGTGACGCGCAAGGCGGCATTCCGGGCATACGACTCCATCGCGTCTTCCTTCAACGATTTCGTGCAGTTTCTGCAGGAAAATCCGCGCTACAGCCAGGCGTTGTCGAGCAAGGGGGATCCGGATGCCTTTGCGCGCGCCCTGCAAAAGGCGGGTTATGCCACGGATCCCCAGTATGCGGATAAACTGATTGCCATCATGCATTCGGGGCGGATCCCCGATGCGACGTCTGAGTCCGCCGCTTCCTGAATAAAATCAGTAGGCTTTTCGGTATCTGGTGCTAAAGTTTTCCAGAAATGAGCCGATAGCTCGAGTATCCCGCTAAAGAGGTTTTGGCCATGCCAGACTTGATGAGTAATTCCGTAACCGGCCTGCTGGCCATGCAGCAGGCCTTGGCCACGACCGGCCATAATGTGGCGAATGCCAATACGCCGGGTTATTCGCGCCAGAGAGTGAACCTGACGACGATGCCCCCGCAGTTTCAGCAAGGGAGCTATGTCGGCTCGGGTGTTCAGGTGGCTTCAATCACCCGGAGCTATGACCAGTTCATCACCAGTCAACTCAACAGTGCAACTTCGGAAAACAACCGCTTGAGCTTCCTGAAGGACTTCACGAGCCAAGCCACACAACTGCTCGGGGATACCAGCACCGGCATCGCGCAGCAGACGCAGGACTTTTTCAATGCGACGCAGGCCATCGCCAGCAATCCGACCGATCCCACCGCTCGGTCGGCCTTCCTGGGTTCGGCGCAGGCGTTGACCAACGAATTCAACCGGATCGACAGCCAGTTGCAGAACCTGGATTCGCAGATCGGTCAGCAGGCTTCGGACATCGGCCGTCAGATTAATACCTATGCCGGGCAGATTGCCTCGCTCAACGGGGAAATCAGCAAGGCGTTGGCAACCAACCCCAACGCGCCGCCCAATGATCTGATGGACCAGCGGGATCTGTTGATCAACAAGATCTCCGAGCAGATCAACGTGACGGCAAACAGCGATAATCAGGGCAATATCAACCTCACCCTGGCCAGTGGCCAGTCCCTCGTGTTGAACGACCATGCAACGACGGTTAGCGTTGGCAATCTGCCGTCGGGGTTGAACGTCACGCTGGGCGGTGCGGATATCACTTCCCGTGTGACCGGCGGTACGCTGGGGGGGATGCTGCAGGCTCAGAGCCAGTTGGTCACGCCCTTGCGCAATCAGCTGGGACGGGCGGCGCTGGTCCTGGCGGATCAGGTCAACCAGAATCAGACGGCGGGTGTGGATCTCAACGGCAATCCCGGCACCAATCTGTTTACGGATGTGTCGGGCTTCGCGCCGCAGACGACCGCACTGCCCACCAACCAGGGCACCGGATCGGCCGTCGGTACCTATACGGATCCGACGTTGTTGACGGGGCAGACCTATCAGGCGCGTTTCGACGGAGCTAACTGGCAGGTGCGCACGCAGCCTGATAATGGCGCGGCGCCTCTGACCGTTGCCTCTGGCGGCACCTTGAGTCTCCCCGGGATGAACGTCACCTTCTCAGGAGCACCGCAATCCGGAGACGTGTTGAACATTCTGCCGACCGTGGGTGCGGCCGGGAAAATCGGCGTGGTCCAGCAAAGCCCTTCGGGCGTGGCCGCTGCGGCTGCCGGACAGCCGGCCTATTCCCGCGACAATACGCAGATACAGGCGCTGTTCAATCTCGGTAGCACGACGCTGGTCGGACAAAGCGCTGCAGGTGCACTCGATGGCTCCAGCCTGACCGATACCATCAGTTCCGCCGTGAGCCAGGCGGGCGCCTATGCGGGACAGATCCAGTTGTCGGCGCAAGCGGCCAGTACGACCCTGCAGAATTTGACGGCGCAGCAACAGTCGGTTTCCGGGGTGAATCTGGATGAGGAGGCCGCCAACCTGATGAAGTACCAGCAGGCCTACCAGGCCCTGTCGCAATCGATCAGTTCATCGAATGTGATGTTCCAGTCGTTGCTTTCCGCCTTCCGCTAAGGAGATATGAGCATGCGCGTATCGACTTCCATGATTTTCTCGCAGGGCCTGACCAATCTGCAGCAACAGCAGACGACGATCCTGCAGGCCCAGCAGCAGATCGCCACCGGCGTGAAACTGACCAATCCGGCCGATGACCCCGTGGCGTTCGCGACGGCCAGCAACCTGTCGGTGTACACCAGCAAGCAGAACCAGTACAGCACGAACATCGATACGGCTACGGGCAAGGTCCAGGTTCAGGAGTCCACTCTGGGGAGCATAACGAGCATTCTGCAGAATGTGCGGGACGTGGCCATCCAGGCGAACAACTCGGCTCAGAGCCCGACCTCCTTGGCGGCATTGACCGATCAGTTGGGCCAATTGCGCGAAGCGCTGGCCAGCCAGATCAATGCCAAGGACGAGCGAGGCGAATACCTGTTCTCCGGAACGGCGGCACGACAGCAGCCCTACGATGCCGCCGGGGTGCTTAATCCCAACGTTGCTTCGGCGGGTACGGTCAAGCTCGCGATTGCGGACAATCAATCGGCGACCATCAACCAGCCTGCCGGCCAGATCTTCCAGTTGACGTCCAGTGCCACGGCGGGCGGAGGCAGTGCAAGCATTCTCCAGGTCATCGACCAGTTGCAGGCCGCTATTACCGCACAGCCTGCCAATCTGCAGACGGTGTATCAGAACGCACAGCAGGATCTGGATAACGTGATGAATCAGGTGACCGATGCGCGCGGCGGGATGGGGAATACCCTGAATACCCTGTCGGCAGCCAAGGACAGCAATGCCGCCCTGAATGTTGTCAATCAGCAGACCCTGTCCAACCTGCGGGATACGGACATGGCCACGGCCGTGACCAAGCTCAACCAGAGCTATCTCAATCTTCAGGCCACTCAGCAAAGCATGGTGAAGATCCAGGGCCTGTCCCTGTTCAACTATCTCCGCTGATGACCCAGGGCATAGTCTGGGGTCGTGTCTCGTTTCTTCCTTGGTGCCGCCTCAAGGCTGCCAGTAAGTAACCACCGCCGCAGTGCGGTCTGCCGCTCTGGCAGGCGAGCGCGCGCTTGGCGTGCCGATATTGATCAGGCCCAGCAACTGTTCGTTGTCCGCAAGGCCCAGTGACGTCATCACAAACGGGTCATAGATCCGGCTTCCCGTCAGCCACACGGTCCCGTAGCCCAGATGGTTGGCAGCCAACATCATCTGTTGGGTCGCGGCCGCGACGGCCAGTTGCTGTTCGATGACGGGAATTTTCGGGTGATCCTGCGTCAGAGTGGCAATGGCGGCAATCAGCATCGGTGCGCGGAGGGCCCGATCCCGCTCGCGTTCCAGGAGCGCAGGCTCGGTTTCCGGGGCGCGACGCAGCAGCGCCTGAACGAAGAGATCGCCCAGTGCTGGCCGCTGTTCGGGCCCGATAACCAGATAGCGCCAGGGGTGAAGTGCGCCATGGTCCGGCGCGCTTTCCGCGGCTTGAAGAATTCGCAGGAGCTCATCATGAGTCGGGACGGGTTCGACCAGGTGTTTTGCCGGCGTGGATTGACGCTGCTGGATGAAATCGATGAAGTCCATGTTTTTCCTTGACATGTTTTTTGGAAAATTGAAATGAAAACTTGGCGTGGCGAACTTTTTGTCCGATAATTTGCGCCCACTTTGAAGCATGCTGGATTTATGGCTAAAGAAGATTATATCGAGATGCAAGGCACTGTCGTCGACACCTTGCCGAATACCATGTTCCGCGTTGAGCTGGAAAATGGCCACATCGTGACCGCGCACATTTCGGGACGGATGCGTAAGAACTACATCCGTATTCTGACCGGCGACAAGGTGACGGTGCAGCTGACCCCCTACGATCTGACCAAGGGTCGTATCTCCTTCCGCGCGCGCTGATCGCGCCAGGCACGACAGCCATCCCTTGACGGGCATTCACTGAGGAACGACGTGAACCCCTGGGCGAAGCGCCCAAGAGGGTGGATTGGTTGTGCCCGATGAAGTAGTCCGGCCGGAAGCCTACTCCGGCCCCGAATTACCCCCGAATTACCCCCGAATTACGATGAGGTCTCGGTGAGGGGCTCTTCCTGGGCAACGATCGACAGCGTCGGTTGGCCATCCGCATCCAGATAGAAGCGGACTTCACCGCCATGATCCGCGAGTGGGCCGAACAGCAGCTCCTCGGCGAGGGGGCGCTTGATCCGTTCCTGAATGAGTCGGGCCATCGGGCGGGCGCCCAGCACCTCGTCATAGCCTTCCTTGCCAAGCCATTGACGCACCTCGTCGTCGATCACCATGCGTACTTTCTTTTCCTCGAGCTGTTGTTCCAGTTCGAGCAGCAGTTTGTCGACCACGTTGGCGATCTGGCGCGGTGCCAGTGACTTGAACTGGACGATGGCGTCCAGACGATTCCGGAACTCGGGACTGAAGCCACGCTTGATGGCCTCGTGCCCGTCCGGGCTGTGATCCTGGGTGACGAAGCCCATGGTATTGCGGGCCAGTACTTCGGCACCCATGTTCGAGGTCATGATCAGGATGACGTTGCGGAAGTCGACCCGGCGACCGTTGGTGTCGGTCAGCATCCCGTTGTCCATGACCTGAAGGAGGATGTTGAATACGTCCGGGTGGGCCTTCTCGATTTCGTCCAGCAACAGGACGGCATGCGGCGTTTTGTTGATGGCTTCCGTCAGGAGGCCGCCCTCGTCGAATCCGACATAGCCCGGCGGCGCGCCGATCAGCCGGGAAACGCTGTGGCGTTCCATGTATTCGGACATGTCGAACCGCACGAGTTGGATGCCCAGCAGTCGCGCCAGTTGTTTACTGACCTCGGTCTTGCCGACACCGGTCGGGCCGGCGAACAGGTACGAGCCAATGGGCTTGTCCGCCGTGCGCAGGCCGGAGCGGGCAAGCCGGATGGCGGTCGTGATCTGCTCGATGGCTTCTTCCTGGCCGAAGACGACCATGTTGAGATTGCGGTCGAGATGGCGGAGTACTTCACGATCGGAGGTGGACACGCTGCGTTCTGGAATGCGGGCAATCTTGGCAACCACGCGTTCGATATCGGATGCCTCGATGATATGGGATTCCGGCTGGGGCGCCAGCAGGCGATGCTGTGCGCCGGCCTCGTCGATGACGTCGATGGCCTTGTCGGGCAGATGCCGATCCGAGATGTGTCGGCTCGCGAGGCGCACGGCCGCTTCCAGCGCTTCATCGCTGTATTCCACGCCGTGGTGTTGTTCGTATCCCTTGCGCAATCCCTTGAGAATCGCGATGGCCTCGCTTTCGCTGGGCTCCGGAATGTCGACTTTCTGGAACCGCCGTGTGAGGGCGGCGTCTTTCTCAAAGATCGCCCGGTATTCCTGGTGGGTGGTGGAGCCGATGCAGCGTAGCTCGCCGTTGGCGAGTGCCGGCTTGATCAGGTTGGAGGCATCCATGGAGCCGCCGGAGGCCGAGCCTGCGCCGATGAGGGTATGAATTTCGTCGATGAACAGGATGGCGTGCGGAATCGACTTGATTTTCTTGAGCACGACCTTCAGCCGTTTTTCGAAATCGCCCCGATACTTGGTGCCGGCTACCAGCGAACCGAGATCTAGCGAATAGACGACCGCCTCCTGCAAGGCTTCAGGGACTTCTCCTTCGATGATCTTGCGGGCAAGTCCTTCGGCGATGGCCGTCTTGCCGACGCCAGCTTCGCCGACCAGCAGGGGGTTGTTCTTGCGTCGCCGACCCAGGATCTGCTGGACGCGTTCGATTTCCTGGCTGCGTCCGATCAGGGGGTCGATCTTCCCCTCCCGGGCCAGCTGGTTGAGGTTGACGACGAAGTTTTCGAAACTGTTCTCATCGGCAGATTCCGGCTTCTCGCGCTCTTTTTCGCTGGTCGATTCGTTGATGACCGGCGTGTCCTGGGTCAGGCCGTGTGCGATGAAGTTCATGACGTCCAGCCGGGTCACGCCGGCCTTGTGCAACAGATGGACGGCATGGGAGTCCTGTTCGCCGAACAGGGCGGCGAGTACGTGTGCCCCGGTGACTTCCGTGCGCTGGGCAGACTGTACCTGCATGACGGCGCGCTGCAGGACGCGCTGGAAACCCAGCGTGGGCTGGGTTTCTCGCGGGTCGCTGTCGGGAATGCGGGGCGTGGTGTGGCGTACATGGTTTTCCAGATCCACCGCCAGTTGCGAAATGTTGGCGTTGAATCCTTCCAGTACGGCACGAGCGTCCGGATCTTCCAGCAGGGCGTGGGTCAGCGCTTCGAGTGTGACGAATTCATAGCGCTGCCGGCGGGCGCGATCGAATACACGGCTGATGGTGGTTTCCAGAGCTTTACTTAACACGCTGAACTCCTATGGACGATCTAAGGGGCGCGTTCCATGACACACAGTAGAGGATGCTCGTTCTGCCGCGCTACCTGGTTCACCTGTGCCACGCGCGTTTCCGCGATTTCTCGCGTGAAAATCCCACACAAACCACGCCCTGTATGATGAACTTCTAACATAACCCGTTCTGCCTGTTCGGTCGATAGATAAAATAGCTCCACGAGGATGCGTACGACGAAATCCATCGGCGTGAAGTCATCGTTGAGCAGGATGACCTGATACATCGGCGGTTCATCGACCGTGGCGATGGTTTCCGTATCGTGCTCGTGCTGTGTAATGTGATCGACCATGGCTGTAAAAAGTTTAATCAGGGAAGTGGGGCGGCGGGTTCTGCGACCGTGAGGCGGAATGCCCGCCCCACGACGATAAGGGCCTGACGCAAGTGGCCGGATAGCTAAGGCTTGGCCTTTATGGCCAAGCGCTCAGGACCATGCTTTCATGGTAATAGTTTGGGGCCGATTTGGTCTGCCCACAACCCCATGAGCGCGTGACCGAATTCGGTGGTGGTTTGGCTCAGCAGACGGTCAAGCGGGCTCTTGTGCGGCGTGAGATCCACTTCGTGCTGAAGTCGGAACTGGTCGCGAACGACACTCCGTACCGAGCCCAGCCCGTCGACCAGTCCGTTCTTGACGGCCTGGTCGCCCGTGTAGATCAGACCGGAAAACAGATCCGGGTCGCTGGCCAGCCGATTGCCGCGGCCCTGTTTGACCGCATCGATGAACTGCTGGTGGACGGTGTCGAGCAGCTTCTGCATGTACTGGACCTGGGCCGGATTTTCCGGGGTGAACGGATCGAGCATCGCCTTATTGGCCCCGGCGGTGAGCAGACGGCTTTCGATGCCGAGTTTCTGCATGGCGTCCACGAAGCCGAAGCCATCCATCCGCACGCCGATCGAGCCGACCAGTGAAGCCTTGTCTGCGTAGATCTTGTCTGCGGCTGCGGCGATGTAGTAGCCCCCGGAGGCACAAATATCCTCCGTGACCGCGTAGATGGGCTTGGCCGGATACGCCTTGCGCAGCCGCATGATGGCGTCGTAGATCTGGCCAGCCTGTACCGGGCTGCCGCCGGGCGTGTTCATCCTGAGGACGATGCCCTTGATCTGCGGGGCCTTGAAGGCCTTTTCCAGAACCGGAATCAGGTTCGCCGCCGAGGCGTCCTGACCCGGGGCGATGACGCCGCGGACGTCGATGATTGCTGCTGTGGGCTGCTTCAAGTTGCCGAGCGCCCCCGATTCGACGTGATCGACCTTCAGGGTGAAGAGTGCGATGACCCAGATCAGGATGCCGAGACCGATCAGGCGGAAGAACATCTGCCAGCGCCGCGTGCGTCGACGTTCCAGCAGACCTTCTCGGGCCAGATCGAGCAGTGCGTCGCGGGCCCATGCCTCGTCGGTTTGGGCGGCACGCGTTTCGTGTTCGACGTGGGCATTTCTGGTCGGGGCATGTTCCTCCTTGGGCTCGATGCGCAGATCGTCGGAGGTACGGTTCGAGTCGGTCATGGTAGGCCTCGTTGGCAGAAGGGTTCGGTTGTGTCGTTATCAGCCTCGGGTACGGGCTGCCTGATACAGGTCGAGAATCTCGTCCAGCGCATCGATCATCACATGGGGGCGCGCGGCTGCCAGGCGTGCTCGGTCATGGGCGCCATGGGTAATGGCCACGGGGGCGCAACCGGCATTGTGCGCCATCAGGATGTCAAAGTCCGTATCGCCGATCATCCAGGTTTCGTCCGGGGTGACCCCGAATTCGTCCAGAAGTTGCATCAGCATCAGCGGGGCGGGCTTGGAGACCGTCTGCTCCGCGGTCCGCGTGCTGAGGAAATAGTGGCCCAATCCGGTTTCGGCCAGGGCTTCCTGAAGCCCCCGGTTGGATTTCCCCGTGGCGATGGCCAGCC
The DNA here is from genome assembly GCF_001663815.1 of Halothiobacillus diazotrophicus. Lineage (NCBI taxonomy): Bacteria > Pseudomonadati > Pseudomonadota > Gammaproteobacteria > Chromatiales > Halothiobacillaceae > Halothiobacillus > Halothiobacillus diazotrophicus. The sequence goes on from NZ_CP016027.1 coordinate 2,839,374, forward strand.
AGCAGCCGGCATCACGCAAACCGGACAGGATTTCCCCGACGCCGGGGTAGGGCTCGATGGCTTCGGTGCGGGTGAAATAATGGCTTCGGTAGGCGGCCGCCAGAGAGGCGGCCTTGTCGTCACTGAGGTCGGGGAACAATGTGCGTGCTGCCTCGTAGAGGCCAAGGCCGATGATGCCCTGGATCTGCTCCGCCGGAAGGATGGGCAGATTTTCGCTGGCCATGGCGCGTTCGAAACAGCGCACGATGTGGCCGGTCGACTGTACCAGGGTGCCATCCCAGTCGAAAACGATCAGCTGTGGCGCTGGGAGTGTGCGCCTATCTGTCTGGGTGGCGTCATTGGGGGTGATGAGCGTGGTGTTCATGGTCATTGGGTGATCAGTCAGCGGTGTCGGGTTGCCGGTATTCGGGCGGTACGTGGAGATGCAGCGTGCGCAACCAAGGCGTCCATGACTCCGGAACAGGCGCCTGGAAGGTGCGCGGTGTTCCGTCCGTGGGATGCCGGATTTTCAGGGCGGCTGCGTGCAGCATCAGGTTCGGGCGCACGCCGGAAGCCGAAGTGGATGACTGCCCGAGACGCTTGTCCAGGTTGCGGTCTCCATATTTGTTGTCGCCGATGACCGGGTGTCCCGCATGGGCAGTATGCACGCGGATCTGATGGGTGCGGCCGGTTTCCAGCTGGACTTCGAGCAGGCTGGCATGGGCATTGGCGGCCAGGATCGAAAAATGCGTCACGGCCGCTTTTCCCTGGGCGTCGACGACGACGCGATGGGCTTCCCCTTCGCCCTGCCATTTGCGCAGCGGGGCGTCGCTTCGGCGAAGCCTGTCCGGCCAGTGGCCGTGAACCAGGGTGAGGTAGATCTTTTCGGCGCTGCCTTCGGGCCTGAACTGCTCATGTATCGCACCGAGCGCGGCCAGGCTCTTGGCCAGAACGACCAGGCCGCTGGTGTCGCGATCGATGCGGTGCGCCAGTTCCAGCAGGGGGGGGTGACCCAGATGTTGACGCATCAGATCGATCAATCCGAACGGAATGTTCGAACCGCCATGCACGGCCAGCCCCCCGGGCTTGTTGACCACGAGCATCTCGGCGTCCTCGAATACGATCATTGCAGCGGCACGGTTCAGCCAATGGTCGGGTACGACCACGGGGGCATCCGGGTCGAGGGGATCTCTACCGGGTATATGGCGGATGGGCGGAATCCGGATTTCATCGCCCGCAGTGAGGCGGGTGGTGGGTTTGGCCCGCTGGCTGTTGATGCGCACCTCGCCGGTGCGCAGGATGCGGTAGATTACCGATCGCGGCAGCTCGCCATGTGATGCACCCAGCACGCGGAGCAGAAAGTTGTCGATGCGCTGTCCGGCATATTGCGGCTCGACCGTGACGCGTCGGACGGCGCTTTTACTGGTGGCGGAGACTTTGTCGGCGCGATGGTTCATGCCGCTTATTATGGCGTATTTCCTCAATGCGATGCGCCCGATCTGAGAGAGTGACGTGGTCGTGCACCGTCGTGGTGACGATTATTTTGCGTGGTGTCATGTTCGGCCTGCATCTGTGTTAACATCGGACGCGTTTGATGGGGCAATGTCCGTGCGGCAAAGGTCGCGTGGCGAGGACCGAATCCGGTCCATGACGCCCGGCAGGTCGATCGATGCCCGCGGATGCCCCATCGGCTCGTATGTGACGGCAATTTGCCTGCAGATCGAATTTTTGGCGCCCCCTTCGGTGGGGGTGGCCGGGCTGCTTCGGGGTGTGTGATCGATGATGAGATCGACCATGAAGATCGCCCCAAGCGACCCTGGATGCGTTCGGAGACGAACGAAACTCACAACTTTTTTCCCAAAGGATCTATGCGCCTTTTCTGGCTGGTGACACTGGTACTGCTGCACGATTTCTCCCTGCGACCAAGCAGGGCAGACGGTCATGCGAACGAGACTGACCGGACGCGGAACGCGTGGGCGGGGCATGTTGCCCGCCGCGTCCGCGGTCGTGCGCTTTTCCGGCAGCCAGAGACGCATGGATCTCCCCTTAAGTATCCGATACCGAGGTTGTCGCGGGCACTGACCCAGCGCATTCGGTATCTTGTTCGAGAAATTTTCCATGAAAAGAATGCTTATCAATGCCACACATGCCGAAGAGATTCGTGTGGCACTCGTCGACGGCCAAACCCTCTATGACATCGACATCGAGACGCCGGGCCACGAGCAGAAGAAATCCAATGTCTACAAGGCGCTGATCACCCGGATCGAGCCCAGCCTCGAAGCCGTCTTCGTCAACTATGGCGCCGATCGCCACGGTTTCCTGCCCTTCAAGGAAATCGCGCGCAGCTACTTCGACCCCGAAGCCGTGGATGACAAGGGGCGTCCCGTCATCAAGTCCGCCCTGAAAGAGGGGCAGGAAATCCTGGTCCAGGTGGAGAAGGAAGAGCGGGGCAACAAGGGCGCGGCCCTGACCACCTTTGTCAGCCTGGCTGGCCGTTACCTCGTGCTGATGCCCAATAACCCGCGTGCGGGTGGCGTTTCCCGCCGGATCGAAGGCGACGACCGGGCGGACATCAAGGCCGCTCTATCCGAACTGGATGTGCCGGAAGGCATGGGGCTGATCGTTCGCACAGCCGGGGTCGGGCGCGAGGCCAGCGAGCTTCAGGCTGACCTCAACTACCTGCGCCAGGTCTGGGACGCCATTCTGAAGAAGGCCGAATCCCGCAAGGCGCCGTTCCTGATCTACCAGGAAAGCGATCTCATCATCCGTGCCCTGCGCGACTACATGCGCAACGACATCGGCGAGGTGCTGATCGACGAACCGAAAATGCATCAGCAGGCGCTGGAATTCGTCAATCTCGTTTCGCCGGATGCGGTGAACAAGATCCGGCTGTATCAGGACCGGACGCCCCTGTTTACCCGTTACCAGATCGAAGGCCAGATCGAATCCGCCTACGAACGTACCGTGACACTCCCTTCGGGCGGCGAACTCGTATTCGACGTGGCCGAGGCCCTGACGGCCGTGGATATCAACTCCGGCCGCAGCACCAAGGGGCAGGACATCGAGGAAACCGCCTTCCACACCAACCTGGAAGCGGCGGATGAAATCGCCCGGCAATTGCGTCTGCGCGACCTGGGCGGCCTCGTGGTGATCGATTTCATCGACATGGGGCAACCCAAGCATCAGCGCGAGGTCGAGAACCGCCTGCGCGACGCGTTGAAGATGGATCGTGCGCGTGTTCAGCTCGGCCGGATCTCCCGTTTCGGCCTGCTCGAAATGTCGCGTCAGCGTCTGAGTGCTTCCCTTGAGGAATCGGCCCAGCACGTCTGCCCGCGATGCATGGGGCAGGGGCATATCCGCTCGGTGGAATCCCTGGCGCTGTCCATCCTGCGACAGATGATCGACGAGGCCATGAAGGACCAGACCGCGCGGGTGATCGCCCAGGTGCCGGTCGACGTGGCCACCTATCTGTTGAACGAGAAACGCGAGCAGCTGCGCATCATCGAGCAGGACAACCGGGTCGAACTGCTGCTGATTCCGAACATCAACCTGGAAACGCCGCATTTCACCGTCGAGCGCGTCCGGGCATCGGATCTGGGCGAGTCGCCGGCGTCCGCACGCTCGCTGATCGAGCCGCTGGCCGTGGTCGTGCCTGATACTGATCGTCCGCTCCGTCGCGTGCCCCCGCCGACGAACGTCTTGGCGCCGGCGAAACCCGCAGCGCCTGCGCCCGTTGCGGAAGTGCAGCCTCCCGTCGTGGTGCCGGCAGCGACGCCCAGCGCCCCAAGCAGCCCGCTCAGCCTGCTCAAGCGGGTGATTGGACAGATCTTCGGTTCATCCACTAGCGGCGCCACTGTCGAACCGCCGGCAGCGGCCGAGGCCCCGGCGCAGACCAAGGCGCCGCGCGCCGCCACGGGCCGCCCGCCGCGCGGCGCTCAGGGTGAAAGCAAAGGCGAGCAGAAGGGCCGCAAGCCGCGTACGCCGGCCAAACCGGCCGTTGCTGCGAACGCGGAACCCGAAGACGAAAAACCGACCAGCGAGCAGAAGCCGTCGGGGAATCGTCGTCGCCGTTCACGCAACAGGAAGCCGGCTGGGGAGACCCCGGCAGTCGCCAACGTCGCAGCGGTCGAAACGGCCGGTACACAGCCCGCCCGTGCCGCACGGGAAGAGGGTGCCGACACCAAGTCGCGCGAATCGCGGGGCGGTGCCCAGGCCGTTCGCCCCTTGGCGGCTCATGAGCAGAACCTGGTCGCCCAGCAGTTGAGCGCACCGGTCGCCGATCGCCAGGCCTTGCCGCTGGATGTTGGCGTCAAGCGGGACCCGGCGGAAAATATTCGACCGAATGCCGCCGTATCGCTGATGACGGATGATCGGGTGGTTGCGGCTGGCGTTGCCGCAGTGGGTGCTGCGCTCCTGGCCGAGGCGAGCGATGCATCAGCCTTGACCGCAGTCTCAACTCAGGGCGGGGCGCGTGTGGCTGAGACTGAGGTTGAGGCGCCGTATCAATCGTCCGATACCCAATCGTCCGATACCCAATCGGTTGATCCGGTGGAATCAGTCGCCAATTCGGAAGCTGTGGCCGAGCCCGCTGTCGCGTCACAAGCGCAACCCGTTGCTGAACCGGTAGTGGCGTCCGCCGAGCCGGTGGTTGATACGGCTGTGCAGCCTGCCGATCCCGATATGTCCGTTATCGCGCCGACGAGCGAGCGCGTCGATGCCGACACCGGGCCCTCGGTCGAAGTGCCAGCCATGGCACCGGTCGCCCCGGACGCTGCCGTGGAAGCTCAACCGGAGATCGAGTCGTCGGATGTGACGTCATCGGTTTCCGCGCCAGCGATGACTGCCGAGGTGGTTGAGTCCGCGGCAGTTCATGCACCGGACGAGTCCGACTTCGAGAAGGATGCCACGCCGATCGTGGAGCGTCCCGCCTCTGAAGCTGTGATGAGCGAGCCGTCCGTTGCTGAAGCGCCAACGGCCCCGGTGGTCGAGTCCGAATCGCTAAACCCGGAACCGGAGCAGGTGGAGCCGATCGCGTCGACAGCCGAGGATCAGGTCACCTCTCCGGAATCCGTTGCGGTCGATCAGGTCAGCGTGCTCGAACCGGTGGTCGATCACGATGCCGTTCCGACTGAGGCGGATGCTTCTGCCCCCGTGGCGGATGCGGTGACGGATGCATCCGGTCAGGATGAGACCGAGGCGTCACACAAGCACTCCTGATTCCGTAGCGCCAGCCCGGGGCACCTGGGCGGGGGCAGGGTATCGATGGGTTCCCCTGGATGCTTGTGTCCGAGGGCCAAATCAATAAGAAAGGGCGGTTACGCCCTTTTTTGTTTTCGGCAAGGGATGTCCCGTGTGGGTGTACCGATTTGTGCGTCAGACCGGCTTCGGATGTCGGAGTACCGCCGGTACCCTAATCGATAGCCGATTTATGGCGCCGAGCGTGCGTTCGGGCTTCGTGATTATCGGTTCCGGAATTGGCTTCGCGCTTCAATGGCCTGCCTGATTCGAGGCGGGCAGGGCGCAGCCGAGTAGGCGCGGGCAGGTGGGGTCAGCGTGCTCCGTTTCGACCTGCAGCGTGCTGTGGCTGATACGGAAGCGTTCCTTCAGGGTGCGCTCGATGTCGCGTCGGCGCGGGTTGCTCATTTGCCCATCACGAACCACGAGGTGCGCCGTGAGGGCATTTTCCGTCGTGCTCAGCGCCCAGATATGCAGGTCGTGCACGTTGGTGACTTCGGAAAGGCTCTGCAGGTAGGCACCCACCGCGTGGGCGTCGATGGCATCAGGCACGCCGTGCAAGGTCAGTCGCGTCGCCTGGATCAGCAATCGCCAGGCCGGGATCAGAATGACCAGGCTGATGATGAGGCTCACGGCCGGATCCAACCAGGTCCAGTGTGTCAGGAGCACAATGCCGCCGGCAATCGCGACCCCAAGCGAGACGGCCGCATCCGCAGCCATGTGCAGATAGGCGCCCCGCTGATTGAGGTCCTCGGCCTGCCCCTTCATGAACAGCCAGGCGGTGAACCCATTGATCAGCACGCCGATCAGCGCGACGCCAATAACAATCTCGCCATTGACGGCTTCGGGGTGGAGCAGCCTCGGCAGGGCTTCGACCATCACGAGCAGGGTCATCAGGATGAGAAAGAGCGCATTGACGAGTGCCGCCAGTATCGTGCTGCTGCCCAACCCATAGGTGAAGCGGCTGGAGATGGCGCGTTGACCGAGAATGCTGGCCCCCCAGGCGATCAGCAGACCCATGACATCGCTGAGATTGTGCGCCGCGTCGGCGAGCAGGGCGACGGAGTTGCCCCAGAAGCCGAAGCCGGCCTCGATCAGTACGAAGAGGACGTTGACGGTCGTACCCAGGAAAAAGGCACGGCCGATATGGGCGGGCAGGTGATGATGGTGTCCATGCCCATGCCCATGCCCATGCCCATGCCCGTGGTCGTGGTCGTGGTCGTGGTCGTGCGCATGCTCATGCGATGGATGATGCGCATCGGGGTTCGAGGAAAACTGCTGGGCCATGCCGCACTCCACTCAGGCTGACTGTTTCAGCCTGTGAGCATAGCAAGCCCATCGATCCGGCCCAAGAACAAGGACAGGGGCCGGTAGCGCGCTAGTGCAGCAGGCCGAACATCTTCCGGCGCCAGTTCTTGGTCAGCGGGTGATCGCCGCCGAGCACTTCGAACAGGTCCAGCATGCCCCGTCGACCGGCATCGTCGTTGAATGTCCGATCGCGACGCATGATTTCGAAGAACTGGCCCAGTGCCCCTTCGTAATCCTGTTGCAGGGCCAGCTGCCCGGCGAGCTGCTCTCGGGTGGCCAGATCGTTTTCGTCCGCGGCAATACGTGCCAGCAGCTCATCCGTGGCCGGACCCTCGCTGGCGTGCTGGGCCAGATTGATCCGGGCCTTCAGTTCCTTCACGAGCGGACGGCCGGCTACATCGATGGGCAGGGCGTTGAGGATTTCCATCGCCTGGGCCAATTCGCCGCGACCGACCAGGATGTCCGCCAGATCCACGAGAATATCAGCGTTGTTCGGCTCGATGCCGCTGGCTTGCTTGAGCGGCTCGACCACAGCCTCGAGCGGGGCATCGGTGGCCGCCAGTTCACGGGCCTGTTGGCGCAGTTTGTCGACGTCGGACAGAATGTGCTTCTTCAGGAAATCACGGATCTGGGATTCCGGCAGTGCGCCCGAGAATTGGTCGACGATCTGTCCGTTGATGACGAGCATCACCGTCGGCAGGCTGCGGACGCCGAAATGGCTGGCCAGTTGCTGTTCCTCGTCGGAGTTGACCTTCGCCAGGCGCAGTTTTCCTTCGTAGCTTTCGGTGATCTTGGCGAGCAAGGGCATGAGCGTACGACAGGGGCCGCACCACTCTGCCCAGAAGTCCACGAGGATCGGCGTTTCGTGCGATGCGTCGACAACCCTTGCTTGAAATTCGGGGGCCGTTACCGAGAAAACGTACGGGGAATCGGACATGTTTGCTCCTCTTGAATGAAAACGACGATGGGGCGGTGCCCAGCTTGCCGGACAACATGGTGACGCCGCCCGGCATTTTCAAGCGGGACAGGTGGTCTTGCGTGTACACTCGGTACCGAATCGCCGGTCCTGCCGTTGCCCCGCCGCCCCAGAGGGAAGTCGGCCTGCCCGGTGCCCCGAGCCATCCTTATTCACCGAGTCTGTAGTTGTCATTATGGCTGAATCGATTTCGAATCAATATGATGCCCGTGCCATCGAGGTTCTGACGGGCCTGGAGCCGGTCCGCAAGCGGCCGGGCATGTATACGGACACCACCCGGCCGAATCATCTGGCCCAGGAAGTGATCGACAACAGCGTGGACGAGGCGGTCAGCGGTTTCGCTTCGCGCATCGACGTGATCCTGCATGCGGACGGTTCGCTGTCCGTTCAGGACAACGGGCGCGGGATGCCCGTCGACATCCATCCGGAGCATCAGGTTTCCGGGGTCGAACTGATCCTGACGCGTCTGCATGCGGGTGGAAAGTTCTCCGACAAGGCCTACCGGTTTTCCGGCGGTCTGCACGGGGTCGGGGTCTCGGTGGTGAACGCGCTGTCGGAACGGCTGACCGTGGAAGTCACGCGGGAAGGCCAGCGCTGGCAGATGGCATTTGCCGATGGGGCGCCGCTCGGTCCCTTGACCGCCGTCGGTACCGTCCCCAAGAAGCAGACCGGCACGTTATTGCGCTTCTGGCCGCGGGCCAGCTATTTCGATTTCCCCAAGTTCCAGGTCAGCCGTCTGCTGCACGTGCTGCGCGCGAAGGCCGTGTTGTGTCCGGGGCTGACGGTCACGTTCCTCGACGAGGCGGCTGGCGAGGCGCAGACCTGGCATTACGAGAACGGGCTCTGCGACTACTTGCTGGGTGCGCTGGCCGACCGGGCCATCCTGCCGCCGCAGGGGTTCGTTGGGCACATGAGCGCCGAGACGGCGGAGCGACCCCAGGCGGTCGACTGGGCGCTGGTCTGGCTCGCCGAGCCGGGCGGCGAGCCGGTGACCGAGAGTTACGTGAATCTCATCCCCACGCCCCAGGGCGGGACCCATGTGAACGGTCTGCGTCAGGGGCTGACCGATGCCGTGCGGGAGTTCTGCGATTTCCGCAACCTGGTGCCTCGCGGGGTCAAGCTGTCGCCGGAGGACGTGTTCGACCGGGTCGCATTCGTGCTGTCGGCCAAGTTGTCCGAGCCGCAATTCGCCGGGCAGACCAAGGAGCGACTATCCTCGCGCGAATCGGCCAGTTTCATCGGGGGCGTGGTCAAGGATGCCCTGTCGCTCTGGCTGAACCAGCATCCCGATCTGGGCGAGGCGATCGCCCGCATGGCCATCGATGCCGCCCAGGCGCGTCTGAAGAACGACAAGAAAGTCGTGCGTAAACGCCTGACGGCCGGCCCCGCGCTGCCGGGCAAGCTGGCGGACTGCACCGCGACGGATCTCTCGCGCACGGAGCTCTTCCTGGTGGAGGGCGATTCGGCGGGCGGGTCGGCCAAGCAGGCGCGCGATCGGGAGTTCCAGGCGATCATGCCCTTGCGCGGCAAGATCCTGAATACCTGGGAGACGGGTGCCGACCAGGTGCTCGCGAGTCAGGAAGTGCACGACATCGCCGTGGCGCTGGGCCTGGAGCCGGGCAGCGACGACCTCTCGAAACTGCGCTACGGCAAGGTCTGTATCCTGGCCGATGCGGATTCGGACGGCCTGCATATCGCGACCCTGCTGTCGGCGCTCTTCCTGCGTCATTTCCCGGCACTGGTCCGGGCGGGGCATGTGTTTGTCGCCATGCCGCCCCTGTACCGGATCGACCTGAACAAGGAAACCTTCTACGCCCTGGACGAGGCCGAGCGCGATGGCATTCTGGCCCGGCTCGACGCCGAGCATCGTCGCGGCAAGCCCCAGGTCACCCGGTTCAAGGGCCTGGGCGAGATGAACCCCGGCCAGTTGCGCGAATCCACGCTGGCGCCGCAGACGCGCCGGCTGGTGCAACTGGTCATCGAGGAGGATCAGCCCTATGCCCTGCTCGACATGCTGCTCGCCAAGAAACGGGCCGCCGATCGTCGGGCCTGGCTGGAAACCAAGGGTGATCTGGCCGAGGTGGTCTGATTGCTTGGGCGGCTGATCCCATGGATGGTGCGGATTGGCGTTGGGACGGCGTGCGTCTTCGGGGTGGCCGGTTCGGGTTGGGCCGGTTCCGGGCCGCACCTTCAGCTGATCGGGCTTACGGATCCCGCCCTTGTCCGTAATGTTGGTCTGAGCGTACCGCCGATCCGTTTCGACTGCTCGGCACCCGAAGTCATGGTGCGGCGTTATCTGGCGAGCGCCAGCACGGCCGCAGAGCAGGCGTTGCAGGCGCTGGGCCACTTCAATGCGACGATACAGTCTCGGGCGATCGATCAGAATGACTGTCGGGAGCCCCAGCTCGACATCGTGGCCGGGCCGGTCGTTCATGTGACCGATGTCGCCCTGGACCTGCGCAATGCGGCAGGGGACGATCTGACCCAAGCGCCCTTCCTCCAGCGCTTCCTCCATTCCGCAGTGCCCGAAACCGGTTCGCCGCTCAATCAGGCCGCCTACACGGATCTTCGGGAGGGCATCTGGTCCCGGGTGCGGGGGCAGGGGTATCTCGATGCGCGATGGACGACCCATGAACTGATCGTCGACCCTGTGCATAACACCGCGCGTTTCGTGCTCACGCTGGAAGCCGGCCGCCCCTACCGGATTGGGAAGATCAGCGTCGACCAGTCGATACTGGAACCGGCGCTGGCCGAACGCCTGACGGGCAGTCGTCCCGGCGATCCCTACAGTACCCGCACCCTGGTCGCCATGAACCAGAACCTTATCGCCAGCGGCTATTTCAGTGACGTGCGTGTCCGTCCCGAGGTAGACAATCGACAGAGCGACACGGTCCCCATCACGATCAAGACGACGGCAGCCCCGCGTTCGTCCTACGAAGCACGCGTCGGCTATGGTACGGATACCGGGGCGCGGATCGGTGCGAAAATGGCCCGTCGCTACATCAATGCCGCGGGCCATCACTGGAAAGCGGATTTTTCGTTGGCCCAGCGGCAGCAGACGCTGAACGCAACCTACACGATTCCGCGGCTTTCCGATCCGCTGAATCAGCATTACGACCTCTATGCTACGGTCGATCGGGAAAAAAACCTCGGTATCACGACGCTTTCGTCGACGACGGGCCTTCAGTGGGTTCGCGATTTCAATCGTTGGACCAGCGCACTGTTCACCGAGTATCTGGTCGAGCGCAGCCAGTTCGGCAGCAATCCCGCCATCACCAGCCATTACTGGCTGATGGGCGCGCGCCTCGGCTGGCAGAACCTCAATGACCCGCTGTTTCCGACCCGGGGGCTGGTATTCAGCAGTTCGCTCAGCACTGCTGCTCGACCGTTGCTGTCCAGTGCCTCGCTGCTGCGTGGGCAGATGATGCTCGGGGGCCTTTATCCGCTCGGCAAGTGGATCCTCAAGGGGCGGGTCGAGCTGGGGGGACTCAATACCAGCAACTTTACCCAGTTGCCGAAGACCCTGCGGTTTTTCGCCGGCGGTGATCAATCCGTGCGGGGTTACGCTTACCAGTCGCTGGGGCCGACGGATAGCACGGGGCAGGCGATCGGGGGGCAGTACCTGTTTACCGGCAGCGTGGAGGTCATGCATCCGGTTCATGGACAGAACTGGTACGGCGCCGCGTTTGTGGATACCGGCAATGCCTTCGATACGTTGCAGCGTATTCATCTCTTCACGGGGGCGGGTGTCGGTGTGCGTTGGCGCTCGCCGGTAGGCATGGTCCGGGTGGATGTGGCGTATCCCTTCGACGGCACACGGCGGGTGCCCCGATTGAGTCTGGGCATCGGAGCGGCATTCTGATGCGGGGGTGGCGGGTTCTGGGATCGGTCTTCGTTTGGAGCACGGCCGTGTTGACTTGGGCGGTCGGTATCCTCTTTGCGACGCTGTTCACCGGATTCGTCTGGCTCACGGCTACGGAGTCGGGTACGCACTGGCTGATTGCCCAGGCAGGCCAGCGCATCGCGGGACTGCACATCGATGCCAGTCACGGCACTCTTTGGCGTGGACTGACCCTGTCGGGCCTTCGGCTTCATCAGGCGGACGGCCTCACGGTGGACGCCGGACAGGTCGAAGTTCAGTTGGACTGGCGGCAATTCTGGCATTTGAATCTGCAGATGCACCGATTGACCGCTGCGGATGTGCAGATTCATTTGCCGTCCCCTTCGGGTCAGTCCCCAACGGTCGCGAAACCGCTGGATCTGAACGATCTGCCACTGAAGCTGCCCGTCGGGGTGGACGTTACGCAACTCGCCCTGCAGCGGCTGGCGGTCTACCTGCCAGACGGCAACGCCTATCGGCTGGACGATCTGGTCGCCCGGGCTCATGCGGGGCACGAGGTGTTGTCGCTGCAGGTGAGTCGGTTGACGGGCGTCGTGCCGGGCGAGATCCGGGTGGGATTGCAGGGCGATCTGACGGTCGCGACCGCGCGTCCTCATCGAGTGACGGGCCGATTGCAGGGCGGCATCGATCTGCCCCAGGGCTGGTTGGCAGTCTCGGGTCGATTAAGCGGGAAGTTGTCGGATGTCGAGGCGGAATGGTCCGGCGTGTGGACCGGTTTCGACCTGCCGGGTGCGCGCTTCCAGGCCCGGACCCGGATCACGCCCACCCGGTTGACCTTGGCGCGGGTTGCTCTGGATACCCTCGGGGGAACGGTCTGCGCGCAGGGCGATCTCGATTACGCCGATGGCTGGCGGTTAGCCCTGTCCGGCAGGGCCGAGGCGCTGGATCCCGGCCTGCTTGCCCCATCGGTGCCCGGCCGGTTGGCATTCGATTTCCAGACGCAGTTGACCGCCGGTATCGGTGCGATCCCCGTTAAGGGGCAGATCGATCTCACCCGGATTCGTGGGGTTCTGGCGCACTTGCCCATTCAATCGCTGACGGCGCATCTCGGGTTGGCAGATCAGCAGTTGAACCTGGCGCTTTCGGGCGATCAGGTGTCCGGGGGTACCCTGAGGCTCACGGGGCGTCTGGGGCTGGCGGATACGCATTCGATGACGCTGAACGTGACTACCCGACAGATGGATGTGGCGCCGCTGCTGGCTTCTCTGCCGATCGGCGCCCACGCGCGCACGGATGTGGACCTCTCGCTCCAGGGCGAACTGGGTCGCGATCCGGTACACGATGCCCGGCTGGATGGACACCTGGCCCCCCTGCGCCTGGATCTGGTTCTGCCTGAGACGTCGAACGCCCCGGCGCATTCGGTTCTGCTCACCGGCGATGTGCAGGGTTCGGTTCAGGGTGGGCGGGCACAGATCACGAAGAGCAAATGGCATTGGGGCAATGCGCGTCTCACGGCGCGCGGCGATCTGGACTGGGTGCGGCCGGATGGGCCCATGTCGCTGAAGGCGGCGCTGTCTGTCCCGGATCTAGGACGGATACCGCTGACGGCATTCGGCTTGCCGGCGGCCACGGGCAGTGTGCAGCTGGAGACGGACCTGCATGGGACACTGGGGCATCCGACGGGCCTCGTTGCACTTCATGCCCGTCATCTCGGTGCGTTGGACTGGCGTATGGGGCAGCTCGATGTCCAGGCACGGGTTGCCCGGGGCGGGCATACACTGGCCGAATCGCCGGTCGATGTAAGCCTGACGGCCACGGGCGTGGGTCGACAGACCGCTGCGCCAGGCGACGCATCGATGACCACGTCGCCGGCCGAGACCTGGCTGGATCGGCTCAGTCTGTCCATCAAGGGGCGTTGGGCGAAACAGGCCATCGTGATGGCGGCCCAGTCACCCGAGGGCACGCTGGCGCTGTCCGCAACGGGCGGCATGTCTGGGGCGGGGGCGCAGAGCGTCTGGCAAGGTCGTCTGGAGCGCCTGGATATTTCCGCGCCGAAATCCCGCGCAAGGCATGCACGTACGATCGATTGGGGCCAGTGGCGTCTGGCGTCGCCGGCGCCGCTCACCGTCTCGACGCGGGTGCAGAAGCTGGGCACGACCTGCCTGACGCAGGCGGATTCCCGACTGTGCCTTTCCGGTAGCCATCAGGCCGGGGCCAGTACCGCCGCGTTGACGGGGAATCTGTCATTGTCGCTCCTCGCACCCTGGTTGCCGGAGGGCATGCATCTGCCCGGCCGACTCGTTCTGGATGCGCAGGGCGGCCAGGGTCAGGACGGGGCGATGAGTGGCCATGCGCAGCTGACCCTGCCGGATAATGTGGCGAGCCTGCCCGATCTGGATGCGGGGAGACCTTTTGCGTACCGTCAGGTTCGTCTGGATGCCCGGCTGTCCGGGGATCAGCTGGCAATGCACTACCAGGCGCGGGTGCCCCAGTTGCTGACGCTGAACGGCGACGGATCGGTGCAACTGACCGGTTCGCAAAATATGAATCTCGCCACGCGGATCCAGATGGCGGATCTGGGCGTCCTGGCCTTTGCCGTACCGCAGGCAACCCGGATCGCCGGGCAGGCCGAGGCGGATATTTCCGTCGTCGGACCTGTGGCGCATCCGCGACCCAGCGGTCGTTTTCAGGTGCGTGGTCTGGGGTTTGTCCTGCCGGATACCGGTGTGGGGTATGACCAGGGAACGGTCGATGGGTCCATCGATGCCCAGGGCCAACTGCGGTTTACGGGACAATTGGTGGGGCAGATCCAGGATCGGAAAACCGACGGGCAGGCTGATGCGGCCAGCCGTGCCATGGCGTCGGGGGCATTGCGCATTCAGGGCACTGGCAATCTGGCGCAATTGCCGGATTGGCATCTCGACGCCCGGATCGACGGCAATGCCGTGCCGGTCCTGCGCCTGCCGTCGCTGCTTGCGGATGCCAGCCCCTCATTGACCGTTCAGGCGAATCAGGACGGGGCGACGATCGGTGGTTCGGTGCTGCTGCCCCGCGTGACGGCACGCATCGAGAAGTTGCCCGAATCCGCGGTGCGTTCCTCGCCGGATCTGGTGATCGTGGGCGCCAAGGCGACGCCGAAGACGACCGGTTATCCGGTGCAGGGGGATGTCGCGCTCAAGCTGGGCGATGCGGTGAGCCTCGCGGGCATGGGGTTCTCCACGGGGATCACCGGTCAGCTCAACCTGCGCCTGCGCCCGGAAAAACCCCTGGCGGCCTTTGGGGAAATCGACCTGAAGAACGGCGTGTACAAGGCTTACGGGCAGAATCTGGCGATCCAGAGCGGTCAGTTGATCTTTGTCGGGCCCCTGACCGATCCCGGGTTGTCGGTTACCGCATCGCGGACCGTGGACAGTGACGTGGTGGGCCTGAAGATCGGCGGAACCCTGCATGATCCGAAGACCACGGTTTATTCCCAGCCCAGCATGCCGGAGTCCGATGCCCTGTCATTGTTGCTGACCGGGCGAAAATTGAACGGCAGCAGTTCGACGGATGCGTCCATGCTCATCAATGCGATCACCGGCCTGGGCATCGCGCAGGGAGACGATATCGCCCGCGATATCGGCCAGCGTTTCGGGCTGGACTCCATCGGTCTGGATACGACCGGCGGCCTGACGGGCACCCGGCTGACGCTGGGCAAGCGCATCGGCGACAATCTGCTGGTCCGTTATGCCATCGGCGTGACCACCGGGGTTGGGGAAGTGATTACGGAATACAAACTCAATAGACTGTTCGCCATTGAAGTGACGGCCAGCCCGACAGCGACGGGCGGCGATTTGATCTATCGGATTCATTGATGGCGATACTTTTGTTGGCGGGTTTGGGGTTGTTTGCGCTGCTGTCGTGGTGGCCGGGCTGGTGGGTTCGGCAGGTGATGGCGCGCCATCGGGCGCCGGTCGATCGCTATCCGTTCTCGGGCGGCGATCTCGCGCGGTATCTGCTCGATCGGCGGGGCCTTGCCGACGTGACCGTCGAGATGACCAAGGACGGCGATCATTACGATCCGCATAGCCGTAGCGTGCGCCTGTCGCCCGAGAACTTCAGTGGGCGTTCGTTGACGGCCATTACCGTGGCCGCCCACGAGGTGGGCCATGCCCTGCAGCATGCCGAGGGCGATCCCGCGTTCGAGCGGCGCCAGGAGATGGTCGAGCGCAGCGCCTGGGCGCAGCGGGTGGCCGGCTGGCTGCTGGTGGCGATTCCGGTGGTGACGGTGCTGGAAAAGCAGCCGATGCCGGCGCTGGTCATGCTGGTGGTGGGGGTGCTCACCATGGCCGTCCCCCTGCTGGCGCAGCTGTCCAACCTGCCGATCGAGATGGATGCCAGTTTCAATCGCGCCCTGCCCATGCTGGAACAGGGCGGCTGGCTGACGAAGACGGAACGCAAGCCGGCCCGTCAGATTCTGCGTGCCGCCGCCCTGACCTACGTGGCCCAGGCGATCGGCTCGCTGCTCAACGTGCTCAAATGGCTGCGCGGGCTTAGAATGTGACCCATTTGCCGCCGGGTTTGCGATGCCCGCCCGGCCAATCAGCCGATTCATTCATGATTTTCAAGGATTTTCCATGCACAGCCCCTTTCTCGAGACCGCCCTTGCCGCTGCCCGCGCCGCCGAAACCGTGGTGCGCAAATACTGGCAGCAGAACATCGACATCACCATCAAGGCGGACGCCTCGCCGGTGACGATCGCCGATGTCGAGACCGAGGAGGCGATCAAGGCCGTGATCCTTGCTGCGTTCCCCGATCACGGGTTTTACGGCGAGGAAACGGGCAAGACCCGCCCCGAGGCCGAGTACACCTGGCTCGTGGATCCGATCGACGGCACCAAGAGTTTCGTGCGCGAATACCCGTTCTTCTCCACGCAGATCGCGTTGATGAAGGGCGATGAGCTGATCCTGGGCGTGTCCAGCGCGCCGGTGTTCGGCGAGTATGCCTATGCCGAGCGGGGCGGTGGGGCCTTCTGGATGGATAAGGCGGCGCGGGTCAGCCGGATCGACACGATCCCGGCGGCCACGCTTTCCGTGGGCAATCTCAAGACGCTGGCGGCAGATGCCGAGGGCTGGGCGGGGCTGGCCGGCATGGTGCGCGAAGTGAACCGGACGCGCGGTTACGGCGATTTCTACCACTATCATTTGCTGGCGCGTGGGGCGATCGATCTCGTCATCGAGTCCGACGTCAACGTCTTGGACATCGCCGCCCTGTCGGTGATCGTGCAGGAAGCCGGAGGCGTGTTCACCGATCTGGACGGCCGACCGGTCGGGTTGGACACGACCACCGTCTGTGCCAGCGCCACCCAGGCACTGCATGACGAGGCGCGTCGTCGTCTGGCGCGCTGAGATCGTATCGACCAGGCCAGCTTGGCCGGATCCTCAGGCGGTCGGTCCGGTGGGCGCCGCGTCTACCCGTGATGTCGATGCGGCCTTCGCCTCTGGTTGACCCCCGCCAAAGTCCATGGCATTGAAAATCTGAGCCACCAGTGCATCGGCGTTGATCTTTTCGCCGCTGAGCGCCATGGCTAGCAACTCGCTGCCCAGCAGGGGGAGGGCGAGAACCACGTCGGGATTGACCCGCCGTACCCGGCTCAGGTTGTGCGCATCGCTGACCGATACCACGGTCTGAACCTTTTCATTGACCTCCTTGGCGGCCAGAACCACGAAGGCATTGTCGGAGTCGTCTTCGCTCAGGGCCAGTACCGCCCGGGCCGTACCGACGTCGGCACTGCGCAGCGTGTCGGCATCCGCGCCGTCGCCGATGATCAGATCCACCGGGGATTCGCTGCCTTCCGAAGGGCGCTCCATCCAGATCGCCGTGACGTGCAGCCCGCGTTCGGTCATGGCCTTGATGGTATTGCGTGCCAGCGGCGTATCGCCGATCACGATGATATGTTCCTTGCGGTTCATCTGTTTCTTTCCCGGTTGCAGCAGGGTGAGAAGGTGCTGGTTCATCAATGGGCCGACCAGCGCCGTCAGCGAGGTGGCGAAGACCACAAGGCCGAAGATGATCAGCGACACCGTGAACCAGCGGGCCTCCGGCGTATGGGGAATGATATCGCCATAGCCCACGGTCGACATGGTGACCACGGTGTAATAGAACGCCGTGTTGAAGTCCTTGATGGGGGGATTGAATTGCGCCCCGAACACGTAGGCGCCGATCACGCCGTAGCCGAGGGCAACCAGCATCCCGACCAGGGCATAGAGGGTGGCGGTGGCCAGGCTCGATCGCTGAAAGGCGCTTCGGGAAAGGATCAGGGCGATCAGCAGGGCGCTGTCGAACCCGAAGAGCAGCGGGTGGAAAACGGCCCCGGGCAGGATCTGCAGGACGACGACGGCGATGGTCATGAGCAGGACCAGGGTCCAGGCGAGCCGCGAACGGAACAGGAGTCCGACGGACATCACGATCAGCAGCCCGCCGATCAGGCCGGTCGGTACGCCCCGGATCGCGAGGCTGTCGTAGCTGGCCCCCAGGGTCTGGAAATTGCTCAGGTAATCCTTGGGCAGCGTGGCGAACTGCTCGATGCCGCCGAGGGAGGGCAGCAGCTGGGAAAGGCCGACCAGCCCGACGGCCAGCGTCAGGGGGACATGCGGAAACCACAGGGCCATCCGCGTGAACCGGTACCAGCGGCTGGCGAGCATGTTCACGCGCACCCACGGGCCTGGGGCAAGATGCTTGTCCGGAGTTTGGTCGGGGCTGGCGTTCATCCTGAACGACTCCTCGGGCAGTCGCCGTGTGGCTTCGGGTGGTATGTGTCTGGTTGATCGACGGGCAGAACCATGGTGGCGATGACCTTAACCCACGCCATGGAAATCGGCAATTGGTGTTGGTGTCCCATCGACCGGTGCTACGGGGTTTGCGCGGTCGACGCGTCATGCCGGATCAGGCACAAGGCTTCGATCTGTTGGGTGATTTCGCGTAGGGTCGGTCGTGCCGCCGGATTTTCCTGCAGGCCTGATGTCTTGAGTCGATCCAGTACCGCATACAGATCCGAGTCCTCCTGCGACTCATCGATAGTCCGTTCCAGCAGTTCCTCCAGCAGGCAGGCAAAGGCGCGGACCTCGATGCGCTGCAGCGCTTCGGCCAGCTCGGGGTCATCATCGGGTCGGGGCGAGGCGGCGCCGAAATCCCCCAGCAGAATTTTGCCCTGGCCGTCATGAAGCATGTTGTGGGCATACAGGTCGCCGTGCTGGATGCCCGCCGCATGGAGGTGTCGTGCGGCCGAGGCGACGCCGTGGGCGATCTGCAGAGTCGTGTCCAGATCGAAGCGGCACTCAGGCGCGTAGCAGTCTCGGGTGCAGGATGCCAGACTGGGTGGTCCGGCCAAGTTGCCGAAGGCAGGGTCGATCAGGGACAGCACGAGGCCGTGCGTGCCGTTCGGATGGTCTTGGATTCTGCCCAGCACGGGGATCAGGTTGGGATGACTGCCGGCGGCGAGGCAGGCGGTCATTTCGCTGAGCGGCAGACCGTCGCTCGTGACGGCGCCCTTGAACAGCTTGACCGCGACGGCGCGGGTTCTTGAAGAGTCGTGTTGAGCGGCCTGATGAATGATGCCCGAAGCGCCTTCCCCCAGGACCTGAGCGAGTTCGAGCGTCTGCCAGTCGATGGCGTCGTGAGGCGCGGCATTCCGTGCCACGGTTTCCTGTTCGGCACAGAACGGATTGCCGGCGTAGGCCAGCCAGGCGAGGCGGGGCATCGTGGTCAACCAGACCGGAAATGCCTCGAGGCGATTGGCGGAAATCCGCAGCAGTTCCAGGCGGTGACAGTCGGCGAGTTCGGGGGGTAATTCGGTGAGCCGGTTTCCGGCCAGCATGAGTTTCTGCAGGCGTTGGCATTGCCCGATGTCGGCGGGAAGCGATGTGATCCGGTTATCCGTGAGAATCAGCCAGCGCAGATCGACGGGCAGGGCGTCGCCCGGTACGTGCCGGATCTGGTTGGCCTTGAAACCGATCATTTCGAGCCGGGGGCAGCGGCCGAGCACGGCCGGCAGTTGGGTGAAGCGGTTGTCGGAGCAGAACAGGATGCGCAGCCGATGCAGTCGGGGCAGATCGTCCGGCAGATCCGTCAACCGGTTGCCCGAGAGGTCGAGGATTTCGAGGGTGTCGGCCAGTTCGAAAATTTCCCGGGGAAATTCCGTTAGACCGCAGGCCAGCCTGAGTCGTTGGGTGCCGTTCAGCGCGCCGCTGCGCAGCTGTTCCAGAGTGTGCATGCCTGATGTTCTCTCCTGACGATCCTGCCGGTCGGTCTTTTCGCCGCGCTCGTATCCGGCCAATCCCCGGATGCAGACGGTCTAGAACTTGAGTCCAGTTTCGGCTGCAGGGGCTTTGGGGCATTGTAAACTAGCCCCGTTTTTATCGCAGGGCGGCAATCCGCCGCCCTGCCGCTCGTGCTTTCTGGGTGTCCATGTGATTTCTTGCGCTTATTTCAATGCCGGGGTTTGCCGTTCCTGTACGCGCATCGAGCAGCCTTATGCCGACCAGCTCGCGGCCAAGCAGGCTCGCTGCGCAACGGCCCTGGCCGAATTTTCCCGGATCGAGTGGCGGCCGCCGGTGGCCAGCGCCGAACGCGCGTTCCGCAACAAGGCCAAGATGGTGGTGACGGGCAGTGCCCACGCACCCGTACTGGGCATCCTCGATGGCACGGATGGGGTAGGCGGCGTCGATCTGACCGGCTGCCCGCTTTATCCGCCCGCGATCGGACAGGCCTTTGCGCCGATCAAGGACTTCATCGTGGCCGCCCGACTGTCGCCCTATGACATCCGGCGTCGGCGGGGCGAACTGAAGCACGTCCTGCTGACGGCCTCGGATCAGGACGGGCACCTGATGTTGCGCTTCGTGCTCCGGTCGACGGCCTGTCTGCCGGCGATACGCGCCGAACTGCCCCGTCTTCTGGCTGCATTGCCGAATCTGACCGTGGTGTCCGCGAATATCCAGCCGATCCATCAGGCCATCATCGAAGGCCCCGAGGAGATTCCGCTGACCGAGGAACAGACCCTGACGATGGTCCTGAACGACATCCCCCTGCGGGTGCGACCGCGCAGTTTCTTTCAGACCAATTCGGTGGTGGCAGCCCGATTGTATGCAACGGCACGGGACTGGATCGCCGAGATGGCGCCGTCGGGTCTGTGGGATCTGTTCTGTGGGGTGGGTGGCTTTGCGCTGCATGCGGCCGAGGTGATCGACGGGCCGGTCGCCGGCATCGAAGTGAGTGCGGAGGCAATCGCCAGTGCCGAGGCCTCCGCCCGTCAGCTGGGCTACGCTCAGGTGGATTTTCGCGCCCTGGATGCCGATGAGTTCGTCCGGGGGCGGACCGATGTGCCGCCGCTCGTCGTGGTCAATCCGCCCCGGCGCGGTCTGGGTCCGGAACTGTGCGACTTCCTGGCGGATTCGTCCGCGCAGGGCCTGATCTATTCCAGTTGCAATCCGGACAGTCTGGCGCGGGATCTGCGTCGCTTGAGCGGCTTTGTGCCAGAACGTGCCCAGATGTTCGACATCTTTCCCCACACCGACCACTGCGAGGTGCTGGTGCTGCTCGTCCGGCAGGCCGATTGAATCGGGCCTTTGTCCTCAGACTGTCCTCCTCAGGCCGTCCTCCTCAGGCCGTCATCCTCAGGCCGTCATCCTCAGGCCGTCATCCTCAGGCCGTCATCCTCAGGCCGTCATCCTCAGGCCGTCATCCTCAGGCCGTCATCCTCAGGCCGTCATCCTCAGGTGCGGCTTGTTTCGCGGGGCAGGTCGATCTGAAGTCGCGCGCCGGTGGCCGTGGGATCCGCGTCTGGGCGCGACCGGATCTGGATGTCGCCGCCATGCGCTCGGATGATGGCCCGGGCGATGGCCAGACCCAGGCCGCTTCCCCCCGTGTGACGGGCGCGGGACGACTCGAGACGGACATAGGGTTCGAATACCCGCTCCCGCTCGGCGTCTGGAATCCCGCTGCCATAATCGTCGACACAGATGCGTATGGTGTCGTCGGTTTCCTCGATGCCGACGTCCATCTCTCCGCCGCCGTAGCGGCGGGCGTTGTCCAGGATGTTCTGCAAGGCACGCTGCAGGGCCTGGGGCCGTACCCGGATCGGGGTGGTTGCCATGCCATGGCGGTGGATGACGGCGCCGAGGAGGATCATGTCGTCGCACAGGGCATCCAGCAGGGCATTGAGGTCGAGCCGCTGCATCGGTTCGCTTTCCGTACCGGCACGCAGAAAGGCGAGGGTGTGGCCGATCATTTCGTCCATGGCCGTGAGATCGGTTTCGATCTTCTGCTTGAGCGATTCGTCCTGGAGAGCCGCCACCCGCAAGCGCAGGCGCGTGATCGGCAGGCGCAGGTCGTGGGAGACGCCGGCCAGCGCCTGGGCGCGCGATTCGAGCATCCGCCGGATTTCCTCCTGCATCTGGTTGAATGCGCGTGCCGCCTGGGCGACCTCGGTCGGCCCGGTCTCGGGCAGGGGCGGCTGATTGAGGTTGTGCGCGAGGTTGGCCGTTGCCTTGGATAGTGCGGCCAGCGGTCGGGTGAGTCGGCGGACGGCCCAGCCGATGATGGCCATCATCATCAGGCCCAGCAGCAACAGCCAGCCCATGGTCTGCAGCGGCCAGCGCATGGGCGGGGGGAGCTCGTGGCGCAGGGTCAGTACGGACCCATCCGAAAGTTGCGCCTGGATCAGCAGGTAATGGGTGCTCCGGTGCGGATGCAGATATCCCAGCGAACCGCCGAGCCGCAGTCCCCAAGGAGGAGGCGTCATTTGGAACGGACGCGCGTCGAGGACCACCGAACGTTCGGCTCGGCGGAAGAAGCCGGGGCGCCGGACGGCAAGCACCTGGATCGGAATCGGCCGATTGAGCGCCAGCTGAAGTCGTTCTGCAAACTGTTTGCTGTCTGCATTTTCGTAGGGTGCGTCCGGCCCGGATCCCGCCGTGCGCCAGGGCTGGCGGAACAGCAGTCGGGTCGGCGGGGCATTGAGCAGTCGTGCAAAGGGGCGGCGTTCGATGGGCGGTGTCTCGTCCAGGGCTTCGATGATTTCCGCGATGCGCTGGGCGGCGTAGTCGCCGAGCAGACGGTCGCCGAAGCGGGCACGATCGTGCAGCAGGAGCCCGAAACTCAGGGCGAGTGCCGCGATCAGTCCGAGCAGCAGGGCGATCAGGATCTGGCCAAACAGGCTGCGGGGCCAGGGAAATCGGATTCGAGCCTTGGTGGACGACGAATCGAACGGGGTTTGCGTCACCGGGGCTGGCCCACCGTCAGGATGTAGCCTTCGTTGCGGATGGTCTTGATGAGCGTGGGTTCGCGGGCATCGTCACCCAGGCGCCGCCGCAGCCGGCTGATCATCACGTCGATCGTCCGGTCGAGCGGGTCTGCTTCGCGGCCTGCCAGGGCATCCATCAGCTGGTCGCGGGAAAGGACGGTATTCGCATGTTCCACCAGTGCCTTGAGCAGACGGAATTCCCCCGTCGACAGCGGCACCACGACTTCGTCTGCGCCAATGAGGTGATGGGCACCAAGGTCGAGCGTCCAGTTACCGAAGCGCAGATGGCGGACGGGTTGACTGCCGCTCTGTTCGGCGCGACGAAAGATGCTACGGATGCGCGCCAGCAGTTCCCGGGGGTGAAAGGGCTTGGGTAGGTAGTCGTCGGCGCCCATTTCCAGGCCGATGATGCGATCCATCTCGTCGCCCCGTGCCGTCAGCATCAGGATCGGCGTCTGTTGCCGGGCACGAATGTTGCGGCACAGGGTCAGGCCATCGTCCCCCGGCAGCATCAGGTCGAGAATGATCAGATCCACCTGGGTTTGCGCCAGGTGCGCCCACAGGCCCTCGCCATCGGCGGCCTCCAGCACGCGATATCCCTGTTCGGTGAGATAGTCGCGCAGCAGACTGCGCAGATCCGGGTCATCGTCGACGACCAACAGCGTCTTTTGCATGGGGATATCCTGTTTGGTTCAGTGGTGTGAGGCTCATGATAGCGCAGCGAAAAAAGGACCGGCGCGTTGTAACGCCCGGACTGCAAAACAGCCACAGCCGGTTTACAAACTTCTCCGGTACTGTCGTGGCGAGTTTACATCCCTGGGGTTGAATGGGTCCCGTGCTTGATTCAAGCGTTTCGGGTAGTCGACGGTGTATTCCGGGCTGCCTACAACCCTGGAGGATTTGACCATGATGACGATCGATGTCTCAGCCCGTCCCAATAAAACCCTTTTCGGGCGTACTGCCTTTCCACGGTTTCTGGCGGCAAGCCTGATTGCCGGTAGCCTGATTGCCGGCTCGGCATGGGCAGAACCCCCGATGCCGATGTCGGGGGATGGTGCCCAGATGCCGTCCATGGCCCACCGTGAATTTTCCCCTGAACGTATGGAGCATATGCGAGCAGCGCGAAAACGGCATGTCGAGGTGGAACTGCACGAGATGGCGAACCGGTTGCAGATTACGGCCCCCCAGGAACCGGCCTGGCAACAGTTTTCGGCGGCGCGTCTCGCCATGATGCCGAAGCCCATGCATCGTCCCAAGGGGGACATGAACGCGGCGGAAATTGCCCAGTTTCGGGCGGAGCGGATGAAAGAGATGGCCGATCATATGGCTGCGTTGAGTGCCGCCACGGCGAATCTGCGTCGGGCGCTGGATGACAATCAGCGCAAGGTGCTGGACGACATGGCGCATCGCTTCAAACATCGCCATGGACAGATGCAGGGAGCGAAGTCCCATCCGACTTCGGATTCGGGCTGCATGCGACCGTAGGACGGGTCGGAACGCGGTCGTCAGCGCAAAAGGCGGCGACCGGCGGTTGATCGATGGCAGGGGCACTCTTTGGGGTGCCCCTTGTTTTTTGTACTTTCCGGTCGAACTGTCGGGGTGTTGACATGAATAACTAAATAACTAGAATCGTAGATATGAAAAGCGGCTACCAACACATCATCCCCGACGCCTGGGTCGATACGGCCGCCATTTTTACGGCGCTGGGGGATACGCATCGTCAGCGGATCCTGTTGCTTTTCGATCCCGGAGAGCAATTGACGATCTCCGAGATCGCCGAGATCGTGCCGCTGTCCCGGACCGCTGTGAACCATCATCTGCAGGTGCTCAGAACCGCTGGTCTCCTGACGAGCGAGAAACGCGGCAAGGCCGTTTATCTCTCCGTCAATACGGATCTGCTGATGCGCACATTCACGATGATGGCCGATTTCGTCCGGGCGCAGCAGGCGCCATCAACCTCAGAGGATTCCGAAACGCCCGTTCGATAACGAGCCCCAGCAGGCTGTATTGCGCAGCAAGGAAGTCAAAACCATGAATAGGTTGTTCAAGAAGTTTGTCCGTTTCGTATTACGCGGTCTGTTCCGCTACGTATTCCGGGTGGAGGTTCGCGATCTCGGCCACATTCGGTGGGGCGGTCGCCAATTGATCGTCGCGAATCACGAGTCCTATCTCGACGGGGTGGTGATGGGCGTCTTTCTGCCGATCGATCCCGTGTTCGTCGTCCACACGGGCGTCATGCGCAATCGCTGGTTTCGCTGGGGTCTGAAGCTCGTGGATACCATCACCGTGGACCCGATGCATCCCATCGGCATGAAGACAGTGCTCAAGACCCTGACACAAGGGCGTCCGGTGGTCATCTTTCCCGAGGGGCGCATCAGCGATACCGGGGGATTGATGAAGGTATACGACGGTCCGGCCATGCTGGCGGCGCGCGCCCAGGCCGAGATCATTCCGATCCGGCTGGACGGGTTGAAACGCAGTTATTTCAGTCGGATGTCCGCCATTCAACCCAAGGCCCTGTTTCCCCATGTGACGCTGACGATCCTCCCGCCGACCCGTATCGCGTTGTCCGACGCGCCGACGGCCCGTGCGCGGCGGGTCGATGCCGGCCATGCCATGCGCAATATCATGCAGCGCATGCTGTTCGCTTCCCGTCCGCCGCAAACGATCTGGCAGGCGTATCTGGCGACGACCCGGACCTTCGGACGTGGTCGCGACGTGATCGAGGACGTGCGCGCGCCGGAATATCGCTATGGCCAGATCCAATCCATGGCGTTGGTGCTGGGGCGCGTATTGGCCCGGTTGACCCGGGAGGGCGAGGCGATCGGTCTGCTATTGCCCAACCTGGCGGTGACGGTCGCCTTGTTCCTTGGCGTGAACGCGGTACGGCGTACGCCGGCCATGCTGAACTACAGCGCGGGGCCGAGTGGGATTTCCGCCGCCTGCCATACGGCACAGATCCGGACCATCGTGACTTCGCGGGCCTTTCTGGAGCAGGCCAGGCTTTCCGGGCTGCTGACGGAGATCCCGTCGGTGCGGATCGTCTATATCGAGGATCTGCGGGATCTGGTTGGCTGGCGTGACCGGCTCTGGCTCCTGGGATTTGCCCGCTGGTTTCCGGCGCGGGCGGTGCCCGATGTCGCCAGTGCCGAGGATCCGGCTGCCATCCTGTTCACCTCGGGTTCAGAAGGACGCCCCAAGGGGGTCGTCTTGTCGCACCGGGCCTTGATGGCGAACGTGGCTCAGATTCAGTCGCTGTTCGATCTGACGCCTGCGGACAAGGTCCTGAACGTGCTGCCCATTTTCCATGCCTTCGGTCTGACCGGCGGGCTGCTGCTACCCTTGCTGACCGGGGCACGCATCTTCCTGCACGTGTCTCCCCTGCATTACAAGCTGGTCCCTGAAATCGCCTACGACCGCAACTGTACCCTCCTGTTCGGCACCAGTACGTTCCTGGCGAATTACGGCAAGTTCGCGCACCCCTATGACTTCCACAAGCTGCGGTACGTGATTGCCGGCGCCGAGAAGCTCAGCGATGCGGTGCGCGCGCTCTGGTACGAAAAGTTCGGCCTGCGCATTCTTGAAGGCTATGGCGTGACGGAAACCGCGCCGGTTCTGGCGGTGAATACGCCCATGGCCTATCGAACCGGGACCGTCGGCCAGCTCCTGCCGGGCGTCGAGGCACAGTTGCGGCCGGTGCCGGGCATCGCCGAAGGCGGCGTGCTCTGCGTGCGTGCGCCGAATCTGATGTCCGGCTATCTTCGCTACGAGAACCCGGGCCGGATCGAACCGCCCGAGGTCGAGGGCATGGGGGCCGGTTGGTACAGTACGGGCGACATCGTGACGATCGACGCCCAGGGCTTCGTCACGATCCTCGGTCGCCTGAAGCGATTTGCCAAGGTGGCCGGCGAGATGGTTTCCCTGGAGACCGTCGAATCGATCGCCCGGGCCGTCGCGCCCTCCGGCGATCATGCTGCCACCACGGTGCCCGATGTGCAGCGGGGCGAGCAGATCGTGCTGGTCACGACCGATCCGGCCCTCACGCGGGCGACCTTGACGGATACCTGCCGGCGGTTGGGCCAGCCGGAATTGGCAATCCCCCGACGAATCGTCATGATGGACGCGATACCCTTGCTGGGTACGGGCAAGGTGGATTATGTCCGGGTCAAGCAACTGGCGGAGGCCGCAGCATGAATACGTCACCGGAGTCACCCGCGCAGGGTTTGCTGTCGCGCGGCATGGCGGCCCTGTTGGGGGCGCAGTTTCTTTCGGCCATGGCCGATAATCTGCTGTTCGTCGCGGCGGTCGCCCTGCTCAAGCAGGCGTCCGACGGTGACGAGCTCCTGCCCCTGCTGCAGATTTCCTTCGTGCTCGCCTTTATCCTGCTCGCGCCCTACGTCGGTCCCTTCGCCGATGCCTTTTCGAAGGGACGGGTGATGTTCAATGCGAATCTCGTGAAGCTGGTCGGGGCAGCCCTCATCCTGATGGGGGTGAACCCGCTGATCGGTTATGCGGTGGCGGGGGTCGGGGCCGCCATCTACTCCCCGGCGAAATACGGCATCTTGACGCAGCTCGTGACGCCGAACCATCTGGTCAAGGCCAACAGCCTGCTGGAGGGCTCGACCATCGCCGCCATTCTGCTGGGTGTGCTGGCCGGCGGTTGGCTGGCGGATCGCTCGGTTCTGCTGGCCGTCGAGGTGGCGGCAGGATTCTATCTCCTGGCGGCGGCGGCCAACCTGGGGATACCCACCCTCCCGGTGATTCACGCACTGACCTCATTTCGTGCGCTCGGTCGTCTGCCGCGCGTCTTCCTGAGCAATATGGCCGTGCTCTGGCGCAACCATGACGCGCGATTCAGTATTGCGGGAACCAGTCTGTTCTGGGGCATGGGCGCGTCGTTGCGGCTGCTGATGTTCGCCTGGGTGCCGGCAGCGCTGAATATTCTCGACAACCAGGCGCCTGCCAACCTGATGGGCATCGTGTCCGTCGGCATCGTGCTGGGTGCCGGCTTGGCCGCGTTTCTCGTGCGGGTGGATCAGGTCAACCGGGCGCTCGTCGGGGGGGTGCTGCTGGGGCCATTGATCGTGGCGCTGGCACCGATGAACAGCTACGAGATGGCTGTGATCGTATTGATCGGTCTAGGTGTTGCGGGCGGGTATTTCGTGGTGCCGCTCAACGCCTTGCTTCAGGAGCGTGGTCATGAAACCATCGGCGCCGGTCGGACGTTGGCGGTACAGAATCTGTTCGAAAATCTGGCCATGCTGGGCATGGCGGGGCTGTACTTTCTGGCCGTTGCCATCGGGATGAAACCGGTCGCAGTTGCCTATGGTTTCGGCGGGGTCGTGACCTTGGGCATGCTGGTGCTTGCCGGCTACCGCTTGCGGCATTCGGCGCGGCGGGCCCGCAGTGCTGCGGGGGCGGTCGAATCCCTGCCAGACTGAGGGCAAGCTGGGGATTGGTCGCTACCCATTTCCCATAGGGGCGAGGGGATCGATGCCGGCTTCCCGCAGCATCCGGGTCGTGGCGATCATGGGCAGTCCCAGAATGGCCGACGGGTCGGTGGAGGTCATGGATTCGACCAGTGCTGCGCCCAGTCCCTCGGATTTCATGCTGCCGGCGGAGCCGAAAGGCTGCTCGATATCGATATATCGCGCAATTTCGGCGTCGGTGAGGTGTCGCATCTGTACTTCGACCGTTTCATGCCAGGTCAGCGGGCGCCGATCCGGGGTCAGAACGACCACGGCGACGTGAAAATCGATACGCTGCCCGGAAAGGGCGCGCAGTTGCGCCTGGGCCCCAGCCGCATCTCCGGGCTTGCCGAGGATACGGCCGTCGGATGCGACGACCTGATCCGAGCCGATGATTACTGCTTCGGGATGCCGCTCGGCGACCCGCAACGCCTTTTCCAGGGCCAGCCTCAGACAGGCTTCAAGTGCGGATTCGCCCGGCCGCAGGCTTTCGTCGATCTCCGGCTTGTCGATTTCATAGGGAATCTGCAGGCGATCCAGCAGATTGCGTCGGGTAGGGGAGGAGGAAGCGAGGACCAGATTCGGGGTTTTCGACATATTCACTTTGCGCATCGGCTAATAAATCGCTAATATTATACGATTCTGGCAAGGCATTTCGTCGAGCGTTCCTGGCGTTGAGTAAGCAGGCATGAATTCCAAAACCGTCCCAGGCGGCATCGACGCGAGCGTTCGCGTGCAACCTGTGTCCAGTCTGCCCGAAATCGGTGTGCGGGCGGCGTGTGATGGCGAGCGTGTCTTCGACGGTGCGGTGCTGGCCCGGGATCTGCCGCGGCTGGCATCGATGGTGCCGCAGGCCGCACCGGAGACGCCCTTGCGGTTCTCGGTGCGGTTCCATCGAGATGTCGTTCGGAACCTGCTGGCGGACATCACGGTGCGCACCGAGGTGGAACAGGCCTGTGCACGTTGCTTGCAGCCGATGACGATCCCGGTGACGGGGCAGTCCCTGCTGCAGTTCGTGTACAGCGACGAACAGGCCCAGCACGTGATGGATGAATGCGAGCCGGTGCTGATGGACGACGAGGGTGCCGTTTCCCTCGTCGATCTGCTGGAAGACGAGGCGCTGATGGCGGTGCCGTCCGTCGTCATGCACGAGCATCGGTGCCAGCCAGCTTGGCGGGAAGCGGATGATCTGCCGGGAGAACCGGCGGAAGCCTCGGATGAGCCGACCGAGCCCGAGCGCCCCAATCCCTTCGCGGAGCTTGCGAAGGCGTGGCGACGTTCGGACAAATCGTGACGATACATCTTGTTGTGCCTGTGCCACTGATGAAGTGGGGCGCGCGCAAGTTTTTGGTTTAAACCCACTCCAACCGAGTGTGTGATTTTTGTTAGGAGTTAGAAAATGGCTGTTCAGCAAAACAAAATGAGTCGTGCTAAGCGTGATTCTCGCCGTACCCACGATGCCCTGGTCAAGCCGACGCTGTCGGTCGATGCGACCAGCGGCGAAACCCATCGTCGTCACCACGTGACCCCCGATGGTTTTTACCGTGGTCGGCGCGTGATTGCCGAGAAGAACACCTCAGAAGCCTGATCCTCGATCTCGGCGATGATGCGGAAATAAAGTAACCTTGCGTGCCCGCGCGCGCAGGGTTTTTGTTTTGTCCGGCTTTTTTCGGTATTTGTCGCCCGGTGTTCCCCCGGCGAATTTTCTCCGGCGGATCGTGTCGGAAGTCTGTGTTGCGTGGCCCCTCGCCACGCGACGTAAGGATCGGCGGAGTAGGTGGCTGCCGATGACATGATCATTTTCAGCTGGATGCGGTATTGAGGTATGGCATTGTCCATGAGTGTACGAATTGCGATTGATGTGATGGGTGGCGACCATGGTCTGGTCGTTACCCTGGCGGCTGCGGCCCGTTTTCAGGAGGCGCATCCCGGCGTCACATTGCTTCTGGTTGGCGACGAGTCCCAGATTCGCCAGGAGTTGCCCCAGCATGGCCTTCGGGAAGGGGATCTCCTGCATGTCGTTCATGCGCCCGAAGTCGTTTTGATGGACGAATCCCCGGCGGTTGCGCTGCGCAGCAAGAAGAAATCGTCGATGCGGGTGGCCATCGACCTGGTGAAGGACGGCGCCGCCCAGGCGGCCGTCAGCGCCGGCAACACGGGCGCCCTGATGGCGACCGCAAAATTCGTACTGAAAACGCTGCCGGGGATCGACCGGCCCGCGATCTGCACGGCGTTGCCCAGCATGACGGGGCATACCCATGTGCTGGATCTCGGGGCCAACGTGGAATGCAATGCCGAGCATTTGTTCCAGTTTGCCGTGATGGGCTCCGTGCTCGTCGAGGCCTACGACGACAACCCCGAACCGAAGGTCGGTCTGTTGAATGTCGGCGCCGAGGCGATCAAGGGCAACGATACGGTCAAGGCGGCTGCCGCTCTGCTGGAAGAGGGGCCCATCAATTACATCGGCTTCGTCGAGGGGGATGATATCTACCGGGGCGTGGCGGACGTGGTCGTCTGTGATGGTTTCGTCGGTAACGTGGCCCTGAAGACCAGCGAGGGGTTGGCCAAGATGATCGCGCAATTCCTGCGTGAGGAATTCAACCGTACCTGGCTGTCGAAAGCGGCTGCGGTATGTGCATTGCCGGTTCTGAAACGGCTCAAGAACCGCCTGGATCCCGGGCGCTACAATGGTGCCAGCCTGCTGGGGCTGCAAGGGATCGTGATCAAGAGTCACGGCGGGGCGGATGTACAGGCCTTCATCAGTGCCTTGGGCGTCGCCCTGCGGGAAATCGAGAAAGATGTACCTCGTCGGATTGATCAACGACTGGGGCAACTGCTGAACGAAAAGGAAATGGCATGAATCACGCGCGCATCACGGGAACGGGCAGTTACCTCCCCGAACGGATCCTGACCAATCAGGATTTGGAACGGATGGTCGAAACCTCGGATACCTGGATTCGCGAACGGACCGGCATCGAGCAGCGGCACATTGCCGAAAAGGATCAGTTGACGTCGGATCTCGCCGAGCCCGCGGCGCGTCGTGCGCTGGAAGCCGCGGGTAAAACCCCGGCCGATGTCGATCTCCTGATCGTCGCGACGACCACGCCCGACCGCGTGTTCCCCTCCACGGCGTGTCTGCTGCAGCAGAAGCTGGGCATCCACGGCTCGCCCGCGTTCGATATCCAGGCCGTGTGCACCGGGTTCGTCTATGCCCTGAGTGTCGCGGAAAAATTCATCAAGACCGGCTCGGCGCGCTGCGCCCTGGTCATCGGGGCGGAAACGCTGTCCCGCATCGTGAACTGGCAGGATCGCAGCACCTGTGTGCTGTTCGCCGACGGTGCCGGTGCGGTGGTGCTGGAAGCCAGCGAGGAACCCGGCATCATCAGTACGCATATCCATGCGGATGGCGCCTACGAATCCCTGCTGACCACCGTGAAGCCCGGCCCGGATACCGATCCCGAGCGCCTGGCCGACGGTACGGCATTCATCGAGATGCGCGGCAACGAAGTCTTCAAGATGGCCGTGAATACGCTCGGCCGGATCGTGGACGAAACGCTGGCGGCGGCCGGCATGGGCTATCAGGATATCGATTGGCTGGTGCCCCACCAGGCGAATATCCGCATCATCCAGGCCACCGCCCGCAAACTGGATCTACCCATGGATCGCGTGGTGGTCACCGTGAATCGGCATGGCAACACTTCGGCCGCCTCGGTGCCTCTGGCTCTGGATACGGCCGTGCGGGACGGGCGGATCAAACGGGGCGACAAGATTCTTCTCGAGGCTTTCGGCGGCGGTTTCACCTGGGGTTCCGCGCTAATCCGGTTCTGAGGCCGGCGACATCGGCGCGACGAGGCGGATATGGCACAGGAAATCGAGCGAAAATATCTTCTTAAGGATGGCTCCTGGCGCGATGCGGTGACCGAATCCCGTCGCATGACCCAGGGCTACCTGACGACGCTGTCGGGTGGTGCGCGTGCTTCGGTCCGCGTCCGTGTATCTGGCGATGCCGCCTTTCTGAACATCAAGAGCATGACGCTCGGCGTCTCCCGCGATGAATTCGAATACCCCATTCCCGTCGCGGATGCGCAGCATATGCTCGACCATCTCTGCTCCGGCGCTGTGATCGACAAATGGCGTCACTACGTGCGTTTCGGCGGTCTGCTCTGGGAAATCGACGAGTTTCTGGGGGCGAACGCGGGGCTCGTCGTCGCGGAAGTCGAGCTGTCCTCGGAGGATCAGGCCATCACGCTGCCGGACTGGGCGGGCGCCGAAGTGTCCGACGATCCGCGGTACTATAATGTGTCTTTGGTTGAACATCCGTATGCCCAGTGGAAGGACGTTTGATGACCGAGGGTCGGTGCCGATGGGATGCGTTGTTCAGTGGCTCGGCGTTGCGGGGGTGTAGATACAGATGATTCGCGTCATGATCGTGGATGACCATACGATGGTCCGCAAGGCCCTTGCGCATTTGATCGGCAGTGAACAGGATATCCAGGTCGCCGCGGAGGCCGACAGTGGCGAATCGGCACTCACGCAGCTCAAGTCGGAGCATGTGGACGTGGTGCTCTGCGACATCCACATGCCCGGCATGGGTGGGTTGGAAGCCATCCGGCGTATCCAGGCGCGTTATCCCGACGTGGGCCTGATCGCCGTCACCGCCGAGGCGGATGCCGCGCTGGCCCGTTCGGTTCTGGAAGCGGGCGTACATGGTTACGTCACCAAGGACGCGCCGCCCCACGAATTGATCACCGCCATCGATCATGCGTGCCACAAGACCCGCTTCATTTCCTCCCGCATCGCTCAGGAAATCGCCCTGCAGTCGATGCGCAAGACCACCGATCCCTTCGATGCCCTGTCCAGCCGGGAACAGCAGGTGCTGATGATGATCCTGGAGGGGAAATCCAACCAGTTCATCTCCGATGCCCTGTGCGTCAGCCCCAAGACGGTGAGTACCTACAAGGTGCGCCTCCAGGAAAAACTGGGCGTGTCGAACGATATCGAGTTGCTGCGTCTGGCCGTGAAGACCGGCCGTATCGTCTTCAGCGAGTGACCGATGCCCCCCGGGGATGATGCCCAGCAGGTTCCGTTCGAACCGTCGACCTTTCTCAAATCCGTCACGGAACGTCCTGGCGTCTATCGGATGTTCAATGCCGACGGCACCGTGATCTACGTCGGCAAGGCGCGCAATCTCAAGGCCCGCCTCTCCAGTTATTTCCGCGGGCGTCAATCCATCAAGACCGAAGCGCTGGTCCGGCAGATCGCGCATATCGAGACGACGGCGACCCAGTCGGAGTCCGAGGCGCTCCTGCTGGAAAGCAATCTCATCAAGGCACATCGCCCTCGGTACAACATTCTCCTGCGCGACGACAAGAGCTTTCCCTGGATCTATGTGTCGACGAACGATACCTATCCGCGGCTGGCCTATCACCGGGGGGCGCGCAAGCGCGCAGGCCGCTATTTCGGACCCTATACCGCGCCCAGCGCCGTGCGCGAAACGCTGGTGCTGCTCGAAAAGGTGTTCAAGGTCCGCCAGTGCGAGGACAGCGTGTTCCGTAACCGCAGCCGACCCTGTCTTCAGTATCAGATCGGGCGCTGCAAGGCGCCGTGCGTCGGCTATGTCTCGCCGACGGAGTACCGTCAGGACGTCGACGACACCATGGCCTTCCTCAGCGGACGCAGTCAATCCTTGGTAGCCTCTCTCGTGACTCGGATGGAGCAGGCGGCCGAGGCGCTGGACTTCGAACGAGCCGCCCAGTGGCGCGATCAGATTGCCCAGCTTCGAGCGGTCAGCCAGCAGCAGACCGTGACCGGGGTGAGCGGCGATGCGGACGTCATCGCCCTGGAATGCGTCTCGAATCTCACCGTGGTGGCCGTTTCCACGATTCGGGATGGTCGACATCTCGGCACCCGGTCCTTCTTCCCCGCCGTGCCGGCCGATACCGAACCGGCCGAGATTCTGGCCGGGTTTCTCAGTCAGTACTACACCGAACGGGAGGCGCCCGCGCGGTTGCTGCTGGGCGTCCTGCCGCAGGAACCGGAGTTCATCACCGAAGTGCTGTCGGCGGCGGCCGGGCACCGGGTCGAACTGATTCTTCCCCAACGGGGCAAGGCCCGGGAATGGCTGGCGCAGACGGCGGAGAATGCCCGGTTGGCTGCGAACGAGCGACTCGCCAGTCGGCTTGGGCTCGATGCGCGCTTCGCCGCCCTGCGGCAGTGGACGGGTCTCGAGCGGATCGAGCGGATCGAATGCTTCGACATCTCGCACACCCAGGGCGAGCTGACTGTCGCTTCCTGCGTGGTGTTCGGCCCGGAGGGCGCGCAGAAGGATCAGTATCGTCGTTATTCCATCGAGGGCATCACGCCGGGCGACGATTATGCGGCCATGGCGCAGGCGTTGACCCGCCGCTTTGGCCGCGCGATGCGCGAGGGTGGCATTCTGCCGGATGTGTTGCTGATCGATGGTGGACATGGCCAGGTGGCGCAGGCGCAGGCCGTGTTGACGGCGCAGGGGGTCACGAGCGTCTATATCCTGGGCGTCGCGAAAGGGGTCGAGCGCCGTGCGGGCGAGGAACGACTGATCCGCCCAAGGGACGAATCCGGCGAAGCGGGCGCCGAGGTGCGGCTCGATCCGCATGATCCCGCCCTTCATCTGATCCAGCAGGTGCGCGATGAAGCCCACCGCTTCGCCATCACCGGTCATCGGGCCCGACGGCAGAAGGCGCGGACCCAGTCGGATCTGGAAAAGATCCCGGGCGTCGGTGCCAAGCGCCGACAGGCGTTGCTCAAGCATTTCGGCGGCATCCGGGGGCTGCGTCAGGCCAGTGTGGCCGAGCTCGGCACGGTGCCGGGCATATCCGAGGGACTCGCCGAGGAGATCCATGCCTGGTTGCATGAGGGTGCGTCCGTCTCGGCGCGCTGAACGCCCGAATCGACCCGATGTGCTAAGGTTTTGGGGGCCGGTCGGCCGGTTCGTGATCGAGTCCGCCTTTGTCGGCTCGGAGCGTCGGGCATCGTATGGCGTGTTGAAGTTGAGTCTGGATGGGAGGTTGAATGAAGTTTCTGGGTCGGGTTGCCGCGTTGGTATTCATGGTCGGTTTGAGCTGTGGCATGGTGCCGACTGTTCAGGCGGGTGTTCTGCCCCTGCCGACCTCGGAATCGGCCGCCCCTTCCGATGGCAAAGCGGACCATCCCGTGGATTACAGGGCACTGGCCGACATGCTCAAGGATCCCAAGGCGCGCGCTGCGTTGATCAAGACGCTGGATCACCTCGCGGCAGATGCCGGTCAGACTGCCGACGGAAAAGACCACGGAGCCCAATCCGATGCGGGCGATGCCGAAGCCAATGAGCCCGCGGATCACTCGCTTGCCAGCCGCATGGCCATGGAGACTTCCGTGTTCTTTCAGGACATCGGCCAAAGTGTCGAAGGCACCTATCAGCGTATCCGGCGCCTGATGAACGGCGAGCACGGCGTCTTCGAACTCGATCGATTCCTGGCGGGACTCTGGCCGATGATGGCGCTGATCCTGCTGAGTTATGGCTTGTGGCTGCTGGCTGAGCGGCTGTTCCGCCCGTTGCTGATCCGGCTGAATCAGTGGGCAGGGCGCGGATCGACACGTCAGCATCTGTTGCGGGCATCCCTATCCCTGCTCTTTGCCGGTGGGGTCGGTCTTGGCGTACTTGCTTTGATCTATGTTGTGGGTAATGCCGTGTCGGTATGGCTGGCCGGCGACGTGGCGGTATTTGCCCGTCAGCAGGCATTGTATCTGAACGCCTTTGTGGTTCTGGAACTCGCGCGAATGATGCTTCGTCTCGTGCTGGTGCCCACCTATCCGGGATTGCGACTTTTTCCGATCAGTGCGGAAACGGCGCGGTTCTGGACGGCGCGCGTCAGTTGGCTGCTTCTGGGTGCCGGCTACGGCATGATGGTGGTGGTACCCGTGCTCCGTCGTGTTTATGGGCAGGATGCGGCGCAGATCACTGCCAGTGTGATTGCGCTGGTGGGGTTCCTCTGGACCGTGACGACCCTGCTGAAGCAGCGTGGCACGATTCGTGATGCATTGATGCAGGCCGCTACGCATCGCAAGGGCCCGGTGGCCGGCTGGTTCCTTTCCGTGCTGGCTCAGATCTGGCACGTGCTGGCTGTCGGCTATGTGGCTATGGTATTTCTTGTTGCGATCACCCGGCCCAGTGACGCATTGCCCTTTATTGGCTCGGCCACGGGGTACAGTGCGCTGATCCTGGCCGGTGGGTTTCTGGTTTCGGGACTGCTTTCGCAGATTCTGGGGGGCGAGGTCCGGCTCAAGGATCATCACCGCCAGCGACTGCCCCGACTTGAGCAGCGACTCAACACCTATCTCCCCTGGTTGCTGCGCATGCTGCGTGCATTGATCGTTCTGGCAGTTGTTGCCGGCATCCTGGCGGTGTGGCGGGTCACCAACCTGTTCGAGTGGCTGACGACCCCGGTGGGCCAACGTTTCCTGAGCAGCGTATTCGATATTTTCTTCGTAATCGGTCTGGCGTTGTTCGCCTGGCTGGTCATCGCGAGCCTCATCGAGGTCAAGTTGATCGCAGAGCGGGATCATATGCCCTCGGCTCGGATCAAGACGCTGCTTGCCCTGTTCCGCAACGTGGTGGCTATCGCGCTGGTGACCATGACCCTGATGATGGTTCTGTCGGAACTGGGCGTGAATATCGGTCCCTTGCTGGCCGGTGCCGGCGTACTGGGGCTCGCCATCGGCTTCGGGGCGCAGAAATTGGTTCAGGATGTTATTACCGGCATCTTCATACAGCTGGAAAACGCGATCAACACGGGGGATACGGTGACGGCCGGCGGCGTGACCGGAACCGTCGAGAACCTGACGATCCGCTCCGTGGGCATGCGCGATCTGTCCGGGACCTACCACATCGTGCCGTTTTCTTCGGTCGGCGTCGTGTCGAACTTCATGCGGGGCTTTGCCTACCACAAGGCGGAGTACGGTATTGCCTATCGAGAAAGCATCGACGATGCGATCGCACATCTGCGCGCGGCATTCGACGACCTCATGGCCGACCCGTTGATGAAGCACAAGATTCTCGAGCCGATCCAGATCCCCGGCGTCACTGAACTTGCCGCCAGTTCGGTCAACATTCGCGTCATGATCAAGACGACCCCGGGTGATCAGTGGGCGGTCGGCCGTGCCTACAATCGTCTGGTCAAGTTGCATTTCGACGCGGCCGGCATCGAGATTCCGTTTCCCCATACCACGCTCTATTTCGGGGAGGATAAATCCGGTACGCCAACGGCGGCTCAGCTGCAACTCACCCGACGCCCCGCGCGGTCGGATACCGAGGATGGCGAAAAAAAGGGAACGGATGCAGCCACTCGGCCGAGCCAGGACGAGGCGACCCGCTGGATGCCCGACAAATCGGATGTCGACGGTGATTCAGGGCATTGAGTCCGGCGAATAGGGGTTTGCGATCGCGCATCGCGGTGCCCGGCTCAGTCAGGTCTGAAACGGCGTGCTCGGACACGAATGCGCGTCCGGGCGTGCATGCCGATCACGAGCGGGAGCGCAATGCCCAGTAACGTGTGCACGATCGCCGCCTGATGGGCGACTGCTTCCAATGGGCTATACAGCAGCAGAATGGCCGTGACCGCCAGCAGGGCGATGAGGCTGGTCGCGAACGCGCCTGAAACGCGTTTTTCCCCGCGAAGCCAGCCGGCTCGTATATGGACGATGGTCACTGCGCCAAGCAGGAACACCAGCACAAATCCGCTCAGTACATGGATGCCCGTGACGAGATTGCGGAGCAAGCCCGAGGGATACCAGGGCAAGTCCAGTTCCATTTGCATTGTCAGCAGGAGCGGAATCAGCAGGATACCGGTGGCGAGGAGTGCCAGGCCCACGAAGCCAAGCACCGGTATGAAACTGGCGGGGTACCCCTGCCTGCGGAACTTCTCGACAAGCATCATGCGCCCCGGGCTGCGTTTGGCTCGCTGATCAAGTGCCCGCCCAGCACCCGTACGCTATGAGCCGCCTCCTGCGGAGGGGTATTGGCAGCCACCTTGGTCAATGCGTCAGCCAGCCATGCCTGAGGTGCAATCACGGTCCAGGTGCCTTTCTGTCGGTCGGGGACGTCGATGACCAGTTCCGCCGGGAAGCAGTCGGGATCGAGGCCCGCGCTTGACGTGGCGCAGGCGCCGCGTTCGAGCAGACCGAGATGTACCCTGCCAGAGGGCGTATCGCGCAGAATCGGACGGGGGGGGCCGAAGCATCGCCAATCGCCACCGGCATTGACCAGCGCGGCGGTCAAGCCCGAGGACCTAAGGCGGGCGAGGGCACGGTCGACGGCCCATCCTTTCGCGATGCCGTCGAGGGTCAGTAGTACGGGCCGCCTGCGTTCGATATGACAACCGGATAGCAGGATGTCGTCGGCCGTGCCGCGGCGAACATAGGGAGTCTCCGGTGCGGGGTAGCGACCGGAATCGACCAGCAGACCACCGACCGTCGGATTGAATCGGTGCGCACTGCGTACCGCCAAGTTTAGGGCGAGCCGAATGACCCGTGCGGTCCAGGGGTGAATGCTGATTGCCGCACGGCTCCGATTCAATCTCCCGAGGTCACTGGTGGAGGACTGTACGCTCATCAGCCTACCGACTCGTTCGATTTCTGAAAAGGCGGCATCTAACGCCTGATGGATGCGCTCGATCGACTGGGAGCCGGTTGCCTGGATTTCCACGAAGGTACCCAGTAACGGCCGCATCCGCTGTACGCAATGGTTCATGGCTGGATTCGCCCGTCGAGCACCACCTTTTGCAGCGCAAGCAGGCGTTTGACGCCGTTGGTGATGTTGCGGCAGGAAAGTGTCGCGCCGCTGATGTTGCGGATGTCCGACCCCAGCGAGAGGGTGCTCGCTCGCGTTTTTCCGAGAAACTGTCCGCGCCATTCGGCCTGACGGACTTCGCCCCCGTAGGTTTCGCGGTAGTCCATGATTTCAATGCCTAGCACCTGTCCTTGAGGCGAAAGCGCCAGGGCATACCGAATGAATTCATGTTTGCCGATGACGCGATCTTCAATGTACCAGCCGGTTGGTTGACCATCAGTCTCTACGCGCCAGACCGGCTGGTCCTGCCAGCGTTGGGTCACCCCGCTGAGTTCGGCAATGCGCCCCTTTTGCTGATCGTTCAGCTTGACCGTTTCGACAACGAAGCGGCTGGCGGATGGAAAAAGGATCCGTTGGGCCGCGGCCGTGTCCAGGTATTCGGTGGCCTGGGCCGCTGGCATCAGGATCGGGGCGACGACCAGTAATGGCGTGAACTTCATGACAGATCCTCCTAGAAGTTGTAGCCGATCTTCAGG
The DNA here is from genome assembly GCF_001663815.1 of Halothiobacillus diazotrophicus. Lineage (NCBI taxonomy): Bacteria > Pseudomonadati > Pseudomonadota > Gammaproteobacteria > Chromatiales > Halothiobacillaceae > Halothiobacillus > Halothiobacillus diazotrophicus. Next base: position 2,878,799 of record NZ_CP016027.1, read on the forward strand.
CGTAGCTCGTTCTTGGTCTTTTCGATGAGATGCAGGTTGCGGTCATTCTGTTCCGGAAAACGTTCTCCGCCGCCAACGAGTTGCGGCAACCAGGTCAGGGTCGCCCACCAGCGGCGGTCCGCATAGTGGAGGGAGGGGCCGCCCTGAACCGACCAGCGCTCGGTGCCGACTTCCGTTTCGAACTCGGTCTGATAAAAGACTTCATAGCCGACGGACCAATTGGGCGCGAATCGATAGGACACACCGAAGCCGGACATGAATTCGATCTCCATCTCCGGTTCCGTGGGCCATTCGTAATTCTCCGGCAACGGGGAAACGGCCTTGCGATGGGCGTAGGTGGTCTCCACGCCGAGATTGCCTGCGAGCACGAGTTGACCGTCCATCAGATATTTTTGGGCGAGTAGCTTGTAGTCGAGCGAATAGGTGTTCTTTCTCTGGCCGGAATGCGGATCGAGCCAGTTGTAATCAAGGCTCATATAGCTCGCCAGACCGATATCGTCGAGCGCAGGCGTCAGAAACGCGTACTTTGCAGACGCTTCGATACCGGAGGGTTTGAAGGCATAGCGTTCGTTCTTGGGAATGTATGCATCGATCAGTAGATCGTTGATTCGTATCCCTTGTGCCTTGAATGCAAAACCGGCGCTGAATCGATGGGTGACGCCGCGCTCGTACTCGATCTGGTAGTCCGTTGCACGATAGGTGCCGGCACCCTTGTCCCAGCGATGGGTCGCATAACCATAGAGTTCGTTGGCGTTCTGAGGCAGGGGTTCCGCCCCCTTGATATAGCCAAAGAGGTTTTCGTCCGCCTGGGCCTGCATGACAGTGACGGTGGTGCACAGACCAATGAAGCCAGCGAGGAAATTTGAGTAGTTCCTGGATAGAGAAAGAAGACGCATGAATAAAACCAACCTATAGACGAATGAGAACGATTCGCACTATCTATAAGTGTTGAGCGGTTGTCAAGAGGCGCGTGACCGCACGGGTCGCAAAAGAGAATGGTGATACTATATCTTTGTTTTCAGTAGTATAATGGCGCGATACTCATATCCGCTGCATGCAAGGCGCAACCGCGACTGTCATAAAAACTTCATCGTTTTGTCATGAACTGTCATTTTTCCATTGCGATACTGATCAGGAACCGTGCCTTTGCATGGTTGTTGCTATCCAAACACACCTTATCGGGGGATTAACTGATGATGTTTAACAAGAAGCTGATCGCTAGCGCGGTTCTGGCTGCTGCTACGGCGTTTTCTTTGTCTGCGCATGCTGACGAAGTCAACAAAATCACTGGTGCGGGCTCATCCTTCGCCTACCCGATCATCTCCAAGTGGGCAGCTGCCTACAAGAAGGCCACCGGCGTAGAAGTGAACTATCAGTCTGTTGGTTCAGGTGCCGGTATCAAGCAGATCATCGCCAAGACTGTCGACTTCGGCGCATCCGATGATCCGATGACTGTCGAAGACCTCGAAAAGAATGGTCTGACCCAGTGGCCCCTGATCATGGGTGGCGAAGTCATCGTTGCCAACATCCCCGGCAACAAGCAGGGCGAGCTGGCCATCAGCGGTCCGGTCCTGGCCGACATCATGATGGGCAAGATCACCAAGTGGAACGATCCTGCCCTCCAGAAGCTGAACCCGGGCAAGAAGCTGCCGGATCTGGCCATCACCGTTGTTCACCGTTCTGACGCTTCCGGCACCACTGCGATTTTCACCAACTACCTGTCCAAGGTTAGCCCGGAGTGGAAAGAGAAAGTCGGCGAAGGCAAGACCGTTACCTGGCTGTCCAAGGGCAACCTGGGTGGTAAGGGCAACGAAGGTGTTGCTTCCTACACCGGCCGCATCAAGGGCGCCATCGGTTACGTTGAATACGCCTATGCACTGCAGAACAAGCTGCCCTACATGGATATGATCAACAGCGCCGGCAAGCGCGTTGCGCCGACCATGGCCAACTTCGCTGCTGCTGCTTCCCACGCTGACTGGGAACACACCCCGGCCTTCCGCGTTGTTCTGACCGACCAGCCTGGCGATGACAGCTGGCCGATTACCGGTTCTACGTTCGCCATCGTGCACAAGGACCCGGAAAACCCGGCTCAGGTCAAGGCTGTTCTCGACTTCTTCAAGTGGTCCATGGATCATGGTCAGTCCGAAGCCAAGGAACTGCACTACATTCCGATTCCGGAAAGCGTCGAGAAGCTGATCGAGGCTTCTTGGGCCAAGAACATCAAGCTGAAGTAATAAAAGTTTGATTCGATGGGCAGGGGCTAGTATTTTACTGGCCCCTGTTTTCACTCAAAGAGTCACTGCTTAGTTTTGCCGCAAACCATTTCTTGATGGGCTGGCAAACCTAAGCAACCCTCCATGAATTAAGGCGATTTAATGGCGACACCCGAAGAACAGTTGATACTGCATCGACAACTCCAGGCAAAGAGTTCCGGAGTTCTGCTCGACAGAATATTCAAGGGTTCGGCATTCTCGTTTGCGGCACTTGTTCTGATCGTACTGTTCGGGATCATGCTGATGCTTTTCAAGGAAGCATGGCCGACATTTGCGCATTTCGGTTTCGGTTTTTTCGCAAGCGCGGAATGGGATGCCGTCAATAACAAGTATGGCGCGATCATCCCGATCATTGGCACGCTAGTGACTTCATTGATTGCTGTCGTCATCGGCGTTCCGGTGAGTTTTGGGATTGCAATCTTCATTACCCTGATGGCGCCGAATTGGATGAAACGTCCTGTTGGTATCGCCATCGAATTGCTGGCGGCCGTTCCCTCCATCATCTATGGCATGTGGGGCCTGTTCTATTTCGCGCCCTGGTTCGCCAATTCCGTGCAACCGATCATGACCGATACCTTGGGTGAATTGCCTGTTCTGGGTCAGTTCTTTCAGGGGCCGCCGATTGGTGTGAGTATCTTCACGGCCGGTGTGGTGCTCGCAATCATGATCATTCCGTTCATTGCTTCGGTCATGCGCGACATGTTCGAGATCGTGCCCACCACACTGAAGGAATCGGCCTATGCCATGGGCTCGACGACCTGGGAGGTCGTTTGGAAGGTCATTCTGCCCTATACCAAGGCCGGTGTGGTTGGCGGGATCATTCTTGGCCTGGGACGTGCCATGGGTGAAACGATGGCGGTTGCGTTCGTGGTCGGTAACTCTCTGGAACTCAATACCGGACTTTTCTATCCTGGCGCAACCATCGCCTCGACCATGGCCAACGAATTCAACGAGGCAAGTGGCCTGCATATGTCGTCGCTGATCGCTCTGGGGCTCATCCTTTTCATAATCACCTTTCTGGTCCTATCCATTGCCAAGTGGTTCCTGATGATTCTCGAGCGCGCCCACCAAGGCACCAGTACTTAATTTTCGTTGGGCCTGAGACATGACCAAGTATCAAGTTCGTAAGATTGTCAATTTCATCAACCTTTCTGCCTCGATTCTCGTGACCCTGTTCGGACTGGTCATGCTGGCCTGGATCCTGTCCGTTCTGTTCGGCAAGGGCTTTCAGTACATCAACTGGGCCGTGTTTACACAGATGACCCCGCCGCCCGGTGCAAATGGTGGTCTGCTTAATGCCATCGTCGGTACCTTAGGTTTGACCGTGCTTGCCGTATTGATCGGTACGCCAATCGGTGTGATGGCCGGTACCTATCTGGCCGAATTCGGTATGAAGGGCACCTTCTCCAATGTCGTCCGATTTATCAACGATGTCCTCCTTTCTGCGCCATCGATTGTCGTTGGTGTATTCGTGTATACCCTGGTCGTTGAGCCGTCCGGACATTTCTCCGGATGGGCTGGCGCAATCGCCCTATCGATATTGGTGATACCCGTTGTCGTTCGGACGACGGAAGATATGCTCAAACTGGTGCCCACGCCGATGCGTGAGGCCGCTGCAGCATTGGGGGCTCCGAGGTACAAGGTGACGATTTCAATCGTCTACAAAGCTGCGCTGAGCGGTATGATCACGGGCGTATTGTTGGCCACGGCCCGAATCATGGGCGAGACGGCGCCGCTGCTCTTTACGGCGCTGAACAACCAGTTCTGGTCGGTTGACATGAATCAACCGATGGCGAACATGCCCGTCGTCATCTATCAATACGCCCTCAGCCCTTACGAAGACTGGCAGAATCTGGCTTGGGCCGCTGCGCTCCTGATCACCATCAGTGTCCTGCTGATGAATATTCTCGCGCGGTACACCCTGAAATCGCCCACGTCACGGTAGTCCCGTTGGCTAGTTATTTTGAAGTAGAGATCAATTTATGACAGCAACCACGATGTCCGATGCGCAGCCGAATAATTCCAACATGGGATTGAACATGGCTACCGCCCTGAAGGAATCAGAGGAACGAGCGGGATTAATGGACAAGATGGAGTCGGTTCGACAGATCGACGGTGCCAAGATCGATATTCGGGACTTGTCGTTCTTTTACGGCAAATTCAAGGCACTGCATAACATTTCGATGCAGATTCCCGATAAGCAGGTTACGGCGTTCATTGGACCTTCCGGTTGCGGTAAATCCACACTGCTGCGGATCTTCAATCGTATTTACGACCTCTATCCGGGACAGTCCGCCACCGGTGAGGTGACCCTGGATGGTTTATCGATCCTGAGTCCGAAGGTCGATGTGAACATGCTGCGCGCCAAGATCGGCATGGTGTTCCAGAAACCCACGCCTTTCCCGATGTCGATTTACGACAACGTGGCGTTTGGGGTTCGGCTGTACGAGAAACTGTCCAAATCAGAGCTGGACGATCGTGTGGAATGGGCGCTCCAGCGTGCGGCCATCTGGGACGAGGTCAAGGACAAGCTCAAGCAGTCTGGTGCCGCGCTTTCCGGTGGTCAGCAGCAGCGTCTGTGCATCGCCCGGACGATTGCCGTGAAACCTGAGGTGTTGCTGCTGGATGAACCGACTTCAGCGCTCGACCCCATTTCCACGACCAAGATCGAGGAACTGGTTCACGAGCTGAAGAACGATTTCACCATCGCGATCGTGACCCACAACATGCAGCAGGCGGCGCGGGTTTCCGACTATACCGCCTTCATGTATCTCGGCAAGCTGGTCGAGTTCGATCACACGGATATCATCTTCACGAACCCGGGCAGAAAGGAAACCGAGGATTACATTACCGGTCGCTTTGGTTGAGCCGCTAATCGGTCCGGCCTGAGCAACGAAAAGCCCCGTCTTGATGACGGGGCTTTTTTGATTTCGGATCATTGGCGCTGATGGCCATTCCGGGGGCTGTACCCGGAATGGCCGTTTGGCGTTTAATGATTTGCCGCAGTGATGTGGGTCATGAACCGAGCAGGCGGCTCATAACCGACGACTTGCTCCGCCTTCAATTCTTGTCCCTGACTGTTGAAGAAGACGATCGTGGGCGGACCCAATACACCGAACCGCTTGAACAGGGCCTTGTCATCCGCATTGTTCGCCGTGACATCGGCCTGGAGGAGAACGAAGGGTGCCAAGGCCTGCACGACTTCAGGATTGCTGAAGGTGTTGTGTTCCATCTCCTTGCACGAGACGCACCAGTCTGCATAGAAGTCGAACATGACCGGCTTGCCGGCCGCCTTCGCCTTCGCCAAAGCTGCATTGAGCTCGTCCAGGTTCTTGACCTTGGTGAACGTCAGTTTCGCCGGTGCTTGGCTGCTGCCGTCGCCGAGGCTCAGCCCCGTGAGCGGCGCAAATACGCTGCCCTTGCCGCCAGCGGCTACGCCGACGAGAATCAGGCTGCCCCAGATGAGCAGGACGACACCCAGGACCTTCCAGAGCCTAGACCAGCCACTGGCACCTTCTTTCAGTTGTTCTGTCGCACCGAGATAGACGGCCGAGCCGATGATCAGCAGCCCCCAGAGCACCTGAGCGACGATATCCGGGATGATGCGTTCCAGCATCCAGATGGCGACCCCGAGCATCAGAACGCCGAACACGTACTTGACCGCATCCATCCAGGCGCCGGCACGTGGCAGGAACTTGCCGCCCAGCGTGCCGACGATGATCAGCGGGAGTCCCATGCCGATGCTCATGGCGAACAGGGCGATGCCGCCCAGGGCTGCATCGCCGGTCTGACCGATGTAGATCAGCGCACCGGCCAGAGGGGGTGCCATGCAGGGCCCGACGATCAGTGCCGACAGCAGGCCCATGATGGCCACACCGACGAGCGTGCCGCCTTGCTGTTCGTTCTGCACCTGCATGATCTTCGACTGGAGGGCAGAGGGCAGTTGAAGTTCGAAGAAGCCGAACATGGAAAAGGCGAGGGCGACAAAAATCGCTGCAAAGGCACTCAGGATCCAGGGATTCTGGAACGCCGCCTGCAGGTTGGAACCGAACAGCCCGGCCAGGATTCCGGCGACCGTATACGTGACGGCCATGGCGAGTACGTAGACCAGTGAAAGGGTAAAGGCCTTGCGTGTCGTGATTTTTTCACCCTGGCCCGCAATGATGCCGGCAAGAATCGGAATCATCGGGAAGACGCACGGGGTGAAGGCGAGCAACAGGCCGATGACCAGAAAACCGAAGACAATGGTCCAGATGCTGCCGGTCTTAAGTTCGTGCGTGATGGCATCGGTTTGACTCTGGGGCGCCTGAGCTGGGGCGGGCGTGCCAGCCGATGCCGGGGCAGTGTCTTGCTTGGCGCTCAACGACGGATAGTCGGCGATCGGTTTGAGCTTGACCTTCGGTGCGGAATCGAGCGCCGTTACGGTATCTGAGGCAAGATCGATCTTCCATGCCTTTTCCATAGGCGGGTAGCACAATCCAAGTTCGGCGCAGCCCTGGTAGCCGGCAACCAGCACGGCAGTCTTGTCCTTGCCGGCCTTGATGGCCACCTGTGTGGTCAGATCATGATGGAAGACGAAGGTCTTGCCGAAGGTGGGGTCATCCTTGAGGTCACCGGCGCCGATATCAGTACCGCTGATGCGTGCGTCCGTTGCATCGAGCGCAACCTTGATGCGGTCGCGGTACAGATAGTAGCCCTTGGCGATCGTCCAGCTGAGTGAGACGGTGCCGTTCTTCATCGTGATGCTCGGCTTGAAGGCCTGCTCGGGCTCAAGAGGCGTCTGGTCGGCTTCTCCGCCCATGTTTCCAGCCAGGGCTTCCAGGCTGTTTGCCGAGGATGCGGTCGGTTCTGTCGGTGCGCTGGACGAGGATTGGGCCGGCAGGGTCATCTGAATCAGTTGCGTCTGTGGAGGGTAACAGACGCCCTGGGTATCCGAGCACCCTTGGTATTTCAGGTTCAGCGTGACGGGGCCGGGTGCGCGTTTCGTGACCGGTACGTCAACGACGAAATCCTTCTTGTAGACGATGAGCTTGCCAAGATAGGGATCGTTGTCGACGACGCCCTCGGGCAGGATGGGTTTGCCCAGTTCGAGGCTTGGGGTATCCGACTTGATCTCGATCTTGTTCTGGTAGAGGTGGTAACCGTTGGCGACGTGGTAGGTGATTTCCAGCGTATTGTTATGGATTTCTGCCGTGGCATGAAATGCTTGTTCGGGTGGGAGCAGATCATCGGCCAGAGCCCGTTGCGGCGTCGTGAACGACAGGCCGACAAGTAGCCCAATTAGACTGTGCTGAACCAATTTGAGAAACGACATGAAGAAAATCACCTTGCTGTGACGGGATGAATGGTTGGTGTGCATGATCAAGGTCAGACCGAGAAAAGGGACAAAGATTCAGAAAATACACCGAGCAGATGGGCAGTCACGGTTTTTCCATGAGCCGGCGGCATCGCCGTATGGATGGTTGTGCCATTGGCCGAGGCGTGTACATGGAATCTTTTGGGCAAGAACATCGGTCTCATTGTGCGTAAAGATATCTTTATAGTCGAAACGGGCACCGATTTCTTACGGACTCCGGAACCATGAATTTTTTCGATCCGGATATTGTTTTCTCGGGTTGCGTCGCCAGAATGTAACTGTGCCCGTGCGGCATCGTATTTTACGTCCTATTCCTGAACCCTCGATGAAGGTTGTTTATGCCCAGACCCCTCTCGCTTATTGCATTTCTCCCCATCGTGGAAATTGTTCTGCTCATCGCCATGGGCGCGGCGCTGGGCTTTTGGTTCACGCTCGCCTGGGTCGTGGGTACGGCATTTGTCGGTGTCTGGCTGCTTCGTACGGCAGGGCCTCGAGCGATGCAGCGCATGCAGGCATCCGGAGCGGGTAGGGAGTCGGCGCAGCTGAACGACGCCATGGGCGTATTCGTTCATTGGATCGCAGGTGTCCTGCTCATCCTGCCGGGGCCGCTGACGGATATGATGGGTATCATCCTGGCAGTGCCGCTTTTCAGGCGGCTTACGCTCGGTCTGTGGTTGGCCAAGAACCTTCATGCCGTGGTGACACGTCGCCAGGGTGGCGGCAGGGTCTACGAAGGCGAGACGGTCCGCCGCGAATCCGAGGGGCAGGTGATGGAAAAAATCACCTATATCAAACGGGACGAATGGCGCGACTAGCGAATGCCGCTCGTGGTGTCGGTCTTATGCGCTATGGGTGTCGCTGTCGGGATTCGGTGGGGCTTTTAACCCCTGATTTGGATGGCGTGCTATGGGGGCCGCAGAGGTCGTACCAGGAAATTCGAAAGTAATAAAAAACCCCGGCATCTGCCGGGGTTTTGCTTCGGTTTGAAGTCAGGGCGACTTAGTGGGAGTCGCGCTTCTCAACCTTGCCGACGCTCACGTCACCAATGGAAGCTGCTTTTTCGACAACGGCTGGAGTGCCCTTGTAGCAGTCCTTCATGCAACGGATGTTGTGCGTGTCGGAGCCCAGGTTGGTGGTGTAGAGCTTGGCGCCTGGCATGACGATCTTCGGCAGGGACTCTTTGTCGCAGACGAAGTTTTCATCAACGATGTTGGCCAGGTTCAGCACGTAGCAGGTGGCTGAATAGGATTCGTCGACGGTCAGGGTGCCCGGAGCATAGAACGGCATGTGACGGTGGATCATGTCCATCAGGGTCGGTGCGTTGCCCCAGGTGTTGTTGATGCCGCGGTTGCCCACGGCGTCGACACCAGCCTTGGCTGAGGCTTCGAACTGATCAACGGGGTCGCCAACCATCTTCGGGTAGCCGTGCGCGCCTTCACCGAAGTCACCGTGACACATGGCGCAATCCTTGTTGTAGATTTTTTCGCCAGCGCTGACGGTGCCTTTACCGTCCGGCAGGTTGGTGCCATCGTAGAAGTAGCTGATGTTCCACGGCTTGATGGCCGCATCAGTGATCTTCATACCTACGCCGCCCACTTTCGGGGCGTCCTTCAGGGCTGCGGCATCAAAAGCGAAGGCGTTGCTGCTCAGAGACAGTGCGATGGCTGCGGCCGCCAGACCGAGGTTCAACTTAGACATTTTCGATTTGGACATTCTTCACCTCGCCGGTCTTTTCGATCTTCCAGACCTGAATTGAATTCTTGTGATAGATGCTGTTGTAGCCGCGAACTTCACGCAGTTGCTTCAGCGTCGGCTGAACGAAACCGGTTTCGTCGGTCGCGCGGCTCATGATCAGGCGTTCTTCACCATCCCACTCGAAGGGCAGGGTGAACTTGGTCAGGCACTTGTTGAGCACCGGCTCGACCAGGTTGGCCTGGGTCCAGTTCTTGCCGCCGTCGATGGAAACGTCGACATGCTTGATCTTGCCGTAGCCGGACCAGGCGATGCCGCGGATCTCGTAGGTGCCCTTGCCCTTGAGCTTGTAGTCCGGGCAGGGGTAGTTGATCACGGAGTTCGCTTCGTTCACCAGGTTGTACTGACGGATTTCGCCGTTCGGCAGTACTTCGATGTAGTGACGGGTTTCCTGATAAGTGACCAGCGGCTTGTCGACGAACATCAGGCGACGCAGGTACTTCGTGGACATATTGGCTTCGAAGCCGGGGATGAACAGGCGGATCGGGTAGCCGTTCTCGGGACGCAGTGCTTCGCCGTTCATGGCGTAACAGACCATCGCATCGCGGTAGTGGCTGGTGTAAGCCTCCGGAATCGGGTTGCCGTGCTGGTCCTTGGCGCCTTCCATCGGAACGGAGCGCTGCAGCGCGGAACCGTCGGTGCCTTCGCCGTAGAACCAGGTGGCCTTCGGATCGACACCGACCATTTCCATCAGGGTGGTCAGTTTGACGCCGGTCCATTCGGAGCAGCTCATCATGCCGTGGGTGAACTGCATGGAGTCCATCTGGACGCCGCGCCATTCCATCGCACCGTTGGCCGGGCATTCCAGGAAGTGGATCGCGGTGTGCGAGGGCAGGCGCTTCAGGTCTTCGACCGTGAAGATCATCGGCTGCTTGACCATGCCATGGATGACCAGGTGGTGCTTTGACGGATCAACGTCAACGGCACCGGCGTGATAGCGTTCGAAGTGCAGGCCGTTCGGGGTGATGATGCCGTGCAGATCCTGCCATGGGGTGAAGCTGATTGACGCGATGGTATCGGCGGTCAGCCAGCCAACGTTACGACGAACCACACCACTTTCGTATTTGGAGGGCAGGCCGTACGGAACCGCGACGACACCGCGACCCAGCATGTGGCGGGTCGGTTCGTCCTTCAGCGGCTCGGTCCATGTTTTCAGGTCTTCGGCATTGGCTGCATTGGTAGCAGCGATAGCGGCGCCACCAGCAGCCAAAGCAACACTCTTTCGCAGGAACTTGCGACGATCACTCGACGCGACACCTGCTTTGTTCGCACCCTCGGGTACGGGGTTAATCATATTTTCTGACATTGCTCACTCCTGCACTGTAGGCAATTGCAAGGATCTAGACGATCCGCCCGGCAACAACACAGTTCTCCGACAACTGTGCTTTGCACGCTGTTTTCTAACGTTAAAGTAACTCACGTTTTCAACGAGACTCGGCATTCTTCATGTTTCTGCAAAGTTGGTCAATCAATCTGTATTGATTTACGATCACAAAATTCGATCAACGAAGTTTCGAGCCCGGAAAATCTACATCAGGGCTGGCTAATATACAATGCTTCTCTGTTTCGGTGTTTCTATGTGGGTATTAAATTCCTCGGCAATCGATTTGTTGATCCTCGGGAACCTTGATCGATTCGGGACGTCATTTCGTACGCGATGACTGCTCACGAAATGGGCTCTCTGGGCCATTTCCCAGCGTTTCCTCCGAGCTAATTCACTGAAAATAAATAGATACTGGTGCATTGGCTTGGTTTCTCGTTGGTGGGCTATCAAGCTTGTCCGTATGCAAATCGTGTCCTACTTTGTACGCGATCGATGCCGCAGCATAAAGCCGGGAAAAATAAAGGGTAATTGGTTTGATGAAAATTTCGGTACAAGAGTCCGATTTTGATGTGAACGCTGCACTGGCCGAACTGCGCGCGCGCTGCGCCCACGTCGGTGCCGTGGCCTGTTTTCTCGGTACGGTGCGCGACATGAATGACGATCGGGATGTGGCGACCCTGACGCTGGAGCATTATCCGGGAATGACGGAGCGTGCGCTGGAACGCGTGGCCCAGGAAGCAAAGATTCGCTGGCCGATAGCTGGTGTGACGATCATCCACCGTGTCGGGTCCCTGCGGCCCACGGATCAGATCGTGCTTGTTGCCGTCGCCAGCGCGCACCGCCATGACGCCCTCCAAGCCTGTTCCTTCATGATGGATTATCTCAAGACCCATGCGCCGTTTTGGAAGAAGGAGATCGATCCCTCCGGGGCGGCGTGCTGGGTGGATGCCCGCGAGAGCGATGCCGCCGCCCGCGCGCGCTGGTTTGCGGATTTCGATCCGCCCAAGGCCTGAGACGTGGGTTGCTCCTGTGACGCCAAGACGGATGGTGCGCTGAGGGGGGAGCGCCTCACGGCGGCCCAGCACCGTCTCGTCGCCCAATTGACGCGGATATCCGAGTCGGAATCGATTCCGCTTGAGGCAGCCCTCGGGCGTTATCTTGCCGATGATGTCCTTGCGCCGGTGGATGTGCCGCCACGCGCGGTCAGCCTGTATGACGGCTATGCGCTGGCTGGCCCGGTTGTGTCGGATTCGATTTGGCCCGTGGTCGGCGAGAGCTTCGCCGGTGATTCGCCGCCGCCCTTGTCGACGAACGCCGCCATGCGGATATTTACGGGTTCGGTGTTGCCCGATGGTGCGAACGCGGTCATCGCTCAGGAAGCCGTGGATCGGACCGGGGACGCCATTCGACTCAATGAGTCGATCAGCCCGGGTGACGGTGTCCGTCCACGGGGGGCGGATAGCCGGCAGGGTGATTGCATCCTCGAAGCCGGCACTCGCCTCGATGCGCCGCAACTTGGGCTGCTCGCCTCGGTTGGGCACGGCTTCGTCTCCGTTGTTCGAAAACCGCGTATTGCCGTGTTCACTACCGGGAATGAATTGATCCAGCCGGGTGAGCCGCTTGCCCCCGGGAAAATCTACAATGCCAACCATCCCATGCTGGTCGGTGCCCTGTCCCGGCTCGGCGTCACCGTGCTCGATCTCGGTTGCCTGCCTGATGATGCAGACCGGCTCCGGGCGGCACTGGCCGGTGCCGCGACCCAATCCGATCTCGTGATCACCTCGGGGGGGGTCTCGGTTGGTGAGGCGGATTTCGTGCGTCAGGTGGTGGAAGAATTGGGTCGTGTCGATCAGTGGCGCGTATTTCTCAAGCCCGGAAAGCCTCTGGCCTTCGGTGACGTAGCCGGTACGCCGTTCATCGGTCTGCCGGGCAACCCGGTCTCGACCTTCGTGACCTTTTTCCTGTTCGTGCGTCCGGCAATCCGTGTTCTCTCTGGTGCGGACCCCGACATCGATCGCCCCCCCCTGCGTTTGCCCCTGGCTGAGTCCCGACCGGCTGGGGATCGGCCGGAGTTCGTGCGCGTGCGCCGAACGCGGGACGGGGCAGGGCAGACCAATCTCTCGGTTTTCCGCAATCAGAATTCCGGCCTGCTGAGCTCGATGGCCTGGGCGGATGGCGTGGCCCTGATGCCCGTGGGCGTCGATCTGGTCGCGGGCGATGTCGTCGATTATTTTCCTTTTGAAGCGTGGTATTTATGAGCGAACAGCAGTTGACCCATCTCGATGAAACCGGCGCGGCACGCATGGTGGATGTGGGGGCAAAGGCCCATACGGAGCGCGTGGCACTGGCTGAGTCCTTTATCCGGATGGAAGCGGCCACTCTCGAGCTGATTCTGTCCGGCGGGCATAAAAAGGGCGATGTCCTGGCAGTGGCCCGGGTTGCGGGCATCATGGCGGCAAAGAAGACCTGGGATCTGATCCCGATGTGTCACCCCCTGTTGCTGACCAAGGTTTCGGTAACCCTGACACCCGATCGCGAACGCAGTGGCGTGCACATTCTTGCCGAGTGTCGTTTGACCGGGCAGACCGGCGTGGAGATGGAGGCGTTGACGGCCGCATCCGTGGCGGCCCTGACCTTGTACGACATGTGCAAGGCCGTGGATCGGGGAATGGAGATCGCGCAGACCCGTTTGCTCGAGAAGCATGGGGGCAAGACGGGATCGTGGATGCGGTAATCGCCAATCAGGGGAGGGGCTGCTGGCGATTCGAAATGTTTCTTTGGAAATACCGCTTGCCTTCGGTGCGCTCAGCATCTATCGTTATATCCATTGAGATCGAGCGCTCTCCTGCCCGATAGTCCCTTGAGAATCATCGGCACTCCGACATTGCCGATGATTCCCTTTTTTTCCGACTGGCGCGCAACGCGTGTTTGACGCGCCGTACCGGAAGGTGGCCGTTTCAGCGGCGGTTGGCAAGGATGCCCGAATGGCGGCCTTCTGCGGCAAGGTTGCCAGCGCAGGAGCGCCTGATGCCCTGAGCGGGATCCGAGGATTCTTGATTCATACCGTATATTGAATTGGATTGTTCTATGACTAGCCTGGTGGACCCTTTCGGTCGTTCAATTAACTATCTGCGTCTCTCCGTGACCGATCGTTGCGATCTTCGCTGCTTCTACTGCATGCCGGAAGGATTCAACGACTTCGAGGTTCCGGAGCACTGGCTGACGGTTGGCGAGATCGAACGTCTGGTCGGCGTGATGGCCGAGATGGGGCTCAAGCATGTGCGTATCACCGGTGGCGAGCCCCTGGTTCGTCGGGGCATCGAGGACATCGTCCGCAGCATCGATGCCTTGCCGCAGATTCGTGATATCGCCCTGTCCACGAACGCCACCCGACTGGCGAAGATGGCCGAGCCGCTGAAGGCGGCCGGGGTCGACCGGATCAACGTCAGTCTCGATACGCTCGATCCGGAACGATTCCGCCGGATCACCCAGGGTAAGCTGGACAAGGTCCTGTCGGGCCTGATGGCCGCGAAGGCGGCTGGCATCGCCCCCATCAAGATCAACATGGTCGTGATGAAGGGGATCAACGAGGATGACGTCGAGTCGGTGCTCGAGTTCTGCATCGAACACGGCTTCGTTCTGCGGATGATCGAAACCATGCCGATGGGCGATACCGGCCGCGACGCGATCGATCATTATGTGAGTCTGCAGGACATCAAGAAGCGACTGGCCGAACGTTATCCGCTGATCCCGGTGATCAATCCCGTCGACGGTGCCGGACCGGCCCGCTATCTGCAGGTTGCCGGTACAGAGACGCAGATTGGTTTCATCACTCCGATGTCCGAGCACTTCTGCGGCACTTGCAATCGTGTCCGGCTTTCCGTGGACGGCACCATGTACATGTGCCTGGGCCAGGAACACAACTTTTCGTTCCGCCCGCTCCTGCGCAAAGGTATCCCCGACGACGAGCTCAAGGCGGCGCTGATTTCGGCGATCGGCCTCAAGCCCGAGCGCCACGAGTTCCAGGACAAGCCGGAGAAGGTCATCCGGTTCATGTCCATGACGGGTGGTTGAGGCCGGACCGGCTCGATCGACAGGGATCGGGCAGAAACGAAAAACCCGGGCATCTGCCCGGGGTTTTTGTGCGTTCGGCCAGACTCAGTCCAGCGTCAGCAGCGGGTAGTGCCCGTTCTCGTCATGGACCTCGGCACCCGTCAACGGCGGATTGAACACGCAGATCAGGCGCATGTCCTCCGTGCCGCCGCGCAGGTAATGCCGGTCGTGGTTGTTGAGCAGATACATCATCCCGTCGCGGATCTGGTGGGTCGTGTCGGCTTCGATGTCGTAGATCTCGCCGTTGCCGGCGACGCAGTAGACGGCCTCGATATGATTGGCGTAATGGATGTAGGTTTCCGTGCCAGCCCGGATGATGGTGTCATGAAAGGAGAACCCGACGCGGTCGTCGGCCAGCACCAGCCGACGGCTGACCCAGTTGCCGTTTTCGGCTTCCACTTCGCGGTCCGTGCCCAAGATGTCCTGATCCAGATTGCGTACGATCATGTTGGTCCTCGTAGAGTTATTCGTTGATGGGATGCTTCGCGGCAGCGGCCGTGATGGATGCCTCGAGAATGTCCAGACCCTTGTCGAGCTCGGCTTCGGAGATGGTCAGCGGTGCCAGGAATTTGATGACCTGATCGGTGGCGCCCGCCGTCTCTGCAATGAGGCCGCGTTCGAAACCTTCGCGCGAGATCTGGCCGCAGAAACCCTCGACCGGGGATTCGATGCCCCAGATCATGCCCAGTCCCCGCACGTCGCCGATGTGCTGGGGGAAGCGGGCGGCGATGGCCTTCATCCGCTGTTCGACTTTGGCGCCCTTGGCGAGAATTTCCTTGGAGAACGTATCGTTGTCCCAGCGTTCCAGCGCCTTGGCGCCGGCGACGAAGGCCAGACTGTTGCCGCGGAAGGTGCCCGTATGTTCGCCGGGTGACCACTGGTCGATTTCCGGGCGCATCAGCACGATGGCCATGGGCAGGCCCGTGCCGATCGATTTGGACACCGTGACGATGTCCGGCTTGATGCCGGCACGCTCGAAGCTGAAGAAGTTGCCGGTGCGCCCGTTGCCCATCTGGATGTCGTCCACGATCAGCAGGATGTCGAGATCCCGGCACATTTTTTCCAGCTTCTTGAGCCATTCGACGCTGGCTATGTTGATGCCGCCTTCGCCCTGAATCGTCTCCACGATGATGCCGGCTGGAACCTCGTAGCCCGAACTCGCATCCTCGTAGTAGTGGCGCATCATGTCGATGCTGTCCATCTGGTTCTCGCTGTCGAAGTAGTTGTCGAACGGCATCTTGGTGACGTTCAGCGGCACGCCGTAGTAATCGTCGTGGTAGAACTCGTTACCGGTGACGGCCAGTGCCCCCAGGGTGTGGCCGTGGTAGGCATTGGTGAAGGCGACGATCTTCGAGCGCTGCTTGACCTTGCGGGCGAGTTTCAGGGCGGTTTCGACGGCATTGGTACCGGTCGGGCCGACGAATTGGATCTTGTAGTCCAGGCCGCGCGGCTTGAGGATCGTATTCTGGAGCTTCTCGATGAAGTGGTACTTGGCGTCGGTAGCCTTGTCGAGGGCGTTGGTCACGCCATCGCGTTCGATGTACTCGATGATCGCCCGCTTGATGGCCGGGTCGTTGTGGCCGTAGTTCAGCGAGCCGGCGCCACCGAAGAAGTCGATGTAGGTCTTGCCCGTGTGATCCCACATCGTGGCGTTTTGTGCCTTGACGAAGATCGTGGGGAACGAGCGGATGTAGCCGCGGACGTTGGATTCGTATTTTTCGAACAGATCAATGTTCATTCAGTGTCCCTCTAATTAGGTTGGTCGATAGGTGGCTGTGGATCGGCCATGCTCGGCGTGCAAGCCGCATGGGCGCGCCGACTGTGATGGATACCCGGTGACGACTGTTAGTCTAGACCAACCGGGTCCAGATCGATCCAGTAGGTATCTTCAGGTTGATGGCCATCGCCGAGTAGTTCGGCGGACAGGTAGGGTTGCGTTTGAATCGGTTTGTCCAGTTGTTTCGCCCACCGCGTGAACAGGGCCTGCGAGGCGGAATTGTCCGGGGAAATGGTGAGTTCGATCCGCCGGATATCCCGGAACCAGTCGCGGCTTTCCAGGGCGTTGAGCAAACCGGATGCCACGCCGCGGCCGCGCATGTCGGGATCGACGGCGATCTGCCAGACGAACAGGGTGCCCGGTGCGTCGGGCAGGCGATAGCCGGTCAGGAATCCGACGAGACGATCCTCGGTTTCCGCGATGGCGCAGGTGGCATGAAAATGGTCTGAAAGCAGGAAGTAGAGATAGGCCGAATTGACATCCAGTGTGCCAGCCCGAAGTACCATCTGATGAATGCGCGCGCCGTCCGAGAGGCGTGGTTCACGATAGGTAATTGTCATGTTCTGGGTCGTCAGCTACGCCATAAATTGGCGGCTACGTTTGTGCAAATGAGTCGATAGGATAGTCGGCCCGGCCCGTAAATTCAAATCGTTGCCGGGCCGTTGCTGGTTCGGGACTGCTTGAATCCCTTGGCGGCGGGGGGATTGAGCGTATTGATTCTTCGAGCAATTTTTAATCGATCAGGCGGATTCGCCCATTAAAGGTATCGCCCGGATGGTGTCGGGATCGGGTTCCGAATTACAGCGGGTTCAGGGTGGTTGCCAGTTTGCTGCCACTTTGCAGACAGTCACCGACGGCAATGCCGGACTTCCAGTTTCCAGTTAGATAGAGGCCGGGTAAGCGTGCGTTTTCCGTTTCGATGGCCCTGAGGCGATCGAGGTGCCCGAGTTCGTATTGGGGAATCGCCTTTGGCCAACGTTGGACCTGCGCGAATTCGGCCGCGCCCTGGATACCCAGCAAGGGAGCAAGGTCGGCGAGGACGCGCCCAACGAGCGTGTCGTCATCCCCTTCGGCGGCCTCGGGGCGCCGGCGTCCGCCGATAAAGGCGGTGAGCAGTACCTTGCCTTCCGGGGCCCGGTTGGGGAACAGCGTGGAGGAGAAGAGGACGCCCAGCGTCTGGCGCTGTTCCCGTCCCGGAATCAGCATGCCGAATCCGTTGAGCGGGTGCGCCACCCGTCCACGGTCGAAACCCAGAACCACGGCGGTGACGGCGGGGTATTCGATCTCGTCGAGCAAGCGGGCCAGTTCCGGGTTGTGGGGCGCTAGCAGGCGGGCGGCGGCGAACGCAGGAACCGCCAGGACGATCTCCCTGGCTGCAATGGGCGAACCCGTGGGTGGATGGGCGACCCAGCTGCCACCGGAGCCCCGTTCGAGTGCGGCGATCGGGGAAGCCGTTTGGATGTCGCCCAACGCCGATTGCCGGATCAGTTCGGCTAGGCGGTCGACGAGCGTGGTCATGCCTTCAGGGAAGCTGATCAATCCTTTCTTGTCGGGGGGCGCGCCGTTGGCGCGCTGGGCACGGGCAGACTTCATCTTGGCAAGGCCACCCCGGATCAAAGACCCGTATGCCTGCTCGAGGGCATGAATCTTGGGGGTGGCCGCCTGGACCGACAGGCGTTCGGGATCGCCGGCGTAGACGCCGGAAACAAACGGGTCGACGGCCCAATCGAGGAACCCCTGGCCCAGTCGGCGTCGGACGAATTGGGCGAGGGTTTCCTCTGTCTCGGCGGGCTTGATCCAGGGTTCTCGGGCCAGATGTAGCAGGTCGCCCAGTCCGAACAGGGGGCTGGTCAGCAGATCCAGGGGGCCACCGGGCAGGGCGACCGGGTGGCCGTTCTTGACGACAAAGCGCTTTTTGGCCAACGCGTTGGCATTGATGGCCGCCGTTTCGAGATCCAGTTCCGACAGCAGCGCATTCAAGGGGGGGCTGCGCATCAGCGTGTTGGGCCCGGTTTCGAATTGCCAGCCGTCCACACGGCGCGTGCCGACGGCGCCCCCCGGTCGTTCGGCGGCCTCAAGCACCCGCACCCGGCGTCCGGTCTTGATGAGATGATAGGCAGCCGAGAGCCCGCTCATGCCGGCACCGATCACCAGTGTATCGACGACCGGTGTGTGATCGATGGTGTCAGTCTGCGGCGGTGTGTTCGGGGTGCTCGGTTGCATGGCGTCTCGATCCTGGGGGCATCCGTGCGTTGCGTCCCTGGCCGATCGGTCGACGCTGGGCAGAGGCATGTCGGATCCCTGTTTGTTGGGTGGTCTATTCTATTTGTTTTTACGGGGCGGGATGTTGGGGCCCAGTGTGCCTTCGGCGTCCTGAAAAGTCATCTTGCCAGCCGGGTACGCGTCGCGTCACCCGCCCCATTCTGGCGCGTCATCCGCGTCAAATGGGTATGTTCCGACAGACTGTTTGAGAGCGTGCGATCTGATGAGTGAACTGATTCCCTATCTGAAGGATTATCCCGTGCTGGTGCTTGGGGGGACCGGATTCGTGGGGCGCGTGCTGGTGCGGGCGTTGACCCAGGCTGGTTTCCGCGTGACCGTGCCGAGCCGCCATGCCTTCCGGCATCGGGACATGATGCTCTGGCCCCGCGTCCGGCTCTGTCCGCTGTCGGCGCATGAGGATGCCGATGCGGCGATGGATTGCGAACCCGGAACGGACTGGAGGCTGGCCGATCTGATGCCGGGCCACCGTGTCGTCATCAATCTCGTGGGTATTCTCTCCGAAGCCCGCCATGACGGCGCCGGATTCGCCGAGGCCCATCTGGGGTGGACGCAGCGTGTTCTGACGCTGGCATCCGAATCCGGGGTCCGGCAATACCTGCACATGAGCGCTTTGGGGGCGGATGCGGTCAATGGGTCTAGCTTCTACCTGCGCAGCAAGGGAGCGGCGGAAGACTGGGCCCATGCGTTCGGGGCGACCCATGATATTGCCGTCACCAGCTATCGTCCTTCGGTCATTTTTGGGCGCGGTGACGCATTTCTGAACCGGTTTGCCGGTCTCGCCGCCTGGATGCCGGGGCTGTTTCCCCTGGCCTGTGCGGATGCCCGGTTTTCGCCCGTATACGTCGGTGACGTGGCCGAACAGTTCCTGGCGGTGATCGGGTCGCCCCGGTCAGCCGGTCAACGGATCGATTTGTGTGGACCGGCCGATTACGCCCTGCGTGAACTCGTCGAATACGCG
This sequence comes from Halothiobacillus diazotrophicus, assembly GCF_001663815.1. NCBI lineage: Bacteria > Pseudomonadati > Pseudomonadota > Gammaproteobacteria > Chromatiales > Halothiobacillaceae > Halothiobacillus > Halothiobacillus diazotrophicus. Next base: position 2,898,635 of record NZ_CP016027.1, read on the forward strand.
GCCCGGCTTTCCGGGCACGCCCGCTGGGTCCTGAAACTCCCGGACTGGGCGGCCCGGCTGCAGGCTCGGCTGCTGGAACGCCTGCCGGGCAAGCCGTTCACCCGGGATCAGTACGACTCCCTGCAAACGCCCAGTGTCTGTCCGGCGGACTGCCCGCGCCAGCCGACGCGACTGGAGCGGGTCGCGCCCGAATATCTGGGGCGCCGGTGACGGTGGGTTCCCGGCAGGCCAAGTGGCGCGCCGGGGCGGACGCGGTGATATGATCGCCGCTGGCGATACGAATTTGAATACAGAAGCTGATACAAAGGTCGAGGGAGAAGGGCATGAATCAAGAACCGGTACGGGCACGAGCACCGTCGGAGCAGGGGCAATTCAAGCGGATCGAGAGCGGTTTCGAGCATTTCCTGTTCGCCAGTCGCTGGCTGATGGCGCCGATCTATCTCGGTCTCGTCGTGGCAATGGGCGTGTTGCTGATGAAGTTCGGCAAGGAAGTCTGGCATCTGATCAGCCATGTCCAGTCCATGGACGAAGGCCAGGTGATCGTCGGCGTGTTGACCCTGGTGGATGTCTCCCTGTTGATGAACCTCCTGATCATCATCATGTTCTCCGGCTACGAGAACTTCGTCTCCAAGATGGAAGACCTGCATGGACATGCGGACCGGCCGGACTGGATGGGTTCCATCGGGTTCAGCGATCTGAAGATCAAGCTGATCGGTTCGATGGTTGCCATTTCCGGGATCGAGCTGCTCAAGGCGTTCATGAATGTCGACGTGTTGGCCGACCGTCATCTGGCCTGGTTGATCGGCATCCACGTGACCTTCCTGTTCTCCGGCCTGATTTTCGCCATCATGGACAAGTTGCAGTGTGGTCAGCATTGATCACTTCCGTCCGTTGAGTCGTCCGGGCACCGGCTTGGTGTTCTGACGGCGGCGTCTGGTTTCGGAGAGCGGCATGATCCAGGTGACCTCCAATCCCTTTCCCCTGTTGCAAGGACTGGGCATTGCCCTTGGCATCGGTCTGCTGATCGGTCTCGAACGGGGGTGGCATGATCGGGACGCTGCCGACGGCGCGCGCGTCGCAGGTGTCCGTACCTTTGGTCTGCTGAGTCTGGTTGGGGGGCTGTGCGCGCTGCTGGCCGGGCATTTCGGTGTCTGGGTGCTGGCCGCGGGGCTGACGAGCGCTGCGCTGATGATCGCGGCAGGATACTGGCAGGCGGCCCGGCGAGATCCTTCCGTCGGCATCACGACCGAAGTGGCCGGGCTGCTGACCTTCGTGCTCGGCGCCGCCGCCGTCGCCGGCTATCCCTACGTCGCCATTGCCAGTGCCGTCATCGCCACCATCCTGCTGGGCACGAAGTCCCTGTTGCATGCGGGCGTGGCCCGACTCTCCCAGCAGGAACTGTATGCCATCTTCAAGCTGCTGCTGATCGCCCTGGTTGTGCTACCGGTGCTGCCGGACGGGCAGTATGGCCCCTGGGGGGCCTTGAATCCCTTCGTCATCGGTTGGCTCATTCTCCTGCTGGCCGGTCTTTCCTTTGTCGGTTATTTCGCCATCCGCATTCTCGGACCGCAGCGGGGAATCCTGCTGACGGGGCTGTTCGGCGGCCTGGTCTCCTCCACCGCGTTGACGCTGAACTTCTCCCGGTTGGCCCGGGCACGCAGTCATCTCGTGGACTTGCTGGCCATCGGTGTGCTGATCGCCTCGGCGACGATGTTCCCCCGCGTGCTCGTGGAAATCGCCGTCGTGAACCCGAAACTGCTGACCGGTGAGCTGACGCCCGTTGTGGTTGCCGTGATGACTATTGTCTATGCCGGTGCGTTCTGGTTCTGGTGGCGTCGTCGTCGCGCGACCGACCGGCCGGCTGTTTCTGAAGCGGACGTGGGTCTGAAAAACCCTTTCGAGCTCGGTAGTGCGCTGCGTTTGGGGGCGTTGCTCGTCCTGATCATGGTGTTGGCGCGTGGCCTTGCCCAGGTCTGGGGAGATTCGGGTATCTATGTTCTTTCCGCCATCTCCGGACTGGCGGACGTCGACGCCCTCGTGCTTTCCCTGGCGAAAATGGCGGCGGAACAGAACCTGAATGAGGCTGTGGCGACGCAAGGCATCGTGATCGCCATCGTCGTCAATTCCCTGGTCAAGAACCTGCTGGCGTTCGTGATCGGCGGGGTGAGGCTGGGGCGACAGGTCGCCCTGTTTTTGCTGCCCGCGTTGGCCGTGGGCATGCTTCTGCTGTTCCTAGCCTAGGGTTGCACAGGTAGGGGCATGTGTAGGGGGCAGGTAGCCCCCGACGCTCACTTTTCCAGACGGTTGATGCCGATCGCCTGCATCACGTACTTCTCGTACAGCGGTTCCGACGTGCCTTTCTTCATCTTGCGGATGAAGTACTTCTCGAAGGCGATCTTCGCCAGATGCACCCATTTCCCCGAGGCGAACCAGTTCACGTTCCGGGGCGGCATCTGGGGCTGTGCGACGAATGCCGCGCCTCGGTCGCCGAAATCGGCCAGACAGATGGCCTGCCAGGTGCCCTGGTAATCCGGCTTACCTTCACCCGTGATTTCCGCATGGATGTTGTGCACGATGGCGGTGATCATGGATTCGATCATGTAGCCTGTCTTCGGCGCACCGACGGGAACGGGTGTTGCCTCGACGGGCGGGATGGCCACGGCCACGCCGGCCGAGAAGATGTTCCGATAAACGGGGTTGCGCTGGTGTGCGTCGATCTTGACGAACCCCCGCGGGTTGCATAGTTCGGGGACGTTCGCGACGCAGTCCACGCCCTTGAAGGCCGGCAGCATCATCGCGTGATTGAAGGGCAGCTCGTGCTGCTGGATGACATTGCCGCTGCGGTCGTACTCGTCGACGTACATGATGCCTTTCTCGACCTTGGTGGTCTTGGCATTGGTGATCCACTTCACGTCATGCGCACGCAGTTCCGATTCGAGCATGCCCTTGGAGTCGGCGACACCGCCCAGACCCAGGTGGCCGATGTAGGGTTCGGGTGTCACGAAGGTGATCGGTACTTTTGCCCGGAGCTTCTTCTTGCGCAACGCCGTATCGAGGATGAACACGTATTCGTAGGCCGGTCCGTAGCAGCTCGCGCCGCCGAAGGCGCCAACGATCACCGGACCCGGATTTTCCAGCAGCCGCTGGTAGTCCTCGTAGGATTTTTCCGCGTGGTTGACGGTGCAGATCGACTGGGTGTTCTGTTCCGGGCCGGCGCCTTCCACCTCCGAAAACATCAGCTTGGCACCCGTCGTGATGATCAGGTAGTCATACGCGACCTGTTCGCCATCGGCGAGCTCGAGCGTGTTCTCGGGCGCGTTTATGGCGGTGACCGTCTGGGCGATGAAGGCAATGTCCTTGCGCTCAAGGTAGGGTGCCATGGGGAAAGAAATATCGTCCCTGTTCCGCCAACCGACAGCGACCCAAGGGTTGGATGGGATGAACTGGAAATAGGGATCCGCGTTGATGACCGTGATGCGGTGATCATTCCCCAAGGCCTGACGCGCCTCATAGGCAGCCGGCAGGCCACCGATGCCGGCACCAAGAATAACGATATGAGCCATTGCGCAAACTCCTTCTTGTGACGGCCGGACAAAGCGTGTCCGGGCAGGATCGGTCTGTGGCGATCTGGTGTCGCTCTTGGGCGCTTCGTGCACGGAGGCGGCATACCCAATGACAGGAGGAGGTCATCCTGCGTTATTCCGGCGTCGTGTTCGAGCATCCGGGATCATCGTGCGCTGTCCGTCGCGTCGCGTCGTCCGCGATTCTTGCGCGATTACCCCCCCTTGGCAAGGGTGATACGCATTTGACGTGATAAACCGGTGCGGCCTGCACCTTCGATGGGGCGCGATGCCATGTCGTTGATCCTATGCGCTGATCGAACGTTTACCGGCCTCGCCAGCGGGGTAAATCACAGCGGGCGATCGTGAACAGGGAAGCGTCCTCATTCTGCAGTTCCAGCCACGTCAGTCGATGTTCGGGCCACGTTTCGTCGATCAGGCGTCGGCCGTTGCCGACCTCGACGAAGAGTTGCCCCGCTTCGGTGAGGTGATCGGCTGCCGTGTCCAGCAGGCGTTCGACCAGCGCAAGGCCATGGTTCTCCGCATAAAGGCCCAGTGCCGGTTCGTGATGGTATTCCGCCGGCAGGTCCTGGGCTTCATCCGGATCCACGTAAGGCGGGTTGCTGATGATCAGATCGAAACGTAACGGGCCGAGACCATCCTCCTCCCTTAATCCGCTCAGCAGGTCGGATTGGTGCAAGGTGATCCGGTCCGCCATCTGGTAGTCGTCCACGTTCCGGCTGGCCACACTGAGCGCGTCCAGGGAAATGTCGCAGGCGGTGACATGCGCCTCCGGGAAAGATTGAGCCAGTGCGACGGCCAGGCAGCCCGAGCCCGTTCCGACATCGAGAATCTGCTCCGTCGGCGTTTCCGGGGCGATCCAGGGTGCGAACCGATCGGCGATCAGTTCGGCAAACGGCGAGCGCGGAATCAGCACGCGTTCGTCGACATAATAGGGCTGGCCCATGAACCAGGCCCGGTTTAGCAGGTAGGCCGTCGGTACGTGATCCAGGCAACGTCGACGGATCAGTTCGACCAGCCGGGCCATTTCGCTGGGTGTGATCTTGGCGTTCCAGTAGGTGGCGTCCAGATCGAGCGGAAGGTGCAGGCCGTCAAGCACGAGCCAGGCGGCCTCGTCCCAGTATTGGGTTGTCCCGTGCCCCAGAAAGACGCCCAGTTCGTCCATGCGACTGGCGGCCCAGCGGATCAGGTCCAGGATGCTGCCCAACTGCCGCGTATCCTCGATCAGCGGGTAAAAGGTTCGGCTGGCGGCGTTCGTCTGATCGTGTGGGCTCATGGTGATGGGCTTCGGTGGCGTGGCTGGACGCTTTATTGTGGCAGAACTGGGGGTATCATGGACAATCTACGCGCATGCACAACTAAAAGTACTTCACATGAACGATCGCTCCGATACCCCGGCTTCCGCTGTTGATTCGTCCCCCTCCTTGCGGCAGACCCTCTGGTCCGCCGTTCAATATGTGTTGCCGCATCATCTGATTTCCCGCGCCGTGTTTCATGCGACGCGCTGGCGGACGCCCTTCACCGCCGCGACGATTCGCTGGTTCGTCCGCCGCTTCGCGGTAAACCTGAGCGAGGCGGCAGAGTCCGATCCGGCGGCCTACCCAACCTTCAACGCCTTCTTTACCCGTGCTCTGAAGCCGGATGCCCGTCCGCTGGCTGCCGATCCGGCGGAATGGGTCAGTCCTTGCGACGGTCGGATCAGTCAGATCGGTGCGATTCAGTCGGGCAACCTGCTGCAGGCAAAGGGGCGGGACTATTCGGTGCTGGAACTGCTGGGTGGCGACGCTGCCCTGGCACAGGAATTCGCCCAGGGCCAGTTTGCGACCGTGTATCTTTCTCCGCGGGATTATCATCGCGTGCACATGCCGTGTACCGGCCGACTGCGTTGCATGATCCATGTGCCCGGGCGTTTGTTCAGCGTCTCGCCGGCCACTGTCCAGCAGGTGCCGAATCTGTTCGCGCGCAACGAACGATTGGTGTGCGTGTTCGAGACCGATGAGGGCCCCATGGCGCTGGTACTGGTCGGTGCCATCAATGTGGCCGCCATCGAGACCGTCTGGGCGGGGCTGGTGACGCCGCCGGCGGGTGATACCGTCACGCGACGGGACTATGGTGCGGATACCGGCATGGACATTGTCTTGCAGCGGGGCGGTGAAATGGGGCGCTTCAACATGGGATCGACGGTCGTGATGCTGGCGCCGGCCAGTGTCCGGTTCGCGTCGGAATGGCAATCGCAGATGCCGGTCCGTCTGGGGCAGGGCTGGGCGACGGGCCTGAACGAATCTGTTTGATTCGGAATCATTTGGGCAGCATTTTTACGCTTTTAGGGTATAAACTGGGGCCAATCCGCAGTTCCGAGTTCGGTGGAGATGCGGCCATACGACGCATTTGCGCAGAATTCTAGGTAAGGGAAACCGTTATGCAATCGATGGAGTTGAACGCATTACTTGACCAGCTTTTGATGAAGGATCCAGTCGAAGCGACTCAAATCCTGAGCGACCGGCTGGCCGAAACGGCCTGGCAGGATATGGACGAGGCGGCCATCAGCGCGGTCGTATCTGTCGTGCTCCCGTTCCTGACGCGATTGGCGGGGCGCCTGCGCGGGAGCCTCCGACAGTCCGGTCTACCGTTGAGCGATCGGGGCTTGAGCCAATTCGATGCCCTCTTGCGTATCTACCGCAATGCTCAGTTGCTGCTCAACCTGAAACTGACCGCGCTTCAGGAATTGATCGACACCGACGATACCGAGGCCTACATGGTTCGGGCGCACCAGGAGCGCGTCGACTGGGCGGTACGCACGATCCTCGACTGCTACATGGCCTATGTGGACGTGCCCAAGTCGTTGTACGTGGATCTGCATCAGCTCGTCGATCTGGCCCGGATCGAACTGGCCGAGGAGCATGCGGTGGGTTGGCAGGCCATCTACCATCAGTACCTGGCCATTCTGACTCTGGCAATGACCAACCCCTATGGTCTGACCCTGGATGAAATGGCCGAGGGTTACGACTGTCTGATCCTTGTCGCACCCTACCTCGACATCGCGCACGAACAACCGACACGAACCAGTCGCTTCATCGACGTGACCGGAAAAATCATGCCGCACATCGCGCTGACGCCCCGTTCGAACATGCCCGGTGCCGGCCTGTTCCTCGATGTGGGCAGTCTCTATCAGCCATCGATTCTGGCGAGCCTGATGCCACGCTGTCAGGCACAGATTCAGAACCTTCTGAACCGACTGCAGTTCTACTTCGTGAGCCACATGCCGCGCACCCAGCCGACTGGCGTGGGTACGGGCGCGCCCGCGTCGAGTCTGATCACCTTGGGGTACCTGAGTGTGCACCACCGCTTGGAGCGCCTGAACAGTCACGATTCGCTTCCCAATTCCACGCTGGCGCTCGCCGGGGTGGACTGGGAAGGGCTGGAGCAGCCGATTCGCGGTGACGTTCAGCCGATGCTGGGCATCGCCGATTTCAAGATGGATATCAAGGCACCGCTGGAAACGGGCGAAGTGGCTTGGAACGGGGATGAAACGAGTCGGATGTTCAGTGCAGCGCATCCGGCGCACATCAATGAACCCAGTTCGTGGGACATCGTCAACCTGTCGCCGACCGGTTTCCGCCTGCATTGGCGCCTCGCCGCGAACAGTCGCGCTGCGGTGGATGATCTGCTTCTGGCGGAATTACCAGCGGGTGCAGGCGGTTCCGCTGCCAGTACGGCCATCGGCGTCGTGCGTTGGGTACGGCATATGGAGGAGGGCCGCAGTTCCGTCGACATGGGGGTCGAACGCCTTCCCGGAACGGCCTTTGCGAGTTATGCACGCGATTATCGGGCCGCCGAGAGCCGGTGGAGCAAGACCTGGCCCGTCATTGTGCTCACCAATGAACAGGACGTGATCGTTCGGGTCATTGTACCCACCACATTAGCTGAAGAAACCCAGGAAATTTTAGTCATGCGAGAAGAGCAGGAAATACAGGTGCACCTTGGCGCGGTATACCAGACCGGGCAGGGCTTTCTGATCATGGAGGCGCAACGTGCCGATGCTTGACCGGGTGAAGGAACGACCATTCACCGTTTTATATCTCTCTTCCGCCATCAACGATTCCATTGCGCTCCGCGGACAGTTGCGCAATCAAGGGCTGCAGGCCAATGTCACCCATGCGGATTCGATCGAGGCCGCCCAGCAGCAGATGGGTAAAACGCCGGCCGATGTGATCTTGATCGACTTCGGCGGTCATTCCGCAGGCATGCTCGAGTCTCTGGGCGAGACGGAACAGGCCAAAGTGCTCTTTGACGATCTGCCCAAGCTCGTTCTGGCCGACGTCGATGACGATAGCCAGGTATTGCCGCTCTACGAACTGGGTGCCACAGCCGTCGTCGTGCATGAATCTCGCCTTATCCCGGTGTTGATCCGTGAGGTCGTCGCCTCGATCAGCGAACAGAACCGGAAGCTGTTCAAGAAGAAGCTGGACAATGCGGAACAACGTTGCCAGAAGCTCATCGATGGTTCCAGCGAAGCCGTGGCTTACATTCAGGATGGCCTGCATATCTATGCGAACCGCGCCTACCTCGATCTATTGGGATTTGCGGAACTCGGCGACCTGATGGAGGAACCGCTGCTGGACCGCGCCGTCGGCGAAAGCGCGGGGCGACTCAAGAATTTCCTCAAGGAGGATCAGGCGACCGAGGAATTCGAGATGAGCACCGAGGGTGGCGACCGGATCAAGGTCATCATTTCCTCGTCGCGTGCCAGTTTCGCCGGTGAGGAATGTCTGCAGATCTTCATGACCCGGAAGCAGCAGAACTCGGCGGAAGTCGAGGAGCAACTCGAGTTCCTGGCACGGCGCGATATCCTGACCGGCCTGTACAACCGGAACTATTTCTTCGACCAACTGCATACGCGCATCGGTCTGATCAAGGATCACGAGGGCGAAAGCGGGGCACTGCTGATGCTCGATATCACCAACAGCGATGCGTTGAAACGGATGATCGGGACCACGGGGATCGACAGTCTGCTGACGGAGTTCGGCAAGGAAATCGAGGCCCTCGTCGGCGGCAAGGGTCTGGTGGCCCGACATGGCGCCTATTCGTTCCTGGTTCTGCTGGGCAAGGCGGATCAAGCGCAGGCCGAGGTCGTCGTCAAGAGCCTCATCGGCTATGCAAAGGACTATATCTTCAGCATGGGCACCACGTCGGTCACCGTGAACGTGGCGCTGGGCCTTGTCCTGTTGGATTCGAATTCCCCGATCAACAGCATGGAGCTCGTCGATCGTGCCGAACGGGCAACCAACAAGGCCGCCGAGAAGGGGGTCAATCAGTTCGAGCTCTATCAGCCGAACCTGAAGACAGCCAGCGATGCCGAGCAGGAGGAAACTTGGGCCCGACGCATCAAGGACGCGCTCAAGGAAAACCGGTTCTTCCTGGCTTTCCAGCCCATCGTCTCGCTCTTGGGGCACCGCGATCTCAACCGGTTCGAGGTGTTCCTGCGCATGATCGACGAGGAGGGCAATCCGCTGCGCCCCATGGAGTTCCTGGGGCGTGCCGAGCGCGGCGACCTGATGCAATCCATCGATCGTTGGGTCATCCTGAGCTCGATCAAGGAAATCAGTGCCGCCCTCAAACGCGGCGAACAAGTAAAGCTTTACGTGCGTGTGAGCGAACAGTCCCTGCGCGATGATGGGTTCGCTCAGTGGTTGGTCAGCCGACTCAGCAGCATTCGCCTGCCGGAGGAACTGATCGTGATCCAGGTCCGTGCGGATACGGCTGGATATCTGCTCAAACATTTGGAAAACCTGCGCGATGCCATCTCGCCGCTGGGGGCTACCCTGCTGATCGACGGTTTCGGCGAGGGCGCCGAACCCTTCCGTCTGCTGGATCATCTGAAGACCAAGAGCATCAAAATCTCCCGTGCGCTGTTGGAGAACTTCAGTCACGAAAGTGCGCATCAGACCGCTGTGGCAAAGTTGCTCAACGATGCGAACGGTCGGGAGATGGAGGTGATCGTGCCGAACGTCGAAGATCCGGCCACACTGCAACTGCTGTGGCCCATGGGGGTCGATCTCGTGCAGGGCGACTTCATCCAGAGCCCGCGGGACAGTCTCGAGTTCGATTTCACGCAGTTTTAGGTTTTTCGATGTCCCACGTATCTTCCTCCCCGCCAGGCGCAGACGCGCTGGATTGGATCATCGTCGATGGTCTGTCCTTCGAGGCGTTGATCGGGATTTATCCCCACGAACGCCAGGAAAAACAGCCGCTGCACATCGATATGCGTCTCGGGGTTTCCAGTATCAGACCAGCGGCGCAAACCGATGATGTTGCGTTGACCGTCGATTACCAGCGCGTGTGCGAGATGGTGATGATGGTCGTGAATGCCGGCGCTTTCCAGTTGCTGGAAACCTTGGTGGAGCGGGTGACCGAACAGTTGTTCATTCATTTTCCCCTGGAAGCCATCTGGATTCGGGCGACCAAGCCCCGAGCCCTGTTCTACACGCGGGGGGTCGGGGTGGAAATTCTGCGTCAACGGCCCGCCCATCTGAAGTCGGCGGACGCACTGCCCCCGTTGTCCTGAGTCGTTTCATGCCCGTCGTCGAACCGGATTTTTCCCTGCCCGAACCGTCGCCTGCCGATCAGGCCAAGAGCCTGCAACTGATCGCGCATCTGCGCCAGCGGATGTCGCAGGCGCCCCTGAGCTTCGCCGAGTACATGGCCGAGGTGCTCTACCATCCGACCCTCGGCTACTACAGCAGCGGTCA